>UQLX01000066.1 GCA_900541985.1 uncultured Blautia sp. | reverse complement strand
CATAAGGCTTGTAGGGCATGAGAACCTCGCTGGTCGACAGGAAGTTTGAAATATGATCTGAAAAAAGTGAAGAAGATCTATCTGAATGCAGATGGAGGGACATGGATCCAGGGCGGGAAAAAGAGGATTGCGGGGATCACCAGTGTATTGGATGGATTCCATCTGCAAAAGTATCTGTTGAAAATGACAAGCCATTTGAAAGACAGCGTGGATGATGCACGAAAAGGACTCTGTGATGCGATCAAAAGCGGAACCAAGGCAGATTTCCAAAGTGTAGTTGAACGGCTGAAAGTCTGCGCAGAAACAGAAGCGATAGAAAAACGGATTGAAGAAAGCGGAGCCTATATCCTCTCGAACTGGACAGCAGCAAAAATCCGTTTAAAGGATCGAGAGACAGTAAAGGGATGCAGCGCAGAAGGGCATGTGAGCCATGTATTGTCCTCGCGGATGAGTTCCCGTCCTATGGGCTGGAACCGGACAGGAGTAGATAAAATGGCGCATTTAAGGGCGTATTATTGGAACGGCGGGGATATGTTGGAACTGGTCAGACAGCAGGAGCGGGAGCTTCCGGTAGCAGCCGGCGCAGAAAACGAAGTGCTGAGTTGCGAGAGTATGCTGCGATGGGAGAGACATCGTCACAATAAGCTCGGGAAATATATAGAGAGCATAAACCACAGTGTCAGTACAGAAGTGAAAAAGTATGCATGGTTTAATGCGCATATCTGGGGATTATAAAAGTAAAGGACTTGCAAGAAGAAAACAAAGGAAGTATAGTATAAAAAGGTATTGAATTGAACTGATATATCTGAAACACATCCGGCAGTTTCTGCCACTATAATTCCTACAGTAAATTTACGCCGCCTTCACAAAGCTTTCTGTCGCCATTTGTAAGCAACTATGGTACAATAAAGGGCAGAGCAGTAACTGAGAGGAGAAAAGTCCATGAGGGAAGTATTGAAAAAAATGTTCTGTCCTATGTCTCCGGAGCAGGAGAAAGGATATGCACTGTTCTGCTCCAGGCGGATTCTGAAATATAATGGATATTTTTTGTATATGATTTTGGTAATACAGATATACAATATCGGATATACCCTGCTGTATACCGGGGGAAGACTTCATACAACTGCCAGTCGTGTATATTTTACAATGTATCTGATTCTGTTTCTGGCAACTGTGGCAGGTATTTTCCTGATTCGCTATATAAAAAAGAATTCTGCAGTATATGAGATACAGGCGCTGTTATTTCAGAAAATTTTTGCTGTATTTCTGCTTCTGTGGAGCGCTGGTATTACAATTTACGATCAGAGAGTATCCAAAAATATCAGTGTGTACCTTATTGCGGCGCTTACCATAGCTGTGATCGTGTACTTTACGCCATTGCAGACGGTGATATTATATGGGAGCCTTCTTATACTGATGCTGGTTATGCTTCCTGTGCTTCAGAGAGAGCCTGTTGATAATTACGGAAGCTATGTAAATATTATTATTATGACAGCTATGGCTGTATTTATCTGTATTTACCGGTATTTCCTGGAAAGACAGCGTTATCTTGATCAGGAGACGATCGTGGAGCAAAACCGTCTTTTGCTTGACCATGCAACCAGAGATGCACTTACAAGACTGAGAAACCGCAGGTTTCTCGAGGAAAATATAGAGGAACTGTACCGGCAGTGCGTAATGGAAAATTCATATATGACGATTATGATGATCGATATAGATCATTTTAAACGTTATAATGACAGCTATGGACATCAGCAGGGAGATGAATGTCTGCGCCGCGTCGCATGGCGGCTGGAGCAGGAACTGGATCAGGAGAGCGAATATATGATCCGATATGGAGGAGAAGAATTTCTCTATATTGGAATCGGGATAGACAAAAACTCTGCCCTTGAGAAGGGAAAGCTTTTTAATCAGGTGATCAGAGATCTTGTGATCGGATTTTCCGACGAGGATTCCCGCAGAATTACGGTCAGTGTCGGTATTTATTCGGGATGTCCGGCGCAGGGGCTGCCGTGGGAAAGCTACATTTCTCATGCGGACCAGGCTCTTTATCAGGCGAAAAATACAGGAAGAGATAAATGTGTGATGATAGAGGAAGGATAAACAAAGGTAAGCGCAAAATATTGCTACGCTGCCCATGAATCACGCTTGCACCAAAATGATA
>UQLX01000065.1 GCA_900541985.1 uncultured Blautia sp. | reverse complement strand
GTTTTGAATATATGATCGTTAAGAGACTGTAGTGCGAAAGCATTACAGTTTTTTTTATGTTTTAATATAGAAGAAATCATAAAAAACAAATTTGAAAAAACAGATATTATAATAATATTATCAAAAAAACAAAAAATCAGAAGCAGCAGTTGAGAAGCCGGTAAAAAAACATAATGCCCTGAAATGGATCACTGTAATTGCAATCATTGCCCTTGTCTTTTATGCGAATATTTTGAGAATTAAATGGATCCAAACCAAAAAAATCGCAGAGGAATTGGATACGCGGAGTATGTCCTTTGGATTTACCTATGAATACAGTGATGATATGCTGTGTGTTGTCAGTGATGAAACAAACTCCACCTTTGACTGCAAGGTAAAAGGGAACAAAATGTTCTGGCAGATTAACGGGCAGGCGATTGTTTTTGACAGGATAACATAAATGTTAATAAGGCTCTTTTATCAATATCGAAAATTACAGTTTTTATCATGGAGTCTCCTTTTTACTTATGGCAGATGCTGCAGCCCAGTTTCTTTCCGGCTGGTGTGGCGGCACAGCCTCCCAGGGCAGTTTCCCGAAGTCCAGGGGGGATCTGTTTGCCTACCTGATACATGGTCTGGAGCATTTCGTCAAAGGGAATCAGCTGCTTTACCCCGCTTAAGGCCAGTTCGGCTCCGGTCAGTGCAACTGCAACTCCTGCGGCATTACGTCCCTGACAGGGACATTCTACCAGACCGCCGATAGGGTCGCATACCAGTCCGAGGAAATTCATCAGAACAGAAACGGCTGCATGGAGACACTGCTCCGGAGTCCCTCCCATCAGCTCAACCGCAGCAGAGGCAGCCATGGCGGAAGCAACGCCCACCTCTGCCTGACAGCCTCCTACAGCGCCGGCTACGGTAGCGTTACGCATAGCGAGATATCCAATGGCTCCGGCATTAAAAAGTGCGTCTATAACTACGGTGTCACTTAAATGATATTCCTCCTGAAGCGCAAGGAGAAGCCCCGGAAGAACTCCGGAGGATCCGGCAGTAGGTGCCGCAACGATCAGCCCCATAGTGGTATTGGTTTCCAGAACTGCCATAGAATAGGCAATCGCCCTGGAAAGAACAGAACCGCAGATAGAATTTCCGCTGCGTCTGTGATGATCGACCAGCTGCGCTTCCCCCCCAATCAGTCCTCCAATCGATTTTTTCGGGGACTGGATGGGGGAAGCTACGGACTCTCTCATGATTTTCAGGGAATGATCCATCTGCGCGGTAATGGCTTCTTCTGTGGTTTCTGAAAGGATACATTCTCTTTTTTTCATAATAGAAGAGATGGGGCAGTTTTCTTTTTTGCAAAGCTCAAGGAGCTCCTGTGCATTCTTAAAATCCATGTCTTAACTTCTCCTTTGAATTGGTATAAAGATCACATCCTGAACGTTAGGATTCTGGGAAATCTGTGCTTCTGCATCTTCCGGCAGAGTGCCGTCAAATTCTATGATACTGTAAGCGATATCTCCCTTTGTTTCCCGGAAAAGCTTCATAAAAGCAATGTTGACATTTTTTTTGCTGAGGCAGCCTGTAATATGGGCAAGCACACCCGGACGGTCGTAATGAACGATAATCAGCGTGCTGTATTCCCCGGAAAAATCCACATCAATATGGTTGATCCTGCTGATCCGCATTTTGCCGCCTCCAAGAGATTCTCCCCGTACTGTATAGGAACGTCCTTTGGAACAGGTGATATGGATATCTACGGTGTTGGGATGGATATCCGGATCCGGATCTGCCTCGATAAATTTGTAGGAAATACCTCGTTCCCTGGCAATGGAAAAGGCATTGGGAATCCTTCTGTCATCGGTGGAAAATCCCATGACCCCGCCAAGAAGGGCGAGATCTGTTCCATGCCCCTTATATGTCTGGGCAAAAGAATTATATAATGTAAATTCTACGTCTGTAATGGGACTGTCAGCCATCTGCTGCGCCAGAAGTGCAATGGAGCATGCTCCGGCTGTATGCGAACTGGAAGGACCGATCATTTCCGGTCCAAGCACATTAAAAACACTGATAAATGCCATAAAATTTTCCTTTCTGAGTCAGCCATTTTAAAATAACTTCTGCATGTGTTAGTATACCATATCAGGACAGAAAATAAAATACGAACCATCGGTCTTATGATTTTA
>UQLX01000064.1 GCA_900541985.1 uncultured Blautia sp. | reverse complement strand
GTTTTATAAGGCCTGCAAGGTAATTTTTAATTATTCAACTGTCAAACTCCCGGGCTGTTTATGCTTGACAATAAAGGAAGATTTGGGTATAATACTAGAATTGTGAATATCCTAGAATAATACTGCCATTCAGGCGGTAAAATGTATCTGGGAGCAAGGTCCAATAGCACTATAGATATTGAAAGGGAGTAAGGTAATATGGAAGAAAAGAAAAACTTACTAACTTATGCAGGACTTAAAAAATTAGAGGAAGAGCTGCATGATTTAAAGGTAGTAAAAAGAAAAGAAGTGGCAGAAAAGATCAAAGAAGCCAGAGAGCAGGGAGATCTTTCTGAGAATGCTGAATACGATGCAGCGAAGGATGAACAGAGAGACATCGAGGCACGTATCGAAGAAATCGAAAAAATCCTGAAAAACGCAGAAGTGGTTGTAGAGGATGAAGTAGACCTGGATCGTATCAACGTTGGCTGCAAGGTTAAGGTCTACGATTATGAATTTGAGGAAGAAATGGAGCTGAAGATCGTAGGCTCTACAGAAGCAAACAGTCTGGAAGGTAAAATTTCCAACGAATCTCCTGTAGGAAAAGCACTGATCGGTGCACACACAGGCGATGAAGTAGAGGTAGAGATGCCGGCAGGCATCATGAAATACAAAGTGCTTGAAATCCAGAGAAACGTGTAGCGAGGAAGGAAAGAGAGCACGAACGAAGTGAGTATTCTCTTTCACCCGAGCGTACATCGACGAAATGGAAAGTCCGCAAGGACGGTTCCTGCGAAGCAGGGAAATTTCGGAGATAAGAGGAAGGAAAGAGAGCACGAACGACGTAACCTCAGAATATTTACAAAAACAAGGAGGCACGAAAGTGGCAGAACAGAAGAAGCAGCAGGAGCAGGATCTGAACCAGTTGCTGAAGGTCCGCCGGGAAAAGCTGGCAGATCTGCAGGCAAACGGAAAAGACCCGTTCAAAATCGTAAAATATGATGTAACACATCATAGCCAGGAAATTAAAGATCATTTTGAAGAGCTTGAAAATCAGACGGTTACAATAGCGGGTCGAATGATGTCCAAACGTGTAATGGGTAAAGCTTCTTTTTGTCATGTGCAGGATCTGGAAGGAAGTATCCAGTCCTATGTGGCAAGAGACAGTCTGGGAGAGGAAGCTTATAAGGATTTCAAAAAACTTGACGTAGGTGATGTGATCGGCATCAGAGGAGAAGTTTTCCGCACTAAAACAGGAGAAATCTCTATTCACGCTTCAGAAGTGACTCTGCTGTCCAAGAGCCTCCAGATTCTTCCGGAAAAATTCCATGGTCTGACAAACACAGATCTCCGTTATCGTCAGAGATATGTAGACCTTATTATGAATCCGGAAGTAAAGGATACCTTTATCAAACGTTCTAAAATTCTCAGTGCGATCCGTACCTATCTGGCAGGAGAGGGCTTTATGGAGGTAGAAACTCCGATGCTGGTTTCCAATGCAGGCGGTGCGGCGGCAAGACCGTTTGAAACACATTTTAACGCCCTTGACGAAGATCTGAAGCTTCGTATTTCGCTGGAGCTTTATCTGAAACGTCTGATCGTAGGCGGACTTGAGAAGGTATATGAAATCGGTCGTGTATTCCGTAATGAGGGTCTTGATACCCGTCATAATCCGGAATTTACATTGATGGAGCTTTACCAGGCATATACAGATTATCACGGCATGATGGATCTGACAGAAAATCTTTATCGTTATGTAGCTCAGACTGTTCTTGGAACAACAAAGATCGTATACAATGGTATTGAGATGGATCTGGGCAAGCCTTTTGAGCGAATCACTATGCTTGACGCAGTTAAGAAGTATTCCGGCGTGGATTTCAACGAGATCCATACACTGGAAGAGGCAAGAGCGGCTGCAGACGAGCATCATGTTGCATATGAGGAACGCCACAAAAAAGGTGATATCCTGAACCTCTTCTTTGAGGAATTTGTGGAAGATCATCTGATCCAGCCTACTTTTGTTATGGATCATCCGGTTGAGATTTCTCCTCTTACCAAGAAGAAACCGGACAACCCGGATTATGTAGAACGTTTTGAGTTCTTTATGAACGGCTGGGAAATGGCAAATGCTTATTCCGAGCTGAACGACCCGATCGACCAGCGTGAGCGCTTTAAAGCTCAGGAAGAGCTTCTTGCTCAGGGAGATGAGGAAGCAAATACAACAGACGAAGACTTTATGCATGCTCTGGAGCTTGGTATGCCGCCTACAGGTGGTATCGGCTTTGGCATTGACCGTATGTGTATGCTTCTGACAGACAGCCAGGCGATCAGAGACGTTCTTCTGTTCCCGACAATGAAGTCATTAGATGGTGTAAATAAGAAAAATGATGTAAATAATACAGCTTCTGAAGCACCTGAAAAAAATGTAAAAACTGAGTCTGAAAAGATTGATTTTTCTAAAGTAAAGATTGAGCCTTTGTTTGAGGAAATGGTAGACTTTGATACATTCAGCAAGT
>UQLX01000063.1 GCA_900541985.1 uncultured Blautia sp. | reverse complement strand
ACCAGTTCTGTTTTGAGAGCTGGTTGCAAAAAAGGATGAACTTCACGGATTCAGGTTATACTTAAACACATAAGTTCCGGGGATGATGTGGAAAACATGTCGGAGATGGATAAAACATGTGGAAAACGGTGAAAAATATGAATAAAAGAAAAGTCATTATTGATTGCGCTGCAGGCAGCGATGATGCGGTAATGCTGGCTCTTACAGCAGCGCACCAGAGGGAACTGGATATTTTGGCAGTCATTACAACCGGGGGAGATCAGGAGCCGGATACAGTGATCGAAAAGATACTGGAGCTGACAGAGTCTTTTGGAATGGATGTACCGGTGATAAAAGGATGCGCTGTTCCGGTTCTCAGAGATGCGGTTTATCAAACAGAAAATAAAGGGACAGAAAGCAGTATTCTTCCAAAATCAAAAAAACAGGCAGAGCAGGAGAATGGAATTCTCTGGCTGTACAGAATGTTGCAGAAGCTTCCGGAAGAAGAAAAGGTAACGTTTGTGACAACAGGCGCTCTTACAGATCCGGCTCTTCTTTTTCGTGTTTTTCCGGATATAAAAAAAAGGATCCGGGAAGTTGTATTTATGGGAGGATCTCTTTCCGGAGGGAACAGAACAGCAGCGGCAGAGTCTAATTTTTACAGAGATCCGGAAGCGGCTTCCATGCTTTTTCATGAAAGGATACCGCTTGTTATGTGCGGGCTGGATGTGACAGAAAAGTGTACCCTGTCCCGAAATCAGATTCTGAAGCTTTGTCAGTCAGGAAGCCCTGCCGCAAGGCTGTGTGGGGATATTCTGGGCTTTTCTCTGGAAAATACAATGGAAAAATACCGGGGAGAAGTAAGTATTCAAGCTGCGGTTCCGGTGATGTATCTTCTCCGTCCGGAGCTTTTTGAGGGAGGACACAAGATCCTTACGGTAGACTGTTCTGACGGTGCGTCCAGAGGAGCAGTTTTCGGAGGTTTCCGCTGGTGGAAAAATGAGGAGCAGGAAACGAATGTTTATGTGCTTACAGACGTGGATAAAGAAAAGTTTCAGGAGGAACTGATCATTTCTTTATATGAGCTGCCGCACGGAAAGAAGTAAAGGATGCAGATATATGAATTATATTGTATTTGATCTGGAGTGGAACCAGAGCCCCGGGGGCAAGATCGGTTCCAATGAACAGATTCCTTTTGAGATCATAGAGATCGGAGCGGTCAAGCTGGATGAAAACAGGAAAAAGCTCAGTGAATTTCAGACGCTGGTGAAGCCGCAGGTTTATCACTGGATCCATGACAGCATCCATGATGTGATCCATGTGGATTATAAAGACCTTATGAGCGGGATTCCCTTTCCACAGGCAGTCAGGGAATTTCTGGACTGGTGCGGGGAGGAATTTATTTTCTGTACCTGGGGAATGCAGGATCTGATGGAACTTCAGAGAAATATGAGATATTACGGTCTTCTGGAGATGCTCTCAGGACCGGTGAAATATTATGATGTACAGAAGCTTTTCAGCTGGTTCCATGAAAACATTAAGCTCAGAAGAAGTCTGGAATATGCCATTGACTGTATGGGAATCAGGAAAGAAAAGGATTTTCACAGAGCTCTTGAGGATGCAGAATACACTGCAGAGGTTTTTGCAGAACTGAAACAGACGGAGATCCTTCCGTATTATTCTGTGGATACCTATCAGCCGCCCGGAAACAAAAAAGCAGAGCTTTATATTTCTTATCCGACCTATGACAAGTATATTTCAAGAGAGTTTTATGACAGAGAAAAAGTCATAAAGGACCGGGAGGTTGCAAGTACCAGATGTCCGGTCTGTCATCTGCCTGCCAAAAGACGCCTGAGATGGTTTTTGAATAATTCCAGAATGTATGAAAGTATTTCTCAGTGTCAGGAGCATGGCTATATCAAAGGAAAGGTTCGTATTCGCAGAACGGATGACGATACCTTTTATGCAGTAAAAACACTGAAACCTGTAAGTGAAGAAAAAGTGGAGGAACTCCGCCGGAAGCGGGATTCTCTCCGCAAAAAACGCAGGATGAAGAGGTACTCAGAGGAGCAGATCAGATAACAGGGTTTTTTGATAATACCTTGCGTATCCGGTCTGCTGACCGTTTAAGCTGTAGGTGATTTCCATAATGGGAAGACCTGCAGAATTTTTTTTCATAACAGATCTACGGGACAGTGTGTTTATGTCTGTTCCATTGGGGACGGTAACCGAAGGGATCTGTGTACGGTAAAACAAAACAGAATTTTTGTAATCCCGGAGGATATATTTCTCTGCCGGAAGGCAGGAAAGGGAAATTTCAGCCGGCTCTGTTTTTATCGCAGTACGTGTAAAATTATTAAATCCGTAATCCAGAAGGGCTGCTGTATCGGCATAAGCGCCATTGATGGATTTCATAACGACTGCAACAAGGTGTTTGTTATCTCTTCGTGCGTAAGTTACAAGCGTATTTCCCGCAGCCTCTGTATATCCGGTTTTTCCTCCCAGAACACCCTCATAAGCGTAAGTGCTGCCCTTCATCATTTTGTGATGGTTCAACAGATAACGGGTTTCAGCAAATTTATTTGTGGGTGGGATTTCGTAATAAGTAGTGGTGGCATATTTCCGGAAGGTAGGATTGAACCAGGCTGCCCGGGCTATCTTTGCCATGTCCTTTGCCGTTGTATAGTGAAGCTCATCAGGAAGCCCGTGAGGATTGTTGAAATGGGTTCCTGTGCATCCGATCTGTCTGGCTCTCTGATTCATCAGCTCTACAAATTTTTTGACAGATCCGGAGGTTTCTTCTGCAAGAGCAAGGGTCATCTCATTGGCGGACTGAAGCATGACAGCCATCATGGCCTGCTCCATGGTAAGCTCTTCCCCGGTATCGGCATAGATGCTGGAGCTGTCGCTGACAGTGATACCGTGGGCGGCAGATTCTGACATTACAAGTTTGCCTTTCATGTCCAGATTTTCTGCAGCCAGAAGTGCAGTCATGATCTTGGTAATGCTGGCAGGGTACTGAACCTTGTCGGCATTTTTGGAATACAGGACCGTTCCTGTGATCATGTCCATAAGGATCGCAGACTCTCCTTCGATCTTAGGTCCCTGAGGCCAGTTCTGGATGCTGTCTGTATCAGGAGCCTGTTCATAATATTCTGTATGAGGGACAGGTGTAGGCGTTGCGGTAACAATGGGAGCTCCTGTTTCATCATATGCTGCAAATACAGAGGATGAGGGTGTAAGTACCATGACGGTACATAAGAACCCGCAGAGCATCCGCCGGATCCCTTTTATCTTTTTACTTTTCATATAAACAGCCTTTCTATTACTTTATTAAACAATTCTTTCTGATAAATCATTATAGCATATTTGTTTTTTATATTGTAGCCATATCTTGGAAAAGTAAACCTTTGCTGAGGATTTGGTAAAATTGTTCCGGTATATCAAAAAGCAGCTATGAACAGGTCAAAAAAGAAGTTTTAAAAATAGTGGTAACTGTTCAGAACCCCTTCGGGTTCAGTGACCAATTGTTGTGCAAGACAGAGAATTGAAAAAAATTGATCTTAT
>UQLX01000062.1 GCA_900541985.1 uncultured Blautia sp. | reverse complement strand
GCACTTTCTACCTTCTTCATGAACATACGAGAGTTAATTTTTCAGGAAGTTCACAATGCAGGGTTTTGTTCTGCAGTCAGGCATCCTGTTCCTGAAGGTTTTTCTTCAGTTCCAGCATCTTGTCCCTCAGCTCTGCCGCCTGCTCGAAATTCAGATCCGCAGCCGCAGCGCGCATTTGTTTCTCGACCTGCGCGATCAGCTTCATCAATTCTTTACGGCTCATGGATTCCGGATCCTTTTTCAGCTTCACTTCTGTTTCTGCAACTGCTTTGGATACTGTGATCAGATCGCGGACGGCTTTTTTAACAGTGGTAGGCGTAATTCCATGTTCTTTGTTATACGCTTCCTGGATCGCACGGCGGCGCTCTGTCTCCCGGATCGCATTTTTCATGGAATCTGTCATCACATCCGCATACATGATCACATGACCCTCGCTGTTTCTGGCAGCTCGTCCAATGGTCTGGATCAGAGAAACCTCCGAACGCAGAAATCCCTCCTTATCGGCATCCAGAATCGCCACAAGAGTAATCTCGGGAATATCCAGACCTTCTCTCAAAAGGTTGATGCCCACCAGCACGTCAAACACATCCAGGCGCATATCCCGGATGATCTCCGCCCGTTCCAGCGTATCGATATCTGAGTGAAGATAGCGTACGCGGATTCCCACATCTTTCATATAGGCAGACAGATCCTCCGCCATTCTCTTCGTCAGCGTAGTGATCAGGATCTTATGTCCCTTTTCAACTTCTTTATTTACCTCTCCTATCAGGTCATCGATCTGACCTTCCACCGGACGTACCTCCACCTTCGGATCAAGGAGCCCCGTGGGACGGATGATCTGTTCTGCCCGAAGCAGTTCATGCTCTGCCTCATAAACTCCCGGAGTAGCAGAAACAAACATCACCTGATCCAGTTTTCCCTCAAATTCCTCAAAACTCAAAGGTCGGTTATCCTTGGCAGAGGGCAGACGGAAACCATAATCCACCAGTGTCTGTTTTCTGCTCTGATCTCCGGCATACATTCCGCCTACCTGTGATACTGTTTTATGGGACTCATCAATAATAAGAAGAAAATCATCCTTAAAATAATCCATAAGGGTATACGGCGGCTGTCCGGGAGCCAGTCCTGTCAGATGTCGGGAATAGTTTTCAATTCCGGAACAAAAACCGGTTTCCTTCATCATTTCCACATCAAAGTTTGTTCGTTCTGCAATTCTCTGGGCTTCGATCAGCTTGTCCTCACTTTTAAAATAATCCACCTGCTCTTTCATTTCTGCAAGAATTGCATCTGCAGCTTTTTTGATCTGCTCCTGAGGCACAACATAATGTGAAGCCGGGAAAATAGCTGCATGGCTCTGTTCATTTTTAATCTCACCAGTAAGCACGTCAATTTCTGTAATTCGCTCGATCTCATCACCAAAAAACTCAACCCGCATGGCACGGTCAGTCGCATTGGCGGGAAAAATCTCCAGCACATCCCCCTTTACCCGGAAGGTACCTCTGTGAAAATCCATTTCATTTCTTGTATACTGGATATCGATCAACTGACGTATCACCTCGTCTCTGTCTTTTTCCATTCCCGGACGCAGGGAAATCATCATATCAAAGAATTCCTGCGGTGCTCCCAGACCGTAAATACAGGAGACCGAAGAAACCACAATCACATCCCTGCGTTCACAGAGCGCAGCTGTGGCAGAAAGTCTCAGTTTATCGATCTCATCGTTGGTAGAAGCATCCTTGGCAATATAGGTGTCGGTGGAAGGGACATAAGCCTCCGGCTGATAATAATCGTAATAGGACACAAAATATTCCACCGCATTCTCCGGGAAGAACTCCTTGAATTCTCCGTAGAGCTGTGCTGCCAGGGTTTTATTGTGAGCGATTATGAGTGTTGGTTTATTTAATTGTTCAATGACGTTTGCCATGGTAAAAGTCTTACCAGAGCCCGTAACTCCTAATAAAGTCTGGCATTGATTGCCTTCTTTGAACCCTTTTACAAGAGCTTCAATCGCTTGTGGCTGGTCACCAGTTGGTTTATATTCGGAGTGTAATATGAATTTATCCATGATTTTTCTCCTCTTTTCACGCATTTGTTATGATTACTATCAGCCACAAATTCGTGTAATTTTAAAATTTATTCGTGTAATTTCCCCCGAAAAATCCGGTTGAGTGTTGAATTTTTGCTCTTACACGAATTTAGGTCACAAAACTGAATTTTGCGACTATGTAACACAAATCAACACACCCCGAAACTGCTTGGACGATTCATCAAGGCACACGATGATAGTATACCACAATCAGCACAAAAAATATAGAGGTCACAAGTACCTCTATATGTCTCACACAAAAATTTCACAATTTATATTGCCAGCTCTAAAGCCACGGAATCCATATAATCCATAGCTGACAAATCAAACTCCTCTTCTTCCTCTGGAATCACTTCATCAATAAATGGTTCAAGAACTTCAAGGCAATCCTCAATAATTTCCTGCTTATCTCCATACACATCAATCGTAATGATTTCCTTTGCATGTCCCATCAGCTTGGACACTGCTTTCGGATTGAAGTCATTCTTCAGTAAGATCGTACAGTATGTGGCTCTCAAATCATGCCAACGAATGTCAGGCAAATCATTCTCCTGTAATATTTGCTTGAAATATTTCCAATGAAAATCCTTGCTTCGTGGCTTACCGTATGTAGAGCAACAAATATAATTTCCATCGAAAAATGGATTCGTTTTATCATTGATTCTTCTCTTTCGGTTCTTCTCGTATTTCTGCCTTTCTTCCATAATAGCTTCAAATAGAATATCTGGTATCGGAATCACTCTATTACTGGATTCTGTTTTTACATCAATTTCCTGCTTTGTATAGGTCTTTGGCTTAAAATCCTCTTTTTTACTCATTGGTACTTTTCCTAACTGACGCTCTACATGAAGAGTTCTGTTGATGTAATCTATATCTGAATATTTTACACCAATTATTTCGCTGCGGCGTAAACCCATAAGTACAGCAAACATTACCTGCAAATAAATCGGTGTCTCCTTGGCAGCTTCTATAAGAATTTCGACCTGCTTTAGATTTAATGTCTTTTGCTCATCTATATGGCGTGTTCTAAATTCTGTTTTCTTTTTTTGCTTCGGCAAATCAACACCTTCTGCCGGATTGACAGAAATCATCTTCTTGTCCAGAGCGTATGCCATTGATGTATTCATTATTGTCTTTACCAGTTTCGCAACAGATTCCGAAATTTGAAATTCCTTATTATAAAGCTGTTGCACATTACCTCTACTCAGCTTTATCAGCTTCGTATTTCCTAAATGCGGATTGATATGTTTCACAATCGCATTTCGGTAAGCAACGTAAGAGGAATCTGTCATTTCAGGACGCATAACATCTTCTAACCAAAATTCCAGAAAGTGCTCCACAGTTACATTATCGTATACAACATAAGTGTTTGAATAGAGCTGACCTATAATCTCTGTACGAGCCTGCTCCGCAGCCTTTTTTGATGTAAAGCCACTCTTTTGCTGTGTAACACCACTACCATCTTGAAAAATCAGTTTTACTCGGAATCCATACTTATTTTTGATAGAAGTTACATTGTAAACTTTCCACTCCACATACTGCTGTGTATGTAAATTATGACCCATTCTGAACTCCCCTTTCCAAATTAAAAATTGTTTCTATATAAAATTATGGCGTTCTCAGCAAATGTTACTGGAACGCCAATACCTAACAGTCTTTTTCCCTATGCCGAATATTTCTCATTCATAAAACAGATAATATTTTCATTTTCGTCCATTACATCGCAATAATATTCAAAAGTGGTATTTACAGAACTGTGTCCTAACAAAGCTGATATTTTGACCAGTGGCACACCCTGTTCAACTTA
>UQLX01000061.1 GCA_900541985.1 uncultured Blautia sp. | reverse complement strand
GAAAACATCACCAAATGGGTGATATTGTTAATCTTTTTAAACGTATCGACAGACCCCATAAACAAAGTGATTGCAGCATGAAATAATAATTAAACTCCACGGATTAAGGAGAAACAAATGATCTCCTTTAATTCCTCTCTGACCTCCGGATTGTCCCAGTTAAGATCTGCCTGTGTAACGTCAAAAAGATGAAGATACCATTTTTTCAGATCCGGAACATATTCCCATGCAGGACCGCCAAATTTTGACTGCCAGTTTGTAGAAAATTTATCCGGATCCCCTTCTTTAAAAATATAGTAATCCTGATATTTTTTGTCTCCTGCAAGAGCTTTACGGAACCATTCATGCTCTGTAGAGGTATGGTTGAACACCATATCCAGCATAATTCCCATTCCACGTTGAGCGCTCTGGGCAATCAGCTCCTCCACATCCTCCATTGTTCCGAATTTTGGATCAATGTTCCGATAATCAGCTACATCATAACCATTGTCTCTCTGTGGTGAGATAAAAAACGGGGTCAGCCACAGATAATCTACACCAAGTTCCTGAAGATAATTCAGTTTCTCTACGACTCCACGGATATCTCCAAATCCGTCTCCATTTTTATCGCAAAAAGATTTCGGATAAATCTGATATACTGTTTTATGATTAAAATCTGTCATATTTTTCTCCTGTCAAACCGGAGCAGCGGTGTTCCTGCACAGACTTTTTCTCCCTCCTGGATCAGTTATTCAAATCCGGCTCCGCCCTCCAGCTTGTTTAAACATATTTGTCAATTCTGTTATATCACACTTATTTAAACATGTCAAGTGCTTTTCTCATATTTGTTTAAACAAGATATTGACTTTTCTTTTCTTTCCTTTTATAATAAAAACAAAGGTTCGATACTAAAAATATCCTTGGGGGAATTATGCCGAAATCCATTTATGAAAATATCTATAGAGATCTGAAAGAAAAAATAGAAAATAACTTCTTTTCCTACCAGGAATTGCTGCCTTCTGAAAATACTCTGATCCAGACCTACAATTGTTCCAGAAATACCTTGCGCAGAGCTGTTGGACTTCTGGTCACTGATGGGTATGTACAGACTATTCAGGGAAAAGGTGTACGAAATATCTATCGTCCGGCTGAACAGACTGCTTTCACACTTGGAGAAGTTGAAAGTTTTCGAGAGTCTGCAATACGAAACGGACGTAAACCGAATACCCTGGTTCTTCTTTTTACAGAGTTCCGTGTGGACAAAAATCTGGCTCTGAAAACTGGTTTCTCAGAAAATGCTGAAATTTATTATATTCAGCGTCTCCACTATCTGGATGACCAGCCACTGATCCTGAACCATAATTATTTCCTGAAAGAAGCTGTGCCTGGCCTTACCAGAGAAATCTCTGAAAATTCTATTTATAACTATTTGGAAAATGAATTAAACATGACCATCGTAAACAGTAAAAGAATCATAACTGTCGAAAAGATCACAGAAATTGACGAAAAATATCTGGAGCTTAACGCAAAAGATTACAACTGCATGGCTGTTGTCAGCAGTCAGACCTTTAACAGCAGCGGGGTTATGTTTGAATACACCCAGTCCCGTCACCGCCCGGATTATTTCCGTTTTTATGATAATGCTGTTCGAAAATAATTAATAATCATTTTTTGTAAAATTATATTTGTCAACAGAAGATATTTATGGTATCCTTAGTATATACCAAGTTGGAAAAAGCTGAATTCAGGCAGCTTCCCAGAGAAAAGACAATTGTCTCAATACACAAAAGATAAGCTCTCATAAAGAGAGCTTTTTTGATTCTTCCACTTATCAACTTGTTTTCTAAAAAATTCATTCTTCTTTCATTCTACGAAAAACAGGTATGTACATACACAATGCGGCTGCCATTACCACCATCATCACCACAATGATCCCATTTACAACTGACATGGAAAGCGACGGGAACAGAAACAGAATCAACATTCCCACAAACAACACTGCTGTGCAGACCTTGCCGAACCACATGGCTCCATTCAGCATTTTTCCTTTTTTCAGAAAAATCAATCCCATGATTCCCATATATCCTTCCTTTATGACAAGAAGAAGGATCAGCCCCCACATAAGAGGATAACGTGTGGCAAGGCAAAGTGCCAGGGCTCCATGTGTCAGCTTATCTGCAATAGGATCTAATGCTTTCCCCAGGTCTGTTACCATATGAAAATGTCTTGCAATCTTTCCATCAAACAAATCCGTAAGGCTGGAAAGCAGCACCACCAGAGCCGCATACAGAAAATCTTTTTCTGTTTTTGCTGTCATATAAAGATAACAAAATACTGGAATTAAAAGTATCCTGAAATATCCCATAATATTAGGGATGGAAAATATTTCTTTTGTTGTAAATTTTTTCATGTGATTACCTCTTATTTCTTCTGGTTGTCTCCTGTGCAGAAGCTTTCTCCGATATTTTTTACACAGCGAAAGCCTGCCGTATGAAAAAACTCCATACAGCAGGCTCTGTTTTTATGCAGATGCAGATGTTACCACTACCCGATTACGCCTTGCCAGTGCAATCGCAATATGGCATCCTTCTACGGTAGCACAAATCTTATCAGCCATACTGATGATCCATGCTTCTTTGTTTTTAGGAATCGGTCCCAGTGGAAACATATGTGACACAATAGCATTCCATTCCTTTTCGCCGATATCAAAAGTCCTTACACTGTTTTCAGCTGCAGCTTTGGGATGGTAGAATGCCTGATGCTCTCCCGTTGGTGTCTTCTTACGAAAATCATAAGGACAGAAATCATGCAAAAGACCTGCTCTTGCAGCCACTCTTGCATCACATCCAAATTTCTTCGCAAGTTTCCATGAAATATAGGAAACATTAACGCTATGCATTAACCTTGTGGTCCACTGATGATGCTCATAGAGACTGAGGGAAAGAAACTCTTTATTCTGAAGAATGTCCTCAACCTCTGCTAAATATGCCTGTGAGACTTCATCCGATAATTGAAGGTCCATCGGCAATCACTCCCTTCTTTTTTCTTTAATTTCATTATGACAAATCTGCAAGAAAGTGCAAGGAATTTTATCAAATTTTAATTCTTTTTATTTTTTATCCCCAGAAGCTGATACATATCCAGATGAGGTCTTTGCGGATTTTTTTCAAAAATATCAATATAGTCCGGATCCTCTGTACGTTCACAAAAAGCCGGAAAAATAAATCCAAATTCCGGTTCTCCCGGTTCGTAATCTCCTGTCACCGGGCAATAGGCACAGATTAAATATTCATATACTTCCTCAGAATCCCAAAGACTTGATTTGTCTGTGCCTTTTATCGGAATATCATAAGTACCGTGAAAGAAAAAAATACCATAACTGTGAGATGAATGATACTTTTCCGCTGATACTTCATAAAAGGTATCCAAAAGAGCATCATTTTTTAGAGCACAGGTCTTTAAGCCCAACAATAGTTGCCTTATTGAAGCGGATGATTCCTCACTAAATACATATCGTTTTAATTTTGTATTTGTTTCTGCAAAAGGAATCGTTTTAGCGATTGCTAAATTCCGGCTCTTCTCTGATGCTGACAGTTTCAGGAAATTTATATTAAACGTTCCGTCTACAAATCCCTCATCATCCATATAACAGCCTGCAATCCGTGTCATTGCCGTACGAGACGGCGTCATGCGGCGGGTAATCTCTAACATATGGTCACGATTTATTTTCGGCATAATGATCTTCCCCTTTGAATTTTAATTTATATACAAAAAAAACAGCTTCTCAGCTGCTTTTCTTTATTGCACTTTCAAAACTACATACATGTTGACATTTGGAATCGTGTGACCAAGCTTTTTGGTCAAGCCCTCGACCTATTAGTAGCAGTCAGCTCCATACGTTACCGCACTTCCACCCCTGCCCTATCTACCTCGTCGTCTTCAAGGGGTCTTACTTCTTTCGAATGGGATATCTCATCTTGAGGGGGGCTTCACGCTTAGATGCCTTCAGCGTTTATC
>UQLX01000060.1 GCA_900541985.1 uncultured Blautia sp. | reverse complement strand
GCGCTTCCGGCAAGAGCCAGGGCTGTAAAAATCTTGTATTTCATTCTGATTTTCCTCCGTTTTCTGTGAATTCTTCTTAAAAAAGGGTATAGAAAAGGAAGCGGCAGGGTATACCGCCTCCTTAGTACAAATATCTTAAACTTTTTTTATATAAAACTCTCGATCTCCCATATGGTTAATAATTGGTCTCCACCTCAATTTTTTAGCACAAAGTATTGTTCCCATATAGTCATCTAAATCTGCTTCTGATAATCCTCCACAGTCACACCAATAAATCAATTCGTTTTTCATAAACATAGTGGCATCAAGTATTTCACATGTATACGTTTCATCTAACGGTAATAATTTTAGATATTTTAAACCTTGAAATTCCATTTCAGACATACTATTTCTTTCACTTTGGCATTGAAATACCACATTTAATATTCTCTTATCGTTTACCGGATACATTTCATATCTATCGTTTACATATGCCCCACTTGAGTATTTCAATTCTTTAATACAACAGTCATGAAAAAAATTTATTTTTTTCATAAAATCATTCATTTCTCTTTCTGAAGAAATCTCGTACCACATACAATCCTCCTCCATATTTATCCTGTTTTCCTATATTACTTTCTATATGTATGTGTCCAGCCACAAGGCAGCAGGATTCTGTCTTTATCGGGGTCTCTTTGTGATAGAATCTCGAAAATATTTTCTTTCATTCTGTCATATTCCTCATAGCCAAACCCCTTCTGCATTCCGGGAATATACATTTTTTCTTCTTTTAAAACCACCCCGACAGGAAGGGCAAAAAAATTGTTGCGCTGGCGGATCTCACCGCAGAATATCTCTTCAAAAACTTGAGATTTTTCTTCCACATAAATAAAATATGTTACATAGGGAAATCCTAATGGCAAAGTTCTTTTGGAAGCATAGCAAACTTCTTTACGGACAAACTGGTTCATTATTTCAATGTGCTCTTTTTTTAAACGGCGCTGGTACATTTGAACAAGTATTTGTAGATTGTTATTTTCGCGGTCTTCTGCTGCATCCAGTTTTATGTTATCACCCATATTCCCATCTGTTCCTAATAGCAAATATTCCATTCCATGAAACTTTTCTTGAAACGCCGTCTCAGTTTCATTAAACATTTTAGAATATTCTGAAAATCTTTTATAAAAAAATGTTTCATAATTATTATTACGGAGACATTTTCTGCACATTGCTTTTTCTTTAAAAAATGCACCCTGGTTCTTTTTTCTCTCAGCGTTAATAATTCCATTATAGTATATATTAAATGCCAACCACAAAACCCTGGTAATCACTAATGAGGAAAAAATCATAAGATCAGGCCATATAACAAAATAATACCTTCCCACATTTTCCAATCTGGTAAAAGTAACAATAATATATATACTCCTTATTATCATTACAGGCATTTGAATCATTGTAATAATCTGGCAAAAATAATAACCTTTCAGCTTTGCCATTTTGCTATTAGGATTCCTTTTATAATTCTTCCGAAAACATCCTTTTACATACAAAGGATTTGACGAATCCTCCCGCAGGGCGACCCATGATGCTTTATACCTGGCAAGTCCAAACTCATTGGCCTGTGACATACGAAATGCATACCCCCAATTACCAACCAATACCACAGGTAAAAAAAACACATCCAAAAAAAGTCCCAGATGGCCTCCCCAACTCCCCCGCATTACATAGAATACAAGTAAAAGCACAAGCATCAAAAAAAATATAATATATTCCTTTAAAGTATCAACAACATCCCTAATAACCATTTTATAATGCTTCACCTTTTTTCTGCGCTTTACTACAGACTTCACTCACTTTCCTCCATAATGGTTGTTAATTTTTTATTTCTCAATACTCTCCACGACGCGCTCAGTACATTCATCTGTATATTTCTAGTTTCATCCGGGAAGAGTAAATATTGTTTCTACACTCTTCCCGAGTAATTCATATTAGTAACGATTATATACTATTAATAATGATAGTCATAATATAAGACACCATTTCTATCATAAATATCAAAATATCTGGGCTTTTTACCTGGTCTGTACTCCATGCCTGAACCTATATGGCGTCCTCTAGTTTGGGTATATAAAAATGAAACTCCGGTCGATACACCTGTTCCAACTACTGATGATATACCCGATGCAATCAAATCTTTTTTGGTTGTCTCAACATACCAGTCTCTCATAGCACCATTTAAAAATATCCTGCTACTTAAACTTTTATCTTTATTTTGTATTATCGAATCCTTCCAAAACTTTCTATTACCATCAAAATCAGCACCTGAACCTCCAACCCATGGAATAATACCGCTAGCAAGAAACCCACTGGCAACAGCCTGCATTGCTATTTCTGTTCCATCATCTCCATCCAGAACACCACTTGCAACAGTTGTCGCTACATTTGTCACAACCTGTCCTATAGTATTAACTGTACTGGCACCAACTGCCATAGAGATTCCATCAAGCGCCGCCTTTCCAGCTATTTTCCAATTAAATTCTCCTTCCATGATAGTCTGTACGCCCAACGATATTATAAAGCCCAGACCTCCCGCAACAGCTGTCCAGAAATTCCCATTACTATCACATCTTGTAATCGGATTCTGATTACAATAGGTATATAGATTCCTGTTATGAAGGATTTCTGTAGATGCTGCCAGTGTTGTCACCGCATCGGAAGATATAAACCTTCTAATCTCCGGATCATAGTACCTGTTCTTCAGGTAATACATTCCCGTCTCTTTGTCGTAATAGTAGCTTCTGTAGCGGAAGGGATTCAAATGACCTATGGTGTCTTTCCTGCTTCCGGTGATGCTCAGGACTTTTCCCCAACTGTTATAAGTATAGTTTACTACGGTATCTCCGGCCTCGTCAACAAGGGCGATCACGTCATTCTGAAGATTCCTCTGATAGAAGTAATGTTTGCCTCCGGTTACCATGGAGAACAGATTTGCATTGGAATCATAGGTAAACCACAAAGTCTGTCCGTTGGTGGTCTCGGACATCAGAAGGTCGCCTGCCATGCAGTATTCTGTAACTGCTCCATCTACGATTTTTTTTGTTCTGGAACCTGTATGGTCGTAGAAATACTGGATCTTTTTGCCGTTGTTTACTCCGGAAAGCTTCCTTCCCAATGTCCAGCTGTAGGTAATATTTCCCCTGGTAATCATATTTCCGATGGTGTCATAAGTCATGGCTGTACCGTTCCAGTTTATAAGCTGATCCTTCCAGCCGGAAGCATAGGTTCCTTTTTCCTCCTTCACCGGGGCTGCGGGCAGGGTTCCTTTTGTTACATTGTGATTCATGTCATACCCATATTTGAATTTATTTCCCTTGGTATCCGTGATTCCGGTCAGATTGCTACCACTGTTATACTCAAACTTCATGGCATTCTTCTGTGCGTCCACTGCGGAGATCATATTGTTTTTGTCGTCATAGGTGTAACTCTGACCGAACTTCTCACGATACAGAGAAAGGCCAAAAAATTTGTCAATATCAGTCTAAACCTTTTCCCCTGAAGCAATCCCCAAGATCACATCCACTGAAACATCCAACACTCTGGAAAGCTGCAGCAAAAATTCTGCATCTATTCTGGTTGTGCCGTTCTCAATCCGGGAAACTGTAGATAGAGACACTTCCATTTCCTGGGCAAGCTCCTCCTGACAAAAATCCCTGCGCTTCCTCAGCTTCCGGATCCTCTGACCTATCTCAAATCTCTGTTTGTTAAATTCCTTTTTCATAGTTATATATCCCATTTTCCTTTTATTTTATAAAAGTATTAATCAAAATGTTGCAAACATTTGTTTGTATATATTATACCACAAGAGATGTCCAATAAACTGGAATGAAGGGAAATTCCTTCTAGTTTTTTACTACAACAGAACATCACAATCCATACTTTCTTTCAATTTCCAAACAGCGCTCCCCAGGTATCCCTTCCAATCACTCCGTCCACTTCCAGTCCGTTGCAGTCCTGGAACCGTCGGACTGCCTTAAGCATCCCATCCCCAAACATCCCATCAATTACTCCATGATAAAATCTCTGCTCTGCCAAAAATCCTTCTGCCAAAACCACCAGAGTTCCCTCATCTCCATAGCGGATAAGAACGCTCCCGGCTGCTTCCTGACACTCTTCTCCAAATCTTGTGCCTGTCAAAGATAAATTCTTTCCATATAAGCGGTTGAGAATGTCCTTCCATATCACCAGCGCAGCCTGTTTTATCTGTGCAAAGGATGATTCTGTTTCAGGCAGATTCTCCTCTTCACCATAATCGATCAGGCAGTAACCCTTAATATTTGGATCGTTCAGATCGTAGCTTTTTTCCTTAACTGTGCCGCCGTTGCTGTCACCGTACATGGCGGAAGTATTTCCCTCGTTCGTGTACACTCGTCCATTTTTCACTACGGTCACACGTCCAATATGCTCATAAGTAAAAACGATAAGCGCTCCCACCTGGGGTCGGGAGGAAGTCCTCCCCTGTCTTTCAAAGGCCTGATAAGTGGAAAAGCAATGATACGCCGTATAACTTTCGCGGGTCATACAAAAATGCTCCAGCGCCATCTCCACCCCAAAAATCGTTGCTTCCAGCCAAAACTGGTAGGTACAGCACCAGGGCTGTCCCTGACACCCCATCAGTCCCCAGGAGT
>UQLX01000059.1 GCA_900541985.1 uncultured Blautia sp. | reverse complement strand
TGGTACATAAAGACTGTAATGTAAATCCCTGACAGTCATATCAATTAAGAAGAAAATCATTAAAATATATTCTTATTTGATTTATAAAGATAAGTTTCAGGATTAAGTATTTGGCGAAATGGAAATCCATGAGGTGAATTTTTCAGATGTCAATCTGAACAGTGATCCGGAAGATACGAATTTCAAAGAATTACTTCAGTAAACTTAATCTAAAAAATAATATAAGATATAGATAAAAATGATAATTCCGGTGAACGGAACTTCATAAAAAATGATATGAAGAGGGAAAACGTACTTCAGGTATATAGAATCAATTTTTCGTATTGAATAACTGTCACGAACCTGATATAAAGGGCTTTGGGAATGTGTAAAGAAACATTTACTGAAGAGGTATAACTTCCGGTTTCAGAATTTCGTCAGAAGGAAGAGCTTCTGGGTAGTTCAGTGACAAACAGGAAAGATACTTTGAAATCCATATAAATATCAATTGTTGATATATATGAATTGAAACTTTACATCAGAAGAATATCTTCTCACAAAAGATATTATAAAAAAATAAAAAAATTATAATTCGTAAGTTATAATTTTAAAATCTATAAACTTTCTAAATAAATCGAATGATACTTTATCATATCGTTTATGAGCAGGAAATAAGATAAGATATGTAGGACATATAGAAATATATGCCGAACGGAAAAACTGAATATAGAATATGGAAATATATGCACAGAGTGTAAAGCGATTTCCTATTAGACACAAATAAAAATCTTTAAAAAAGAGGATTAAAAAAATTGAATAACGAAGAATGTTAAGACGGTCATCATTTTTGAAAATGTAGTAAAAAGTGATGGCCGTCGTTCTTGCTATCCGTAAGTTTTTAGGGTATACTCTCCACAGAAATAATAAAGGAGAGTTTTTTTATGTGGAATAAAAAAATAGAAGAATGTATTCTCTATGAAGATAAAGAAATTCTGGTCTGCCATAAGCCGGTGGGTCTTGCAGTTCAGAATTCAAGAATGGGAAGCATGGATATGGAAAGTGCGCTGAAAAACTATCTGGCATCTCAAATGGCTGGAAAAATTCCCTGGCTGGGAGTGGTTCATCGACTGGATCAGCCGGTAGAAGGTGCAGTTGTTTTTGCAAAAAATCCTGTAGCAGCAGCAAACCTGAACCGGCAGATGACAGATGGGAATATTGGGAAAATATATTTGGCAGTTACGGATCAATGCGGGGCAGCAAAAGAGGGAATTTTGGTGGATTATCTTCTGAAAGATGGAAAAAAGAATATGTCCGGTGTAGCAGGGGCGAATACGAAAGGTGCAAAAAAAGCGGTTCTCTCCTATAAATTTCTCGAAAAAACAGAAGATAAAAGAACATGCTCGGGATTCCGGTTTCTGGTAAAAATTAAACTGGATACCGGACGTCACCATCAGATACGCGTACAGATGTCTCATGCCGGCACACCGTTGGTGGGGGACAGAAAATATTATCCGTACGATAGATCCGGTTTATCTTTAGGATTGTGCTCCTGCTGTTTAAGCTTTAATCATCCGGTAAATGGGAAGAGAATGAACTTTCGTGTAGATCCTCAGGGAGAAACATTTAAAGGTTTTGACTGGCATAGTAGTATTTAAGTTATAAGAAAAGCCGTTTTGAGAAATGTAAAACTTTACTCAAAATCATGAAAAAACTATGAAAAGTATGGACGGAGAATGTAAAATATGATAAGGTGACTAAATCAGTAAAAGAGTGGAAGCACATACATTCATAGGAAAAGAGGAGAAAGGTAATGAAAAAAGCACCAGTAGCTGCAGCTCTTCTGACAGGCATGATTCTGGCAGCAGGGGTGATTGGCAAAGGCGGCGGCTTTGGAGAAGCAGTTAATGCAGATGTGCGGACAGATGACGAGACAAAAGAAAACAGTACAGAAAACAACACATCCAGAATTGATACTTCTGCAGCTGTTCTGCCGGGAAGCAGAATTGCAGTGGTCAGTAAATGTGTGAGCGGTGAATTCTGGGATATGGTTTATAAGGGAATGGATGCCGCAGTTAAGGATATTAATACAGCTTATGGATTTAAAGCAGAGGATCAGATTAAAATGACCTTTGAGGGAGCAAATGACGAGCTGAATGTGGAAGAACAGGTGAATACTCTGGATGCGGTAATTGCGGAGAATCCGGCGGTTCTCTGTCTTTCTGCCAGTGATATGAATTCCTGTCAGGCTCAGCTTGAAACAGCAGCAGAAAATGATATCCCTGTGATTGTTTTTGATTCCAATGTCAGTGATGATCAGCTGATCACCGGATTTTATGGTACAGACAATGACCGTGTAGGAGAAATTGCCGGTGAAAAAATGGCAGAAGCTCTGGAACAGCAGGGAAAAATCCTTATTTTTGCCGCTCAGGGAAAAACAGAAAGCAATCAGAAACGAGTGAATGGTTTTAAAAATGCTATTGCCGAATATACGGAGATGGAAATAGCGGAGGAGATATATTCGGATCAGGTTGAAGACATGAACCTTGCCATGCAGGAAGCGCTGACAGAGCATCCGGATGCAGCAGGGGTTTATTGCACAAATGCGGATATGTCTGATCTGTATCTTTCTCTGGAACAGACGGATGAAAGTCTGCCGGTCATGATCGGAGTGGATGCCACTACGAAACAGCAGGCGGCAGTAAAGGATGGAAGAGAATATGGGATTGTTTCCCAGGATCCTTATGAAATGGGCTATCAGACCATTTTGTCAGCGGCAAAAGCTACAGACCCTGTAACAGATCCAAAAACAGGAACTGAACTTCTGGAGCCGGCATGGATTGATGGATCAAATATGGAGGATCCGAAATATACAAATTATATTTACCAGAAATAAAGTATGGAAAGCAGATCAGGGCATATGGATCAGATATGTACTGGTCTGTTTTTAATATAAAGAGAAAAATGTAAAAGGATCTAATTTTTTAATGATTTTTTGTAAGTAAAACGTTATAATAAGAGTAGCAGTTAGTTATAATAACATACATAAAGGAGAAGCATATTATGAAACAGGACATGATCGTTATTCTTGATCTGGGCAGCACCGAAAATACAGTCATTGCCCGTGATATCCGAAGCCTTGGGGTATATAGCGAAATCCATCCGCATGATATTACCGTAGAGGAGCTGAAGGCTCTGGATAATGTAAAGGGAATTATTTTAAACGGGGGCGAAAACAGGATCGTAGATGGAGAGCCTGTTGTGATCAGACCCGAGCTTTATGATCTGGGTTATCCGATGATTTCTGTAGATTATCCGGAATCTAAATGCGAAAAAAAATATGATAAGCTTCCGGATGAAGATCTTCTTAAAAAGTTTGTTTTTGAAGAATGTAAGGCAGAGCCAAACTGGAATATGAAAAATTTCATTGAGGATCAGGTAGAACTGATCCGTAAACAGGTTGGAGACCGCAAGGTACTGCTTGCACTTTCTGGTGGTGTGGACTCTTCCGTTGTGGCAGCACTTCTGATCAAAGCGATTGGTCAGCAGCTTGTTTGCGTGCATGTAAATCATGGACTGATGCGCAAAAATGAATCTGAG
Organism: uncultured Blautia sp.; assembly: GCA_900541985.1. Classification (GTDB taxonomy): domain Bacteria; phylum Bacillota; class Clostridia; order Lachnospirales; family Lachnospiraceae; genus Blautia_A. Next base: position 1,526 of record UQLX01000059.1, on the reverse strand, counting down.
AGCGTTGTTCAGGTGTTCCGTGATCAGCTTCATGCAAATCTGGTTTATGTAGACGCTACAGAAAGATTTCTTGGAAAGCTTGAGAATGTTGCAGATCCGGAAGAAAAAAGAAAAATCATCGGCGGTGAGTTTATCCGTGTTTTTGAAGAAGAAGCAAGAAAGCTGGAAGGAATTGACTTCCTTGGTCAGGGAACTATTTATCCTGATATTATTGAAAGCGGAACCAAAACAGCAAAATGCGTGAAATCTCATCACAACGTAGGCGGTCTTCCGGAAGATCTTCAGTTTGAGTTGGTGGAGCCTTTGAAACAGCTTTTTAAAGATGAAGTTCGTGCGTGTGGCTTAGAGCTTGGACTGCCAGCAGAGATGGTTTATCGTCAGCCATTCCCGGGTCCGGGACTTGGAGTAAGATGCCTCGGGGCAATTACCCGTGACCGTCTGGAGGCACTCCGTGAATCTGATGCAATTCTTCGCGAAGAATTTGCCAAAACAGGACTGGATAAGAAGGTATGGCAGTATTTTACTGTAGTACCGGACTTTAAGGCTGTTGGAGTAAGAGACAATGCAAGAAGTATGGGCTACATGGTAGTAATTCGTGCGGTTAATACCATTGATGCAATGACGGCATCTATCGAGAGAATCGATTATGATATTCTGGAAAGAATCTGTGCAAGAATCACAGCAGAGGTTCCAAGCGTCAGCAGAGTGTGCTATGAAATCACACCGAAACCGGTGGCCACAATAGAGTTTGAATAATGAAAAAAATCTGAGAACCCGCATAAACAGGGCGTTTGAGAGGCATCAAGGTTCTATTTGATAACAAAATGATAACACTGGATATTTTGGTATTATTTATCAGGTATCCTGTGGTTGTCAGGTAATATGTGTGAAACCAACAAAAAAGGTCTTACTGAATTGAGTGAAATCAATTTGGTAAGGCCTTTTTTCGTTTGCCATGCATCCGTAAGGAGTTGCCTGTGGCAAGTCCTGAGGTGGTTTTTATTTTGCATTTTTCGGGTAATTGTACCGCCACTGGTCATATTCTTCTTTGGTGATTTCCCCGGATTTTAGTTTTTCTGACTGTTCCTGCCATGCGTGGAACATATCAAACATAGAAAGGTAGGTGGTTCCTTTGGACTTATCCAGCCGGAGGCAGAGTTCTCCGTCGATCTCACCAATATGAAGTCCGTAAAGGTCTTCTAATGTAAATAAGGTGTGCATCAGCCCTACATAACTGTCAATGTCCGGCACAGCCAGCGCATGAGGGGAGACATCAAAAATGTCAGCCAGTGCATTCAGATAGTTTTCCTTTGGACTGCGAGAGCCTTTTTCGTACTGTGCAATGCGGACATCAGCCTGTGATTCGCTGAATCCCAGCTGTTGACCTAAATATTTCTGCGTGAATCCACGCAGAAGTCGAAAATGATGGATTCTTTCTCCTATTGCCATGCTCATATCTCCTGTCTTTTTCTTGATAAATTGAGTATAGCATATATGTATAGTACAGACAAGGAGAAACCATACAA
>UQLX01000058.1 GCA_900541985.1 uncultured Blautia sp. | reverse complement strand
CATAAGGCTTGTAGGGCATGAGAACCTCGCTGGTCGACAGGAAGTTTGAAATATGCACGCTGTATACAGAAGTAGATTCCAGCACGATAAGAAGCGTATCCAGATTTTTATGCTTGTGCATACACTCCGCAATCATATTCACAAGCCTGTCGGCGCCCGGCTGATTATTGTCAAATAACGAAGAGAGGTATTTGTTTTCCTCAAAGTCCATGGCATAGACAGCGTTGGTCTTTGAGCTTACATCAATACCAACAAACAAGGTGGACATATAGTTGATCTTTAACATGATATCACCTCCATTCCGATGTGGATTTTTGAAGCCTGAAGCAAAAGGTTTATCCTGTGCCGCATGTGCCAGGCTGAATGCTTAAAAAGCAGTCTCGGACTAAGCCGGCTGAAAGGAGGGAGAGCAGTGCCTTCGGACATCAGACTTTACCTGATATCATACCACAGGATCTACCTATATTGAAATGTAACTTATCAACTGTATAGATGGGAATTGGGATGAGGGGAATTCCTCTTAGATGTCCTTACCATTTATACACAAAAAAGAATAAGTCTGTAAGCTGTTTTTTCTTGCTTACAAACTTATTATACGAGGAGGTACGGGATGAATCGGGCAAATGTCAGTTTTACATTTCTGGATCGTGTTACAGAGGTGGAATTTAATATACAGGATGGAAGATGGCAGTCTGCACTGGCACTGGCATTAACCCTGCCTGATATCTGCGGAGGGATTGCTTTTCCGGATATTGTAAAGAGATATCGAGACGGACGTATTATGCTGGATCGGCAAAAAAATCCGACTCGTGACGTAGGGGCACAGTATATTCGATGGTTTGATGAATATGCAAGTGATTTCTTTAAGATATCATCAGAGGATGAAACACCTTACATTTGTGGAGAAAGATGCTGGCAGCTTCGCTGCGAATATCTTCATCAGAACAAAGGATTTTTTAATGATGAAAACAGCAGTCAGATTAATTTTCACCTGGGAATTAATTGCGGGACATCGGTGTGCCAGCTGGATCGACAGGAAATCCGGAATGGGAGTACAGATGTGCGGATAGATATTGAACAGTTTTGTATCCGAATGAGCAGGGCGGCCAGAAGCTACTACGAAGCTGCTCATAAAGAAAAAGATTTCAGCCTTTATAATACGCCGGTATTGGACTTTATTCAGGCTGGACAGGGAACAAGAACAAATCCTTTGATTACCATTTTGTGTGCGGATCCCACGTATGCAGAAGGGTTATCTATGGCTGTAAAATCTGTTTCTGCTCAGACACCAATATTTTCATCAATAGAAGAAGCACGGAAGAAATTAGGAAAAAGAAACCCCGTAGTCTGGATTGTAATGGATGAAGTAATAAAAGAAAATGAACAGGAATGGAAAAAGAGCAGGAAACGACCGATCATCCTTCTGACCGGAAAACCACAAAAATATTTTCAGTCTGAACAGGATAAGCTGACGGTTCTTACATTGCCGATAAAACCGGAAGAACTGCGAACAGCCATCAGACGATATCTGCAGTAAAGGAGGCGGGCTGATCATGGAATATTTGATTGCAGGAATATTTGCTTTACTGAGCGCGGTACTTCTCATTTTTTTGAAGAAAAAGGATAACCAGATAAAACTGCTCAGAGAGCAGTTAAAAGAAGCGCAGAACCGGGGGCTGGCCATAGAGTCCAAAACTTCTGAAACAGAGGCTCTTTGCCATATGGTATGGAAGTATGGAAATATGGTTCATTTGTATGCCTCTTTGACAGAAGAGGAGGCAGGAACGGACTCTATAAAAGAAAAACAGAAAGAAATCTTAACAGAAACAGAAAAAGTGCTGGAGCAGGTGGAAAAACTTATATAATTATTTTCAGAAATATAATTATTCCCTTGTAATTTTGATAGGGATATAGTACAATTTAATTTGCGGATTGAGTAGAATCATTATCAGGTGAAATATTCAATCAATAGAGACGTTCTGTTTTTAGTCGAAAATAGAAAGTCAGTCCTGTTAGTTTAACGGATAAAACAAGCGCCTCCTAAGAGAAAGCCGAGGCATTCCCCAAAGGGAAAAAATGAAAAACAACTTTCAGTTCGAATCTATTCTGAAAAATGCCAAAGGTGACAACAAAGCATTCCCCAAATTGGGGAACGTTCTAATGTTACCAAATCGAAAAAATCTGTAGATTGACAACTCAAAAAAGAGTTGATAATCTTATATATGGCCGAAGGGAAAATCCCAGAAACCCAGTAAAATCAAGGGTTTGCGGCATGTGTCGTCATAGCTCAGCTGGATAGAGCACTCGCCTCCTAAGCGAGGGGTCGGAGGTTCAAATCCTCTTGGCGACGGGCTTCAAAGCGTTCGAAAATGTTAGCTGGATTAGCTGACAGCGAACGCTTTTGTTATTTTCTAATCACGTTCGTGACATGAAATTCCATTCAAAATGATTAATTTCCAGCTAACGCAATCCGATTTTTGTTAGCTGACAGCTAATCAAAATTACCGGTTTGCAAACATGGGTTTTAAGAAGTCCAGCTAACATTTGGGTTTCGCTCCGTTGTCACCCCTTATTCGGGGATGTAAATCAGAGAAAAGGCGGGAAAAGAAACAATCTCTCCCAAACCTGCAAACATGAATTAGCTGAAACAGTATTCAATTCTATTAGCTACAGCTAATGGTCAAACAGCAATGTCTGTTTGGAACTTTACTATCTATAAAAGTTCCAGGCAGGCATTTTTTATTTCCTGAATCCTGGAGGAAAGGAGTCAAGATGACTGAGCCAAACAGACAATCAGGAGAAAAAGAAGAAAGAATCATAGAAATTGAGATTGAGCGTCTTCGTCCTTTTAAGGAACATCCCTTTCAAGTAAAAGATGATAAGGAAATGTTTCTTCTGCAGGAAAGCATTGAGAAGTATGGCATTTTAAATCCGCTGATCGTCAGACCAGTACCGGATGGCTACTATGAGATCATATCCGGCCACAGAAGAAAACATGCTGCGGAGAAACTGGGATATCGTAAAGTACCGGTGATTATCCGGGTATTAAGTGAAGATGATTCCATTTTAAGTATGGTGGATTCTAATCTTCACAGAGAACGGATCAGCTACAGCGAAAAAGCTTTTGCTTACAAACTGAAGAATGACGTACTAAAAAGAAAAAGTGGTCGAAAAAAGAGCCAAGTTGACCACAAAACACCAAGAAAACGATCGATAGATATTATCAGTGAGGATTGTGGTGATAGCCCAAAACAAGTGCAGCGTTATATATCACTGACAAAGCTTATACCGGAAATGTTGCAGAAACTGGATGATGAGATTATTTCTTTTTGTCCGGCAGTAGAGATTGCTGCATTGAAAGAAAATGAACAAAGAGAACTGCTTAAAGCAATGGATTATGCACAGGCGATTCCGTCACTCTCACAGGCTCAGCGGATAAAGCAGCTGAGTAAAGAAAAACAGTTATCGTTAGAAAAGATGGAAGAAATCATGAGTGAAGTTAAAAAAGGTGAGATCACCAGAGTAGCATTTACCAATGAGCAACTACACAAGTATTTTCCAAATTCTTATACACCGGCAATGATGAAGCGGGAAATACTGGCATTGTTGAAATTATGGAAAAAAGAATCATGGGAAAGTTAAAGGAGGAAGAAATCATGTGTAAAGTTATATCCGTAGTAAACCAGAAAGGTGGCGTCGGAAAGACCACCACAACCGTAAATGTAGGCATTGGACTGGCAAGAGAAGGTAAGAAAGTGTTGCTGATCGACGCGGATCCACAGGGAAGTTTAACCGCAAGTCTTGGATATGAGGAACCGGATGATCTTCGCATCACATTGGCAACGATCATGATGGATGTCATCAACGAAGAAGAAATCTCTCTGGAAGATGGGATTTTACATCACTAGGAAAATGTAGATCTTCTCCCGGCAAATATTGAGCTTTCCGCACTGGAAGTAACGATGGGAAATGTTATGAGCAGAGAAATGATCATGAAAGAATATATCGATGCGATACGATGCCGATACGATTATATCCTGATCGACTGTATGCCGAGCCTTGGTATGATGACAATCAATGCACTGGTCTCTTCCGATTCTGTGTTGATACCTGTGCAAGCCGCATATCTGCCGGTGAAAGGACTTCAGCAGCTGGTCAAGACCATTCTTACAGTAAAGAAAAGACTGAACCGGAAACTGGCGATTGAGGGCATTCTCCTGACCATGGTAGATTTCAGAACCAATTACGCAAGGGATATTGCATCGAGAGTACATACAACCTACGGAAGTCAGATCGAGGTATTTGAAAATGTGATCCCGATGTCTGTAAAAGCTGCTGAGACCAGTGCAGAGGGAAAAAGCATCTACATGCACTGCCCGAAAGGAAAAGTTGCCGAAGCATATAAGAACTTAACACAGGAGGTTTTGAAAAATGAAAAATAGAAGTGGCGAAAAGATTAAACTGGCAAGCATTGATGAACTGCTGGGTGTGGTAAATGAAGAATCTGCAATGGAGATAGAAATCAGTAAGATCCATCCGTTTAAAAATCATCCGTTCAAGGTGCTGGATGATGAAAAGATGCAGGATCTGGTTGAAAGTGTAAGGATCAATGGAGTACTGACACCGGTACTGCTTCGAATGGATGATAATGAAGAATATGAAATGGTATCCGGTCATAGAAGAATGCATGCAGCACAGCTTGCAGGACTTACGACTATTCCGGCAATCGTAAGAGAATTATCGGATGATGATGCCGTGATTGCGATGGTGGACGCTAACATTCAGCGAGAGGAACTGTTGCCGAGTGAGAAAGCATTTGCATATAAGATGAAACTTGAGGCAATTATTGATTTTATTATATCGTGAGGAGGATATGAAAATGAGCGAAAACAATGATTTTATTCAGTTACCACCACTTAAAAAAGACACAACGTCCGATGTGGTAACATTTATGTGGGAGTACATGAAAGTACCGGAGAATTCAAGAGAAAAAGTTAAGAATCTGCTTAAAGATGCAAATGAAAATGGAGTAAAATTAAGTCATCAGGCACCAACCCTGTATGATGTTGTCCCAAAAGAAGAAATTGCTGAATTTGAAGAGCTTATGCGAAAAACCATAGCTGACATTGTATCAGAAGCCAGTAGCATTGCCTGTTGGGTGTATGTGCAGAAATATGTGAAACAGAAAACTCTTGACGAAATGCTGCAAGAATTGCCAGGAGCAGGCCGGTTTATCATTGTCATGGATACCTGGTTCGAAAGACTGATGGCGGAATAATGGAGATGCTATGATAGAATAAAGAAAACGATTTGAAGTGCAAATTGGAATTGAACAAAATCGCTGCGCGATGGCCTGCCAAGGCTGTGGCATAGCGATTTTCTG
>UQLX01000057.1 GCA_900541985.1 uncultured Blautia sp. | reverse complement strand
GCTAAAGCCATACCGCCTAAAGGCGGTGGATTTAACCCCACGCTTGGAAATTAAACAGTAGAGAGGTATCTGAAATGAATTGTAACACACAGAACGCAAATATCAAATCAATTACGGAAAAGACTTTAATTATTGGCATCGATATTGGAAGTGAAACCCATTATGCAAGAGCCTTTGACTGGCGAAACTACGAGTACTCAAAGAAGCCATTCTCCTTCAATAACGATGAAGATGGATTTGAAACATTCAGATCATGGATGAACGAGATTGCCGAGAAGCATGGTAAAGACACAGTAATCCCAGGGATGGAACCTACCGGTCATTACTGGTTGAACCTTGGAGCGTACCTGCAGGAACAGGGAATGAAGCCGGTTCATGTGAACCCGCATCACGTTAAGAAATCCAAAGAACTGGATGACAATAGTCCGAATAAGAATGACCGTAAGAATCCAAAGGCGATTGCGGGGCTGGTAAATGAAGGAAGATTTTCATGCCCATATATTCCGACAGCAATCTATGCAGAGATCAGAAGTCTGTCAAATCTTCGTATTCAGACACAGGAAGCGATATCAAGGATACGAGGCGGCAATCTCAGTGATTGGAAAAAATCCCGAGTTTAAGTCGATACATGAATACTATCTGACAAGGAAGAAAAATCCTCTGAAAAAGATGCAGTCAGTCATAGCGATCGTGTGCAAGCTGATCAGAGTCTTCTATATGATTCTGACCAAGGGTGTTGATTATGATGGTCGGAAGATGCTGAAAGACATCGTAAGACCGGAAATAGTGTTGGCTGCATAAAACTATCCAAAATACAGTAACTCGTGGCTGATTTGAGCCCTCTAAGACTCAGCGGCCGCAGTGTTAAAATCAGCCACGATAGCTGAAAAACCGTAAGCGCAAAATAATTCGACGGATTGCGTTGCCCTAAAACTCGATCCATAATAATTAATAGAGAATGCAAGCATTTTACTTCATTTTCTATTGCCAGAAATGATAGATGCGAGCATTTTACTCTATTCGATTTATGGAGGAGCGCTCATGAGAAGCAAAAGAATACCTGCCGAAGAACAATACCGTCTCATCATGCAATGCCGTCGAAGTGGATTGACAGATCATCAATGGTGTATGGAACACGACATTAAACCGGGAACTTTTTATAACTGGATAAAACGACTACGTCAAAAAGGCTGTGTGGATTTACCAGCATCAACCGGACGCAGTTATCGTGTGCCGGAAAGTCAGGAAGTTGTCAGAGTGGATTTTCATGACATCGACACGCGTTCCTATGAACAGCCATTAAATATGATCCCGACATCTACGGAAAGAAACAACATTTCCGTGGCAGAGCCAATGAGGCTGTCTGTTGGAAGCTTTCTTCTAACTATCCCAAATGGAACAGATCCACAGCTTTTGGCTCAGACCCTTCATATTATGAAGGAGTTGGAATGTTAGGCGATATCACAGCCGCCGATGAGATTTATATCGTAACAGGCAGAACAGATATGCGGAAATCAATCGACGGACTGTGTGCTATTGTAGAGGATCAACTTCATATGGATCCAAGGCAGAGTGCCCTGTATCTTTTCTGCGGAAAACGTTGTGACAGGATCAAAGCTTTGCTCTGGGAATCCGATGGATTTGTGCTACTGTATAAACGCATGGAAGTTCAGGGCAGATTCCGCTGGCCCAGAAATCAGTTAGAAGTAAAACAACTAACCTGGCAGCAATTCGACTGGCTCATGTCCGGTCTTGAAGTTGAACAACCGAAAGCCTTCAGACCTACGGAATAATGGTGGAAAATTTTCCAGCAAGCCAGCAAAATATGGATGGTTCTACGAACTGGATCATGCCCGTAATCTCTTGTAAATACTGGGCTTCTGCTTCTTTTTCTTTGCTTTTTGTGGTATACTAAGAGCAGAGAAAAAGGAGCAGAAAACATATGGCTGGTAATTCAAAAGATTCAAAAATCCTGAAGTACAAGGACATGATCAACCAACTAAATAAGACGATTGCTGCACACACAGAACTGATTCAGTCTTTACAAAAAACATTGGAATCAGACCGCCTGGAAAAAGAAACCCTTCGTCAGCAGATTGAGTATCTCGCGAAGAAGCTTTTTGGCACTTCCAGTGAAAAGCGGAAGGATATCGAAGGTCAGCTGAATCTTTTTGATGAAGCCGAGCAGGAAGCAGATCCGTCATGGAAAACGGAACTCGCTGATGACATCACTATTCCGGAACATAAGAGAAAAGCAAGACGGACACATGCGGAACTCTTTAAAAATGTGCCTTCCTGCGACGAGATCATTTCTCTTCCGGAGGAGGAACGAAACTGCCCAACCTGCGGAACGCAGATGGAATGTATTGGAAAAGAATTCGTCCGTCATGAATTCCGCTTTACCCCTGCCAAAGGGAAAGTGGTAAATATCTATCGTGAAACGTATAAATGCCCGGAGTGTGCCGTTTCAGTGGAACATTCCGATGATCAGACGTTTGTTAAAGCTCCTGTGCAGGAACCGGTAATCCCAGAAAGTTATTCATCTGAATCCGTTGTTGCATGGGCTATGCACCAGAAGTACCAGAATGGTCTGCCGTTAAAGCGGCAGGAGGCAGATTGGAAACAACTGGGTGTCCCCTTAAGCCGGGCTACGCTTGCTAATTGGATTATTTACTGTGCCGAGAATTATCTCTGTCATTTTTATGATTATTTTCACCGTCAGTTACTGATGCGTAAATATCTGATGGCAGACGAAACACGGGTTCAGGTGCTGAATGAGCCAGTAGTCGGCAGGAATATATTCCAGAGAGCATGACCCTGTAAAGGAGCTGAGCTGACACCCTGGTTATGGACAGGCGGGACGAGAGAAGTTAGGACCTGGTCAGAAATGGCCAGATGATCCTGGTAGACACGGGAGGTTCGTTGCCGTAGATGGATGGGTATACACAAGGCCATGTAGAACGAAATACAAAGACGTTTTACTTCGTATACCCAAAATACTCTATTTTCGTACCAGATACAGAGTAAAGGAAAAAAGACTTGATTTATTAGGGAGGTACTGTAGCATGTATATGAATACGGGTTATCTAAACCACTCACATATGGATTTCAAAGACAAAAGCCGTCCACTAATTGTAGGTAGTTGTGGTACTTACGGCCTTTCCAGTCATCCTAAGCTTCCAACCTATCGTCCAAGGGGCCGTCTTGATTATCAAATCATATATATTATTGCCGGGTGTGGGCATTTTCATTTTGATAATGTTGATAACGAAACGATTGTTCCTGCCGGTAATATTGTATTATACAGACCGAAGGAACTTCAGAAGTATGAATACTATGGAGAAGACAAGACAGAAGTATACTGGATTCACTTCACGGGAAGCAATGTAAAAAACATCTTGCGTCAGTATGGATTCCCAGATAAAGAACGAGTTTTCCAAGTCGGCACATCTATGGAATATGAACGGGTTTTCAAGCGTATTATCATAGAGCTCCAACGCTGTCAGGACAACTATGAGGAAATGCTTGTCCTTCTACTTCGTCATCTGCTGATCAGTTTCCACCGGGAACTGACACGGGAACACATCCTGAAAAACGAATACTTGGATCAGGAAATGAATACTGCAGTTACCTACTTCAGTGAAAATTATAACCAAAACATCAACATAGATGATTACGCAGCCTCACGGGGAATGAGTGTCAGTTGGTTTATTCGGAATTTCAAAAAGTTCACTGGTTCCACACCAATGCAGTTTATCGTAGGAATCCGTATTAACAATGCCCAAATGTTACTCGAAACAACAACCTATTCCATCAATGAAATATCTAAAATCGTTGGGTATGATAATCAGCTGTATTTTAGCCGGCTTTTCCACAAGCTGAAAGGATATTCTCCTAGAGAATATAGAAAAACAAGAAATAAATTTTAAAAACATATTTTCTGCACAATATGTTCAAAAAAAGCCGGGGTGTTACCTCCCAATGGCATGATGCCGGGGTCAAAACATAGCGTTTTCTATGTGCGAACCTCGGCTTGAACCTTGAAAATTTAATATTTCACAGTAGATTTGATATAGGAACCTTCATTAGCTTAGAATGATTGATATACTTCTGATTCAGAGCATGAATCGTGCCGGTGGCAGATGCCATGATAATGCCAGATGTGAAAGCATGTGGGCACGATTTAAAGAAGAATTACTTTACGGACGTTATGACACCACATCAATGACAGTAGAACGGTTAAAAACTCTCATTTGGAGATACTTCATCAGTTATTGGAATAACCGTAGGATCTGCTCTGCTAACGGTGGGTTACCTCCAATGGTTAAAAGACAGCAATACTATGCTTCACTGCAGGAGGTAGCATAAGGTCGAGCATTCTTGAGAAAAAAGTGTAAACTAATATTGACAATATCAGTTTCTTCAATGTTGGCAACATAGCCCCTATGCTGCCTGCCGGATTTATTTCTGTATGTGGCATCCGGATCGGCCGGATTTTGAAGTGCAGATGAATTCATGGCACCATCTTCCTTCGTTCTCAGACGACGCTTTTCGTTTTCAACAATAGTCTGGTCTGAAAGACATCTGACAAAAAGCTGGTATTCCGTTACTTCTTCAAAACCTGATTTGCACAGCTCCAGCAGACAGTCACTGTCCGTCAACAGCATCAGAATGATCTGGTTCATGTCATCATTTCTCTGATGATAGAAAAGACGGTTATAATCATTTGCGTCAGCATAACGCTCCAGTTGTTCAGGAAGCTTTTCCGAGTACTTCTTTGAAAGGTAAACAACCAGCTTGGATATACAGGTGTAAATCAGTTCCATACGGCTTAAGAAACGGATGTTGGATTCTATCATAATGGAGTCCATGCGACGGATACGCCCATTTAGCTTCATCATCTTAGCAATCTTGTTGCTAAGCTCCTTCACACAGCCACGGTACAGATCTGCACCATGAAGTGTTTCATAGCCGTAGCATCTTTTACGGAAACGACTCAGAGTTTTATCTGATATAGGCTGCTCCGCAAGGCTCGTGGTATGCAGTGCGTACTGAAGGTGAAGGTCAAGCATCAGATTTTCAACAATTTCGTCATCTGAATAATCAAAAAGTTCCTTAATGACGAGAGCACCTATGATAACATTTACAGGTGCGTTAGGTCTGGATGCCTTATCACTATATAGAACAGCAAAACGCTCCTCATCTATTGCGGGGAAGATTTCGTCAGCAAAAACCTTTGCCCAGTATTTTTCCAATGCTTTTCTTTCGCGCTCAGTGAGCGTCATGAAACTATCACCAAAAGCTAACTGTTGACAATCATTTGTTTTAAAGGACATAGGACATACCACCTTTCAAAAGCTACCTCTATTATAACTCATGAAAGGCTAAAATGCTTGTATTTACTGTAAAATATTAAATTTTCAAGGTTCTATTTTGGGGCTTTTGACCCCGGCATCATGGCATTAACCTGAATCCGTGAAACTCAATGCAAGTCAGTCTACCAAAAGCCTGTATTTTTGAA
>UQLX01000056.1 GCA_900541985.1 uncultured Blautia sp. | reverse complement strand
GTATTTTTCACGCAGGAACATTTTCAATTGAAGCAGTATTGACAGCTATGGCAGCCGCTCTGATCCTCGGGCTGGTGATTGCCATAATCTATAAACAATCCGGGATCCATATCGGAAGCTTTGCCGTGGTTCTGGCGGTGCTTCCCCTTCTGGTCAGCGCGGTCATCCTGATCGTAAATGGAAATCTGGGAACATCGGTTGCTGTTCTTGGTGCTTTTGGGCTGATAAGATTCCGTAGTGTGCCCGGAACCGCAAGGGAGATCGGATTTATCTTTTTTGCAATGGCAGTAGGACTTGCATCTGGTATGGGATTTATTACGCTTGCTGTTCTGATCACTATGACAGCGGGGATCTTTATATTGATTTTGGAGAAACTCCAGTTTGGAAATCCTGTGTCCAGAGAGAGAACTCCGAATTACCATTCCGGAGGATCTGAACTATATGGGCGTTTTTGATGATCTTTTTCAGACCTACACAAAATTTTCTCATCTGGAGCGGGTAAAAACAACGAATATGGGAACGATGTATGAACTCTCCTACCGGGTGGAATTACGAAACATGGCAAAGGAAAAAGAATTTATTGACGAGCTGCGGTGCCGAAATGGAAATCTTTCTATTATATACGGACTTGTTCCCCGTGAGAAGAATGAGCTATAATAAAGAAAATATATGGGGGTTCCATACAGGGATAAGGAGAAAGAGTCATGCTGGTATTTGCTGCGCTGGCTTACGGTAAGCCGGAAAACAGAGAAACAATAAATATAGATGAAACTGTCTTTTACAGGATTTCTGCCGGGGAAAAGGAGGCTTTTTGCCAGCCGTATGAAAAGACAAGTAATGTGATCTTTTCTTATGCACTGTCTCTGCTGTGAAACAGAGAGGATGCAGAAGATGCCATGCAGGAGATTTTTTTAAAAATCCGTTCGGCAGCCCATTTATATCGTCCTATGGATAAGCCAATGGCATGGATCTTTACTATAGCCCGAAATGTCTGTCTGATGAAATTCAGAAAGCAGAAGCATTATTCTTCTGTTTCTGTGGACGAGTTAAGAGAAATTCCGGACTGCAGCGATATTTGGGACCGCGAGGACCGGATCGTACTGGAAACAGCGTTTCAGGTTTTGACAAAGGAGGAATGTCAGATCATAGTTTTACATGCAGTGTCAGGAATGAAGCACAGAGAGATCAGCGAACTTCTGCACCTGCCATTGTCTACGGTTTTATCACGATATAACAGAAGCATAAAAAAACTGCGGAGACAGCTGGAGGGATTATTATGAAAAATATAACAGAGTCTTATCTGAAGGAGCACCTGAAAAGTGCAGCAGAGCAGCTTTTACCGGATAAGGCGGAAGAAATATGGGCTCAGCCGGTAAAAAAGGCTTCTGGTGACGAATGGTTTCTGGATGGTCTGGACAGACATCTTCACACTGCCGCAAAGGTCATAAAGATTGTGTCTGCAGCGGCTGCCTGTCTGGTGGTGGGGATGTTTTCCTATTACATGATCGTGCTTCAGTCTCAGGCAACGGTGTATCTGGATGTAAACCCCGGTATACAGTTTGAACTGAACAGCAGAGAAGAAGTGATCTCTGCGGAGGCAGCTAATCAGGATGGAGAAACCATCCTCGAAGATATGGATCTGAAGCATACAGATCTGGATGTTGCAGTAAATGCAATTCTCGGCTCTATGGTCAAGCATGGATATCTGAGCCAGGCAGAGGATATGGTACTGCTTTCTGTGGACAGCAGTGATCGGAACAAAAGTGAAAAACTTCGTACAGAGATCTCTGAAGAAATCAGCAGCTGTCTGGATTCCATGGTGGGATCAGCTTCTGTTTTTGATCAGGATGTGTATGCGGATGAAGAGCTAAAAGCTATGACAGAACAGTATGAGATCACACCAGGTAAGGCGGAGCTGATACGGAAACTGATCTCAGAAAATCCAAAGCTGGATTATGCAGAACTGGCTGTCCTGCCGATCAAAGATCTGGTGGCAAGGCTGAACCAGGAAGGGATAGATTTAAGAGAATATGCAAACCGATGATTCCGAAGATGACAGGAGTCAGGGAAAGATTCCTGCGAATGGTTCTTCAGAGAGAAATGAAACCTTGGTATCTCCGATAAGGAGACCGGAAGCAGAAGAACCGGAATACGAAGCACCAGAGCCGGAAGAACCGGAGTATGAGGTGCCGGAACCGGAATATGAAGCTCCGGAAGCAGTAAAAAAGGCACAGGAAGCAGGAAATCTGGTGTTTTTGTGCAGCGGAAGAAACTATGGGATGCTTACCCCTCTTCTGAAGTATGGATTTGACGGTGCGGTAGCCAGTGCAGGCGGTTATATCGTATGCGGAGATCAGGTGATCTATGACTGTCCTATGACAGACATCCAGAAAGAAAAAGTCATGGAAACTCTGAAAGAAAACGGAGTGTACCGTACGGCAGAATGTGTAGAAGGAGCTTATGCCGATGAAGGTCTTGAGGATTTTCTGAAAGATAGTTCTGGAAAAAACGGAAGGAGCGAACTGCTGCGCTGGAGAGAAATGATAAAAAAATCCTTTCATATTCAGCCTATGGAAGAATATGCAGGGCAGCCGGTATACAAATTCGTAGTAATGAGTCCTTCTATGGAAAATCTGAACCAGTCCAAAACAGTTTTGGACAAGGAATTTCAGTTCTGTATTCAGGACGATTCCAGAGGATTTGTAAACTGTGAGATCATTAACCGGAAATTCAATAAGGGTACGGGCGTGCAGCGTGTCTGTGAACATTATCAGATTCCGATTAGCGATTCGGTAGGGTTTGGTGACAGTATGAACGATAAGGAGATGCTGGAGACAGTCGGTCTTAGCATCTGTATGGAAAACGGAAGCGAAGCAGTAAAAAAAATCGCAGACGAGATCTGTCCGTCAGTGACAGAGGACGGTCTCTGGAAATCCTTTCAGGAGCATCATCTGATGTAAAAAAGAATTCTCTTTTTTTTGATATTTTTCTGCCTTTTTGTAAAATATAATAAAAACCGTGGTATAATAAGGTTACTTAACTGATTTAAAGTGCGACATAAAAAGACAGAAAAGGGGTGAAATTATGCTGAAAGAATGGATACCGGCGGAGATTCCGGAAAAAGAAGAACTGGAAATGCAGCTTGACCGGGACCGGGATAAGCTTTATGAGCTTCAGATGAAGATCAAGGAATACAAGGTTCCGGTACTGGTGCTGTTTGAAGGATGGGCAGCTGCAGGTAAGGGAAGTACCATTGGAAAGGTGATTAAAAATATCGATCCAAGATTTTTTAAGGTGGCGACTATGTCTGCACCGTCGGAGGAGGAACTGAGAAAACCGTTTCTTTACCGCTATATGAAACAGATTCCGGAAGAAGGAAAATTTACCTTTCTGGATTCCGGATGGATGGAACAGATTACAGGCGAAGTCCTGAAAAAAGAGATTTCGGATTCAGAGTATGAGAAACGGATCGAGAGTATCCGCCGATTTGAGCGGCAGCTGACAGACAACGGATACCTGGTGCTGAAGTTTTTTATGCATATTGAAAAAGAAGAGCAGGATACCCGTCTGAAAAAACTGGTGGAAGAGGAAGATACCAGATGGAGAGTGGCAAAATTTGACCGCTGGCAGAATGAACACTACGGCAAATGCCGGAAAGTTTTTGACCGTTATATGAAGGATACAAATCTTCCTTCTGCTCCCTGGTATATCATAGACGCCCGGAACCGGAAATGGGCGGAGCTTCAGATCATGGATATCCTGATCAGCAGCATTGAGGTTGCCATGCAGAACCGGAAACATTCTTCTTCTATCCTTCAGAATGTTTTTCCTCTGGTAAAAATGCCCAAACTGGCAGAAGTGGAGCTTCAGGATAAGGAGATCAGTGATGAGGAGTACAGAAGTGAACTGAAGAGTCTTCAGAAACGTCTGGGAGAACTGCATAACCGCCTTTACCGGAAGCGGGTTCCGGTGATCATTACCTATGAAGGCTGGGATGCTGCAGGAAAGGGTGGAAATATCAAAAGGATCACAGGTGCATTGGATCCAAGAGGCTATGAGGTTCATCCCATCGCCAGTCCGGAGCCCCACGAAAAGTCACGCCATTACCTTTGGAGATTCTGGACAAGGCTTCCAAAAGACGGGCATATTGCTGTTTTTGACCGCACCTGGTATGGCCGTGTCATGGTAGAGAGGCTGGAAGGCTTCTGTACAGAAAACGACTGGAAACGCGCCTATAATGAGATCAATGAGTTTGAAAAAGAACTTTCTGACTGGGGTGCTGTGATCATTAAATTCTGGGTACAGATTGACAAGGATACGCAGCTTACCCGGTTTACAGAACGGCAGAACAATCCGGAAAAGCAGTGGAAGATCACAGATGAGGACTGGCGTAACCGGGAAAAATGGGATCTTTATGAGGACGCTGTGAACGAAATGCTCAAAAAGACAAGTACAACGTTTGCTCCCTGGCATATTCTGGAATCTGTAGACAAAAAATATGCCCGGATCAAAGCTCTGAAAATTGTAATAAAAGAATTGGAAAAGGCCCTGAATTAAGGGCCTTTTGTTTACGGATCCATAAATTTTTTCAGTTCTTCCATAAAGGTGCTGACATCTTTAAATTCTCTGTAAACGGAGGCGAAGCGAACATAAGCAACCGCATCCAGAGACTGGAGATGCTCCATGACGATCTCTCCGATCTGGCTGCTGGAAATCTCACGGTCTGCCCGGTCAAAAATCTCGCCCTCAATGGAATCCATAACCTCTTCGATTTTTTCTACAGGGATCGGGCGTTTATAGCAGGCACGGAGAATCCCATCCTGAACCTTGCTGCGGCTGTATGGCTCGCGGTTCTGATCTTTTTTTATAACACTTAAAGGAATTGTCTCTACTTTTTCGTAGGTGGTGAATCGTTTTCCACAGGATTCACACATCCGTCTCCTTCTGATGGAATTGGTATCTTCTACAGGCCGTGAATCAATGACCCTGGTAGTATCCTCTCCGCAAAACGGACATCTCATTATGTTTTCCCCTTTCTCCCATATTTATGTGCACATTATACTATAATTATACTTTTTATGTCAACAAATGGAAAAGCATATTCAATGTTTTTTTTACATATAATTATGAAAAAACAGGTGTGATCATGCGGTTATGTGAACTGAAACAAAAGGAGATCATCAATACCTGTACCTGCCGCTGTCTGGGTTCTCCCATGGACATAGAGTTTGACTGTGCCACAGGAAGGATTACGGCGCTGATCGTTCCCGGACCGGGCAGATTCTGCAGTTTTTTTGGCAGGGAAAGTGAATATGTGATTCCCTGGAACTGTATCTGTCAGATTGGAGACGATATCATTCTGGTAGAGATCAAAGAGGAAAAATGCCTGCGTAAAGACCGGCAGAGCTGAACTGTCAAGGGCTGATATTTTTTATATTTTTCCGAAAAAAGTATATTTATCCTTCTCTTTGAGAAAGCTTTTTAGTGAGCAAAAGAGAGAAGGAGGATGTTTCGATGGCGCTTAATAAGGTTGAGATCTGCGGAGTCAATACCTCGGAGCTTCCGGTTTTAAAGCCGGAGGAAAAGGAAGAACTGTTTCTGAGGATCAAGGAAGGGGATAAAGAGGCAAGGGAACGTTACATCAAAGGTAATTTAAGGCTTGTATTAAGTGTTATCAGGCGTTTTCAGAACAGTAATGAAAATGCTGACGATCTGTTCCAGATCGGTTGTATCGGACTGATGAAAGCAATCGACAATTTTGACACTACACTTCAGGTGAAATTCTCCACATATGCAGTGCCAATGATCATCGGTGAGATACGAAGATATCTTCGGGATAATAACAGCATCCGGGTCAGCCGGTCTCTGAGAGATATAGCATACAAGGCCATTTATGCCAGAGAAAATTATACAAAAGAGCATTTAAGGGAACCGACCATTGCAGAGATTGCAGAGGAAACCGGTATTGATAAAGAAATGATCGTCTATGCCATGGATGCCATACAGAATCCGGTCAGTCTATTTGAACCGGTATACACAGAAGGAGGAGATACTCTTTATGTGATGGATCAGATCAGTGATAAAAAGAACCGGGAAGAAAGATGGATTGAAAATCTTTCCCTGCGGGAAGCTATGCAGAGACTTTCCAGCCGGGAACGTCACATTATAGAAATGCGCTTTTATGAGGGAAAAACACAGATGGAGGTGGCTGAGGAGGTGGGAATTTCCCAGGCTCAGGTCAGTCGTCTGGAGAAAACAGCTCTGAAAAGCATGAAAAATTTTCTGGGCTCATAACCGGCAAAAAAGATGACGCTGTGAAAGTGGAACATACCTTCACAGCGTCGCTTTTTCAGAATGTGCGCCTGGCGGCGCACGTTTCTAACGGGTTAAAGTCCCGAATCCGCCCGG
>UQLX01000055.1 GCA_900541985.1 uncultured Blautia sp. | reverse complement strand
ACTGCATAATTTTCAGGTGTCTGAGAAAGTTTATGGATTGAATCCATAAGTATTTGTTTTACAAAAGTTGAATACATCATTTTTGCCTCCTTAGTTAAGTGAACAGAAACATCTCTTAACTAATTGGCTTTTTTCTGATTCATTGAACAGAAAAAAGCCGCACAAATTTGACGTATTGTCAAGTAAAATTTGAGTTACTGGTAGAAAAAAAGAGAATTCCCTATTTTGTCAGGAATTCCCTTAAGTAAATGACATTGCCTTAAACCCTTCAATATACATTTCCGTACTCTTCATCTCAGCGGTTTCTGTATCAAAGTATTCCACAGACAACTTATCTTTTTTAGAATACCCGGTCAATGCCTTCAACCACTTAGCAGTTACTGAGAATGCCACTGCGATATTCACCACACCATGTCTGACCACATCTCTTTGTACAGTTCCTGCCTCCGTCTCTCCACTACTGTCTGCTTCCACTGCCGACAATGTCACTTCATAAGAATCAGGAAGTGGAAGTACAGTTCCGTCAAATTTCAAATATTCAAAAAATGCCATGCTACCTTCCTCCACTTCTTAAATTCGTTCTCTGCTGAGCATCGACAATCATTTCATCAAGCATTGTTCCGCCAAGATAAATTGGAATTACAATATCTCCATTCTGAGCGTTCATCTTTCCAAAAGCTTCTGCAATTGCTGATGTGATTCCTGCTATGCTATCTGCCGAAATAGTCGTATTGCGACTATTTGCATATCCCGCAGTTGCCACCTGTGGACTGACGACCATGTCCGAAGCGAGGCCATCCACAGCTTTTGTGACCATACTCTTGCTTTTCTCAATCCCTTTTGCCAATCCATTCATAAAATCTGGCATCCAGCTTTCATAGTCTGTCAGCGGTCCTTCATCCGGAACAGAGAAATGTAAGTAAGAGCGAATCGTATTCGCCACATCCGTTACCGCATTTTTTACTTTACTAATACAGGCACGAATTCCACGCACAATCCCATCCACACGAAGATAATTTCTCATTTCATTCAGAGTCACTACCATGTTTCCACCACCTTTCTGTCAAGCAACATTTTGTTGCGTTTTAAGATGGTGCCGGAATAAACCGACACCATCAAACCACCTAGATTAGGCACCCATCTTAAGTACCTGAACTGCTTCGGCAAGTACTAACTTACCATCCACACGTTCTTTAGCTACAAAGCCAACCATACCGTTTCCAGCAAAGAGTTCCTTAAGTTCTGCGAAAGAACGAACTCCACGGTCACCGATATTGTAGTAGCTGAAATCACCAAAAGCAATAACAGGCTTACCGGATGCGATTACTGGAACATAGGCAGAAGTCATCACTTCATAACCTAAGAGTCTGTCCGGCTCTCCTGCCTGTAAAGATGGCTGCCATAAGTACTGGCCATTTTCATCTTTTAATTTACGGAGAACAGCGATTGTCTGGTCATTCATAATAAATTTTGCTTTCTTACGGTAAGGACGTTTTAATGCATAAATAAGATTGATAATCTCATCGGCAGTAATTTCTGTTGCACTTGCAGTAGTTACACCAACCTGAGCTCCACCTTCCTCTGCAAAGATACCAAGCGGCTTTCCTGCACCATGAAGCACATCCGATGGCTTCAGATTCACCATGCTTCCATTCATGGTCGGCGCATCATCTTTGCTCGTATTATATTGATAATAAAGTTGACCTTTCTCATCCCTGTCCACCGTCATTCGATTCGGCATCAGTGGATACAGAGCTACGATTTCACCTTTACCATTTCGAATAATCTGGGCATACGCGTTCCCCCAAAGAAGCAAATGCGTCATCAATGTCTCCCTGAATACAAAGGAAGTCATTTCCGGATTCGGTTCATCATGGAGCAAAAAATAAAGCGGATGTTTCACCGCTTTTTCCTTACCACCTTCGTCATTGTATTTATAAACATGTAACGGTAAACTCGCTACTGCTTCAGATAGAATACGTACACAAGAGTAAACCGCCGTCATCTGCATGGCAGAACGCTCATTGACATTCTTACCACTGGAACTGCCACCGATAAAGAATCGGTATGCACTGCCAGATGTAGCATTCTGAGGCTTATCCCTTGATTTAAAAATTCCTGATAAAATTCCCATCTTTCTTATTCCTCCTTAAAAATGCGCATAAGAAAAGCACCTACCATACTGATAAGTGCTCCCATACTTTTATTATTCGATTGTTTCGCTTAACTGTCTTTTTACATCCCTGCCACCATACATGATACGGATAATATTTACAATATTGTTGGTTTCATCTGGCAGATAAAATATCAAATAATTATCCACTGGCAAAAAACGTAATCCCTGGCTATGCCAAGGATCTTCTTCATAAAGTCGGTGACGCATAGGCATCTGTTCAAGGGAACGTGCTGCTTTCATAATTCGGTTGGTCTGACCGGCTGCTGTGTCCGGTTCCAACAATTCATACGCAATATACTCATAAATATCCCTTAAATCCTGTCTCGCCTCAGAAGAATAGACTACATTAAAAATCATAATCCAAAATCTCTTTTCATTTCAGCTTCAATGGCATCTGCTGAGTAAACTCTGCCAGCCTTTACATCAGCTATACCTTTTTCAATCTCTTTATCAAACTGCTCTTTTGTAAGAGAACCATATGCTAATGGCTCGGTTCTTGGTAATTTCATTTCGAATGGAATTCCTTTTTGCAATACAATCTGTCTTAAAAACATGCCCACTGCATTTGACATCGGAATCCCTAACTGGTCTAATATGCTTTCTGCCTGTTCTTTGATTTCAGGCTCAACACGTGCGAATACATTTGCTGTTCTTGCCATAATCCTCGCCTCCTTCAACTATATCTTATCACAAGTGCTTGCGCATTGCAATCTATCCGCAAGCACTTTATAAATATATTATATTTTGTGCTTCAACAGTTGAATCTATGCCTGGTTAAATCCATAAAATACCACGCTCATCATAAACAGATGCCGTGACATCATTCCCACATCGAATCGCCCTATCCAATCCCATGATAGTTGCAATAGCACCGTCAATTTTCTCCGTAGATTTTTCCTTATCCGCTTTAATATTCCCTGCCGGATCATTGCGAATATAAATATTATCCATCATCCAGCGAAGAACAGGATGTCCTCCATGAGCCAGCTTCTTTTCTAATGTCAGTTTCATTAACTCTTTCGTTGGCGGACTCATATCTTTGAATCCCTGTCCAAAAGGAACAACGGTAAATCCCATACCTTCCAAGTTCTGAACCATCTGCACAGCTCCCCAACGGTCAAATGCAATTTCACGAATATTGAATCTTTCCCCAAGGCTCTCGATAAACTTTTCAATAAATCCATAATGAACAACATTACCTTCCGTAGTCATGAGATACCCTTGCTTCTCCCACACATCATATGGAACATGATCTCTTCGTACTCGCAGTTCCAAGGTTTCTTCCGGAATCCAGAAGTTTGGTAAAATGGCATACTTATCATCTTCATCCTCTGGCGGAAATACCAATACAAAAGCCGTGATGTCTGTGGTGGAGGATAAGTCCAAACCACCATAACACACACGGCCTTCTAATCTGTCTTCATTTGCTGGAAATGCACATGCATCCCATTTATCCATTGGCATCCAGCGTATTGCCTGTTTTACCCATTGATTTAAACGAAGCTGTCTAAAAGCATTTTCTTCTCCCGGATTCTGCTTTGCTGACTCACATGCAGCTTCTACTTTATCGATTCCTACTGTAACACCTAAGGATGGATTTGCTTTCTTCCATACTTCAGGGTCAGTCCAATCATCATCTTCATCCGCACCATAAATCACTGGATAAAATGTTGAATCGATTTTTCTTCCTTCCAAAATATCCTTTGCCTTTTGGTGAGTTTCATAACAAATACTATTCGTATCCGTTCCGGCAGTTGTAATCAGAAAATAAAGTGGCTGCATTCGGCTATCACCAGAACCCTTTGTCATTACATCAAACAACTTTCGATTTGGTTGTGTATCTCCAGTTGGCTTCGCAAATATCATCCAGAGCATTTTACAAGTTACAGTATTCCTGAAGATACGGTTGGGAATTATTTAAATCCTTCCTCTTGGAAATGGATAAGTACCAGTTTTACTCATTGCCTATTCAATCTACTGTGGTGTGACACGAATGCGCCTATGGCGATTCAACCTGCATAAAACGAACGCTGCGAATGAGGAGCTGGTTATCAGTCTTAATTACGGACGCGAAGTCCAAGAAAGGATCCGATATACCAATTGCTCCATCATTATACAGCTTAAGCAACAAGATGGATAATTCCTTACTGGCTGTAAGGGATATTAACCATATTTATATTGTAGTAGAAGGGGATCCATACTATTCGTGCGATATTACGGATCCCCTCTATTCTATCTATTATACAACTCTTTCGCAAAAGCCTGTGCTTTTTTGATTACATCATATCCCTGAGATTTCCCAAGTTTCAATTCAGAGACGATTTCACCTTTCTCATAGTCTGTTGCAAGAAGTCCTGCTCAAGCAACTTTGCATTACGTTCAGACTCTGTTATTTTTCGCCTGATTTCTTCCAGCTGTCTGCCTATCTTTTCCGCTTTCTGCTTGTAGGATTCCCGGTCAATACGGTCATCTTTGTACTCATCATAAAGTTTCATTTTTTCAGAAGACAACTGGCGGCTCTGTTTCAATAATTCTGCAACATTCGTCTCCATATCTTTGCTCTGGTTCTTTGATTCAACAACTTTCCGGTTTTCCATCATGGAAGATGCAAACAGATGAACAAGCTCCAGGATATGCTTTTCCATTGGCTCACGTCTGACCACCAAGCTTCGACAGACATGATCACCGCTGGTACGCCCATCCGAGCATTTCAGTAGATGCTCCGTTTCTCTTACCAGACAATGACCACAGTGTGCACACAACATCAGTGCTGGCTGTTTCTTGCGTCTTGCCAGCGTATAATTGGTTCTTGTTTCTGAAACACCTCTGGATTTTTTCGGATGCAGTTTGTTCGCTTTTTCAAACAGTTCCCTGTCAACAATCGGATCATGGTGGTTTTCCAGCCTGATCCAGTCAGACTCGTCATTAAGAACCGCCTTATGACCGGTGTGCATACTACAGCTTGTTTTACCCCATATCCGGGTTCCAATATAAATCTCATCCCGTATGATTGCAGATACTGTGGTCGGATTCCAGCGTTTTTTCATGATGGTATCAAACCGTTGGAACTGGACCTGCTCTCCTCTTGAGATTTTCCGTTCATCACAGGTGGCAATTTCCTGTTTGTTCAGTTCCCTTGTGATCTCTGCAAAGCTCATACCTTCTGCAGCCATCTGGAATATCATCTTCACCACTTTAGCCGCATCCGGATCAATTTCCAACCTTCCATCTTTGCCCTTTCTATAACCATATCTGGCATTTACCGGAAGCCTTGTACCGTTTTTCATTCTGGTCTGCATTGCGGATGAGATTTTTTTCGACAAATCCAGGCTATACATGTTATAAACCAGATTCTTCAAAGCCACATTCATACCGCCGGTCATTCCAGAACTGGCTGCACTGTCATAACTGTCATTAATGGAAATAAACCGGATCTGAAGAAGCGGGAAAATATATTCAATATAAAATCCCACTTCCAGATAGTCCCTGCCAAACCTGGAAAAATCTTTCACAACTACACAGCCTATCTGTCCACTTTTCATATCCTCCTGCAGCTGTTGAAAACCATTGCGTTTGAAATGGGTGCCGCTGACACCGTCATCCACATATTCCAGGATATCTGCCTCATCCACGCCAAGCTGATCGATCACAAACGATTTCAACAGAATCCTCTGAGAAGTCACACTGTCACTTTCCAGTTTGGTTCTGCCATCCACATTCCCATCTTCCATAGATAAACGGATATAGACAGCTGTTTTCCTATTTTCTGTCATCTTGACTGTGCCTCCTTCTCTTTCATTATCTTTTGCAATTCAGCGAACTGGTCATCATATACCAGTTTGATCTCATAATCATACTTACCATGGATAATAATGGAATCCACAAAGGCTTCCACCATTTCTTTTGTATGCTTCCGCATAGACATATAAGTATGTATCACTTTCCCCCATCCTTCTTCGATATGATAATCTTTGGAATACCGTACCTGCGCCGTCAATACTGCATCCAGACGGCTCTTGATGTTTTCTATTTCATTGGAATAGATACGGGAAAACTGCATGTACTCTTCTTCTGTAATCAGGCGTTCCGAATAATCCTCATATAAATCAGATTTACGCTTACTGATCCGGCTCAGTTCCCGCCGAAGCTTCCCTACTTCCTTGTCCAATAGCAAATATTGCGTCTGGTTTCTGGAAGCAGAGTTCATTTCCCTGATCATTTTTTCTGTGTCCAGTACGATTTTCATATGTGACTGGATCAGACGAAGGACATCTTCATCCACGTATTCTTTTTTGACCCTGTGCCCCTTGCACTGGTTTCCTCCTGATTTATGGTTTGCATTGGCACCGCAGATATAATAAAATGTCCCGGACTTTTCCCTGGACAGGATCATGCGGTTGCCACATCCCCCACACCTGATCTTGCCGGTATA
Organism: uncultured Blautia sp.; assembly: GCA_900541985.1. Classification (GTDB taxonomy): domain Bacteria; phylum Bacillota; class Clostridia; order Lachnospirales; family Lachnospiraceae; genus Blautia_A. The sequence continues at coordinate 2,102 of UQLX01000055.1, read as the reverse complement.
AAAATTCTGGCTCCGGATGGCTCCATTATTCAGCTGATGCCTCTTTTTATATTCTTCCGTAAATTCCCTGATTTTGTCCTGCACCTGTCGGAACAGTTCTTTATCTATAATCCCTTCGTGGGTATTAGAATACGCAACTGTTGTCATCTAAAACTCCAAACTATCTGCATTAAGAAGAAAATATTTCATACCCATAATTACAAATCCCTCGTCATTCCTCCACGGTTTTTTTGTACCATTTACAATAACAATCTTCTTGAATGAATCCGGAATATTTCTCAACGAATTAAGCTCCTGCATCTGCTTTTCCTCAGAAGTCATATCATAGGCTACTTGAATATAATACCTCTGACTACCCTGATTTACTACAAAGTCAACCTCCAACTGTTTACGAGTCGTTTTTCCTTCACTATTCTTTGCATACACCTCTACGATACCAACATCCACATTATAGCCACGCACAAGTAATTCATTATAAACGATGTTCTCCATAATATGCGTAGGTTCCTGCTGTCTGAAATTCAATCTGGCATTTCTAAGTCCCACATCTGAAAAGTAATATTTTAGGTTTGCACCCACATATTTTCTACCTTTAATATCGTATCGACTGGCTTTAGAAATCAAAAATGCTTCTGCCAAATAATCAATATGGTTTGATATGGTTTTGTTACTATAATTGTTGCCACGTTCACTTGTAAAGGTATTGGAGATTTTGGTTGGATTGGTAGGGGCTCCTATGGCAGAAGCAAGAATATCAACTAAAGTTCCTAATTCATCGACATTTTGAATATTATTTCGCTCTACTACATCCTTGATATAAACATTAGTAAACATATTTTTCAGATACTCTGCCTTTTGACGTTCAACCGAAAACTGTGCCACCTGTGGAAGTCCACCATATATCATATATTCATTCCAAGCATCATCATAATCGCCATCAAAAGCCCCATAAAATTCAGCAAAAGATAACGGATAGATTCTTATTTCATCTCCTCTGCCTCTAAATTCAGTTACGATGTCGCTTGATAAAAATTTAGAGTTGCTTCCGGTTACATATACATCAATATTGCTGATACGAAGCAAACTGTTCAGCACTTCTTCAAATCGAGGCATAAACTGTACTTCATCCAAAAGCAAATAATACTTCTGTCCGTCTTTCATTGCCTCCTTGATATACTGATAACACATTTTCGGATCTCTCAGCTCCTCATTTTCAATACCATCCAATGCAATCTCAATGATGTGGTCATTATCTACACCATTCTCCAATAAATACTTCTTAAACAATACAAATAACAAAAAAGATTTTCCACATCTTCTTATTCCTGTAATTATCTTAATCATTCCATTGTCTTTTCTTATCTTTAACTGTTCAATGTATACATCTCTCTTAATCTCCACAGTATCACTCCTTGTTTTGTGTATTGTCACATTTTTTAGTAATGATATTGTACCATCAAATGGTTATTTATTCAATACCCATTACTATTTTATGTGTCTTTTCATATTTTTATGTAATGAATAAATAATATAAATAGAAAAGGGATACCACCATCAAGTGATACCCCTCAAACTCTATCGGCTCTTACCCTTTACTTCCTGCACCTTTATCTCCGACACCACCGCTGTTTCCGCTTTTTCAGTCTGCTGATAGGCTTCAAAGGCTTCTGCTCCATACTGAAATTCCGGCTCTGCCACAGCTCCAAGCATGAAAGGCTCTACCATTTTCACATCCTTCATACGCTCCGGCTCTTTGGCAAGGCTTTTTACCTTATCAAGTGCCTCATCCAGATGTTGCTCCATACTCTGATACAGCTTTTCCTTTGCTTCAAAAGGCTTTTTTACAAGCTCCGTTTTAGAAAACTCCTTTTCCTTCCCGGAATAATCAACCGTTTCTTTATCTGCAAAGGTACGGAAGGTATTGGCAATCTTCTGTCCGGCTTCCCTCATACCACTGCCAAAGGCATCCAGCTTTTTTATGGTATGCTCTGTATCGGCAATGCTCCTACGCACATTATCACGGACAGACTCCAGCTTATCCTTAATACCTAACCCGGATAAACCGGAAAAGTTTTGCATTTCCGCTACGTTTTGATTACAAT
>UQLX01000054.1 GCA_900541985.1 uncultured Blautia sp. | reverse complement strand
TTCAAAAATACAGGCTTTTGGTAGACTGACTTGCATTGAGTTTCACGGATTCAGGTATTATTCAAAAACCTGAGTCACCGGTTTTACATAATTTGATGGGTGTAATACTGGAAAAAGAATGCCGTCATGTGCAGGCAATGAAATGTTTTAAGAATGCATATGATCTGGATCAAGGATATGAACCTGCCAGATATAATCTGGAACGCTATGGGATTTTTTGCCCGATTAAGAACTGTATGTATAGTGTTGAGGAAGAACCTATTGAATAATAAAACTTTATAACTTCTTTAAATGGAGAGCATTCTGCTTAACAGAAATTTATAAAGGAAAGTAGTAGATTAAAAAAGTACTCAAGAAAGAGTGCCAGGACTATGAGAAAAGGAGGTAGAGAGATGGATATCATCACAGCAGTCATAGGAATATGTGCGACAGCACTATTAATTTATTATTTTGTAATTTTAATGAAGGGAGAGAAAATGTGATGGGAACGATCATACAATATGTATTTTATCTGGCGGTGCTCGTCTTGCTGGCGATTCCGTTAGGTCGTTATATCAGCAAGGCAATGAATGGAGAGAAGGTTTTCCTGACAAGAATTCTGGCACCGTGTGAAAAAGGGATTTATAAAGTGTTACATATTGACCCGGAAGAAGATATGTCATGGAAAAAGTATCTGGCAAGTGTACTGGCATTTTCCGGATTTGGACTTCTGGTACTGTTTCTTTTGCAGGTATTCCAGAAATTCCTCCCATTTAATCCCCAGCATATAGAGGGAATGAGCTGGGATCTGTCACTGAATACTGCCATAAGCTTTGTGACAAATACAAACTGGCAGGCATACAGTGGAGAATCACAGCTCAGCTATCTGTCCCAGGCTCTGGGGCTGACGGTTCAGAATTTTGTGACACCGGCTACGGGCATTGCAGTTCTATATGCTCTGATCCGTGGGTTTACCAGAGTAAAAGGAAAAGGCGTTGGAAATTTCTGGACAGACCTGACAAGATCCACCCTGTATGTTTTAATGCCACTTTCTCTGGCAGGTGCACTTATTATTGCTTCTCAGGGTGTTCCACAGACATGGAAAGCTGCAGAAACTGTAGAATTGATGGAGCCGGTTGCTTTTGACTCCGATGGCAACTATCTGGAAGGAGCCAGAATCCACGGGGATACCGTAACGGTAGATGGAAAGGTTGTAGAGGATGCTGAAGTTGTTACAGAGGAAATCGTTCCTCTTGGTTTTGCGGCAAGCCAGATTGCTATTAAACAGCTGGGGACAAATGGCGGTGGATATTATGGCGTAAACTCTGCACATCCGCTGGAAAATCCAAACTGGTTCAGTAATTTGCTGGAAATGTTGTTTTTACTTCTGATACCTGCGGCATTATGCTTTTCCTTTGGACGTGATGTAAAAGACAAAAAACAGGGAATCGCAGTTTTTATGGCGATGTTTCTGATGTTAGTTGCGGCAATGTCTGTAGTAGCAGTAAATGAGCAGTCTGCATCTACGGCCCTCACAGAAAATGAATATGTAGATACTTCCACTGACGGACAGGCTGGTGGAAATATGGAAGGAAAAGAAGCGAGATTTGGCATCGGTTCTTCTGTTACCTGGGCAACATGGACGACAGCAGCATCCAATGGTTCCGTAAACTCTATGCATGACAGTTACACGCCTCTTGGCGGAATGATCACAATGCTTCTGATGCAGCTTGGTGAAGTGGTATTCGGTGGTGTAGGATGCGGACTTTACGGTATGCTTGGTTTTGCGATATTAACTGTGTTTATTGCAGGATTGATGGTCGGAAGAACACCGGGATATTTGGGAAAGAAGATTGAACCTTATGAAATGAAATGGGCAGTCCTGGTATGCCTGGCCACACCAATCGCCATATTGGTATTCAGTGGAATAGCAGCAGCGGTTCCATCCGTTGCAGAAAGCCTGAATAACTCCGGGGCACATGGTTTTTCTGAAATGCTGTATGCATATTCATCAGCCGGAGGAAACAATGGTTCTGCATTTGCCGGTTTTGGCGCAGATACTCCATTTTTGAATCTTACCCTTGGTGGTGCAATGCTTCTGGCAAGATTTCTCCCAATTACAGGAATCCTTGCAATCGCAGGAAGCATGGTACAGAAAAAGAAACTGGCAGTTACAGCAGGAACCTTATCTACCAGTAATGGAATGTTTGTATTCCTGCTGATTGTGATCGTGCTGCTGATTGGCGCTTTGAGTTTCTTCCCGGCACTGGCACTGGGACCGATTGCAGAGTTTGTTGGATAAAAATCAGGAATAATCGAATGATTTGATTATATGGAGGAATCAAAAATGGCAGAAAAACAAAAAACTGCCCTCTCTGATAAAAAAATGATGATGAGGGCAATCAAAGATTCATTTATTAAGTTAAAACCGAAAACGCAGGCAGGCAATCCGGTCATGCTTCTGGTTTACCTGTCGGCAATCATGACTACCGGACTCTGGCTCATTTCTCTGATTTTTGGAATTGGAGATGCACCCACCGGTTATACCTGTGCGATTGCAGTGATCCTTTGGTTTACGGTATTGTTTGCAAATTTTGCAGAAGCGATTGCAGAAGGAAGAGGAAAAGCACAGGCAGATTCTTTAAGAAAGGCGAAGAAAGATGTAGACGCCCATAAGATCCCATCACCGGATCAGAAAGACAGAATTACTGTGATTCCGTCTACCAGCCTTAAAAAAGGAGATTTGGTTCTGGTAAAGGCAGGAGAACAGATTCCCGGTGATGGAGAAGTTGTGGATGGTGCTGCCTCTGTGGATGAAAGTGCAATTACAGGTGAATCCGCTCCGGTTATACGTGAAAGCGGCGGAGACCGAAGTGCTGTAACAGGCGGAACAACGGTATTGTCTGACTGGATTGTTGTAAGAATTATCAGTGAAGCAGGGGAAACCTTTATGGACAAAATGATTGCCATGGTAGAAGGGGCAAATCGTAAGAAGACACCTAATGAGATTGCATTGCAGATTTTCCTTGTCGCATTGTCCATCGTATTTATTATGGTTACCATGTCCCTTTATACATACTCTATGTTCTCTGCAAAACAGGCAGGAATATCGAATCCTACATCCATTACGACGCTTGTCGCATTGCTGGTCTGCCTGGCACCGACAACCATTGGTGCGCTGCTTTCTGCAATCGGCATTGCAGGTATGAGCCGTCTGAACCAGGCAAATGTGCTGGCAATGAGTGGAAGAGCCATTGAAGCGGCAGGTGATGTAGATATTCTAATGCTGGATAAGACAGGAACGATTACTCTGGGAAACCGTCGTGCAGATGCCTTTATTCCGGTAGATGGAGCTTCGGAAAAGGAACTGGCGGATGCGGCACAACTGTCTTCCCTGGCAGACGAAACGCCGGAAGGAAGAAGTGTTGTAGTTCTGGCAAAAGAAAAGTTTGGAATCCGGGAAAGAAGTCTTTCTGATAAAAATATGGAATTTGTCCCATTTACCGCAGTGACCCGGATGAGCGGTGTGAATTTTGCAGGGACAGAAATCCGAAAAGGAGCTGCAGATGCAATTAAAGATTACGTGGTAAAAGGCGGAGGAATTTATTCTCCGGAGTGTGATCATATTGTGAAAGAGATTTCATCCAAAGGAGGAACACCTCTGGTGGTGGCCAAGAACCATATCGTTTTAGGCGTTATTTATCTGAAGGATATTATAAAAGACGGTGTGCAGGAAAAGTTTGCGGATCTTCGTAAGATGGGGATCAAGACGATCATGATCACCGGGGATAACCCGTTGACTGCAGCGGCGATTGCAGCAGAGGCAGGTGTGGATGATTTCCTTGCAGAAGCGACCCCGGAAGGGAAATTACAGATGATCCGGGATTTCCAGAAAAAAGGGCATCTGGTAGCCATGACTGGTGACGGAACCAATGATGCACCGGCTCTTGCACAGGCAGATGTGGCTGTTGCCATGAATAGTGGAACGCAGGCAGCAAAGGAAGCGGGAAATATGGTGGATCTGGATTCCTCACCAACAAAACTGATTGATATCGTAAGAATCGGAAAACAGCTTTTGATGACCAGGGGAAGCCTGACTACTTTTAGCATTGCAAATGATGTATCGAAATACTTTGCGATTATCCCGGCACTTTTTATGGGGCTGTATCCAGGGCTTGCAAGATTGAATATCATGGGTCTTTACAGCCCGCAAAGTGCAGTGCTTTCAGCAATCATCTACAATGCTTTGATTATCATTGCCCTGATTCCGCTGGCACTGAAAGGCGTAAAATACAGGGAAGTATCTGCAGGTAAACTGTTATCCAGAAATCTATTGGTCTACGGATTAGGAGGAATTGTTACACCGTTTATCTTCATTAAACTGATTGATATTCTGTTGGTAACCTTCCATATCGTATAAAGTTTCATTCTGAAGGAGAGTGGGGAATATGAGAAAAACAATGTTCTTAAAAAGTGTGAAGAATGTTGCTGTGGCTTTGACCATGGTATTGTTTGCTGCAGCACTTGTTGCATTACGCTTTGCTATATGGATGTAAAATGAAAGTCGAGGTAAAACAATATGAAGAAAAAAGGAACAGTGTTCGGTAAAGCGGCTGGTATGGTACTGGCAATGACACTGATCTGTGGCATTTTATACACCACAGTTGTTACAGGAGCTTCACAGCTTTTCTTTTCCGATAAGGCGAACGGCAGCATCATAGAAATAGATGGAAAGAAATATGGCTGTGAGATTTTAGCTCAGGAATTTACCGGTGAGGAATATATGTGGGGCAGAATCATGAATGTATCTGCCTTTACCGATCAGGATGGCAATACAAAGATGTATTCTGGCCCGTCAAACTTAAGCCCTGAAAGTCAGGAATACAAAGAATTGGTAGAACAGCGGGTTGAAAAAATCAAAGCGTCAAATCCGGATGCAGACAAAGAACAGATACCGGAGGACCTGGTAACCTGTTCCGGAAGCGGCCTTGATCCGGATATATCAGTTGCTGCAGCCGAGTATCAGGTGCCAAGACTGGTAAAAGCGAACCAAATGACGGAAGATGAGATACAAGATATGATTGACAAATGTACCAACCATAAAATTTTAGGAATTTTCGGAGAGGAAACAGTCAATGTATTGAAAGTGAATCTGATGTTGAAAGGAATCTTATAATAGACAGGATGGCTCAGAGGTATAAAAATACACTGAGCCTGATTCTATTTCATTTCAGTCTAAAAGACTGAGAGAAGAGGGAGATCATTATGGACAAGGAAAGACCGGATCCGGATAAAATCCTGAGAGATATAGAAAGAGAAGAAGAAAAGAAAAGCAGTGGCAGACTGAAGATATTTTTCGGATATGCTGCGGGAGTAGGGAAAACCTATACCATGCTGAAAGCCGCTCATAGCTTACAGAAAAATAATATAGATGTGGTGATTGGATATCTGGAACCCCATGCCAGACCGGAAACGATGAAGATGGCACTGGGACTGGAAACTGTTCCTGCAAAACAGGTGGATTATAATAGGATTAAATTGAAAGAAATGGATATAGATGCTGTCCTGAAAAGACGTCCGCAGGTAGTACTGGTTGATGAGTATGCACATACCAATGCAGAAGGAAGCCGTCATCAGAAAAGGTATCAGGATGTGGAAGAAATCCTGAAAGCAGGGATCAGCGTTTATACAACGGTCAATGTACAGCATATTGAAAGCCTGTGTGATATTGTAGCCTCCATTACCGGTATTTTTATGAAAGAGCGAATTCCGGATTCCGCTTTTGATATGGCAGATGAGGTGCAGCTTGTGGATCTTGAGCCGGAAGATCTGCTTCAAAGGTTAAAAGAAGGGAAAGTGTACCGGGAGGAACAGGCTTCCCGGGCTATGGATCATTTTTTTACAATAGAAAAGCTGACAGCCCTTCGTGAGATCGCACTGCGAAGAACAGCTGACAGGGTAAATCTTGTCACAGAACGGACAAAAAAAGAGGCAGGCGTCGAGTACTACACGGAAGAGAAGATACTTGTGGGAATCTCGCCGTCTCCGTCGAATCCGAAGATTATCCGGACAGCTGCCAGAATGGCGAAGGCTTTTGGAGGTTTGCTGGTCGGGCTTTATGTAGAAACACCAAATGCAGAGAAAAGAAGCCAGGAAGATAAAAAACGCCTGAAAGAAAATATACATCTGGCAGAACAACTGGGGGCAAAAATAGAAACGGTATGTGGAGATGATATTCCTTTTTTGATCGCTGAATATGCAAGAAACTCGGGCATTTCCAAAATTGTCACAGGAAGAAGTGTTCCTTCCCGGAGCTTCTTTCACAAACCTACATTTACGGATAAGCTTGCGGCGTATGCACCGGATATGGATATTTACATTATTCCTGACAGCAAAATGGAGAAAGAAAAACAGAAGCTCCGGAAGAATATGGATCACACGATGACAATCAAAAATATGCTGAGTGCCATGGTCTGTCTGCTTTTATCAACTGTGATGGGTTTTGTTTTTTATGAAATGAAATTCAGCGATACCAATATCATAACGGTATATATTCTGGGAGTTATGATTACTGCGATCATTACATCAAGCCGAACGATTTCATTCCTGCAGTCTGCAGCGAGTGTGGTGGTATTCAATTATTTTTTTACAGACCCTAGGTTTTCTCTGGATACTTATGATCCGGGTTATCCGGTTACTTTTGTGATTTCCTTTATCGCAGCTCTTATCACAAGCAATATTGCACTAAAGATGAAAACACAGGCAAGAGAATTGGCAAAACTTGCATATCGTACAAAGATCATCTTGGATACAAACCAACTTTTGCAAAATGGAAAAACAGTAGAAGAAATAGGAAATACAATGGCTGCTCAGTTGGGAAAAGTCCTGAGTCACACAGTGGTGTATTATGGGCTGGAGGAGGAACATCTGAATGATCCTGTCATATATAATGCAAACGGTGAGAAGGATGAATCTCATTACACCAGACTGATTACCGAAAATGAACATGCAGTAGCCGAATGGGTTTTTAAAAACAATAAACGGGCTGGAGCAACTACGGGAACATTGAGCGAAGCTGCATGTTATTATCTTGCAGTCAGAAGTCTTGATGCGGTGTATGGTGTTGTTGGGATCGAAATTGGGAATGGAGAGATACTGGGTGCTTTTGAGAGTAATATGTTAATGGCTATCCTTTCAGAGTCGGCGACTGTTATGGAGCGGGAAGTTTTAAGGACCAGGGAAGAGGCTGCAACGGAAAAGGCAAATAGTGAAAAATTAAGGGCAAATCTTCTTAGATCAATTTCACATGACCTTCGTACGCCACTGACCAGCATTTGCGGAAATGCAGATATGCTTCTGCAGGGGAAACTGAATGAGGACAAAAAAGAAAAAGTGTATTCTTATATTTATGATGATTCTTTTTGGCTGTTGAATCTGGTAGAAAATCTTTTGTCTGTTACGAGAATTGAAGACGGTGGAATGAAGATTAAAAAGCAGGCAGATATGTTGGAAGATCTGATTGAAGAAGCACTGAAGCATATCAGCAGGAAAAGCAGGGAATTTTCGATACGAGTCAGCATGGAAGATGAAATGCAGCTTGTCAACGTGGACTCACGACTGATCCTTCAGGTAATTATTAATATTGTAGATAATGCGGTGAAGTATACAACTCCAGGTGGAGAAATTGTGATATCTACAAAGAAAGAAAAAAGTTTTGTACATGTGCAGATCGCAGATAATGGAAATGGGATTCCGGATGAAGACAAACCGCATATTTTTGAAATGTTTTATACAGCGAATAATGAAATAACGGATTCTAAACGGAGTCTGGGTCTTGGGCTTGCTCTCTGTAAATCAATTATCAATGCACATGGTGGGAAAATAATGGTTTATGATAATAAACCGAAAGGTGCCGTTTTTGATTTTACGGTGCCAGCTGAGGAGGTAGAGATTCATGAATAATTCAAATATATTAGTTGTAGAAGATGATTTTGCCATTCGCAGTCTCATCACAACCGCCCTTGAGACAGAAAACTATAAATACCATGTGGCAAAAAATGGGAATCAGGCGATTATGGAAGCTGCAACACAGGCACCGGAACTAATCCTGTTGGATCTGGGACTTCCTGACATAGATGGGGTTGATGTGATAAGAAAAATACGTACCTGGTCAACTGTTCCAATTACTGTGATAAGTGCCAGAAGTGAAGACAAAGATAAGATAGATGCCTTGGATGCCGGTGCTGATGATTATATTACCAAGCCATTTTCAACAGCGGAACTTCTTGCAAGAATCAGAGGAAATTATAGAAGAATTCAGTATATACAGAATAAATGCGGATCCGAATATTCCTGATACACCGGAAGAGTGGCTGGATGATTTTAATACATTCAGTATCTATCAGGTGCTTCCAAAGATTATTGAACTTTGGGGCTTGAATGTCAGAACGGATTCTGAGGCTAAAAAAAACTTCGCCCAACTGACCGTCAGATGACAACACCGCTGTTTCTGCTAAGGTGTGTCCAGTTGGGGATTAGCATCAGGGATTTGGACTTACTCACGATAGGAATGGTGAATGACATGTATGTGGAAAGTGGAAATGATCAAGATGCTGACAAGAAGTACAGTGTGATTGCTACGCAGGCTGATTTTGATCGATTTTAGAAGGGAGGATTTTACTCTTCGTTCAATACATTTTGGATGACAGACGGATATAGTGCTGATATAATAGCGTATGAGATTGTGTCTATGTTGTAAAGCGTTGTTGGGTGATTTGGTTAACACCGATATATTTATTTTATAAGGAACAGAAGATTTGAATTTGTAGGTGCGATTGATGAAAATTATTGAAGTTAAAGAAAATAAGAAACAATATCTTGATTTGCTCCTATTAGCAGATGAGCAGGAAGATATGGTTGACCGTTATCTTGATAACGGCAAGATGTATATACTTGATGATAATGGGGTCAAGTGTGAGTGTGTCATCCTTCAAATCCATCCAGTTTCTGAGCAATCTTCCTGCAAACAATTCCTAACGTACTTGGCAGTTCCAGACTTCCATCCGGTCTTAAGCAGACAAAGGATATTTCCTTATAATCCTCTGGAACACTCTCTGTTCCGTCCAGATGATAGAACTCATAGTAAACTCTGTTTTTGTCTTTTACTTCTCTGTAGTAGTTTTTGTGGTAAAGTTCTCCGTACTGCATCCGGTTTTTAAGCTGTTCCTTTCGGGCATTGCGAAGAATCTCAGTCAGCGTATCTCCAAAATCAACAATCCTTACCTTTTTTCGCTTGGTTGGTCCGATGATGTTCTTATGCCTTGAACCATCATAGCGGATACTGCGTCTGATTGTAAGGCACTGTTCTTCAAGATTCACATCCTGCTATGCCAGATCACAGGCTTCACCGATACGAAGTCCTGCATAATAAGCTATCTGGATTGGAAGAATTGCCGGTGGATTGTAATCCTGTAGAAATTCAATTAGTCTTTCATGATCCTCTCGTGGAATTGGCTGTATATCGACATCCATGTCATCATCGGAAAACAGGTCAACCTCATCCGTCTGGTATTTCAGCTTAATATACTGCATAGGATTGAAAGTGATATATTGCTTTGGTGATACTGCAAATCGGAATGACTGCTGTAATACTGCCGAGAAAGAACGGATGTAATCTTTGCTGTAGCCTTTTCTTTCTGAACCATCGGGATAAGTGCCACCAAAGGAAAGCAGATCGAAGAAGGCTTGTAAATGCTCAGATGTTACATTTTTCAACTTTCTCTCTGAAATTGGATGCTTCTTGATGTTGGTAATAGCACCGAGGTAATTCTGGACTGTCCCATTACTGAGAGTACCGGTCTTTAATTCTTCCTCTGCCCATATATCAAGTAATTCTCCAACTGTAATATTTTCCGACTTTGCAATGAATTTCTTGCTTTCGTAATCGTCCATTGCCTGACGGAGCAGTTTTTCCGTTTCACTTTTGCAATCTGTTCCAGCGTATTCTTTCTGAACCAGATTGCCGCTTGCATCTTCTACATAGAAGCGGTAGTACCATTTCTTTCCTTTTTTTCTTACAGATCCTTTTGCCATAATCGCGTGTCTCCTTTCGATATCAGACAATCGGAACTGATGAAATGCTTCTTGCGTGTAGGCATCTTATGGACAAGTCCATAAGCCAATTCGCC
>UQLX01000053.1 GCA_900541985.1 uncultured Blautia sp. | reverse complement strand
GCTTGCTGTTTAGGGAAACCCCCCGCCGGAGGATCAGAGCGCCTGCCATAGCTGTCAATACTGCTTCAATTGAAAATGTTCCTGCGTGAAAAATACTGTTTAACATACCTTTGTCCTCCTTATTTCATTCCAGTTTTCCATTCTGTGAACCATTAACTGTTCCACATCAAAAGAATTGTGCTCTTTTTTGTAAATGTTTCCATATTTTGAAAAAGAAACCGGGTAAATGGACAGATCCGATAAGATCTCTGTAAACCAGAGAGGAGCCGCGCCCATAATCTTACTTTCCATCAGATAATAGCCTTCCGGCAGAAGCTTTTCTCCGGCATCTCCGTTTTCCAGCCCCATTGCCACATGACGGCTTCGTATATTATGATCAAATGTCACTCGAAAAGATGCATCCTGTTTTCCGAACAGTGCGATCCGGTCGTATGCCAGGTATAAGCCTTTTACCAGCGGATAGCGCTGCAGAAAAAAAACGATCTCGTGAAGGATCTGGCTGTCCTGCTCCGGACGTATTCCCCGCTCTATGTAATCATAAGCTTCCTTCAAAGTAAGCTGAATTCTCCGTTTATTGACTGCCTTTCGGTATTTTTTCTTGATCTCCAGAAATACTTTGGAATCCAGTGCAGGAATCCCATAGCTTCTCAGCCTGAGTTTTTCCTTATAAACCGGATGTTCGATGGACCGGCGTATCAGATAAGAATCCCTGGTGTCATAATAAATATTGCATATCGTATGAAGCCCATATTCGTCTTCCTTCATATAAGGTGCCAGCCGTTTCAAACAGTTCCTGCAGTGCCGTATTGTAAACACCGATTATTATCTACTTCCGCTTCTCCGTTTTTGATCTCGCAGGAAGCAGGCGGCTCTACAAGAACTTTCGCACTGCCCAGTTCAAACTCTTCTGCTTTTTCAGACGTTCTGCCGTCATTCCCTTTTCTTCCAGTGCGATCATAAAATCCTGATATTCTGTGGACGTTCCTTCATAATCCGGAACCAGTACTCTTTCTACATCCATGGATTCGATCAGTGTCTCTGCCCCGCCTACATGATCCTGGTCAAAATACCTCCCGTCAGCCCCAGAAGGATCATTGCCGCTGTTATTTTGTTTTTCTTTATCATAAAAAAACACCTCCTTTACATGTACAATGCAAAAGAAGTGTTTTTTATCGCATATTATTTAAAATTTTTTATTTTATTTTGCATAGCGCTTCAAAATCCCCAGCATGACCTGAACAGCCATATCCATTCCCTCTGCGGTAATGTGCTCATAAGGACCATGGAAAGCATAACCGCCTGTTCCCAGATTCGGACAGGGCAGACCCCGGAAGCTGAGCTGGGATCCGTCTGTACCGCCGCGGATCGGATCGGTATCCGGCTCCATTCCCAGTTCACGGATCGCGTCCTTGGCATGATCTACCAGATGCATGCACGGTTCTATTTTTTCGATCATATTCCGGTACTGCTCTGTGATCTCCAGGCTGACTGTCCCCTCTCCGTATTTCTCATTCATAAGCTTTGTAATGTGTTCCAGGGTTTTCTCTCTTGCCTCAAAGCAGGCTGCGCTGTGATCCCGGATGATGTACACAAGTCTTGCCTGTTCTACCGTTCCCTGCATCTCGCAAAGATGGAAAAAGCCCTCATATAATTCTGTATGAGCCGGAGTTTCCAGAGACGGCAGCATGCTGTTGATCTCCATTGCCACCAGAGCCGCATTGACCATGGTATTTTTTGCTTCTCCCGGATGGATGTTAAAGCCCCGGATATCAAGGACAGCCTCACTGGCATTAAAGTTTTCGTATACGATCTCATTTTCACGTCCGCCGTCTGCTGTATAGGCATACTGAGCACCCAGTCCCGGAATATCCAGCTTGCCGGCTCCGCTTCCCACTTCCTCATCCGGTGTAAAGGCAAGACACACCTTTCCATGAGCCATGGTTCCTTTAAGAAGTTCTTCCGCAACCGTCATAATTTCCGCAACACCGGCTTTGTCATCCGCACCCAAAAGAGTGGTTCCATCTGTAGTGATCAGAGTTCTTCCCTTCAGATCTTTCAGATGTGGGAACTTTTTGACAGAAAGAATCCTTCCGCTGTCTCCCAAAGGAAGATCTTCCCCATTGTAATTTTCATGGATCTGCGGATTCACATTTTCCCCGCAGAAATCCGGCGCGGTGTCCAGATGCGCAATAAGCCCGATTGCCGGTCTGTCCTCGTATCCCGGGGTGGCAGAAATCTCACCATACACATAACAGTTTTCATCTGCTCTGGCATTTTTGACTCCCAGTTCCTTCATTTCCTTTACCAGAAGTTCTGCCAGATCAAACTGACGGGCCGTGGTAGGTGTTGTATTACTGTTTTCATCACTGGTCGTATGAATCTTTACATAATTTAATAAACGTTCGTATGCTCTCATAATCTGCTCCTGTTCTGTTCTTATTCCCAAAGGAATTTTTCCGTGTATTCATTATAATATAGAAGATATGAAAAAACAATGTGGGAAACGCTAGCGTTTGTCATTCCCCTTTCCTTATGGTATACTGGTAATCAGAAATTTATCCTATCAATATCCCAATCGGAGGTACAAAATGGCAAAGAAAAATCTGATCGTCGGACAGTCCGGCGGACCTACAGCAGTGATCAACAGCAGCCTTTATGGAGTTGTGGCAGAGGGAATCGCACATGATCAGGAGATCGGCGAGGTTTATGGAATGGTAAACGGTATCGAAGGTTTTCTGGATGACCGGATCCTGAATTTCCGGGAAGCTCTTCCGGGAGAAAAGCTGGAATACCTGAAGCATACACCGGGCGCATATCTTGGCTCCTGCCGCTACAAGCTTCCGGAATCTCTGGAGGATCCGATCTACCCTCTTCTTTTCCGTAAGTTTGAAGAGCTGAACATCGGCTGGTTCTTCTATATCGGCGGCAATGATTCCATGGACACTGTAAGCAAACTTTCCCGCTATGCAGCCCGGATCGGAAGCTCCATCCGCGTGATCGGAGAGCCTAAGACCATTGACAATGACCTGGTGCATACCGACCATACTCCCGGCTATGGAAGCGCCGCCAAATACGTGGCATCTACCGTTCGCGAGATCACTCTGGATGCCAGTGTTTATGAAAAAAAATCTGTGACCATCATTGAGATCATGGGACGCCATGCAGGCTGGCTTACTGCAGCCGGCGCTCTTGCCCGCAAATATAAAGGAGATAATCCTCTCTTCATCTATCTTCCGGAAAGCAGCTTTGACACAGAACAGTTCCTTTCTGACGTAGAAAAAGCCTTTGAGAAAAACTGCAATGTCGTTGTCTGTGTATCCGAAGGAATTCATGATGCAGAGGGAACCTTTATCTGCGAATATGACAGTTCTGTAGGAACTGACAGCTTTGGTCACAAAATGCTTGCCGGCTGTGGAAAATATCTGGAGAATCTGGTAAGAAGCCGTCTTGGCGTAAAAGCCCGCTCTGTAGAGCTGAACGTCAGCCAGCGCTGCAGCGCTTCTCTGATTTCCAAAACAGACCAGTCTGAGGCAGTGGCTGCCGGACGATTCGGTGTTCAGGCTGCTCTGAATGGAGAAACCGGAAAAATGGTTTCTTTTATCCGCAGAGACAGCGAAGACGGTTCTTATCTGATGGAATGTGGTCTGGAAGATGTCAATCTCATCTGCAATGAAGAAAAGGGAGTTCCCACTCAGTGGATCACCGAAAACGGATCCGATGTATCCGAAGATTTCATAAAATATGTGACACCTCTGGTACAGGGAAATATCTCTGTTCCTGCAGGCGACGATGGACTGCCTGTATTTGTCTACAGAAAATAAACCGTGTAAAAAAATGACGCAGACGAAAGTCTGCGCCATTTTTTTACTGAAATTCTTCCCGGTCTTTCTTCAGTTGTTCCTCAACCTGTTTTTTTTTGATATCTTCCTCTTTTTTTTCATCACGGCTTTTGGGCAGAATGATATTCAAAAGCACCGCAATTATCGTAGCAAGAACTACAGGGGATTTTCCAAAAATAGTAGTAACCCATGCCGGGAAAGTTGCAAGCGCTGCAGTTGCCTGAGACACGCCCATTCCCAGCGCTGCCGCCAGACCTACAATAGAAGAATTGCGATAATCCATCTCTGCAGAAGCAACAAGCTTCATACCTGTCATTGCAATAGATGCAAAAACAGAAACCGTTGCTCCTCCCAGTACACACTGAGGAATGGTTGTCAGCAATGCAGAAAACTTCGGTACGATTCCTGCTACTGCCAGAATCACAGCAGCCAGTCCCAGTACGCATCGGTTAATAACCTTTGTAGTGGTCACAATACCTACGTTCTGGCTGTATGTAGCGGTTGGAAGACAGCCGAACATAGCGCTGACCACATTGCTGAGACCATAAGCCACGATACCGTTCTGAAGCTCTCTGTCTTTTGGTGTACGGTTCATGGAGCCGATAGTGGTAGCTGAATAATCTCCAATAGCCTGTACAGAATTGATGGCAAACAGAATACCAATGGCCACACAGGAAGAGATTTCAAACTCTACACCAAAATGCATAAACTGCGGAAGCTGAAACACACCTGCTTCCCCTACGCTGGAAAGATCCACCATTCCAAAAGGTATGGACACAATATATCCTGCAATAATTCCAATCAGGATGGAAGCCAGTTTACAGATTCCCTTTCCGAAATGGTTCAGGGCAGTTACCACACCCAGGGTGAAAAAGGCTACCAGCCAGTTCTGCCAGGCACCATAGTTCTCACTTCCCACACCTCCAGCCATGTAGTTAATAGCTGTAGGATAGAGAGAAAGGCCGATAGTAAATACAACCGTACCTGTGATCAGAGGTGGAAAGAACACCCGGATCTGCCGGACCAAAAGCCCCATTACAAGGGCTACAATACCGCCTACGATCTGAGCTCCAAAAATAGCCGCCACACCATAGCCTTCTGCAATTGCCTGCATACTTGGCACATAGGCAAAGCTGACACCCATGATCATAGGAAGACCGGAGCCAATGGCAAAGCCAGCTTTTTTTCCTATCGGAAACAGCTGGATCAAAGTGGCAAGAGCAGACATCACCAGAGATGCCTGAATCAGAATAACCCGATCCTCTGGTTTCAATCCACCATCGCCCACCGCGCCTGCAACAATAATTGCAGGCGTTACGCAGCCAACGATCATTGCCACTACATGCTGAAGAGCAAGCGGAGCAGCTTCCCGCAGACGCGGAATGCCGTCCAACTCAAAAATACTTCCCCGTTTCATAATACCCTCCCTTTTCTTTTGTTTCTGCTTATGCTTTTTCTGCCAGGTTTTATTATATCAAACAAAATGCATAAAAACAATTAGCCTGCCTAAAAATTTTTGTATAAATATTACACAAAAAATAATGTTCTTTTTTGTGGACTTTTATGTGAGCAATTCAAACGTATGATAAAGATTGATCCTTCCATACCCCCATTCTTTATTTGGATATGTCATATTTTCTTCTCTGACTGCCCCTCTCCTCAGATAGTTTTTTACGCTGTTTCCAAAAAAGAACGGCTCGTTTCCCCGGATATTTGCCCATTCAAACAGAAGCGCCGCAGCCCCTGCGGTCTGTGCTGCCGCCAGACTTGTTCCGGATGCTGTTCCATAACCGCCCAAAGGGCCTGCCAGCGGCACTTTTATATCCACTCCCGGAGCAGCAAAATCCGGTTTGACCAGATTATCCGTATTATACCCTCTGCTGGCCCGTATATAGAGGCTGTTGTCCCGATACTGATACGCAGTAGCTGTCATACCATTTGAGGCATCTCCCGGTGCCGTAATGGTATAATCCGGAGAAGCTTCCAGAAAATATGTTTCCTCTGATATCATTCCCTGCACCGGAAGCCAGACATGAAACATGGCCGGACTGTTGAGCCGGCTTTCTGTCTCCAGCTTCCAGATTCCTTCCGCCGGATGAAGAAAGCGGAAAAAGATCAGCGTATTTCCCGATCGCCTCTCTATGGGAATATAATTTACCAGTACCTTTGTTTCCACAAACACAAAGGAAAGCTCCTGCGTACTGTTTTTCAAAGCAGAGCTTACCGGCAGCCGCTCTCCGGTAGGTGATTGAATGACAACATTATAAAAATCCGGAGATTCTCCCCAAAACTCCATAGAAAATCCATATAAGGATTCCGGCTTCCCTACCCTCAGTTCCAGAATATCCCGGGGATTGGTCTCATTTATCATTCCCATATAGTGATGTCTGGCAAGTCCTTCATTACCTGCGGCAACTGCTACTGCATTCTGAGTAAAATTGGCAACACTGCCCACATACTGGCTGAGAGGACCTTCCCCTCTGTGGGCTCCCAGGCTGCTTCCCAGTCCAATGCACACAGACAGAGGTTTCTGATATCGAAACGCCGTCTTTACCACATAAGAGATCGCCAGCATTATATCATCCTCCTGAAACACCTCTGCGGAAGGAGAAATCAGGTAAAGTTCTCTGAGGTATTTTTTTGCCGGCTTTAATTTTACCACCACCAGCTCTGCTTCCGGTGCAGCACCGGAAAATCCCTGCTCCGGAATCATATTTCCTGCTGCAGTTCCTGCCAGCATGGTGCCATGGCCATTTTCATCCAGAGGCGGAAGTTCTTCCACATCATCCGGAGATGTCAGAGCACGGTTGATTTCCTCTCTGGTAAAGACTCGCCCATACGGAACTCCTTCCGACGGTGTGCCGGAAGCATTCTGATCCCAGATGCAGAGGATTTTTGTACGGTTTCCGTTTCGGAACGCCTCATGTCTCCAGTCTATTCCGGAGTCGATCACTGCAATAAGATTCCCGGCGCCCCGAAGCTTCAGATAAGGATGGTCATGAAGCCTTGTGATCCCAGATGCCCCAAGGCTTCCCTGATCCATGTAGGTATAGCATTTTGGCACAGAAAAATAAGAATAGCTGCTGATCAGTGGTTCCGGGATCTGCGACGGAGGCACATAGATCACCCCAAAGAGTTCATCAATGATCTGAAAATATCTGTTGGATTCATATCTGGCTGTACCGTTTACATTTTGATTATACCGGACAATATAATTACGGAAATTTTCATCCTGAGCCGGAAGAATCTGATCTCCGTCCGTTTCTTCCTGACTGACCGTGACTTCTGCTTCTTTTTTTATAAAACTTTCCAGCCCCGGTTCATAATCTTCTTTTCCCAGCATGGCCTCACCATAATTTCATTTTTTATCAGCCTATGCTTTCCCACTGTCTCTGATTCCTGTCAAAAAAAGCTTTCGCATTTCACAGATTTCTCTGTTTCCTGCGAAAGCTTTTATTTTTGCTTTATCAGCCCTGACTCAGTACAGAGCGGACATGATCAACTTCCTCTCTGGTGGCTTTTGCTGCCGGAACATAATATCCTCTTGCCCGGGCAATACGGTAAATTTCTTCCTGAGACATTTCACACTGATTGCGAATCTGTTTCAGAGTCTGTTTCAGCTGTGCATTTTCTGTCTGGGGGATCATCTCTCCATAACGCACAAGCTCACCGTTAATACCTGCCAGTGTGTCTGCTACCATTGTCTTTTCATTCATCTTCGGCACCTCCTACTGTAAAAACTGCATCAGCTGCTGTTTGGTCTGCTGTGCGGACTGGGCGGATTTCTGGAAGAACTGCTTTACTTCCATATCCTCTGTCTTTTGTGCATAGTCCTGCATCTTACAGTGTGTAGTGTCAAAGCCGCCGATCAGATGGCGCAGGTTCTGAAGATCAAGTTCTGAAATCTCTGTCATGATACTACCTCCTCAATGATATTTTACAAAAGGTAGTATGTCAGAAAACAGATTTTTTATTCACCGATCAGCCAGTTGTACATTTCTTCGTACTGTCTTGCAGAATTTCCCCAGGAGAAATCAGCTGCCATAGCACGGTCTACCATCTTGTTCCACTCGCGCTTGTTGTCGTAGAATACACGCTCTGCATTCCGTACCGTAGCCATCATCTCGTGTGCATTGTAATTGGTAAAGCTAAAGCCTGTTCCGGTTCCTTCAAACTCGTTATACGGCTGTACAGTATCCTTCAGACCGCCTGTCTCACGAACGATCGGAAGGGTTCCATAACGAAGGCTCATCAGCTGGCTCAGTCCGCACGGCTCAAAGAGAGACGGCATCAGGAATGCATCTGAAGCTGCATAGATTCTGTGAGACATCGGCTCATCATAATAAATCTGGGCAGAAACCTTGCCATGATATTTCCAGTCAAAGTGACGGAACATATTCTCATAACGTTCATCACCGGTTCCCAGGATTACAAACTGAACCGCATCCTGGCACATTTCATCCATCACATAAGCGATCAGATCAAAACCTTTCTGGTCAGTCAGGCGGGATACGATACCGATCATCATAGCCTTCGGATCAACTTCAAGACCCAGATCCTTCTGGAGCTGAAGTTTATTTTTTACTTTTTCTTTACGGAAGGTCTTTGCATTATAATTCTGTGTAATAAACGGATCCGTTTCCGGATTAAATACATCATAATCGATTCCGTTTACAATTCCGCGGAGACTGTTGGAGCGGGCACACATCAGACCATCCAGCTTTTCTCCGTAGAACGGAGTCTTGATCTCTTCTGCATATGTATTACTTACAGTGGTAACCGCGTCGGCAAATACGATACCGCCCTTCAGGAAGTTGGCGTCCTTATAAGCCTCAAGCTTATCCGGTGCAAAGTAATAATCAGACAGTCCTGTGATTTCTTTTACTGTTTTTACATCCCATACACCCTGGAATTTCAGATTATGGATAGTCATAACTGTCTTGATACCCCAGAAGAAATCATTCTGCTGGAAGGAATCATGAAGATATACAGGAACAAGACCGGTCTGCCAGTCATGACAGTGGATCACATCCGGGCGGAAACCGATCACCGGAAGTACGGAAAGCACTGCCTTGGAGAAAAATGCAAATTTTTCCAGGTCCCATGGTGCGCTGTCATAAGGCTTCGGACCGCTGAAATAATATTCATTGTCAATAAAATAAAACTGAATTCCTTCATACTGCATCTGCATGATGCCTACATAGCAGTTTTTGTACCCAAGATCCATATAAAAATGGGTCACATACTCCATTTTATCTTTCCATTCCTGTTTCATGCAGGCATATTTCGGGAGGATAACACGGATATCAAAATAACGTTTATCGAAATATTTCGGAAGCGCTCCGGCTACGTCTGCCAATCCTCCTGTCTTGATAAACGGCACTGCTTCTGATGTTGCAAATAAAATCCTTTTCATCTGTAAATACCCCTCCTTAGTGTGGCTTAAAGATATTTTTATTATACTCCAAATAACCTCTATTGGAAAGAGTGTTTTTTGTATTCCAGGCGAATCTTATCCGCAATCAGCGCAATAAATTCTGAATTTGTAGGTTTTCCCTTTCCTGTGCTGACCGTATATCCAAAAAGCTCATCAATGGTGTCCATCTTGCCTCTGCTCCATGCCACCTCTATGGCATGACGGATGGCTCTTTCCACACGGCTGGGTGTTGTCTGGTGCTTTTTGGCTATGGTAGGATAAAGTACCTTGGTAATAGAGTTCAGCATCTCGATATCGTTGACTGCCAGAATAATAGCGTCTCTTAAATACTGATATCCTTTAATATGTGCAGGTACTCCGATTTCATGGATGATATTTGTCACATCAGATTCCAGATCCCGTGCGCCATACTCTGCTTTCTGTTCCTGTACTACTGCCGGGCGCAGCACAGGTTCCCGGTTTCTCCGGTCACCTGATTTTCTCAGATGCTTGATCCGGTTCAGAAGCACCTGATTGTCAAATGGTTTCAGCATATAATACTCAGCGCCCAGACTGAAAGCATCCTCTGTGATCCGTTCCTGCCCGACCGCAGAAACAACAATAAAAGACGGCTGTTTCTTTACTGTCATATCATGACTGCAGTGCTCCATCACTGTCAGTCCGTCCATTTTCGGCATAATGATATCCAGAATCACCACATCCGGTTCCTTTTCTTTGATAATGTTACAGATTTCCTCTCCATTATGTGCTTTGCCGACCAGTGTCAGATCCTTGTCTTCTTCAATCATCCGCCCCAGTATTTCTACCATCTTCTCGTTATCATCTGCAACTGCTACATTTAATTTTTCCATCAGACCAGTTTCCTCCTCATTTTTGACAGCCTGCCTGCAAAAGCTGTGTTAAAATTTCATTTACTCACATGTCACAGATATTATAGAGGAAGCACCTGCGCGAAATCAAGCCGAAAGAGGCTGAAATATCTGTTTTTCTTTCGCTTTATTTCGAGTTTTACAGACATTTATCCCAATAAATCGCGGAAATGATTTCTGCCGAAACGGGATATCCTGCAGTTTTATGCGGTTTTACGCTGTTCCTGCTTTTTTTACTTTTTTCTACATATCCATCTGGATCACTCCATACGAAGCCGTTCTACAAAGCCAGATCCTCCTGAAAACTATTCAAATATCATCTGGCGAATCTTTTCTTTTCTCTTCCATAATAAAAGAAAATACCAGGAGTACCCATTCCTTCCAGTCTTCCAAATGAATGTCTGTCAATTCCTGTATTCTCCTTAATCGATAAAAGAATGTAGTTCTGTGAATATGAAGCTTTTCTGCTGCCTCAGCTGCATTAAACCGGCATTTGATATATTCATAAAGGGTCAGAACCAAATGTGAATCCGGATGGCTCCGATCATATTCTTTTAAGATCACTAATGCCTGATGACATAGATCATGAACCGGTAATTCCTCCGTCAGCTTACCGACCATATATTCCAGACGATAATCTCCAAATTCATAGATCCAAAAACTTGGATTTTTCTTTTGCCCCAGCTTTAACGCTATCTCTGCTTCTCTTATGTAAAAATCCAGATCAAAAAAATCGGAAAAGGGACAACTGATTCCAGCAATTAACAGGTTTTCCCGTAAAAACACGGATATGTTTGTTCTATGAATATCCTTATTTTCCTGCATTGACAAATTCCAAAGCACATAGATTGCTTTACCATTTTCTGCCGCATAGGTATTTGGAAACGTATTTTCAAATTGTGTACAGAAAAACTTTAACGTCTGAGATGAATTTCCATAACCGTTAGGCTGTAGTTTCACTACCAGAAATGCATCACGAGAGTCCCATCCAATTCCCTTTAAAGCTTTTGCCGCTTCT
This sequence comes from uncultured Blautia sp., assembly GCA_900541985.1. Lineage (GTDB taxonomy): Bacteria > Bacillota > Clostridia > Lachnospirales > Lachnospiraceae > Blautia_A. The sequence continues at coordinate 146 of UQLX01000053.1, read as the reverse complement.
GCCCGTGTATATGGCTTTCCTGCTGCTGCATCCGACCAAAAGCTCCGAAAAACAGATTCGTTGGGATTCTTCAAAGACTCTTTATAATTATGATGTTGGGGTCAAAAGAGTTTGTAAAAACTCTCTGACTTCCATATAGTACCTTG
>UQLX01000052.1 GCA_900541985.1 uncultured Blautia sp. | reverse complement strand
CTTTTGCCCATGAAAATGTCCTCCAAAATCTTTATAAGGACATTATAGCACAGTTCTCAAATATAGTCTAGTTATTAAAAAGATATTATACTAGTGGTATCCAATGAAACCGATATGGTTTCCAAAGGAGGTCTGGATATTCTTTTCGAGCGCTTTTACCGGACAGATGCCTCTCGAAATTCTGAGACAGGCGGATCGGGCATCGGACTTTCTGTGGCAAAAGCCATTGTACAGATGCACAAGGGCAGGATACATGCTGCAAGCATAGATGGAAAACAGATTACATTTACAGCTGTATGGGAAAGATAGAGAAAGCTCAGAATGGGAAGCGAAAAAAAACGCTTCCTTTTTTATTTGACCATAAAAAAAGATATGCGTATAATGAAGAGGTGATTTTAAAAAGAAAAAGAGAAGCAGAACAGAAAGGACAGAGCTATGGAACGTGTAAAGGGAAGACCCCAAAATACTGAGGGAAGGCTGGATAAGGAGATCCGTGTATATGACCTTTTGGATTCTCTGGGGATTGAATATGAAAGGATCGACCATGAGCCGGCTATGACAATAGAGGCATGTGAAGAGATCGACCGGGTGCTGGAGGCCGTGATCTGTAAAAATCTTTTTCTGTGCAATCGTCAGGAAACGGATTTTTATTTGCTTCTGATCCCGGGAAACAAAAAATTTAAGACAAAAGATATTTCCGCACAGATCGATTCTTCCAGACTTTCGTTCGGAAAACCGGAATATATGGAACAGTTTCTCGATATTACGCCGGGATCCGTTAGTATTCTGGGACTTATGAATGATAAAGAAAACAGGGTACAGCTGCTGATCGACGAGGAAGTACTGCAGGAAGAGTATATCGGCTGTCATCCATGCATCAATACTTCAAGCCTCAGGATCCGCACAGAGGATATGGTGAAAAAAATAATTCCGGAATTGAAGCATTCACCCAAACTGGTTCGTTTACCTTAATAGAAGGATCTGATTTTTCTGCAGAAAAATGTATCCATAAAAACTATGAAAAATAAATATGAAATTTTTATGAAACCTTCTGTTTTCGGCAATTTGTGCATTGATTAAATGATATAATGCGTTATACTATTACCTACAGAAATAAGTGTTAATCTGTTTGATTTCACGGTGTGAGCCGTTTCGCATGAAAGGGTGATATTTTGGATTATTTAAAGAAATCAAAACATTTATGGATCATTCCTGCATATGGAATTTTTTATATGATTTCCTTTATGCTTGTGGAAAGGATTCCTGTGGAAACGCATCTTATCCATACTTTTCTGGACGATAAGATTCCGTTCTGCGAGTATTTCATTATCCCGTATGTATTATGGTATTTTGTAGTGATCGGCAGTATCCTGTATTTTGCTCTTGGAAGTCCGGGCAGGAAGGAATATTACCAGTATATGGGAACCCTGGGTGTCGGGATGACGCTTTTCCTGATTATTTCCTATGTGTATCCCAATGGTCAGGATCTGAGACCTGTACTGGAGGGAGGAAGCCCCTTTATTCAGGCAGTGCAGTTTCTGTACCTGATCGATACGCCTACCAATATTTTTCCAAGTATGCATGTATTTAATGCAGTTGCCTGCTGTGTGGCTCTTCTTAATAATAAAAAATGCAGACAGAGCCGGATTTTTACTGCGGGAAATATCATTCTTACCGTGTCCATCGTGCTGTCTACCATGTTCCTGAAACAGCACAGTGTGGAAGATGCGGTAACAGCGCTGATCCTGAATATGATCTGTTATCAGGTATTTTACAAGATCATTCCGGAAAACCAGAAAAAATTTGAAAAGATGCTTACCAGAAGAGAGCTTTTAACGGTTCCGAACTTCCTCAGCGCAGGACGTCTGGTTCTTGCACTTGTATTTATGGCTACGATCCAGCGGTACAATATGCGTGGTGAGAAACCTCTCCTGGCATTGATTCTCCTTGCTGTTATTGCCACAGACATTCTGGATGGCAGGATTGCAAGAAGTTCAGGACGTGTGACGGAGGCAGGGAAGTTTCTGGATCCACTGGCAGATAAGGTTATGCAGTTTGTACTGCTGGCATGTCTGGTGCCCAGGTATTCGCTGGCAAAGGTTATCCTGATGCTTTTCTTTATCAAAGAAAGTTATACACTTGTCCTTGGCTGGAAATATATATTGGATCTGGACAAAAATCAGATGGTCCGCTGGCATGGCAGACTGAACACCATGATCTCCTATGTGGCAGGACTGATCTTGTTTGCAGCACCCAGGATTCCGTATTCCACAGCCAACATTCTGGTCGGAGCAGTTGGAGTTTGTATGCTGATGTCCTTTGTTATGTACATGGATGAACTCCGTCTGGCTCAGGAACAGGAAAAAAGAGCTGTACGCAAGCTTCCGGGAAGAGTGTGATAAGAACCTCAGTCTGCGATACAGAAGTATTTTGCAGGATTCTGTAGATTCTGGTAGAAGTCCGTTATAAAATAGGGTATAATATGACTTATCGGAGGAAGATTTATTTATATTCCGTCGATAAGTCATTTTTTATAGAAAATAACGGAGGTTTGATATGGAAAACGTATATATTATGGAACATCCGCTGATCCAGCATAAAATTTCCCTGCTGAGAGATAAGCGTACCGGAACAAATGAATTTCGTAAGCTGATCGAAGAGATTGCGGTCCTTATGGGATTTGAGGCTCTGAGAGATCTTCCGCTGGAGGATGTGGAGGTAGAGACTCCGCTGGAAACCTGTATGACACCTATGATCGCAGGTAAGAAGCTTGCGGTTGTACCTGTACTTCGTGCCGGACTTGGAATGGTCAATGGTATCACAACTCTGGTTCCGTCTGCAAAGATCGGTCACATTGGTCTTTACAGGGATCCGGAAACTCATGAGCCACACGAATATTACTGCAAGCTTCCGGATCCTATTGATCAGAGACTGATCGTTGTTACAGATCCGATGCTGGCAACCGGTGGTTCTGCAGTAGCTGCGGTTGATTTTATCAAAGAGCATGGCGGAAAGAACATTAAATGCATGTTTATCATTGCTGCTCCGGAAGGTCTGGAGCGTCTGCATAAGGCTCATCCGGATGTTCAGATCTATGTTGGTCATCTGGATCGTGAACTCAACGAAAATGCATATATCTGCCCGGGACTTGGCGATGCGGGAGACCGTATTTTCGGAACCAGATAAGAAGGGATCAGATAAAAAAGCGGATGGTGTACGTAATGGCACGATCCGCTTTCCTGTATATGAAGAGCAGATAATGAATCCTGAAAGAACATAAAAAGAGGAGTATCCTATGACAAAGAAACAACGCGCTCTGGAAGTAATCCAGAGACTGAAAGAAGAATACCCGGATGCAGACTGTACCCTGGACTACGATCAGGCCTGGAAGCTCCTGGTCAGTGTTCGTCTGGCAGCACAGTGTACAGACGCCAGAGTTAATGTAGTGGTAGAGGACCTTTATGCAAAATATCCGGATGTGGCATCTCTTGCAGCAGCTCAGCCGGAGGAAATCGAAGCAATTGTAAAACCCTGCGGTCTTGGAAAAAGTAAAGCCAGAGATATCAGCGCATGCATGAGAATTCTTCATGAGCAGTATGAGGATCGTATACCGGAAACCTTTGAAGAACTTCTGAAACTTCCGGGAGTGGGAAGAAAAAGCGCAAATCTGATTATGGGAGACGTGTTTGGTAAGCCTGCCATTGTAACAGATACCCATTGTATCCGTCTGACAAACCGTATCGGTCTGGTAGACAATATCAAAGAGCCCAAAAAAGTAGAGATGGCTTTATGGAAGATCATCCCACCGGAAGAGGGCAGCGATTTCTGTCATCGTCTGGTATTTCATGGAAGAGAAGTGTGCACAGCACGAACAAAGCCTCACTGTGACAGATGCTGTCTGGAAGATATCTGTAAGAAGAATATTTAACTGTATATATGACACTATTTTGCAGAGAAAGGGAGGAAAGGATATGGCATTGACAGCCGTACATCATATAGCCCTGCTGGTATCAGATTATCAGAAATCAAGAGAATTTTATGTGGATAAACTGGGATTTCGTATTGTAAGAGAAAATTTACGAAAAGAAAGAGGAGATTATAAGCTGGATCTGGAGCTGAATGGAGTGGAACTGGAGATTTTTGCCCCTGTCCAAAAAGATCCGGAGCATAAGCTCCATCCGGAACGCCCGAATTTTCCCGAAGCATATGGACTCCGTCACCTTGCTTTTACAGTAACGGATATTGAAAAAACAGCAGCAGAGCTTCGGGCAAAAGGGATTGAGCTGGAACCGATCCGGGTAGATGAGTTTTCCGGTGGGAAATTTACATTTTTTAAAGATCCGGACGGACTGCCACTGGAACTGCATGAATAAAACAAGATAAAAACAAAAAGAAAGTGGTGAGTAAATGCGAAAGCAGAAGCGTGTAGAAGATTCCCGAACAGAGAATACATATCTTATCATGCCCAAGCATATAAACGGGTATGGAAGACTGTTTGGCGGTATACTGATGCAGTGGATTGATGAGGTGGCGGGGATCGTGGCGCACCGCCATGCAGGCAGCATTGTGACAACGGCCTGTGTGGATAATCTGAATTTTAAGGCCGGAGCGTATCTGGGAGATACGGTGGTATTGATCGGCAGAATGACATATGTGGGAAAAACTTCCATGGAAGTCCGGGTAGATACTTATGCGGAGGACGCAGACGGAACTCGAAGGATGATCAACAGAGCCTATGAAGTCCTTGTAGCAATTGATCAGAATGATAAAAAACTCCAGGTTCCGGGGCTGCTTGTAGAAACGGAAAGTGAAAAGGCCGAGTGGATCGGTGGAGAAAAACGCTATGCATTGAGGAAACAGCGCCGCATAGAAGGATTTTAAAAATGGATTTATAAAAGAGTGTGAAAAAGGCTGGGGCGATTATTCGTCCCAGCCTTCGTAAAACCGGATATTTACAGAAATATTTCTTACAATATCGCCTTCCTGAAGATCCATATCTTCCGGATCTGTAACAGAAGGGAGATCGCAGTCTTCTTCGGATAATTCCAGAGAGATCCAGTCGTTCGCAGCTTCGTTGGCCTTATCGACCGCTTCATCCAGTGTGTCGCCTTCGGCATGGCAGTCTTCCAGATCCGGGAAAAATCCATAATAAGTGCCGGTTTCAGTTTTGCGGAAAACCGCAGGATATATAAATTTCATAAATGCCTCCTGTTGCCCTTACGGGTGATTCTGAATATTATTTTATCATATCTGCAGGATTATGGAAGAGGGAAAATTTTGCGAAGATCTGTATTGTACTTGTTATCTCAAATCGGTTACAATAAAAATTAATAGGAAAAATAAACTATGGAAGGGAGAGGGTACAGATGATAAAATTGATCGCCAGCGATCTGGACGGGACTCTTCTCACAGACAACAAAAAACTGTCAGAGGTCACAAGAGAGGCTCTTGATATGGCAATCGGTAAGGGAATCCATATGATCCCGGCTACCGGCAGATCCTTTAAAGCAGTGCCTGAGATGATAAAGAATTATCCGGGAGTGGAGTATGTGATTACCTCCAATGGGGGCGCCGTTTATTCTGTATCCCGAAAAGAAAGAATCTATCAGTGCCTTCTGGAAGCAGAATCGGTGGCTGCAGTTCTGAAAATGGAAAGACCGGATGATATTGTAATGGAGATTTTTATCCGTGGTATTCCCTATTCAGAAGAGGCGTATGTGCTGGATCCGGAAAAGTACGGGGCCACACAGTATGGTGCCAGATATGTAAAGGAAACAAGAATTCCCATAAAAAATATAGAAAAATTTGCATGGGAACACCAGGAAGAGCTGGACAGCCTGGCATTTATCTGCCGGGATATGAAAGTAAAAAAAGCATTTGCAAAAAGCCTGGAACAGGAGATTCCCAATATTTATGTGACCTCCTCTGTGGGACATCTTCTGGAGATCGGACATAAAAATGCCGGAAAAGGAAACACTCTCCTTTACCTTATGGAGCAGCTTGGCGTAAAACCGGAAGAAGCCATGGCTTTTGGCGATGCGGATAACGACAGTTCCATGCTGAAAGCTGTGAAATACGGAATCGCGGTAGCTAATGGCACAAGTGAATGTAAGGATGCGGCAGCTTTTGTGACGGATTCTAATGAAGAGGACGGAGTGGCAAAGGCCATATACAGGTTTTGCAGCAGATAAAAGTTTTATTTAAGTACTGGGACAACCGTAGAAAATTTGTTGTTTTACATAAGAGAAAAAGTGGAGTATACTGGGGCTGAGAAACAGAAGATCCAGGAGGAAGATACGGTGGATAAGAACAGACATCAAACTTCAGAAACCTTTCGGCTCAGTGCGCTTCTGGCACTGTCAGGAGGATTTCAGGATGCGTATACCTACAATGTAAGAGACGGTGTTTTTTCCAATGCCCAGACCGGGAACGTGGTGCTTATGAGTCAGAATCTTATGATGGGACAATGGAGAAACGCACTTCACTATCTTTTTCCTGTGGTGACTTTTGCCCTGGGAGTTCTGGTAGCAGAGGGAATCCACTGGCGTTATCAGGAGTCAAAAAGATTCCACTGGAGACAGATCGTAGTGGCGCTGGAGATTGCAGTTCTGTTTCTTGCCGGTTTTATTCCTGAAAGCCTGAATATGGCGGCCACCATGCTGGTATCTTTTTCCTGTGCCATGCAGGTACAGACCTTTCGCAAGATGCATGGTTATGGATATGCAAGTACCATGTGCATCGGAAATTTAAGGAGCGGAACAGAAAGCCTGGCGATTTATTTCAGAGAAAGACAGGCAGGGGCTCTGAAAAAAGCACTTCATTATTATGGAATCATTTTTGTGTTTGCAGTAGGAGCCGGTCTGGGCGGAATCGTGTCTGTTTCTGTGGGACTGCCTGCAATCTGGGTCTCTCCTGTACTTCTGGCCGCAGCATTTCTTTTAATGAACAGAGAAAAAATGTGAGTTATGAATCTGACCTCTGGAGGGGAAAGGAAGGTAAGGTTATGGAATTTCAACACGAACTGATCATCCCCAATGAGGGACTTCCCTTTAAGATATTTTTATTTGAGGGAGGGAGAGGAAATTATATCAGAGAAAAACACTGGCATACGTCCATTGAGATTTTTGCTGTCATGGAGGGGGAACTGCTTTTTTATATCAATAATGAACAATATCCCCTTCATGCAGGTGAACTTCTGATCGTAAATGCCAATGAGATCCACTCAGTAAATGCATGGAAGGAAAATAAAACAGCTGTGATTCAGATTCCTTTGCGGCAGTTTGAGAACTACTTTACTGCCCAGCAGTTTATCCGTTTCGAGGGAGGGGTCCATAGAGAGGAAGACAGTGAAAATCCTTCGGACCGCCGGCTGATCTCCCTTGTGCAGAGACTTTATAATGTATATACAGAGAGAAGAAAGGGGTATGATTTCCGGACGATCTCTTTGTACTACGAGCTTTTGTACCTTATGGTCACGCAGTACCGAGTCACAGAAGTGGAGGAAAAGGAGCTGCGGGATAACCGGCACTTAAGTTCTCTTTCCAGGATCACAACATATATGAGAGAGCATTACCGGGAGGAACTGAAGCTTTCGGATCTGGCAGAGATGTTTGGATATTCGGATGCTTATCTTTCCAGGATGTTCCGGGAATATGCCAGGGTCAATTTTAAGACATATCTGCAGGATATCCGGACAGCTTATGCCTACCGGGATCTTTTAAATACAGACCACACCATCGGGCAGATTGCTATGGACAACGGTTTTTGCAGCAGCAGAGGACTGGCTAAAGATTTCCGGAAAAGATATGGAATTCTTCCCAGTGAGATAGAACGCAGAGGAAAAAGTGAAAAGAATATGAAGAGTTAAGTATGATTTTGCATTGAAGTAAAAATGTCAAAAAAGTGCTATGAATCAGATAAAAAAAGAGGCGAAAAGCATACCTGTTTATGGTATGCTTTTTTTAGTTCAGCGGATACTGCGGATGATGCAGTTTCCTCAGGAGCATAAGGAGGAATCGTAATGAAAATTCAGAATGTAACAGACAGTTCCTTCCGAAAATACGGAAAGGTACTGGAAGGCTATGACTTTACCGGTCTGTTGAAAGAAATGAAACATATGCCGGTACCGGAGGATGTTGTCTATGTTCCTTCTGTAGATGAGCTGGAAGCCCTGGATGTGGCAAAGGATCTGCAGAACAGAGCCTATGGCGGACTTCCTATCCAGATCGGATACTGCAACGGCCATAATAAAAAGCTGAATGCAGTCGAATATCACAGAGATTCAGAGGTGAATGTAGCAGTCACAGATCTGGTTCTGCTGATCGGAGAACAGAAGGATATCGAGGATGATTTCACCTATGATACCACTAAAATTGAAGCCTTTCTTGTTCCGGCAGGTACAGCCATTGAAGTATATGCTACTACACTGCATTATGCGCCATGCAATGTAAACGAAAGTGGATTTCAGTGTGTGGTAGTTCTTCCAAAAGGAACCAACACGGAACCTAATTTCCAGCTGGGAAATACCGGCGAAGACGCACTGCTTACCGCGAAAAATAAATGGCTGATCGCTCATGAAGAAGCAGGGATCGAAGGCGCTTTTTTCGGATTGAAGGGTGAAAACATCACCATTGATTAAGATAAATTGATAAAAGATATGAAAAAAACTGACAGGTAACTGCAGAAACATCAGTGAAGAAAAATGGAGGAAAAAATCATGAATAACATGCCAGAAGTAAAAGTTGGAATCGTTGCAGTAAGCAGAGACTGTTTTCCGGAAAGCCTTTCTGTAAACAGAAGAAAAGCGCTTGTAGATGCTTATACAAAGAAATATAATGCAGAGGATATCTATGAATGTCCGATATGCATTGTGGAGAGCGAGATCCATATGGTACAGGCTCTTGAGGATATCAAAAAAGCAGGATGTAATGCTCTTTGCGTGTACCTTGGAAACTTTGGACCGGAAATCTCTGAGACACTTCTTGCAAAGCATTTTGACGGACCGAAAATGTTTATTGCAGCAGCGGAGGAAACACAGAATGACCTTTGCCAGGGTCGTGGAGACGCATACTGCGGTATGCTGAATGCCAGCTACAACCTGCAGCTTCGTAATGTAAAAGCATATATCCCGGAGTATCCGGTAGGAGACGCAGAGGACTGCGCAGACATGATCCATGAGTTTCTTCCGATCGCAAGAGCTATTGAAGGACTGAACAATCTGAAGATCATCAGCTTTGGACCGCGTCCGTTAAACTTTCTTGCATGCAATGCCCCGATCAAACAGCTTTATAATATCGGCGTTGAGATCGAGGAAAACTCTGAGCTGGATCTTTTTGAAGCATACAACAAACATGCAGGAGACGAGCGTATTCCGGCTGTTGTAAAAGAGATGGAAGAAGAGCTTGGCGAAGGAAATAAAAAACCGGAGATCCTTGCAAAACTGGCACAGTATGAACTGACCCTGAAAGACTGGGTAGAAGAGCACAGAGGATATCGCAAGTATGTGGCTATTGCAGGGAAATGCTGGCCTGCATTCCAGACACAGTTTGGCTTTGTTCCATGCTATGTAAACAGCCGTCTGACAGCTCAGGGAATTCCGGTATCCTGTGAGGTTGACATTTACGGTACCTTAAGTGAGTTTATTGGAACCGTAGTAAGTCAGGATGCAGTGACTCTTCTTGATATCAATAACTCTGTACCGAAGGATATGTACGAAGAGTCCATTAAGGGCAAATTTGACTATACTCTGAAAGATACATTTATGGGATTCCATTGTGGAAATACTGCTTCCGGCAAACTGGTTTCCTGTAAGATGAAATATCAGATGATCATGGCGAGAGCACTTCCGGAGGAAGTGACACAGGGTACTCTTGAGGGAGATATCAAACCGGGAGATATTACCTTCTACCGTCTCCAGAGCACTGCAGACAACAAGCTGCGCGCTTATATCGCACATGGAGAGGTTCTTCCGGTTGCTACAAGATCCTTTGGATCAATTGGCGTATTTGCTATTCCGGAGATGGGACGCTTCTACCGTCATGTGCTGATCGAAGGCGGCTATCCGCACCACGGTGCAGTTGCGTTCGGACATTATGGAAAAGCTCTGTTTGAGGTGTTTAAATATATCGGTGTTCCGGTTGAAGAAATCGGCTACAACCAGCCTAAGGGTATAAGATATCCGACAGAAAACCCATGGGGATAAGGAGAAAATATGTATTATATAGGAATTGATTTGGGAACCTCTGCAGTGAAGATTCTGCTTATGGAGGAGTCCGGAAAAATCTGTAATATTGTATCAAAAGAATATCCTCTTTTCTTCCCGCATCCGGGCTGGTCTGAGCAGAATCCGGAAGATTGGTTCACCCAGAGCATGGAGGGAATGAAGGAACTGACAAAGGACATTGACCGCAAAGAAGTAGCGGGAATCGGATTTGGCGGACAGATGCATGGACTGGTAACGCTGGATGAAAATGATCAGGTGATCCGTCCGGCTATTCTCTGGAACGATGGACGTACACAGGAGGAAACAGACTATCTGAACCATGTGATCGGTAAGGATAAACTGTCTGCTTATACTGCAAATATTGCTTTTGCGGGTTTTACCGCTCCGAAGATCCTGTGGATGAAAAAGAATGAGACGGAGAAATTTGCCCGTATTGCAAAGATCATGCTTCCCAAGGATTACCTTGCATACCGTTTGAGCGGCGCTTTCTGTACAGATGTTTCCGACGCTTCCGGAATGCTGCTTCTGGATGTGAAAAACCGCTGCTGGTCAAAGGAAATGATGGAAATCTGCGATGTAAAAGAAAGCCAGCTTCCGAAGCTTTATGAGAGCTGGCAGGTAGTAGGTACTCTGAAAGAACCTATTGCAGAAGAACTTGGATTCGGAAGTGATGTGAAGGTTGTTGCAGGAGCAGGAGATAATGCGGCAGCTGCGGTAGGAACGGGAACAGTAGGAGACGGACAGTGCAATATTTCTCTTGGAACCTCCGGAACCATTTTTATTTCCAGTAAAGAATTTGGTGTGGATGAAAACAATGCCCTTCATTCGTTCTGTCATGCAGACGGCAGCTATCATCTGATGGGCTGTATGTTAAGTGCTGCTTCCTGTAATAAGTGGTGGGCAGAGGAAATCCTTCAGACAAAGGATTTTGCAAAGGAACAGGCTTCCATTGAAAAACTCGGGGAAAATCGTGTGTTCTTCCTTCCGTATCTGATGGGAGAGCGCTCTCCGCACAATAACCCGGACGCAAGAGGTGTGTTCTTTGGCATGTCCATGGATTCCACAAGAGCGGATATGACGCAGGCTGTTCTGGAGGGCGTGGCTTTTGGTCTTCGTGATTCTCTGGAGGTTGCCAGAAAGCTGGGGATCAACATTCAGCGCACAAAAATCTGCGGAGGTGGAGCAAAGAGTCCTCTCTGGAAAAAGATTATCGCCAATGTTATGAATCTGAAGGTAGACGTACTGGAAGTGGAAGAAGGTCCGTCTATGGGAGGCGCTATGCTGGCGGCGGTAGGCTGCGGAGCATACCCTGATGTAGAGACCATTGGCAGGAAGATGGCTCATGTTGTAGATACCGTAGAGCCGGATCCGGAGCTTGTTGCAAAGTATGAAGAACGCTATCAGAAGTTCCGTAAGCTTTATCCTGCAATGAGAGAACTGTTTTAGGCATGATAAGAGATAATTCATAAAACAGAATATATAAAGAAAGAGCTGTTGCTTTAACGATATAAATAATCGTGAAGCGACAGATCTTTTTTTATACGGCTTTAGCCTGTTCAAAACATCTACGCATCGTGTAGGTGTT
>UQLX01000051.1 GCA_900541985.1 uncultured Blautia sp. | reverse complement strand
GACCACCGGCTAAAAGCCGGTGGTCGTTAAGTTTTAAATATCTACAATTACTTTTACATTTCTTCCCACATCTCCCGATATGCTTCAACATAAAACTTAATGCATTCAGGATAGGTATACAGATAATTTTTACATACTCTTTTATATAGTTTCAATATTTTCTCATCATATGCAAAATCCAACAAATAATCTAAAAAATGTGATATCTCGTCTTCTGACGCTTTCCTATTACATATACCTTCGACCATTGGTAAGTATGTAACATACGCTTGCTGATTTATCTGATCTGTTTTCTCTGCAATTTGATATAAATATTCTTTCACTTATAATTACTCCCTAATTAGCCACATATCTATAGACTTTTAATATTACATACTCATGCACTACATATATGTATCTGTTCTATATTTTACAATCTTTCCCCCATTACACGAATTTACTTCACATCAATACATTCCTGCTCTAACTTTACATCATGTTCCAACATACTTTTAAACAATTCCGACTGATGTACAAAAAACGGATCTTTTATCATGTGCTCCAATGCTTTCCTGTCCTGCTCAGTCAATTTACGTCCCCATTTCAAATACTTATGATATGTCTCCAGATCCATGTAAAGCGTCTTGAATGGAATCTTCGTTTTCAGACATAAATCCTTCCATATATGAAACCCTCCACAATCGATATCGCCAAAATGAAAGTATTCCGCATATGGATATGCCTGAAACAACGTCTTCAAAAACTCTCGTTTCACATGATTATGGTATCCACCCAAATAAATACATAACACAGAATCATGATTCCCCGTTTTCCATTGATGAAAAGAAGTCAGATTTTCAATCGTCACAATTTTTTCTATTTTTTCCGTCGGATTCCAAACGATACGTTCAATATCCTGATTGGAAATACCCAATCCTCCGGTAAAAAGCTGCAAGTCGATCTCTGCCATATCATTTCCGGAAAATTCAGAAAATCTCACATTTCCCTTCATCATCAGCCACGAAGGATTCCGATAAATATTATACTCTGCCAGGATTTCCTCTTCCTGCAGATTCAAAAATCGCTCCCCCGCAGAAAACTCAGCGATCACATGTACTGCCTTCGTAATATCCTTTTCAGCAATCTTCGAATCCTGAAAACAGCGAATGGAAAACTGACGCAAAAAACATTCTGCATCATTCGTCAATATCCTGAACACTAATTCACACAAACGTCGAAAATCATCCGGCGCGTCAATATCCACATATCTCCGAACACTCATGCTTTCCTGCATCCGTTCCTGAACCCACACCAAAAAGCTGTCTAATTCTTGTGCTTTTCCCCTATAGGACTCACAAACTGCAAAAATCTCCTGCTCTTTTGCACCTTTGGGTTTCCTGTGTAACAACATATAAGCATTTTCCAGATGTTCTATTACCAATTCACACTTTTCGAGAATATGACCACGCTTTTTATTTTTCCAGACCAGGCGAATATATCCCTGTGTTTCCAATTGTTCTAACTGCTGATGAATCGTGTCATACTGCAGCGCAGATTCATCGAAATACTCCGGAAGTGTCTTTCTTTGAATTGGAAATGCGATCGAGCGATTGATCTGATTTTTCCCGGAGTACAGCAGACTCCTTTCGTACGTGTCCAAAAGTTTTCCCAGGATTTTTTCATCATACCGTTTCATGCGTAAAATCCTCCACGTAACTGAGCTTGTCCTCCTGGAGCACCAACAACACCTTTTTCATAGCCGGTCCAATATATTGAATCTTATCCGGCGGTGCTGCAATAATCATCTGGAGATTCGAACTGCTCATAAAAGAAAGTACGCCCGCAATTCGCTCATCATCCATATTATTAAACGCTTCGTCCATCATCACTAAGCCAATGGAGTCTCCACCGATACTGTTTCGATAAAGTTGCATAAAGGAAGCCGCAATCGTAATATAAAACGGAGTCTGCGTTTCGCCTCCGCTCTTCTCCTGACTGACCTTCGAATAGAACATAAAGCCACCGTCTTCATTTGTGATTTTAATATCATAATCCATATAAGTACGATAGTCCGTATACTCTTCCAGGGTCTTGGAACTGGATTCATCATCGAGCGTAAGCTTCTCGAATAATTCATCAATCACTTCTTTATGTGTCTCATTAAATAAACCACTGAAAAGAGAGGCTCCCTGCATCACATTAAAATCAGACATGATCATCTGATAAAACTTCTTCAGCTTATTGCTCGGCTCGTAGATAAACTCATACTGTTCTTTACTGAAATGGATTTCCTTCAGCGCACGATTCAATTCTTTGAATTCTCCCTGTGCCTGCTTGATATTTTCCTGAAGTTTCGATAAGAACTGCTCTCTGAACTCTTCTTCGGCCGCTTTCCTTGCCTGATATACCTTCTCTTCATATTCCAAAAGCTGCGAATTTTTCAGTTTCTGATATTCTGCCAAAAATTCCGGGAATCCTGCCAAAGTCTCGGCCGCACCAAAATCATGGGCAACCTTATATGCCCGCATGGCATTTTTCATGTCCCCCTCAGCCTTTTCTTTTAACGTCCAGTTTGCTTTTCTCGCACGTTCAAAATTTGCGATAAACCGGGCAAAATCAACACCATCAATCTGACGAAGGTACTCTTTCTCACAGGAAACAAACTCCTCCTTCAACCGATCCGCAAGCTCTGCCAATTCCACCGTCTTGCCTGCCAGAACATCCCGCAGATGCATAACCGTCTCTTTATACTGTTCGATTCGTTCCTCAATACGACCGATTTCTTTCGTTATCTCGCCAATCTTATCATCCAACTGCTTTCTCTCATTTTGCAGTTCCTCCAAACGGATTCTTTTCTGAATCATCGTCTGACTCGCATCGAAACGACGCATTTCTGATTTACAATTATCCAGCAAACGTTCATGGATCCGAAGATTTTCTAATGCCTTCAAACGGTATTTCACATCAATATCACTGGTCGCGGCTAGAGGTTCTACGACAAATCTCAGGTTTTCTCTCCTGCCATCTAAGGTTTCTAATGATTGTTCCAGCTCCATTTTGCGTTTTCTGCATTGCTCCAATTGTCTTTTATACGCATCTGCACCAATATACGGTGTTTCATATATTTCCGGTTTGATCGCGCTGACCACATGATTCTGATAACGCATACATTGCATCGTAATGGAAACCGGATATTTCTTTAAGTCCTGATAACGATTGCAGCGGTGCACGCGCCCCAGAACCATGTTGATATATCTTCTGGCCCAGATATTTTTCGAGGTCACGACTTCCGCCAGTGTTCCTTTTGGGCTTACCTCGTAATCATCCAGTTTTCCGGTATTGATCAGACCAACTCCATACACCAGACCCTGACCGCGTAATTTGTCATATACGCTCAAAGCTACATCAAAATCTTCCGGTTCCGCTAACAGATAGAATCTCTGTGTATTTAAAAAACCTTCCACCGCATTCTGCCACTTGGTATCTGTAATTTCCAGCAGTTCGCACAGAATCCTGGTCTCGCCTTTTCGATTCAGCCTGCGAAACTGCTCTCGGATTGCTGTCTGCAATTTGACCACAGAAGGCGGATATGACAACCGTCTTGATTCCAGTTCCTGAATCTGATGATCCAGTTCCAGCTTCTTTTCCTCCTGACTGCGAATCTCTAAACTCAGCTCCGCAATCTTTTCCTGCACTTTGCCATACATCTGTTTTTTGTAATCAATGACTCTTTCCAGGCAGGAATATACGTTTACCAGGCTCTCGCATGTTTCCAATGTTTCCAGTACTTTTTGATATTCCAAAACACAGCCATCCACATCTTTCACTTTCAATAGCTTCTGGGCATCCGCAAGAGCCAAAGAAACTGCTTTCTTCAATTCTTTTACTTCCAGCTTGTCTTCTTTAATCTGATTTTTTAATTCTGCCTCTTTTCTCTCCAACTCACGAAATGCCTGATATTCTGCATCGCTGTTTAATTCTACAGCAAGATCCTGTATCATCTGCTCCTTGGCATTTTTCGCATGTACCAGCTCTTCGCATTCTCTCTGCTTCTCTTTGCACCGCAGCCCTTCATAGCGAATATTCTGTTCCGCTTTGTTTTTATCCTGCTCCGTCAATTCCTTACCTGCACGAGCAATATAATACTCCTGATATCGATCGATCCGCAGGTAATTCTCTACTTCTCGTTCTTTTTCACCAATAAACTCCAATTCACCAAGCCGTTGTTTCACATCCTGCAGCATCCGTTCCAGATCCTGATAACTACGCACATTTTCTTTCAATACATCGATATTGACATCTTTTTCATCTAAAACATACGAGTATACGAAATCCTTAATATCATGAATCGGCTTAAAAGCCAGTGCCTTTGGAATTAATGAAAAGAATTTTTCCTCCAGTCTTCCAAAACGATTTAACATCATCTTCTTCGCTTCCGTCGCAGTCATTGCAAAGGTACTGATCCCCTTGTTGGTGGTTCGGAACGCAGAAATACTTTTTACCTGCTTTCCTGTTTTGAACCACTCATCCTTTAATTCTTTATTGTCGATCAGATACCATGCGGTGTTTGGTTCTTTCTCTTCGGTTGCAGAATCCATCACGACACCGATCACAAATGGCCGTTTTTTCGCTTCATCATAAAACTCAAGTGCAATATGAGCAGATAAAGAGCCCACACGCTCATAAGGTCTGTCCTCGCGTCCGGTCTTGCAGCGAATATAACTGTTCAGATTCCGCTTTCCCTTTTCATGGGCCGCTTTGTTAAAATTTGCCTTTGAACAGGTAATTACAAACTGGATGGCATCCAGAATCGTCGATTTTCCTGCACCGTTTTCACCGGAAAGAAGCACGGACTCTGCAAATTCAATGGTTTCATCCTGAAATCTGTGCCAGTTAATCAACCGTACTCTCTTCAGTATCTTCATTACTCGTTCCTCCTTTTCGGTACAGTGCGATCATATCACTGACCCGCTTGATATCTTCCACACGAACAGCCATCAAAATCGAATCATAAATCACAATCCTGGAATCCTCCTGAAACAAATCCTTGTCCAGCAGTGAAACCAGATTATAGCGCTTAAACAGTCTCAACGCATTGTTCATGGTCGTTTTATCAATCTGTTTCTCCCTGATTTTCAATGAGAGATACTTTTCCTGAATATCTCCGACATTGATCACCACATCAGCCAAAGACAGCTCCCGTTTCTTTTCGTCATAAAGGATTCTCAGAATCAGCAGAATGATTGACTCATACAGTTTCAGATGTGCATGATTGTAATTTTCACAATTGACCAACTGAACGACCCCATACTCCTCATTGATCTCCAAAGTGTATCCCAGTACATCCAGATAGCGTTCAAATACCGGCCGCTGGCGCAGAATAAAATAATATTCACTCTTCGTATCGGCATTTTGCTTACAGATAAAGCAGGTGCTCATTAATTTATTACATACCCTTCGAAATTCATCTCTGTCCTTCTGGAGCATTCCTTCAAACAATTCCATTCTCATTTCCTCCTGCTTACTCTTTCACCATAATCACAAAATCACGAAACTTAAATCCGCTTTTTTCTACGTTTTCTCTCATTTCCAGACGGTAACCAACTCGTTTTCTCTGTCCATATAATCGGATGTAGATCATCCTAATGAACGTATCATCTTCAGAAAGAGGCAGTTCCGAAGCCAACATGCTCCTTCTATCTCCCAACTGTTCTTTCACATAGGAAACGATTTTCTCCGGACTTAGTGTTCTTTCAAGTTTTTGGATCATGTTTTTTCGTTTTTCATCACGCGCAGCTTCGTCTGGAACGATCATTTGAATTTCCTGCGGGATAAACTCTTTCTTTCCTTCCACCGGTGCATAGAGAGAATCCGTATCCAGATAATCCCAATAGAAAATCTTGATCAGTCTGTCCAGCTCCTCCAAATCATAAATGGAGTTCTGGTCCATGCTGCTTTCTTTCATTCTTTCATTCATGAAGGACAGAATTTCTTTCAATTGTCCCCTGATATCTTCGCTGCTGGACAATAAAAATCTGGCACGATTGATCGCTGCACGCTGATAGCGAGTATTTTTCTTATTAATTTCATTCAGGATCTCATCCATTCTGCGGAATGCATCAATCACTTCATGCAGACATTCCAAAACAAAGTCTTCCGCCTCTTCAAAGGATATTTCTTTCAATTCCGAAATTTCCTTCGCAGCCGCATTCAGGAATCTCTTATTCCTACTGTTTGCCTCTAAACGCTCTACAATTTCCGGCCGAAACTTCGCCACATTATCGGAAGTCAATAATCGATGATACGCTTTATCTACCACATTTGTGTAGTAATCATTCAAAAGCGCATCCATAATTTCCGCCACTGTGCTGTGCTTCGTTAGTTCATCAATGTACCGTTTAATATTTGCATTCAGACTCTTTAATCCCGTAATCAGGGCATCCATGTTATCCACAATCTGCAAAAGTCCCAGTCCCGGATTCGTCCCACCGGCTTTCGCCAGATTATAAATCGTGTAAATATATCCCTGATATTCCGCTCTCCGTTCTTCCGATACCGCCATGAGTGTTTTAATAATCTGCACTGCATAATCACGGAAGTTCACTCTCTGCACATAGCTGTAATCCACATCAATATAAATCCATCCATAGCTTTCCAATCTGCGGAGCATAAAGTTTGCCTTATCACGGCTGGTCATACCACCTGTTTCCTCAATTTCCTCTTCTGGAATATCTGCAGACATTGCCGAATCAAAGTAATATTGCAGTTCGTCTACCAAAACATCTCTCTCCACACCAAAAGAAAGCTGTTTACTTGTCACGGCAAACAAACGGCAGATACATTCCCAATATACAATTTTCCCCGGCGCCGCTAATGGTC
The DNA here is from genome assembly GCA_900541985.1 of uncultured Blautia sp. Taxonomy (GTDB): domain Bacteria; phylum Bacillota; class Clostridia; order Lachnospirales; family Lachnospiraceae; genus Blautia_A. Next base: position 5,099 of record UQLX01000051.1, on the reverse strand, counting down.
CAAAAAAATTATCTGGAAGAATATCAAATAACATCCCGCTCTCCTCCACATTTCCTTCCATCTTTGCTTTATATCTTGAATGCGGATTTAGCCGCTAATCTAATATTTCTTCATTCCCAAATTCTAACATATACTTGTCAAAATCAGACATGAAAATTCTATCTTGTATAATTCTATACTTTTCAAACTCCGTCTCCGCATGAAGTTTTGCAATCTCTGCTGTCACTTTTCCAGCATCTTTCAGCAATCCATATTGGAACATCTCAATAAAGCCATTTAATCGTTGTTCCCAGTCCTGCATTGTCAATGGTATTTTTCTCAACGCCATGCTCTCTGCAAAATCTAGGTAAGATGTAACCATTCGATTCAACTGAGACATCTCATATTCTGTCAAATAATTTTTAGCTATAGTAACATCTGACTTTTTAATCTTTCCATCTGGCGCATCCTGCCATGTTGTCAGCCCCATATAATCTTTCTGGCTATCAGCTCTTTCTACAATAAGTTCAGCCGCGGTATGTCCATGGATTGCATAATGCATTTTATTTTGTACTGTTGCATAAAAACGTCTCGTTGATTTCGCATTTTTGTCATAGTCAATTGCTGTCGCGTAAAGATCTGTAATTTTCTGATAAAATTTTCTTTCACTTGCTCGAATCTCGCGAATTCTTTCCAGCTGCTCATCAAAGTATTTATCAGTTAAATATGTGCCTTGCTTTAATCTTTCATCATCCATTACCCAACCTTTAATTGTATATTCTGAAGCAATTTGATTTACCCATTTTCTAAATTGTACTGCCCGCTCAGAATTCACTTTAAATCCAACAGCAATAATCATTTGTAAGGAGTAATAGCTGACTTCTCTTTCAACCTGACGTTTTCCCTCATTTTGAACTATCCGAAATTTTCGGATAGTTGAATTCTCTTGTAATTCGCTATCCTCAAATATTTTTTTAATATGATAATTAATTGTACGCACATCCACATCATACAGTACTGCCATCATTTTCTGTGTTAACCATATATTTTCATCTTCATAACGCATCTCTATACTTTCATCGCTATCTCCTGTCGATGCAACAAATGTCAAATACTCTGCCGCCGATGAACGAATTGTAATCTCATTCTTCATTTGAGCCCCTCCTGTTTATTCTATTCAAAGCTGTTAAAAGCTAATCTTCTCACTTCTTGTCTATCCATAATTCTATATTGTTGATTATAAAATTTTCATTACACGAATTCAGGTCACAAATTCGATTGGTATTATTTCGTCCATTCCATGCTATTTTGCCCAAACCATACGGATTATCTGGATTAAATAGACAATTTAACACACAAAACACCCTGAAATCAGATTAGGACACAAAATACTCCACCGCGTTATTGGGGAAAAATTCTTTAAACTCTCCATACAGCTGTGCAGCCAGAGTTTTATTATGGGCAAGGACCAGGGTTGGCTTATTCAATTCTTTGATCACATTTGCCATGGTAAACGTCTTGCCGGAACCGGTAACGCCAAGTAAGGTTTCAAACTGATTGCCTTCTTTAAAGCCCTTCACAAGTTTCTCAATTGCCTGTGGCTGGTCACCGGTGGGCTGATATTCGGAGTGTAATATGAATTTGTCCATGATTTTCCTCCTTTTTTTCACGTATTTGTTATGATTACAATCAGTCACAAATTCGTGTGATTTCAAAATTAATTTATGTAAACTTAATTTTACAACTATATAACACTAATCCCCTCTGAAACAGCCTGGACTATTCAGCAGGGTATATAATTGTAGTATACCACAATCGGCAAATATTGCTATACAATACCAAAAATGTCAGGAAGCTTTTTTCATGCTTCCTGACATTTTTGGTATATCTCTCAAGCTCTTTTATTGAAGCTTCTCTCAAAGATATTCATGCAGTTCTTTTATCAGAGTCTCTTCTGCCTTTATCACATCTTCTGCAAGCTTTTTTACCTTTTCTTCCGCCTTCGGATACTGGTGCAGATACTGGTACAGGGATTTCACTCCCATATTGCATCCATCTGTAAGAAGGTCTGCTGCAGCACGATCCGGATCATCATCCTCAAATTTCATGTTTGTTTTTACCCAGGACATCATCTTTGCCATAACCGGCGGTTCTTTCCCTTCATCATGAAAAGAAAGCAGATATTCATGCGTCGTATCTCCCAGTCTGGAATGTGTTTCCATACTTTTCAGCATCAGTTTTCGCAGGTTACTGTCCGTCACATGCCCCAGCACATCCTCCAGCGAGGAAACACCCATTTTTATCCCAGCATTACACTCTCTTAACAGTTTAATGGTATCATCTTCCACAAAAAGCACCTCCTGATCTTCATACAGGAGAGTATTTCCTTATCTTACAGATTCATGCATTTTTTATGAAAAAACCTTTACTGGGTCGGACACATAACAATGATCCTCTGAGGAGCTGTCTGAGGGGGAATACTTTTGGTCACAGATCCATAATAGACCAGAAGCTCCTGACTTTCCGGCGTACACATAAACCTCTGTCCGTTCAGCGTCCGGATATTTGTCAGCGGAGAAATATTCAGCTTCAGAGACTGATCTTCTGCCGTCAGTGAATCATCAAAAAATTTCAGGGTCACATCCTGCCCGTTTCGCAGAGCTGTGATCAGCTCTGCCTGATACTGAGGCGGAAATATTGCCGGAGCAGGAAGGCTGGTATCATAGAAAGCAGCCACCCGCATCCCCCTCCTCAGCCTTATATTATCCACCACTATTGTATCCGGTGACACCACAAAATTCACGATCTCGCCTTCCGTATCCACAGATATCACAATGGAACAGCAGGAACCTCCACTTCGAATATCCCGGATCATACCAACTACTTTTTCATAGGAAGCATATGTCATAATAAAGAACCTTTTTTGTTTATCCTATGAAAAAAAATCCGGCTCTGTTCCAGATTTTATATTTTTATCGGATATAAATCCCGTCACTGCCCATAAAAGCCCCTTCCGGGCAGGAAATTTCCAGTAGTTTTTTTCTGTCTGCTGTCAGTTTTTTGTAATCATTTTCCATAAGACAGAAAAGAAGTTCTCTTGCCATTCCCACATGGATCATTCGCTCCTCCTCGTCTTTTTTCCCATCCGGAAAATAAGGAACCGCTACGGAAATTTCCGCGTTTTTATCATGAAAATGAAGCCTTGTCCCCTGCTCAGTAAATAATTCGCAGATTGGCTTATAATATGCCCGGAAAAAATCCTCCTCTGCAAAGCGAACCTCTTCCCTGTGTTTTTCTTCTGTTTTTTCCGGTTCTCTTACCACTCCACAGAGAAATCCGTGATCGTAATAGGTCATGCAGACTGCTGCCGGTGAAGGGATTTTACCATTAATAGATGCGATGGCTGCTGCCTGCTGGCTGCCTTTCTTCAATGCCTGCTCTCTCCGGTTGCTGCCGCCTTTTGCCTCCCACACACTCCATGCCTGATCAGCCTCCTGAAGTCCGATCATATCAGGACGCCATTCACTGTTAAAAAAATCAATAAATCCATCTCCGTCTGCTTTTTCGATCAGATTCAGATGGGTCAGATAATCCGTATCATACATTCTTTTACTGATCAGCTTCGTAAGAAACATTCCCATATAATAAGACATTACACTTTTTTCTGAAGAGTCCAGATATGCAATGCGCTTCGCTTTTTTTATCCTGTCGCCTTCTGTGTCAAGAGCTGTTTCCGCCAGAAAAAGCTTATAAGTAAGCTCCAGTCTTTTTTTTGAAAAAAATCCGGCTGTCATTCTCTGTATCGGCATTCCACAGGTAACGACTGCATGAAGCAGCTCCTTATTTGAAAATTCCAGTTCAATATTTTTGCTGGTAAGCCCTGTAGTGCTCTCACGATCCTCCATCTCCAGGGACATGGTATATTTTTTATCTTCTGTTAATATCATGGCACGTCTCCTTGTATCAATGCTGAAATATCTTCCTTTATTGTAGCATTTTTCTGTAATGTAAGGCAACGGATTTCGATGAAATCTCAAAAAATCCCCGGCTGTTAAGTCATAAAATCCGAAACAGAAGGTAATTGAGAATACATAACTGCACACTTCCTTTTTTTTTACATAAAATATACAGTAACCCTGAAAAAAGAAAGGATTTGTTCATGGAAAATTATCCGATGAACCGTTCCTGCGGTCGTCCCTACCATACAACCTGTGGTATGGCAAAAGTCCAGACGCCGGCTTCTCCCTGCCGCTGTGAAGCGGAACGGAACAGGCAGTCCTGCGCCTGCCGGATTCCAGGTACGGTAACAAAAAATGCTGAAATGTTTACTCATGCAGATCATCTGGAACCTGCCATGGCATATGTTCCCTGTCAGCAGTTTACCAATACCTATGATCTTTGTTATGCATTAAATGCCGGAACGATTTTTCCACAGTTATGTAAGCCGTTTTGTGGAAAGCGAGGTGGTCAGAGATGATGTATCAAAACACCTGTTCAAAAAGCCAGCTTTTTCAACAGATCAATGAGGTAAGCTTTGCAATTGATGATCTGCTTCTTTATCTTGACACTCATCCCTGCTGTGAAAAAGGAATGGCTCTTTATCGGGAGTATACAGAAAAGCGGAAAAAACTTATGAGAGAGTATGCTCAGTATTATGGTCCTCTTACCATCGATGATGCAGCAGAAAACAGTGCAGATACATGGAAATGGATGGAACAACCATTTCCGTGGGAAAGGGAAGGAGGGTGCAGATAATATATGTGGAATTATGAAAAAAGACTGCAGTATCCGATCAATATCAAGACACCGAATGCAAAAATTGCCCAGTATATTATGAGTCAGTATGGTGGCCCGGATTTCCGTACCCTATAATAAATCAGGATGATACAATATTCGCCCCTCCAAGTCATCTTGGCGGGGATTTTAATTTAAATGTATTTCGAGATTTAAGCTGCCTTATCAGCAAACAGTTGTAAAATAAACTCTCTTCCCAGTTGAGTGATTCTTCTGTGATAAATCACCCTTCCGCTATCAGGAACTTCCTGCTTGATCTCCTCATATCCCAAAGTCAGTACCACCAGCTCTGCTGGTGGTTTGGTTTTGCCCTTCCAGGGCGCATT
>UQLX01000050.1 GCA_900541985.1 uncultured Blautia sp. | reverse complement strand
ACTGCATAATTTTCAGGTGTCTGAGAAAGTTTATGGATTGAATCCATAAGTATTTGTTTTACAAAAGTTGAATACATCATTTTTGCCTCCTTAGTTAAGTGAACAGAAACATCTCTTAACTAATTGGCTTTTTTCTGATTCATTGAACAGAAAAAAGCCGCACAAATTTGACGTATTGTCAAGTAAAATTTGAGTTACTGGTAGAAAAAAAGAGAATTCCCTATTTTGTCAGGAATTCCCTTAAGTAAATGACATTGGCTGTGAATAGTCACCTGACCCGATGATTGTTCCAAGTTTTGTCTGCAGATCATCCCATGTAATTTCAACTGTATTCAATTTGAAGTCCGGATGATCTTTCTGATATATCTTCGCAGCTTCTTCCATTGAATACAGATTGAACTGAGAGTCCCATGCCCAAACAGTCAAGGTGTTCTCATCTCCAGCTTGAGAATCCCCTCCCGACTTTCCCGAACCATCGCCGCAACCAGTCAGACAGAGCAGCGCCAGTACGAGAGCCAATGCCAAAAGTTTTTTGCTAGTCTTTTTCATGTAATACAACCTCCTTTTTTGAACTTGTGCATTTTTTACCCACATGTCCTTAGTTTTTATACATTTTACCAATGCAGTATGATGTTGTCAATATTAGTTGACACATTTTTCTCAAAGATATTGTAGGATTACAATACATGTGTTACAACTGAATAGAACCCAAAATGGATGCCTCCTGTACGATACAGGAAAGCATCCATGATTTCCACCTAGTTCATAAATATGTGTCCAGAATTCTGGGTACATATCATTTTGATGATACAAGGACAAGGGGTATTCTTTTATAATAGAAAACTCTTATGCGCCCAAGATTTCTCTGGCATTTTTTATCCTTTCCTCTGCAGGAGGTTTCACTCCCTCCAGCGGATATGGAATCCCGAGTTTTTTCCACTTAAAGGTTCCAAGCGTATGGTAGGGAAGGACTTCTACTCTTTCCACATTTTCCAGAGTATGGATGAAATCCGCAAGTCTGTGCAGATACTCATCCTTATCGCTTCCGCCGGGCACAAGCACATGGCGGATCCATACAGGCTTATGCATCTCGGAAAGCTTTTCTGCCATGGCAAGAATATTCTGATTGGTACATCCGGTAAGCTTCACATGCTCTTCCTCATCGATCTGTTTGATATCCAGAAGAACAAGGTCTGTGTACTTCATAAGCTCCTGCCATTTGGAGTAAAAAGGTTCTTCCTCTGTATAGGGATTCGCACTGGTATCCAGCGTTGTATGAACTCCCGCTTCTTTTGCCAGACGGAAAAATTCTGTCAGGAAATCGATCTGCAGAAGAGGCTCACCTCCGCTGACTGTGATCCCGCCTTTTTCTCCCCAGTAATTTTTATAGCGGAGAGCTTTTTTCAAAAGCCCGGCAGGTGTATATTCCTGTCCCTGTCCCATTTTCCAGGTATCCGGATTATGACAGAACTGGCAGCGCATCCCGCATCCGCTTAAAAAGATCACATACCGGACGCCCGGGCCGTCAACCGACCCGAAGCTTTCCAGTGAGTGAACATATCCTTTGATCTCTTTTTTTTCCATTCTTACATTTCTGCGTGGCAGGTTCTGGAAATAACATCCATCTGCTGCTCTCTTGTAAGGTCGATGAATTTAACCGCATATCCGGAAACACGGATCGTAAAGTTTGCGTACTCTTCTTTTTCCGGATGCTCCATAGCATCGATCAGCTTTTCTTTTCCAAATACGTTTACGTTCAGATGGTGTGCACCCTGATCAAAGTATCCGTCCAGTACATGAACCAGATTGTCTGTACGCTCCTCATCGTTATGACCCAGAGCATCCGGGTTGATCGTCTGTGTATTGGAAATACCGTCAAGGGCATCCTCATAGTCAAGTTTTGCAACAGAGTTCAGGGAAGCAAGAAGTCCGTTCTGCTCTGCTCCATAAGACGGGTTAGCACCAGGTGCCAGAGGCTCGCCTGCTTTTCTTCCATCCGGAAGAGATCCCGTAGCCTTACCATAAACAACGTTAGAAGTAATGGTAAGAATAGATGTGGTCGGTTTGGAATCGCGGTATGTATGGATGTGTTTCAGTTTGCCAAGGAAGGTGGACAGAAGATTTGTTGCAATCTCATCTGCTCTGTCGTCATCGTTTCCGTAGCGTGGGAAGTCACCCTCTACCTCAAAGTCTGTTGTAATTCCATCCTCATCACGGATTGCTTTCACCTTTGCATATTTAATTGCAGACAGAGAGTCTACTACATGAGAAAATCCTGCGATACCTGTTGCAAAAGAACGGTCAACCTTTGTATCGATCAGAGCCATCTCTGCTGCTTCATAATAATATTTGTCATGCATGTAGTGGATCATGTTCAGTGTTCCAACATACAGATGAGCCAGCCAGTCCATCATCTGATCGTATTTCTTCACTACCTCATCATAGTCAAGGTATTCGGAAGTGATCGGCTGATACTGAGGTCCTACCTGCTGTTTTGTCTTCTCATCAACACCGCCATTGATCGCGTAAAGAAGACATTTTGCAAGGTTTGCACGAGCGCCGAAGAACTGAATCTCTTTACCTGTCTCTGTAGCAGATACACAGCAGCAAATGCTGTAGTCATCGCCCCATACCGGACGCATCACATCATCATTCTCATACTGGATAGAACTTGTTGTAATAGAAATATTTGCTGCATATTTCTTAAAGTTCTCAGGCAGTCTGGAAGAATACAGTACGGTAAGGTTTGGTTCCGGAGCCGGTCCCATATCCTCCAGAGTATGAAGGAAACGGAAGTCGTTCTTGGTTACCATATGACGTCCGTCGATTCCCATACCTGCTACTTCCAGAGTTGCCCATACCGGGTCACCGGAGAACAGCTGATTGTAAGACGGAATACGTGCAAATTTTACCATACGGAATTTCATTACCATATGGTCAACAAGCTCCTGAGCCTCTTTCTCTGTAAGAGTACCGTTCTTAAGATCTCTTTCAATATAGATATCAAGGAAAGTAGAAATACGTCCAACACTCATTGCAGCACCGTTCTGAGTCTTGATTGCTGCAAGATATCCAAAGTACAGCCACTGGAATGCTTCTCTTGCATTCTTAGCCGGCTGGGAAATATCGAAACCATAAGCCTGAGCCATAGCCTTCATTCCCTCAAGAGCGCGGATCTGATCTGCGATCTCCTCGCGAAGCTGGAAGTCATAACGTCTCATACCCTGACGGTCGCTTGCTGCAAAGTCTTTTTTCTTACCTTCAATCAGAGCATCGATACCATAAAGAGCCACACGTCTGTAATCGCCTACGATACGTCCACGGCCATAGGTATCCGGAAGACCGGTAAGAATCTTGTTGTGACGGGCAACCTTCATTTCCGGTGTGTAAATGTCAAATACACCCTGATTATGTGTTTTAAACTCATAGTTGTTAAAAATATCTTTAATTTTGTCACTTACTTCATAGCCGTAAGTTTCACATGCTTTTTCAGCCATTTTGATACCGCCGTAAGGCATAAATGCACGTTTCAGCGGCTTGTCAGTCTGAAGACCTACAACAGTTTCCAAGTCTTTCAGATTTTCATCAATATATCCAGGGCCATATGCGGTAAGAGAAGTCACAACCTCTGTTTCCATATCCAGAACGCCGCCTTTTGCACGCTCTTCCTTCTGGAGCTCCTGAAGTTTACCCCAGAGCTTATCTGTTGCCTCTGTCGGTCCTTCCAGGAAAGAAGCATCTCCATCATATGGTGTATAGTTCATTCTGATAAAGTTACGAACGTCAATTTTTTCTTTCCAGCGCTTTCCATTAAAGCCTTCCCACTGTGTAAAATCTTTCATTTCAGCACCTCTTTCATATAAATGTCCTGCGAGTTTATCTCTTTTCCTGCAGGACTGTGTTAATGGTTATTTAGTGTAATTCCTTTTTTACAAGCCAAGTTTATACCAGATTTAGTGGATTGTCAATTCTTTAACACATGTTCTGGATAAAGTACAATCCGGGGATTCTCAAGCTGGCAGGCTGCCTGAAAATCCCCGGATGATCCATTGTTTTTTATTTATTATATCTACAATACAAACTTTTTTTGGATATCAACCATTCCAGAAGTCTGTTTTTGTTTTCAACCCAATATCCTTTGCTCTGAACACAGGATTCTTTCCCTGCGCTTTTTGCCGGAAATAATCCTGCATACAGTGGATCGCCGGTTTTGATAAAATCACGATCACCGGAAGATTGATCAGAGCCATCAATCCCATCAGAACATCTGCCGTATCCCATACAACACTGAAGTCCATGGTCGCACCCAGGCATACGATCAGCGCTGCCGCCACCCGAAACGTATTCAAAAGAGCTTTTCCCGGAGCTTTATCACAAATATAGCGAAGCCCCATTTCTGCATAGTAAAAATTTCCGATCAGCGTTGTAAAAGCAAACATAAACAATGCCACTGTTATAAATACACTTCCAAAACTTCCCAGTGATCCTGCAACCGCCTCCTGAACATAAGGCATTCCCGCAATTCCGCCTTCCGGAGCAACTCCGGAGCAAAGCAGCATAAACCCGGTTGCACTGCAGATCACGATCGTATCAATATAAACGGAAAGCATCTGAACCAGTCCCTGTTTGGCCGGATGGGATACTCCTGCAGAAGCAGAGGCGTTTGGTGCAGAACCCACACCGGCTTCATTAGAAAACAGTCCTCTCTTAATTCCCTGCATGATCGCGGAGCCTGCAAATCCGCCAAAAAGAGCCGAAAGGTTAAATACTCCTTTGAAAATCGATGCAATCACTCCGGGAAGAAGATTCAAATGTGTGATCACGATAAAAAGAGAAACTCCGATATAGAAAATCCCCATCAAAGGAACAATCACTTCCGTGATCCTGGAAATGCGTCTGCTTCCTCCAAAAATGCAAATACCGAAGATCAATGCCAGAACCACGCCTACGACTAATGGTGTTGTCCCCGGCTGATAAAAGTCATATCTCCGGAAAGAATCTGAAATATTAAAGGAGGCCACCATGTTGAATCCACCCATATAAGTCAGGATCAAAACCGATGCAAATACAATACCCAGCCATCTTTTTTTCAGGACAGCCTGAATATAATAAGCCGGTCCTCCGTAAGAGCTTCCGTCGGCCGCCTTTCTTTTATAAATCTGAGCCAGTGAGCTTTCGATAAACGCAGATGCACTTCCCAGAAGTGCAGTCAGCCACATCCAGAACATAGCTCCCGGACCTCCAATACAAAGAGCCGTGGAAATCCCCGCGATATTTCCGGTTCCTACTCTGGATGCGGTAGAGATCATCAATGCCTGAAAAGAAGAAATGGATTTTTCATCCTCCTTTGGTTCCATAACCACCCGAATCGCCTCTTTTAATGCACGAAACTGGATTCCCTTTGTCCTTATAGTAAAATAAATCCCTGCTCCAACCAGCAGAATGATCAAAATATAACTGTACATCCAGTTGCTCAGCACACCTACGACCTTGCCGTATGCTTCAATAATTCCTGAAAACAATCTTCAGTACCTCCTGTTTTTATTGTGTGTAAAGCATCTGTATTCTAACATAAAAACAGAAGCTGCCGCAAGAAATTTCAATGTGCAAAATACTCTCCATTCTGCCACACGGAAACCGGGTGCTTGCCCATGACTAAAATTCAGGATATAATGAAATCACTTAATGCATTTAAGTCATTACGGATTACTATACATAAAGGAGACCCTTACTCTATGAATAAAAAAGAAATATCCGAGATAAAAAAACAGTTTACCCCTGACAGATGCTCCATCACCCGTATATGTGGCTGCTATGTTGACGGCGAAAAGAACAAAAAAACAAAATTAAAAGAAGCCTTCCTCTCTCTTTCTGAGGAAGAAAGCTTCAAATACTTTGAAATTTTCAAGAAAACCCTTTCCGGAACCATCGGAAAAAATCTCATCAATATGGAGTTTCCTCTGGATCAGGAAAAGGAAGGCGGAACTCAGGAATTTCTTATGCGTCTTCTGGGAAGCAAACTTCAGGATGACGTGCTGATCGAAGAATTTTATGACAGAATCATCCAGTCCTATGATTACGGAGAAAATTACTACATTATCCTGATCCACGCAGTATATGACATTCCCGGAAGATCCTCTGACGGCACGGATATGTTTGATGCCTCTGATGAAATCTATGACCATATCCTCTGCAGCATCTGTCCGGTAAAGCTGTCCAAGGCAGGACTCTGTTACAATGCAGAAACCAATCATATTGAAGACCGTATCCGGGACTGGATCGTGGAAATGCCGGATCTGGGCTTTCTCTTTCCTGTATTTAATGACAGAAGTACCGATATTCACGGAATTCTCTATTATTCAAAAAATGCGGAACAGCTGCGCAGCACCTTTGTAGATGAACTTTTTGGATGCGTCACCCCGCTTTCTGCCGGAGGGCAGCGCGATTCCTTTAATGCGCTTGTGGAAGAAACTCTGGGAGAAGACTGTGCCTACGATACAGTCATGAATATCCATGAAAAATTAAACGAATGGGTGGAAGCTCAGAAGGATGCTCCGGAACCTGCCGTACTGACAAAGCCGGAGGTAAAACGTCTGTTTGAAGAATGTGGTGTGGAAGAAGAAAAGCTGGAGACCTTTGATTCCTGCTATGAATCCACTGCCGGAGAAAACACTGCCCTTATGGCCGCCAATATCACCAATACCAGAAGAATGGAGATTAAAACGCCGGATGTGGTGATCCATGTAGATCCTGACCGTGCAGAACTGGTAGAAACAAAAATTGTCGACGGACGAAAGTGTCTGGTAATCCCCATGGAAGGCGATATTGAAATAAATGGAATTCATGTTTCTTTTTCAGAAGAGAAATAAAAACAGAGGGAAGTCTTTTTATCAGGCTTCCCTCTGCTTATTCTGTTTTCTTTACTGTCTTATTCTGCCTCTTCCTCTGCAGGTACCAGAACCTCATCCTCGTTGACTTCCTCTGAAGATGTGTCCTCTGTAGCAGTATCCTCTGCTGTCTCATCCACGGAAGCGGTATCCTCTGCGTTTTCATCCCCTGTTGCAGCCTTTTCTGTGGTGGTATCCTCTGTTTCAGGTACAGCAATCGTAAACTTGTCATTGTCTGTCAGAGTCAGAGTTTCCAGAACTTTTTTATCTACACTGATCTCTGCTTCCTCTCTCCAGTTCTCTGTCGTATCTGTATACAGTTCACTTTTTCTTTCTTCAATAATAGAGTCTTTTTTATCAGCTGTGGCCTCTTCGTCATTTACTTTATCCATCTTCACAATATAAAGTCCGGTATCTGTCTCAATCACATCTGAGCACAGTTCTCCGTCTTTCAGTGATCTCAGAGCCTCAAGAACTTCTTCCGGATAGCTGGAAACTTCTTCTTCATCCTCCGGAGGATTTGTATCAAAAGTTCCTTCCAGTACATTATAATCTTCACTTACAGATTTCACTGTCTCATCAAAATCTGCTTCTCGATCTTCTTTCATTGCATCAAGGATCTTCTTGGCATCCTCTTTTTTAGTCTTAAGTTCTTCTTCCTCCAGATCCGCAGTGCTGATGCTCACATAGCTGAAAGAAGACTGCTGAGCCTCTTCATCCGCCACTTCTGTATCTACGTCCGCTACAATGGGATCATGCATACGCGCTTCATACGTTCTGAGTTCCAGATAGGTTTTTACCTGATCCTCAGTTACTGACAGCTTTGCTATGGTTTCTTCATCATTTGCCTTCATAAAGTCTGCAGCAGCCTCAGCAATGGCTTTCTGATCTTCTTCAGTAACCTCTACTTTATAATCTGCCGCTTTCTCTTTCATCAGATACATAGTCTCAAGCTCTTCCAGAGACTGCTCTATTGCCTGTTCTCCATAGGTTTTTCCTTCTTCTGCCTCTGTATCCCAGATAGCAAAATCAGATCCTCCCATAAAACTTGCATACATTGCTGCCGTCTGTGCCTGGCTCTGACGTACCATAAGACTCAGAACACCCATTGGAATCTCTGTCCCATCTACAGTAGCAACTGTTTTGGTTCCATCTAAATTTTTCTCACCGCAGCCTGTAAGCATTCCCATAGCCATTACGCCTGCAAGTGCGGCAACGGCTGCTCTCTTTGACATTTCTTTCATATTATCCTCCATTGTAGCCTGATTTCATAGCTACAAGTATAAACTTTTTTCGTCCTGAGGGCAAGGAGAAACATAAAAATACCTGACATTTCACACATTCGCCACAATACTTTATGCAAAATCAGCAGCTTCGATCAAGGTACTGCTGCTACTCCTCCACCAGCTGATTCAGCTCCTCCAGAAAATCTGTCAGAGCCTCCAGCACACGCCCCTGGGGAGTAAAAATGAATTTCGGTTCCTGCTCTGCCTTAAACTGCAGTCCTCTCCGATACTTCTGCATCAGTGCAGGAATACCGGAAGGATCGATCTGGGCCTTTTCGTAAAGAGTGATCCGCATATCTTTTCCCAGCTGTTTGATCTCTGTTACATACGATCTGTGGGCAAGTGCTTTCATCCTCGCGATAGCCAGAAGGTTCAGCACTGCTTTCGGCATCTCTCCGAAACGGTCCAGAAGCTCTTCCAGCATATCGTCATAGTCCTGCTGATTTCCGATCCCGGCGATCCTCTTGTAAATATCCAGTTTCTGGTACTCGTTGCTGATATAGGAATCCGGGATAAAAGCATCCATAGTCAGATCAATAGTTGTCTCAAAGTCTTCCATGGTATGGATTCCCTTGGCTTCCTTTACCGCCTCACTGAGCATTTTACAGTAAAGGTCATATCCTACCGCATTCATATGGCCGTGCTGCTCTGCTCCCAGAAGATTTCCCGCGCCGCGAAGCTCCAGATCACGCATGGCAATCTTAAATCCGCTTCCCAGATCCGTATATTCCCGGATAGCAGAAAGCCTTTTTTCTGCAGTTTCCTTCAGCATGGTATTTTTGCGGTACATCAAAAACGCATATGCCGTCCGGTTGGAGCGTCCGATACGTCCCCGGAGCTGATAGAGCTGAGACAGACCGTAGCGGTCAGAATCATGGATGATCATGGTATTTACATTGGAGATATCAAGACCTGTCTCAATAATGGTAGTGGAGACCAGCACGTCAATATCCCCATTGATAAAGGCAAACATGACACCCTCCAGCTCCCGTTCACTCATCTGCCCATGTGCAAAATCAATCCTTGCATCCGGAAGCAGCCTGGAAAGCCGCAGCGCCACCTCCGCAATATCATTGACTCTGTTATACACATAGTAAACCTGGCCGCCCCGGCGCAGTTCACGGTTTACTGCCTCCCGTACGGTTTCCTCATCATATTCCATTACATAGGTCTGGATGGGCACACGATCCATAGGCGGCTCTTCCAGCACACTCATGTCACGGATTCCGATCAGGCTCATATGAAGTGTCCTTGGAATCGGAGTCGCTGTCAGTGTGAGCACATCGATATCTTTTTTCAGCTGCTTGATCTTTTCTTTATGGACAACACCAAACCTCTGCTCCTCATCAATGATCAGAAGTCCCAGGTTCTTAAATTCCACATCCTTGGAAAGAACACGGTGGGTTCCCACGATGATATCCACCTGTCCCTTTTTCAAATCGCTGATCGTCTTCTGCTGCTGGGCAGGAGTACGGAAACGGCACAAAAGATCCACCCTTACCGGAAATTCTTTCATCCTCTGTACAAAGGTGTTGTAAACCTGCTGGGCAAGAATGGTGGTAGGCACAAGATAAATAACCTGACGGCTTTCCTGTACCGCCTTAAAAGCTGCCCGGAGAGCAATCTCCGTTTTTCCGTAGCCTACGTCTCCGCACACCAGACGATCCATGATCTTGGTGCTTTCCATATCTTTTTTTGTATCCTCAATGGCAGCAAGCTGATCCTCCGTTTCCTCATAGGGGAACATTTCCTCAAACTCTCTCTGCCATACCGTGTCCGGTCCGCACACATAGCCTTCCTTTTCCTGACGTACTGCGTAAAGCTCCACCAGTTCTTTTGCAATATTCCGCACGGCACCCTTTACTCTGGACTTTGTCTTTTTCCACTCCTGACCGCCCAGCTTGTTCAGCCTTGGAGCTTTTGCCGCCTCTGCACCGGAATATTTCTGCAGAGAATCCAGCTGTGTTGCAAGGATATAAAGGTTACTTCCGCCCCGGTATTCAATCTTAATATAATCCTTGACGATCCGGTCTACCTCGACCTTTTCAATCCCCTTATAAATGCCTAGCCCGTGTTTTTCATGAACTACAAAATCTCCGATCGACAGCTCCGAAAAGTCCTGTATCCTCTGCCCATTGTAATTTTTCTTTTTCTTTCGGGGCCTCTGCTCCTTGCCAAAAATATCCGTCTCTGTGATCACGGCAAATTTTACCAGAGGATATTCAAAGCCTTTCCGCGCATGCCCGTATACCACCATGATCTCTCCGGGTTCCAGAATACGCTCACTGTCCTGCCCGTAAAAAGCATTGAGTCCTTCGTCCTGCAGATCTTTTGCCAGACGCTCTGCTCTTGTTCTGGATCCGGACATCAATACGATCTGATACCCCTGTTTTTTGTATTTCTGCAGATCTTTTACCAGAAGTTCAAAGCTGCTCTGATAGGAGCTCATGGATTTTACAGTGAGGTTGTGTACCCCGGTGATGTTCCATCCGGACCTTTTTGGTTCCAGAGAAGAAAGTGACACACAGTTTCTTTTGTTCAGTTTCCGGCAGACTTCCTCCCAGGAGCACATCCAGCCTTCCGAAAGATTCTGTTCTCCTTTTTCTTCACGGTTCCGGCAGCTCTGGCGAAATTCTTCTTCCACTGCTTTTGCATTTTCTGTAAGCCGGTTCGGTTCATCCAGAAAAATCATGGAACGCTCCGGATCAAAATAATCCAGAAATGTGATTCCGCTTTTTTCCACCTGCTGTTCCGCTGCCGGATAAATTACAATCTCCTCCAGGTTCTCAATAGAACGCTGGCTCTGCGCGTCAAAGCTTCGGATCGAATCAATCTCATCTCCCCACAGCTCGATTCTCCAGGGATTCTCTTCTGTCAGGGAATAAATGTCAATGATCCCTCCCCTTACGGAAAACTGTCCCGGCATTTCCACCTGTCCCACACGCTCATAACCCATGGCAACAAGGTCTGTTTTGAGCTTATCAATATCCAGCTGACTGTCATTGCGAAAAGCAAGGATCTGTTCACGGATTTCCTGAAGCGGCACCAGAAAATCCATACAGCCGTCCACACTTGTGACTACAGTGATCTCCTGCTGAGTCAGAAGAGCCCGGATCACCTGCATTCTCTGGCGGATCAGAAGATTCCCATGGATATCCGCCTGGAAAAACAAAAGATCCCTGGCCGGATAATAATAAACATTTTTTTCATAAAAACGATAATCTTCATAAATCTGCTTTGCGCTGCGCTCATCCTCAGAAATAACCAGATGACATGGAAAGAGCCCGGAAAGCCCATATATCATATGTGCCTTCTGGGACTCCATACAGCCGCTGACAGCCAGGACACCCCGGTTATTTTTTGCCTGTGCCTGGATTTCTTCCATCTCTGCAAGGTTTTGCAGAGGCTGCAAAAATGTTTTCATACGACCCCCGTTCTTTTGTTGAACTCATTCATGGCTGCGTCTGTTCCTTTGGAAAGAATCATTTCCACAGCTTTTGCCGCACGCTCCTGAGCCTCATTCACTAACTTTCTTTCCTGAGTATCAAATCTTCCCAGAACATGGTCTGCCAGATCCCAGCCCTGAGGCTTGGCTCCTACGCCGACCTTAATACGGACAAATTTCTGTGTTCCCAGCTGTTTGATCAGATCCTTGATTCCGTTATGGCCTCCGGCGCTTCCCTGTTTCCGGATCCTCAGCTGTCCCGGCTCCAGATCAATATCGTCATAGATCACGATCATCTCTGTTTCCGGATCGATCTTAAAATAATGCGCCATATCCCTTACAGGACCGCCGCTCAGATTCATATAAGAGAGAGGTTTCATCAGAAGTACCTGTTCTCCTCCAATGATTCCTTTTCCATACATGGCATTGAATTTTACGCCGCCCTGGGGAATCCTGTGTTCCTCCACCAGACGGTCGATCACATCAAAGCCCATGTTGTGTCGGGTGGCTTCATACTGCCTTCCTGGATTTCCCAGACCAACTACTAAATACATGCCTTTTCTCCTTAACTTAACGACCACCGGCTAAAAGCCGGTGGGTTATTTCGGGCTGAAGCCCAAACC
>UQLX01000049.1 GCA_900541985.1 uncultured Blautia sp. | reverse complement strand
GCTAAAGCCATACCGCCTAAAGGCGGTGGATTTAACCCCACGCTTGGAAATTAAATCAGTAACTTATGACCACGGCAGAAAAAACAGCCTTCCAAAACTTAGAAAAGGTCATATGATATGGAATTGTAATTTGGTTCTTCTTTGCTCCTTATAAACACCAAAGCTGAACAAATAGGAGTTTTCTTCCTACCTGTTCAGCTCTTTGTTTACCTGTAAATCAATTCATTTAACACAATCTCTTCTGCCATATTACGAATACCATTTACCGCTCTGACCCATTCCATCTGGTCACAAGCTTTCAATTCTTCCGTAATGCCCTGCCTCTCCATCATCTGACGCACCAGAATATCCATTCTCTCCTGTGCTTCATCGTCCACAGTATTCAGATGTTCTGTCAGTCTGTCTTCCAACATATACAGTGAATACATTGCCGGACGATGCTCTTTCAGATATGTTTTCCGCATCATTCCATATTTCCCATAATGCGGTTCTTCATCTGTACTGACAAGATTCGGATAGTAAATTCCGTCTGCGCCAAGTGTGTAGGTTCCACCCATTTTTTCAAATGTGCTTTTCATGTGTTATTCCTCCTTGAAATCAGCGATGTCCTTAGATCATCGCAAAGTATTTCAGGGCAGCCTTGATAGCATTTTCTTTCTCTTTCGGACATTGTGGAACTCTTGCATTTTCTGATTTTGGAAGATTATAGTTTTCTCCCACTTCAATTCCACATTTGCGTTTTACCTGAGAAATATATAAACTTGAAACCTTCAAGCCAAATTCTTTCAGCACATAATCTTTGATTTCCTGATAGGTCGCTTTCAACTCGGCACTGGTGGCATCCAGCTCATCTAAGTCTAAGTCGATTTCTATCGTGTCATCTGGTTTTTGTTGGGACAAAAGAACAACCGTCTCGACTGTATTTTCGTCGGGCAACCGAATTGCATTGCCTTCGTTTCCATTATAATACACTGGAAAGTTGAAGTTTATCTGTTTTACAATGCGTCCATCGCTCTGTCTTTCAGAGTATAATTCTATCTCGTCAATGAAGTTCCTAAAGAACTCCTTCTTCTCCAAGTCCGTCATCTCAAAGTATATTTTATCAAAACATGTGAGAATTTGATAGACCTGTTTTGAAGTAATTTGATTTTCATAGGCCATACGGATTTTCTCATTCACATCCTGAAGCTGGTCATCTATATCTCCAATCTTGTCATACAGATTATCCAGTCGGTCATGCATGTCCTGATACTTTCTGTCATAATGCTTATCCGAAACATCCAATCGGTCAAGCATATCTGTCAATTTCTTCTTTGCACCGGACAACTGACGGAGCTGTCCACGTAACTGCTCTCGTTCCTTTTCCAATGAGCTGACATCCACTCTGGACTCCATTCTTCTTATAATAAAGTCTCTACCGTCTTTATTATTTACAAGGTCCATGATGTGTCTTTCCACTTCACCATTCAGCTCATTTTGATTTAAGACCAGACTGCAATTACAGAAATCGCTCTCATTGATTTTCTTACGGTGCTTACATCTATAATAGAAATCGTCCTTGTATTCGCCTGTGCTTTTGTTCTTTCGTCTTCGTACAGTGCCGGACATTCCAACACCACAAACCGGACATTTCAGCAAACCTGTCAAAATATGCTCATGCTCCAGACTATGAGTTTTAACCCACTTGACACCTGTTTCCTCTCTTTTGGTACGGGCACCTTCCCAAAGGTCTAAATCAATGATTGCCTCATGCAGCCCCTCTGCCAAAAGAAAATCATCATTTCTGACTCTATGATACTGGTCTCTGGTACCTTTTATTTTTTCGGTACTGCTCTTTCCATATGCAATCTTACCAATGTATACCGGATTATCCAATATCTTTCTTACCAGACTACGGGTAAAATAATTCAGTTCATGGCTCCTGTATTTTGTTTTCACATATCCATGCTGATTCAGATAATTGCTGATGCTGTCTGCACCTAAACCTTCATTCACAAATTTATTGAAAATGATTTTTACAATTTCTGCTTCTTCCGGATTTACAAGTAGCATTCCCTTTTTAGAATCCAACGTGTATCCAAAAGGTGCCTGACCGCCATTCCACTTCCCCTCTCTGGCTTTCTGTTTCCGTCCTTCCATGGTCTGCACCAGAATGTTTTCACGCTCAATCTCTGCAACCGCAGACAGAACCGTGATGGTAAGTTTACCGGAATCCTTTGATGAATCAATCCCATCTTCCACACAGATAAGGTTCACACCAAAATCCTGTATGTACTGCAAGGAATTGAGAACATCCGCTGCATTACGACCAAATCGGGATAATTTGAACACCAGAATGTATTCCACACCATCTTTATCATCCGCCACATCCTGAAGCATCTGTGTAAACTCTGGGCGTCCGGTAATGCTCTTGCCGGATTTTCCGGCATCACAATATTCCCTTACCACTTCCATATCCTGAAACTCTGCAAACTTTGTCAGCCTGTCTTTCTGGGCTTCAAGACTGTATCCGTCCACCTGCATTGCCGTAGATACACGGATGTATATATAACATTTCGTTCTTTTCTTCACGAACCACACCTCCTACGCTATCATCTTTACATCAGGCTCTAACATCTTAAAATGTTTCAATGCCTCAATAATCATTTCTTCTTTTGCTTTCGGACATTTTGGAACTCTTTTGTTCGGATCATCCGGCTTATTGTAATTCTCTCCCATATCAATCCCATACTTTCTTTTTATCTGGGCTATATATAAGGAAGAGACCTTTACTCCACATCTGTCCAAAATGTATTTCTTCAATTCCACATAGGTCGCTTTCGCTTCTGCCGATGTTATACTAACTTCTGATGTATCAAGTGTATAAATTATCACTTCATCAGCAATCAGTTCTTTCTTTGGAACCCAGTCTTCATAAAATACCGGAATTTTAAAAGAAATACTTTTTATGATTCTTCCGTCTGGGGTTTCTTCCGGATACATCTCAATTTTTTCTATCAACAAACGATAAAAGTCTCTCTTCTCTTCACAGGTCATTTCCTCAAAAAACTTCGGTATATTCTGAATCAGATTTTCCACTTGTTTTAATGCTTTTGTACCTTGCTCCACAGACTCCAATTTCTTTTTTATCTGTGAAAGTAGCATCTCCAATTTTTCTATTTCATCATATACATCATCTATTTCTGCCTGTGTCTTATCATAACTTTCATCATAATCATCCGCCAGAATATCCAGATTATCCAATATTTCTCCCAACCTTCGCTTCTGTTGTTCCTGATGGTACAGCTTCTTGCGAACTGTTTTTAACTGTTCCGTAAGTTCCTCTATGGAATCCTTACCCTGAAACCATTTGGATGTTTCCTTTTGGAAAGATGGAACTGTAAATAACTTCCCTATCATTTCCAAAACCGCATTGTCCACTTTCGCCTGATTATAGGTGTGACGGAATTTACAGGTCATGCCATTCTGTTTACGTGCATTTCCACAGCTATAATAATGAAGCGTTTTATAATGCCCACCACGATTTTTATTAACCTGTTTATTCTTCGTTGCAATCATTCCCACACCACAAGCAGGGCATTTTACAAGCCCGGATAATATGCTCACTCTGTCCGGCTCATCTATTTTCTGGCATCTGCCTGAATGTTCTTTCCGCTTCCGCTGAACCTGTTCCCATTGTTCCACAGATATAATCGGCTCATGATTACCCTGTATCTCCAAAACCTCACGTTTCTGCTTCTGCGACTCTTTACTGTTGGTGCGCCTACCATAAACTATCTTCCCGCAATAAACTGGATTATCCAGAACTGTGGTTATAAAATCATATTTGAATGGACTAACCTTACCCTTAATCATTCTGGTAAGACCGTTATCATTCAAATACCGAACAATGCTCGTAGCCAACATGCCGTCTTGTAAATATAAGTCGAAAATCAATTTTACAATTTCTGCCTCTTGCGGATACTGAACCAACTTATCCTCCTCTTTGCGGTATCCGTAAGGAATAGGACCTCCCGGCCATCCACCTTCTTTCAGTTTCTGCATTTTTCCAGACAGGAACTGAACAGTGATGTTCTCACGCTCAATTTCCGCCACTGCAGAGAGAATGGCTAGTGTAAGTCTTCCGCCCTGTGTAGAACTGTCTATGGCATCATCCACAGATACCAAATCCACCTCATAATCCATTAGAAGCTGCAAGGATTTCAGTACATCCGCTGCATTTCTTCCAAAGCGCGAAAGTTTAAATACAAGCACACAGGACACATCATCCTTTTGGCTTGCCACATCTTCCATCATTTGCTGGAATGCCGGACGACCTTTGATACTCTTACCGGATTTACCAGCGTCACAATATTCTCTGGCTATTTCAAGGTTCTTATATTCTGCATATTTTCTTAGTTTCTCTTGTTGTGCATCCAGACTGTATCCTTCCGTCTGTGCCATAGTAGAGACTCTTGTGTAAATATAGCATTTCTTCTTTTTCAATCTATCACCGCCTTTTCGGTTGCCCAAGGAATGTTCGTCATCCATCCTTGGATCTACAATATAACGCACTTTTCCCTTTGCGTCAGCGGGCAAAATGCGCCGATTACAAAAAAATAATCGACGCATTTCCTTACTGTCCATTCTGCTGTTTTTCCGCTTCTTCTCTTTCCATTTCTGCCAGAACCTTATGACCATACTTTTCAATCATTCTCGCCATAAACTCCGCAAAACGCTCCAGATTCTGCCTCGTTCTCCTATCCATTTCCCTATCATATTTTTCTACAACTTCTTCCGGAACCATGACTGCACCTCCAAAACATAGTGAGGGATTTCCTCCTATGTCACAGGCAAAGAAAATGGTGTGGATTTTAACCTTGACAAAAAAATATGCCTGTAGGTATTATTCCACAGGCACACTTACTATTATGTTATTAGCTAGTTTAAGAATAGGATTATGTAATCAATCCTTATCCCATCTATTAGCATCAGTCCATCGGTAATTTGGGTCTTTATTACGTCTAGGATCATTTTCCCATTCTTCTGCTACACGTTTACTGATTTCCTTGTTGAGTCTATTCATTTTAGCTGTCTTTTCCCCCGTTCCTCCATTAAATCCCTCTTTTATCCATTGCTGTCTTTCATCTTCATAAGCATTTGACAGTTCTTCATGAGAAGCATTTTCAACCCATTTTTCAAATTCACTTTTGAACAAATCACCAAAAAATCCCATGTCGAATCCTCCTAATTTTTATAATCTGATATGTCTTTCAATAACTCCGCTGATACAAAATAAGGATTATTTTCATCTCCTATTTTTTCAATCAACACAGCATCTCCATCGGCTTCCAAAACTTTGAAATATTCACCTATTTTGAATGTTAAGCCCTCATTACTAACACCGGACGTTTTCACCTCATACTGTCTGATATTAGATTTTGCTACTTCTTTCTTCTCCATGCGTTTCTTTTTAATGGCTTTTATACCCTTCTTCACAAGAATCTCACCGCCCTTATATGTTGCGGCTCCAGTACCAGCGATTATCAGCACCAAATTTCTAGGGCCTCCAACTTTCTTAGCAGTTGTAGTAAGCCATTGATATCCTCCCAAATTACTCATAATTTCTTACCATACCTTTCTTTTATCTACCGTATCGTAGTTCTTCTTCTATCAATTCATCATAATTTTTATATCCACCAAAGATTGCAACTGCCTCAGCTATAAATTCACATTCTTCTTTGATATAGTCACGAGTTTTCAATTTTGCAACATCACCAGATAAATAACTCGATGAATAAAATCTCGAAAATTGTTTAACTGTCATATCTCCTTCCATACCATATACAGCTCCTAAAGCATTCTGATTTTCATATATCATTTTAATCATGAACTGAATATCAGGATGATCAGCCCCTAAATTCCGTTTCTTAATAATTGCTTTGGGGAGAACATATTCTGCTAAAAGTAGGTCCACATCTAAAGTCAACACCGATTCCAAACTGGAAATCATACGACCCAAATCGGTATTATCCCATTCCTCAGGTGATTTTGATAAAATCGTCTCCGCCAATTTTGCATACTCTGTACTTTGAGGGTCATCCATAATATTCCACCCTTCGATGGCTTTATTCTGAAATTCTTCAAATTTCACTTTACCCATTTTCTTTGGTCTTGATGGAAATCTACCTGTTAACTTGATTGTCCTTGCATAGCCTAAATGACGTTCGATTTTCTTTTTCTCTTCCTCTAACTCCAAAACCTTTTGAGCTATAGAATCATCAAAATCAAAATCCTCATCAGTAACCATGTCTGCAATCTCTTTAAGAGAATATCCCATTCCCTGTAATACTCTGATGGTCCATATACGATCGATATCATCATCGTCATAATCTCGATACTGTCTATCTTTATTTTCCGGCATAAGACCGGCTTTCTCAAATCCACGAAGTGCTTTTCTTGTCACTCCCAGATTTTCCTCAACCCATTTCACCTTATACCCCATCTGAATCACCTCCTGATATCATCAGTATACAACATTGTCCTTAGGGCAAAGCAATACTTTTTTATTTATTTTGAAAAATAAATAAAAAAGACCTGCGAGCACCACAACCAGCACTCACAGGTCAATTCACTACATATTATATTTTCTTCGCATAATCCAGACTAATCCATCCGGCACCGCTTTTCAGCTTGCCCCATCCTTTTTCAGAACCAAGCCCTACACTCTCTGCAACAATAGTAAACACACCCACTCCGGTATATGCTCCTGTCTTTGCAAAATGTGTACCAGGACCTTTTCTGATATTCAGATTCTTAATGCTGACACGCACACGGTAAGAAACCTTTTTCTGCTCCGGCTCAGATGACTTTGATGGTGCATACACCACATTGCCATTCCAATCATAAACAGAATACCCTTCATTCTTATTTGCACATGCTTTGGCATTCTTCAGTACCTTATAGGCACCCTTCTGGCTCTTTGCATTTTCCCAACTCTTACGGACTCTGTACCACTTCTCTGTTTCTGTAGTAGTCTCTTTTACATCATACTGTGTCAGATTCCACTTCTCAATGATGGAGCATAGTTTCTCCACATAAGTAAGGCTTGTGGCATACCCACCATCTTTGATGAGCTGCACCACCTTCTTATAATCCGTCATTCCGGCAATGCCCTCATACCTCTTCTTACTGCCATTCATGGCACCAAGCAGATAGGCACTGTGGTCAGCAATAGAATCTTCCACACACGCATACTTACGGAAATCTGCTGTAATGGTTTCATAAGAACCATCTGCATTCTGCTCCTTCGTCTGTTTTGTGTACACAGATTTTCCATCCCATACTGAACCACTCCATGTGTTACCGGATAAAGATTTCTTCATGCCAAAACAGTTATTGGCATTCTGGGCAAGTTCACTCTTGCCGTATCCACTCTCCAAAATGAACTGAGCCAGAGACACTGATGCAAGAATGCCGCTTTTCTTCTGATCAGCAGTAAATAATGCCCCAACCTTTGCAATCACTTCCTTTTCAGAAAGATTTGCAAATACTGTTGCCTGTGTACCGGATACTGTTTCTTTCATGGCAGCCTTTACATCCTTACGGAATCCATCCATTGTATATCCCATACCAAGCTGTCTCCAAAGATGTTCCGGATCTCCATGATTACTTGCAATTCCTCTTTTATGCCCTTCTGCATGACTGATAATAACACCCTCTGCTGTCGGATTCAGGTCATATTCTTTACAGAGCATGGCGAACAATTCCACAGCAACTTCATAAGTTCGCTTTGCCACAGCTTTTGCAGTCGCCTTATCGGAACAGGTAAAAGTCGAACCACCAGTATATTTGATACAAGCTGGTTCACACATCTCTACTCCGATGTGAGTATTATTCCCAGAACCGTTTTTACCGGATGCACAATGCCATCCTCGATGATTCCACGGAAGTGTCTGATACACAGTTCCGTCATTCCCATCAATAAATGCATGAACACAGGCATTATCATAATCTGCCCTGTTCCAACTGTTAATAAAAACGGATGCCCTCGGCTGAGGACACCCTACACTATGGAGCATAAGCCCCTTTACTGTAATCTTCTTTTCGGCTTTATAGCACGGATTCTTTGTCAATAAACTCTTAACCAACTTCATTGTCATCACCATCCCCTTCTGCCCTGTCATGGAGCTGTGCCAAAATTGCCTTTAACTTCTCCGGAATCGGCAAACCCAGATGCGCCGCATTCTCCAGTAAAGACACACCTTCATTGGACAGATAGAAGAAAATCACAGCAGTCCTTAATACTGCACCCGTTCCAATGACCTGTACATCCAGAAGATTTGCAATGCCTACAAGCATCAAAATAAGTACCTTCCTACAGATGCCCTTAAAGCCAACTGCACTGGACAGTTTCTTGTCAGAAACCGCACACATGACTCCTGTGATATAGTCCGCCACCATGAACACGACCAGTGCATACAAAAGGCCATCATAACCGCCCAGAAAATAACCGAGCCATCCGCCCACCGCAGTGAACACCATCTGAATCACATTCCAAAACTCTTTCATAACGAAAATCCTCCTTAAATTTTTGTATAGAAAAAGCGACTGCCACTATGGACAATCGCCTTTCATCAATAGTTATTCTGTTTCTTCCGTCAGCGTATAGGTAATCTTCATGGTCTTATCCGTGGTCTTTACCACCGCTGAGGATAAATTGTTAATAGTTGCCAGATACGGAGTCAAGAGATACATGGTCCTATACTCATTTCCATAACTGCCACCCCAGCCTAACAGGAAATGTTTATACTGAAATAGCGGTGTTGCCGTATGATTCAGCCTTTCATTTCCTTTAGTCTTGATGACCGTATCATCCGCCGTAATCTGGAAATCCGCACCGATGATCAAATCCCCTATCAGCGTCATATACAATTCACAGGTTCCCGATTCACACAGCGGATTACCACCAGACGTAAAGCCGAACTCAATCAACGTCACATCCGCAGAATTGCTGACATTGATCTTATAGATTCCCTTCTTATTATAAGAAGGTACATACAGATACCCATTTCTCATGCAACAGTTACAGATTCTTTCTGGATAACTGGAATCCGTTGCCCTCTCGCCTACTGCCTGCAGGTATGCATTGGATAACGTCCACGAACCTTCCTCAATGGAATAATCCGTTTTGGAAATCTTCACCCAGAGCATGATTGCATCCCCAGAAGAATTTTCTTCATTGGAAAATCCATACCAGTATCCGTCCTGGCCATCCAGAAATTCTCCATATAACGTGTAACTGCCTAAGAACTGAAATGTTGATGCCGGAATCACCTTATCTTCCAATACCATATAAGTAGAATCATTGATATTTTCATTCAATCCGATACTGAAAATAGGAATACGTATTTTTCGCACACGCACACTGGAATCCTCAAATGTGATGGAATACAAAATATCATTTTCAAAATCCACCTCCGCTGTTTCAAACAACACCATCTGCTTTTCCAGACCAAGATTTCCAATGTCCACTTCTTTCAACTGTAAAAAGGTACTGGCATCTGCAACACTGCTGCCAAATCCATTCTGACCACCCAGAGCACTGGTAAGAGCCATTGCCGCAATCGTTCCATTGCCCTGGCTGGCAGTAAACTCCCATACAAATTTATACCCATTATCCAGTGCCTTGCTCTCTGTCAGGTTCAAGCTTCCCCTTGCTGTATTCGCCGTTGAATTGACATCATTGGATGCATAAGCCACCGGCAGATTGTCAGACTGCACGTACAAATTATCTGCATTTTCTTCTAACGCCTTTGGAAAAAGCAGAATGCCGCCAATCATGTTCGGGCAGATCGGCAAGAGATTATCTGTCCAGACAATGCCGGTATTGTATTCCTCCTCACAATAAAACACAGCCATCGGATTAAATCCCAGAATGTTATTTACCGCATTCGTCACCATGTTCTCTTCCACATAAGTTTCAACCTCATTGGTATTCACATCCGTCAGTTCAATGACTGCTGTTCCTTTCAATTTCATATAGACCTCCTATTCCACAGTCACAGGACAGCAGAATGCACCAATCGCAGTTCTTCCCTGTACCTGATCTGTATAACTTCTCTGCACATATTCAATGATCTGTGTTGCAACCGTATCCGTAATGCCCTTTGCATCTATTCCACCGCCAATCACAAATCTTCCAACCTTTTCCTCAATCTCAATCTTTCCATCCCATGCTGCAGCCGCTGCCATTGCCTGACCGCTGATGGATGCAATGCAATCTCCGATTCCAACCGTACCTGTTCCGTTTTCCATTCGCAAATACACATTAAATGTGTTTGTAATGTTTGGCACCACACTTTCAATCGGATAATATAAGGAAAGAATGTGTTTCCCACTATGCCATGTTTCCACCGGGCAATGTACTGTGATCACGGAATCATTCAGTTCAAAGGTCACATAACAGAACACCTTTCCATCCTCCGACCATGTAACAGGAAGTTCCACTTCCACAGATAACAGCTTTTCTATCACTTCTCCTGTTTCTGTATCCGTCTCCGCCATTGGAATCGTGATGGTGCCTTTGGCACTTTCGGTATGCTCCGTCTGCAATGCCACCGCATTCACAACCACCTGTCCAAAGAACTGGGCATGATTTTCTTCCGTTGTGGCAAATTCGATACTGATAATCTTTGTGTCTGTATCTGCCAGAGTATAAGCAGACGCATTGGAAAATGTATGAATCCCAATCTTTCCGGCATCCACCTGATTCAAAAGCCCGGAAATGTTCTTATCATTCCTTGACTTTGCCTTTGCAAGTCTCGGATTTTTTCCCACACATCTCAAAGAATGTTTTCCACCAATTCTGCACTGCGAGAACGTGATGCAGGTAATCTGTTCCTCATCTGCGTGACCGCCGCTGAACTTAAGTACATCTCCCAAATCCAGTGCCGGATTGCCAATGGTTTCTGAATCAAAAGGTACATATTTAATCACGGAAATGTCTGCCAGAATCTGTTCACACAGTTCTTTCCTTGTCTCATCCACACCAAACTGGAGAAATGGATTCACACCGAGATTCATAGTCAGTCCGTCATCTGTTTCCAACGCATAGTATTCTGCTGTCTGGGTCTTCATATTGGTGGAACTGACTGCTGTGTATCTGGTAATAAAATCAGAAAAGCTGCTGGAAAACCTCTGTTTGTTGCTGATGTTCATAACTGGCTCATTTCCATACTTACGCAGTTCTAGCTTTCCCTCACGGTTAATACAAAAGAAACCTCCAAGAACCTGACCGATATAAAACAGCACGTCCCTGTAGGTTTCAATATCGTTTTCACTGTAAATGGAAAGCACCTCTGAACCATTCGGCATGGATTCAATCTCTGCTTGGGTATGTGCAAACTCCACGCCGCACGCCTTACAGCAGAGCATGATGATTTCATATGCATTTCCTATCGTCTCCGTGATATTGAAATCCTTTTCAAATCGGAGCATATAATCATACGCCTTAATCTCCAGACATCGGATAGTACGGTTGGCTTCACTGATTTCATAAATCCCCATCGGGACAGTTTCATATGCTTCTCTCACCAACAGATGATAGAACAATTCCACCAATGCATCTTCCAGTGTGTATCTGTCGATTTCAGAAAATAGTGTAATCCCCATTTCTGCAGCATACACCGTACCAAGTTCCATTTCTGTATTTCCACAACACTGGGAAGAAATGTATCCGCTTCCCTTTACAATATCCTTCTCTGTAAACTCATGTACCACACCTGCCTTTGTGGTAATTCTTCCAGTCCAGTAATATCTTCTTGTGTTCTCCTGCACCGCTGACAGGAACGCTTCACTTACTGGGTACAAAAGCAACACCTCCTAATTCCATGCATAAAAAGAACACCTGCCACAATTGACAGATGTTCCAAAAATCTTTCTACCTACTATAATTTCTTTAAATCTGATGAACAGGACAGCATATTTCTGTCACAAATTCATCCGGATTTCGTGTATCATTCGGACTCACATGGTACACATCAATCATTGGTCCTGCAAATTTATATCCATTTTCTGAAACCCACGCCGCCAGAGATGCATACACATCAGAAAACTGTTCATAAGATCCTTTAAAAGTAGCACTTGCTACTGTCATTTCCGGTTCTGTGAAGAATGTGACATTTTCTGTATTCTCATAATGTCCCTTTACTTCAATCTGAACTTCTACATCAACATCATTTTCCTTGTACTCCTTATCATGGAGTTTCGCCATTGCCGGACCACATGGAATCATTCCAGACTTTGCAGTTTCAGAAAACAGGATGTGCCAGAGTCTTCCTTCCTCTTCATATTTTGGAATCACCTTTCTTACACTGGCAACATATCTCTCAGGCATCTGTTTAATAATACAATCATACTTCATAATCTCGTCCTTCCTCAGCCTTTCTATGGCTGTATCCAGAAAACGTATCCTATGGTTGAGATCCTTTACTTCTTCTAAAAGCTGAGCCTTCTGCACCAGAAAAATCTGCTCAATTTCTTTTGGATTGCTGCTTTTCATAATCTCTGTAATCGCACTTACTCCAAATCCCATATCTTTCAGAGCATTGATTTTTCCCATGATAAGAAGCTGTTCTTCACTGTAATAACGATAACCAGTAAAATCATCGACTTTTTCCGGCTTTAACAGTCCCACCTCATCATAATAGCGCAGCATTCGGATACTGACTCTGGATAATCTTGAAAAATCACCTATTTTTAACATTTCGTACCTCCATGGTTTTGTACATTCTTGAGCTCAATATCACTCTACTGCCTCTCATGATGTGAGAGTCAATACCTTCCTGCAAAAATTATAATGCATCTCCATCTTCAAATCAATTTTCCTGAATCCGTGAAACTGGTTGTTTTATGATGCCAATCCCAAATCGGATTGGCTT
>UQLX01000048.1 GCA_900541985.1 uncultured Blautia sp. | reverse complement strand
TATGGGGTCTTAGCTCAGCTGGGAGAGCATCTGCCTTACAAGCAGAGGGTCATAGGTTCGAGCCCTATAGGCCCCATAGAAATCAAGGGTGGATTCCCGAGTGGCCAAAGGGGGCAGACTGTAAATCTGTTGGCACCGCCTTCGAAGGTTCGAATCCTTCTCCACCCACTAAGATGTTTTAATGACATCTGGAGCTTATGACAAAGGCTCATTGTAAGCCGATGTGGCTCAATTGGCAGAGCAGCTGATTTGTAATCAGCAGGTTATCGGTTCGAGTCCGATCATCGGCTTTTCAATTCAATATTGCCGCGGGGTGGAGCAGTCTGGAAGCTCGTCGGGCTCATAACCCGAAGGTCACAGGTTCAAATCCTGTTCCCGCTACTTATGCCCAGATAGCTCAGTTGGTAGAGCAGAGGACTGAAAATCCTCGTGTCGCTGGTTCGATTCCGGCTCTGGGCATTTCTTTTCGGAAAGCTTATTCCAAAAGAAATACAGTTACAAGTTCAGATGGGGTATTAGCTCAGTCGGTAGAGCACTTGACTTTTAATCAAGTTGTCCGGGGTTCGAATCCCCGATGCCTCACTAAAAAACCTTCAAGAAAATACTTGAAGGTTTTTTGTTGTCTTAAAAAGACTTCCAATTTCAATTATTCAATATTTATCTTCAAATTCGGCCCAGCCTTCTTCTTCAGGGTTAGTTTTAGCCGGATCGTATTCTGGAACATCTATATTGTTTTCTGTGCCAGAATCATTAGAGGATGAAGCGGAAGTATTTTCATTATCATAATTATCTTCCTCTGAAGTGTCATAATATTCTTCATCATCAGATTCTTCTTTTACATTATCATCCTCTTTATTGGTAAGTTTATCCTTACTTTCTGCATCAGAAGATGTTTTTGAAGGAGCTGATGTAGGTGAGACTGCAGGCGATACAGCGGACGTATCAGAAGAGGTTTTTGAATCAGACGGTGCAGAAGATCCTGTACTGGAACATCCTAATGCTGAAAATGAGATGAGAGTGAGTATTGCTGCGCTAAGTATCAGTTTTTTCTTATTCATAGAAAAATCCCCCTGTTTTTATAATGATGTGGTTATTATACGCTTTTGTATTAGGATTTTGTAAAATACAAAGTTCAGTTTTCAAGGGAATATAATGAAAAATTAAAATTTATGGTTCTATCTTTCTAAATATCCTGCATAGAGTTATAGTACCTGAAACACTGCAGGGAAGGCGCAGCCCTGATGGACAGGCAGAAGAATAGGAGGTACTGTTCATGTTCACATAGTATGATTTCGCGGGATGAATGGGGCGAACAGTAACAAATAAGTAGGAGGATCATTATGAGAGGATTCAAAGAGTTTTTCCGTATGATAGTCACTGCTGTAATCTGCTTTGGTACAAAGATGTTTGGTGGAAATAAAAAAGAATTTGTAAGAGTCTGTACAGAAAATGGAAATGCTTTCTTTTTGACAGGAGGAGATGGGATTTGGAATCATTCTGGAA
Source organism: uncultured Blautia sp. (assembly GCA_900541985.1). Taxonomy (GTDB): domain Bacteria; phylum Bacillota; class Clostridia; order Lachnospirales; family Lachnospiraceae; genus Blautia_A. The sequence goes on along the minus strand of UQLX01000048.1, from coordinate 12,658 downwards.
GTGAAGTAAAAGACCTTATAAGCAAAAATAGAAACTTGGAACTGAAAAGCAGAAATATTCCGAAGATAAAAGAAATGGGAGTATTTTATCCATACAGCAGGTATCGGCTGTCCTTAAAGGAAGTGATGCCATGGAAACAGGGACCGGGAGACAGAAACAGAAACCTGCATAAAACAAGATCTCCTTCAGGAACTGTAGATTTGAAGGAGACCTTGCCGGGATGGTTTTATTTAGTTCCTGAATGATACTTGTATGAGCTTCCTTTTTTAAGGGATCCGCATGAATTTTTCCAGAATAAACAGGTAATTACATTTCCGGGAAACGATTCAGAACAATAACAGGCTTGCTCCTGCCCAGATCCTTTGTGAGCTGGGCGGGAGTTTTTCTGTTTCTGGATTTTTTCAGGCCGTTGATGGTTGGAAGCTTTTTATCAATTGAAATAATTAAAAGAGTACGGATTCCAGAATAATTACTGCCATAGAATTATTTCCTATAATTTTTTTATTATAATACCACACTGGAGGTCTGACAAGAATAGAATAAAACAGCAGAAAACGACATATATTAAGAAAAATACATAAGGAAAAAATAAGATGAAGAAGAAGGAAACTTTTCGGTATTCATTTTTTTTGTCTTTGTTTTTTGTACCATATCTGCTGACTATGGCGATTAATGGAATTGAAACAGCAATTCTCAATCGCAGTCCTGACCCGGAAATGTTTATTCCGGTACTGGCAGCCCGACAGATTCCGGAGGATTATCAGAAAGAAGCAATAAAGGCACAGACAGTGATAGCGAGGACCAATTTTTTCCGGAAAATTGAAGAGACGGATTTTTCCCGGGCGCTTCAGGAAACAGGCGGCGTAACAGAAAACGAAAACCCTCTGTGGAAGCTTCCGGCTTCTGTATATGAAAATGCAGCAGAAGAAACAAAAGGACAGGTGCTGACTGCAAATGGGAAACTGAAGCTGGTTCCCTATCATGAGATCAGTGGGGGAGTGACAAGAAATGGACAGGAGGCTTTTCATGATGTGCAATATTCCTATTTAAAGTCAGTAGACAGCAGCGCAGACAAGAATTCTCCCTTTTATCTGAACAGTACATATATTTCTCAGCAGCAGATGCCTTCCAGCCTGAATATCAGGGAAAGAGAGGCTTCTGGTTATATAAAGAGTCTGACAGCAGACGGAAATATTCTTGAAGGAGAAGCTTTTGCAAGAGGAATGGGGCTTGCTTCTGCTAATTTTTCCATCCAGAAAATAGGAGAACAGATTCGATTTTTGTGTAAAGGAAGAGGACATGGACTGGGGTTTTCCCAGAACGGTGGAAACGAAATGGCAAAAGGGGGGAGCGACTGGAAAAAGATCCTGGAAACTTATTTTCCGGAGATGGAACTGACCATTTATGAGAGATAGCTGATAAAATACTGATAGAAAGCAGGGATTCTGTGTATAGACTTACATATTCTGGACACTCTATAAATACAGAAATGATTATAAGCAGAGGTGAAAGGAATATGACAAAAAACAGAATTGTAAAGTATACTGCAAATGCAGCCCTTCTGGCAGTAATTGCTGCAGCCGGAATCGGGGCATATCAGCTTGGTACATCAAAGCCAGAAGAGAAGGTGCGGGAACAGAAAGAGCTGGTGAGTGTGGAAGAGGACAGAGCAGAAAATACGGAAGAAGAGTTTTCAGTAGATGCGGATACCAGCCAGGTAGAAGCTGATATGGAAAATGCAGAAGAAGATATCCTGACAGAAAAAGAAAGTACAGAAGCAAAGATTGAAGAGGAACAAACTACAGATACAGCAGAAGAGACACCGGAAGAACAAAATCAGGATACAGAAGAAAACACTCAGGAAACACAGCCTCAGGATACAGAAACGGCAGCAGGGGCTGTTTCGGCCCCTTCTTTGAGCTTCTCGGAGGAAACACAGATGGAGTGGCCGGTAAATGGGAATATCCTGTTGGATTATAATATGGATCAGACGATATATTTTCCCACTCTGGATCAGTATAAACTGAATCCTGCCATTGCAGTTCAGGCTGTGGAGGGGACTCCGGTACTTGCATCTGTGCCGGGAACCGTGTATTCTATCGAGGAAAACGCGCAGACCGGAACTACGGTTACCATGGAGCTTGGAAGCGGTTATCAGGCTGTTTACGGGCAGCTGAAGGATCTGGCAGTGGAAGAAGGACAGACCGTGGAAAAGGGCGATGTGATCGGTTATATTGCAGCTCCTACCAAGTATTACAGCGAGGAGGGAAGCAACCTTTACTTTGCTATGAAAAAAGACGGAGAGCCTGTGGATCCCATTGCCTATCTTCCGGAATAAATCAGGAACAGATGATTCACAAAAAATAGAAAACAACGTATAATAAAAGCAGGTGGGAATAAAAATCCGCAGTCGGCAGTTCTCCTACCTGCTTTTTCTGTTATCCCATAAAATTTCTTTTTGTGGAAATATTATTCGGGAATCAGCGATACACCATCAAAATCCGGCTGCTTGATCATAGATGTAAGGAAAAGTAACAGGGGATGGCTGCTGCAGAGAATGGCAGTTGTCCTTTACATAAAAGGAGAAGAAGATGAATTATACCTATATGGTCCGATGTGGAGACGGAAGTCTTTATACCGGGTGGACAAACTGTCTTGAAAAGCGTCTGAAGGCACATAATGAGGGGAAGAGCGGAGCGAAATATACAAAGGCAAAGCGACCGGTAACACTTGCCTATTATGAAGGGTTTTCCACGAAAGAAGAGGCTATGAAAAGAGAATGTCAGATCAAAAAGCTGACCCGGAAACAGAAGGACAGATTAATGGAATTCTGAAAACAAAACTCCCCTTATCCTTCAGAAATAAATGGCTGAGGGATAAGGGGAGGTCTTTTTATAAAGGCATGTTTGAGATAAAGAAATACATGACGATAAAGTGGCAGGCACTTCCAAGCATAATGAATACATGAAAGATTTCATGGGAACCGAAGCTTTTGTGTTTTGAGTTAAAGATAGGAAGCTTCAGTCCATAGATGATCCCGCCGATGGTATAGATAATGCCGCCTGCCAGAAGCCAGTTGAATCCGGCTCTGGGAAGAGAGTGGAAGATGGGGACAAAGGCAAGTACACACAGCCAGCCCATTCCGATATACAGCACCGAAGAAAGCCACTTGGGACAGTTGATCCAGAAGCCTTTCAACAGGATGCCGGCTATGGCGATCGTCCATACAAGTCCGCAGAGGATATAACCGACTCTGTTATGAAGGGCGATGAGGCATACCGGAGTATAGCTTCCCGCTATCATGATAAAGATCATCATATGATCTATTTTACGCAGCCTCCGGTTTACTTTTTCTGTTGAATCTACAGAATGATAAATGGTACTGGCTGTATATAAAAGAATCATCGTCAGGATAAATACTGCAAGTGCAGTAATATGAAGCGTATCTTCTGCACGGGCAGCTTTTATAAGAAGGGGAGCAGCTCCGGCACAGGCCAGAAGTACGGCAATACCATGAGTGATCGCGCTCCATGGGTCTTTCAGTTTCAGTTTCATTAGAATCGCCTCCTGAATTTAGTCTGAACATAGATGCTAATATCATGTAGTAATAAATACTACATGTAAAGTATATGACAACTATATATCAAAAATTCGTGGTTGTAAAGGGCTTTTACAAATTTTTAATAAATATTTTGATAGTCAAAACTTTTGGCGCTTTGACATATATATGCCAAAATCCCGATACATATGATTTATGGAAGAAGATTGTCAATATCCAGGAGAAAGACTGGTAAACAGAGGAACGATTTGGTAAGATAGACATAGATGACAAGGGAGGCTCCTTTATGAATATTAACGAGATTGCCAAACTGGCCGGTGTTTCCAGAACAACGGTATCCAGATATTTAAATGACGGATATGTAAGTGAAGAAAAAAAAGAAAAAATCCGGAAGGTGATTCAGGAGACCGGATATCAGCCTTCTGCACAGGCGCAGATGCTCCGGACAAAAAAAACAAAACTGGTGGGAGTGGTTCTTCCAAAGATTAATTCAGATACCATCAGTCGTGAGGTGGCAGGCATCAGTGACGTACTGACCAAAAAAGGATATCAGATCATACTGGCAAACACCAATAATGATATTGAAGAGGAATTGAAGTCTCTTTCTCTTTTTCGGGATAATCAGGTGGATGGAGTGGTATTTATTGCGACAATGTTTACCAGAAAGCATAAGCAGATGCTGAAGGAATATAAGGTTCCGATCGTGATCCTGGGACAGAAGCTGGATGGATATCCCTGTGTATACCAGGACGATCATCAGGCAGCCTATATGATTGCGGATAAGCTTCTGGAGCATGGAAAAAAGCCTGCCTACATCGGAGTCACAGAAAAGGATGAAGCGGTTGGAACAAGGCGCAGAAAAGGTTTTGAGGATGCTTTGAAAAAGCACAGGCTGTCCGTGGCCCCGGAAATGATGGAAACAGGAAATTTTACCATGGAATCCGGATATGAATGTGCGGAAAGAATTTTTGGAAGAGATCCGAGTGTAGATTCGCTGATGTGCGCTACAGATACCATGGCGGTAGGCGCTATAACATATATGAAAGAAAAAGGGCTGCGGATACCGGAGGATGTGCAGGTAGTGGGCATCGGAGACGGAACACCGGGAAAGATTATCGATCCCAAGCTGACAACCGTACATTTTTTTTATAAAACAAGCGGTATGGAGGCGGCTTCCATGCTTGTAGATCTGATGGAATCAGAAAGCGGCATAAAAAAAGAAATAAAAATGGGATGTGAAATCGTTCTCAGAAAATCCCACAGAAATTCTCAGTGAGAAAAGACCGGGGGAAACCAGAAAACAGGATCTGGCTTCTTCCGGTTTCTTTTATTAAAAGAAAAATTTGTCTAATGTGTACAAAATCAGGGAAAGATATTTATTATATTTTCCGTCTTTACAATTGAAAAACACAGGAATATAATAAAATCAAGATATGTGAACGATTCCATATAGAAAAGCGGTAAAAATAAATAAAAGTAAAGAAGCAAAGAAGAATATTATATGGAAACGATAACATAATAAAAGGGAAAAGAAAAGGAGGAAGCTATGGACTACCAAAAAATAGCCCAGCAGATTTACGATCATGTAGGGAAAAAAGACAACATTATTTCTGCAGCACACTGTGCCACACGTCTTCGTCTTGTGATCGCAGACAACAGTAAGGCAGACAAGGATACGGTAGAAAATATTGACGGAGTAAAGGGTGTATTTTTCGCCCAGGGGCAGATGCAGATCATCCTGGGAACAGGAGTCGTGAATAAGGTTTATGATGAATTTATCAGGATTGCCGGTATTTCCGAGAGCAGCAAGGAGGAACTGAAACAGGTAGCGGCGTCAAAGGCAAATCCATTCCAGAGACTGATCAAGACACTTGGAGATATTTTTGTTCCGATCATTCCGGCGATTGTTGCCAGCGGTTTCCTTATGGGTATCATGGAAGCGCTGAATTTCATGGTAAACAATGGATTTCTGGATATCAATACAAGCGGATCTATTTATACGTTTGCGCAGATCTTCAGCAACACTGCCTACACGTTCCTGCCAATTCTCATTGCCTACAGTGCCGGTAAGGTTTTTGGAGCCAATCCGTATCTGGCAGCCGTGATCGGTATGATCATGATCCATCCAAATCTGCAGAATGCATGGACAGTTGCAACAGAAGGGGTACAGGCTACCCAGAAGGTATGGTTCGGGCTTTATTCCATTGATATGGTAGGCTATCAGGGACATGTGATCCCGGTAGTGATCGCCGTATGGGTACTGGTACAGATCGAGAAAAGGCTTCATAAAGTAGTTCCTGCAATGCTGGATCTTTTTGTGACACCTCTTATCAGTGTTTTCGTAACAGGCTATTTAACACTTTCCATTATCGGACCGGTATTTGTTACAATTGAAAACGGAATTCTGGACGGCGTACAGTGGCTGATCGCTCTGCCTTTCGGTATTGGAAGCTTTATCATGGGTGCTTTTTATGCACCAACCGTAGTAGCCGGTGTTCATCATATGTACACCATCATCGATCTGGGACAGATCGCCAAGTTTGGAATGACCTTCTGGCTTCCTCTGGCATCTGCGGCAAACCTGGCACAGGGCGGTGCAGCGCTTGCAGTTGCTCTTAAAACAAAAGATCAGAAGATCAAATCCATGGCAGTTCCTTCCGCATTAAGCGCCTGCATGGGTATTACCGAGTCGGCGATTTTCGGTGTCAATCTCAGATTTGGGAAACCTTTTATTACTGCATGTATCGGCGGCGCCTGCGGCGCACTGGCAGCTTCCATTACCGGACTTGGCGCTACAGGAACCGGTGTGACAGGTATCTTTGGTATCCTGCTCTGCCTGAATCAGCCGGTTGCTTAAATTCCTATGGATCAGGTAAAGGATGAAACCTTTGCAGCAGAAGTCACCCATGTAAGTGAAGGAGATCATGTAAAAGCAGGCCAGCTTCTGATCACCTTTGACATGGACAGGATCAAGGCGGAAGGCTATGATGTGACCACACCTCTGATCGTAACGAATACAGACGAATATCAGGATATAAAAGTCCTGAAAACAGGTAAAACAGATTACAGAGATCATGTACTGGAGCTGATAAAAGAATGAGTGTACTGACAAAGGTTCTTGCAGAAGAAATCAGAAAAATTGAAGAAACAAAATTTGCAGAAGCGGATATTTTCCCCCATCGGCTGACCCATCACCTGATGCCTCCGGCCGGCTGGCTGAATGATCCCAACGGATTGTGTTATTATAAGGGAAGGTATCATGTGTTCTTTCAGTATTCTCCTTTTGAGGTAAAGGGAGGACTGAAATTCTGGGGACATTATTCCAGTGAGGATCTTGTCAGCTGGATATATGAGGGAGTTTCCCTTTATCCGGACGGCCCTATGGACTGTCACGGTACACTGGAGCACAGGGACGGGATTCTGACGCTTACGATGGACGAGGAGGCCGGAGCAGGCCGCAGGAACCGAAATGCCTGTGTGGAACAGGTGAAAGATATCCGGATCCTTGCGGACACCTCGGCAGTGGAAATTTATGTGAATCAGGGAGAAGTGGTTTTCTCCTCCAGATTTTACGGTAAGACCCGGGCGCATATGCTGAAGGTGGAAGCAGAGAAATTCCGTGGAGGTCTCTGGAAACTGGAAAAAATGAAGGTAGCAAAAGCATAAATTCTTGTCATCGGCAATATGCTGTGATATAGTAATAACAGTGTCAGCGGCGTCAGATCCGGCGCCGCGTGACACAGGAATATTTAAGAAAATCAGAAAGGAGCGCAGTACGGATGAAGTGGAAAACATGTAATCTTCAGCTTGAAAATGGATGCATTTTTTACGCTTACAGGGATAGTGCGCTCTTTTTTAGGAACTGCTGATCCGATTCATGCAGATCCTGAAATTTTATAAAGACGTTTACTATCTCTTATTCATGTATTTATTTTTACAGAATAGGAGATTTTTTTATGCATAAAAAACAAATAAGAAAGCTGTATCTGGCAGCTGTTTTTGAATCCTTTGCGCTGGGAAATGCGGCCTGGGTGGCGCTTCTGGCCCAGAGAGGATATTCCATCGGGCAGATTGGAATATTAGAAGCAATTTTCCATGTGGTAAGCTTAAGCGGTGAGATCCCGTCAGGCGTTATGGCAGATGTTCTTGGAAGGAAAAAGGTTATGGTACTGAGCAGGATCATGTCCCTGCTGTCTGCGCTGGTGATGATTTTTTCCCGATCCTTCCAGAGTATTGCCATTGCAGTAGGGATCAGTGCACTAAGTTACAACCTGGCATCGGGAACAAGAGAGGCTCTGGCTTATGAAAGTCTGAAAGCTTATGGGAAGGAAACAGAATATAATCGTTTTTCCGCTACAGAAATGATGATCTACCGGATCGGGACAGCCTGTTCCGCACTTCTGGCAGGATTTTCTCTTATGCTGGGCTATCGGAAAGCCTACAGTCTGGATGTGGTCTTTGGTATTTTTGGAGTGATGACAGTTTTGGGATTGTCCGAAATGATACAGCCGGCTGTTTCCGGTAAAGATGGTATCGGAATACGCTGCAAAGCCTGTGTAACAGAAAGTATTCTGTTTTTAAAGAAGAATCCAAAGTTTATGGGATTGATTCTGGTAAATTCTCTTGTGGGAGCGGTTTCCACGCTGCTTTTGTTTTTCCTTCAGGCAAAGCTTCCGGAAATCGGACTGAATCCGTCACTTCTTGGGCCGGCGCTGTTTTTTATGCAGCTGGGCGCTGCTCTTGGAGCAAAGCTGGTACAGTACTGCTCCCGTCTCAGGTTCCGGGGAATCGTGATATTCAGCATTTCCGGCATTGCAGCAGCGCTTGGATCCCTGCTTCTGGGAAATCCGTATATAGTGATCGCAGGCGGGTTTATGGCGGCATTTTTTGATGATTTTATGGAGGTAAGGGCAGATATTATTTTAAATGAAAAAATACCTTCCCGGCAGAGATCCACACTGATCTCTGTAAGCTCTTTCAGTTTTTCGGTGATCATGATCTTTCTTTCACCTTTTATGGGATGGATTTTTGACAGGATTTAAGCAGGGAATAAAAGCATTTTTTATGTGAATCAGGTATAAAATTCCTCCATTCACAGATACTATTTCCAGAATCGGAAAGTACAGTAAATGGAGGAATTTTTATATGAAAGCTACAGGAATCGTGCGGAGGATCGACGACCTGGGAAGGGTGGTCATCCCGAAAGAAATACGGCGGACGTTACGGATCAAGGAAGGAACTCCTCTGGAGATTTTTACAGACAGAGAGGGGGAGATCATTTTAAAAAAATATTCTCCAATTGGAGAACTGAGTATATTTGCAAAAGAATATGTGGAAGCTCTTGCACAGACAACCGGTTTTCTTGCCTGTATCACGGATCATGATCAGGTGGTTGCGGCAGCCGGCCATGGAAGCAGGGAAATAGCGGGAAAAGAGATCAGCAAAGAACTGGAGGAGAGTATCACGGCCAGAGAAGCCAGATGCTTCCGCCCTGGAGAAAAAGCAAGGATACCTGTCATTTCAAACCAGAAAGAAATGGAAGGCGCTGAAATCCTGCAGCCGATTATCTGTGCAGGAGATGCCATAGGAGCAGTGATTCTGATAGGAAAAAATGAAAAGGATGTATTTGGGGATACGGAAAAGATGCTGGTGCAGACGGCAGCAGGGTTTTTAGGGAGACAGATGGAGCAGTAGTAAAAAAGGCATAGAAAAACCACCCTCACAACTTTGACCAGTTTGGGTGGCATTTTCTATGTCAGCATTTCTCGGCGATTTCGTAGATCAGCCTCTCGGTATCCTCCCATCCCAGACAGGGATCGGTAATGGAGCATCCCGGGATCATGTGGTCGCTGATGTCCTGACGGCCTTCCAGAATATAGCTTTCGATCATAACACCTTTTACAAGCTTTTTCAGATCGGAATTGTAATTGCGGCTGTGAAGGACTTCACTGACGATACGGATCTGTTCTTTATATTGCTTTCCGGAATTGGAATGGTTTACGTCAACAATGACAGCAGGATTTTTCAGTTCCCACTTCTGATATAACTCTGCCAGACGTACCAGCTCCTCATAATGGTAGTTGGGCTGGGTCTGACCGAATTTGTTTACCCCTCCGCGGAGAATGGTGTGTGCAAGTTCGTTTCCGCCGGTTTCCACATCAAAGCCCCTGTAAATAAAATGATGGGAGTGCTGAGCGGCAGTAACGGAATTCAACATTACAGAAAGATCGCCGCTGGTAGGATTTTTCATACCTACAGGAATATCCATTCCGCTGGCTGTCAGGCGGTGCTGCTGGTTTTCTACAGAGCGCGCTCCGATGGCCTCATAGGAAAGAACATCATCCAGATAGCTGCGATTTTCCGGATAAAGCATTTCATCTGCGGTAGAAAGACCTGTTTCCGAAAGTACGCGGATGTGCATTTTCCGGATGGCAATGATTCCGGCAAGGAGATCAGGCGCTTTGTCCGGTTCCGGCTGATGGAGCATACCCTTATAGCCATCACCGGTGGTACGGGGTTTATTTGTGTAAACTCTCGGGATGATCATAAGCTTGTCAGAAACCTGATCGCTTACTTTTTTCAGCCGGTTTACATATTCACATACGGTTTCTTCGTTATCCGCAGAGCAGGGTCCGACGAGAACAACAAATTTATCAGACTCCCCGGTAAAGATCCGGCGAATCTCCTCATCTCTCCGGGCTTTGATTTCTTTCAGCTCATTGCTTAAAGGATACTGGGCTTTGAGAGTATCCGGCAAAGGAAGCTGGTGATTGATCTTCATTGACATAATGTATTTCCTCCGTAAGTAAAATAAAGCATTTTCAAGTGTTCATAGTATATCACTTTAAACCGAGAAAGTCCACAGAATTTTCCATCATATGGTATTCTTCCAGTGTCAGTCCGGTAAGGGTAAGATAAGAGGCAAGAGGCCTGGTCACATAACGGATATGCCAGGGTTCCCATGGGAATCCGGTAATGTGTGTTTTGTTTTCCGGATAACGGATGATAAAACCATAGAGAGGCGCATGTTTTTTCAGCCAGAGTCCCTCTTTTGTTTCGGCAAAGGCTTCCGTCAGCTCCATATGCACGGCAGGGCAGGAAAGATCAAGGGCAAGTCCGCTCTGGTGCTCGCTGGTTCCCGGAGAAGCAACATAATTATTTCCTGTATAGAGTTCTTTCTGCCGGATGTAAGAACGGTATCCGGAGATACAGTAAAGGCTCAGGCCCTCCATTCGGCTCCTTGCGACCAGTTCCAATGCCGCACGGGCTGTTTTTTCTTCCAGAAGACGTTTCTGGTCTCCGGGAATGGCATCAAAGGGCAATCCGATATCTATCAGATGCTCCGGTATAAAATCCGCAGGAAGCGGGTGCTTTTTATTAATAAGGATCGTGTAGTCTTTGTCCATAAAAATCCCCCCTCACCTTTTATGATATGAAAGGCGGCAGGGGGATATGACTTTTAATCAAGAGCCTTTTCGCTCATTTCTTCCAGCAGGTTTTTCTTCAGGTCGTAAAGCTTCTGGGAAAGATCCACATAAACCTTCTGAGGATTGATGAGACGGCGGGATTCATCCCAGAGGGTATTCTGTTCCTTCTGGCAGTAATCACGGATATCCATAACATCAGGAGAGGTGTAAACACGTTTTCCTTCGCGGATCACAGGAATCAGAAGTTCGCGTATTTCATAGGTTCCTCCCAGAACTTTGGTTTTTTTCCAGGTATCTACCGGGTCAAAGATGATCATGGTCTCTTCCGGATCAAAAACTTCGTCAGCCAGACAGATCAGGTCTGCCTTGATCTTTCCGGTGGTTTTGCTGTAGATACGGTAAACGGTTTTATTTCCCGGATTGGTGACTTTCTCGGTGTTTTCAGACAGCTTGATCTTAGGAATAAAGTTATTGCTGTCCGCATCCTTAACTGCAGCCAGTTTATATACACCGCCAAAGGCCGGGTTGTCCTTGCTGGTGATCAGATTGGTTCCCACACCCCAGGAATTGATCCTGGCATCCTGGGTTTTCAGGCTGTCGATCAGATATTCGTCCAGATCGCTGGATGCTGCGATGGTGGCATCATCAAAACCGGCAGCTGCCAGCATTTTGTAAGCTTCTTTGGACAGGTAAGCCAGGTCGCCGCTGTCGATACGGATGCCGTATTTTGTCAGTTTGATTCCCTCTTCACGCATTTCCTCAAATACGCGGATGGCATTGGGCACACCGGATTTCAGTACGTCATAGGTATCCACAAGAAGCGTACAGGAGTCCGGATACATTTTGGCATAGGTTTTAAAAGCAGTGTATTCATCCGGGAAGCTCATGATCCAGCTGTGCGCATGAGTACCGAGAACTGGAACATGGAACATCTGACCGGTAAGTACATTAGAGGTTCCCACACAGCCTGCGATCACTGCCGCACGGGCTCCGTAAATGCCGGCGTCCGGTCCCTGGGCGCGGCGAAGGCCGAATTCCATCACTCCGTCTCCGCGGGCTGCGTAGCAGACTCTGGCGGACTTGGTGGCAATGAGACTCTGGTGATTGATGATATTCAGAATCGCAGTTTCTACAAGCTGGGCTTCCATGATAGGAGCAATTACCTTGACGAGGGGTTCCCGGGGAAAGACAACCGTTCCCTCCGGAATGGCATAAATATCGCCTGTAAAGTGGAAGGTGCTCAGATATTCCAGAAAATCCTCCTGAAAAATATTCAGGCTTCTCAGATATTCCACATCTTCTTCCGTAAAACGGAGATTTTCGACATATTCGATCATCTGTTCCAGACCTGCCGCAATGGCAAAGCTTCCTCCGCATGGATTGGTACGGTAAAACATGTCAAAAATAACAGTCTGATTAGTGGGGTTTTTAAAATATCCCTGCATCATGGTCAATTCATAGAGATCAGTGAGCAGAGTAAGATTATTTGCTCTCATGTAATGTCTCCTTTATTATAAATATTTGATACGATTTTTTCATTTACTTCTGTATTATATGAAGAATTATAGTATAAAAAAGAGTTTGTTTCAATAAATCTTTCATAAGAAAAATAACGTATTCTGAACTTCCAGTAAAATTAACTCTCGTTATGCTTAAATAGTGCATTATTCAT
>UQLX01000047.1 GCA_900541985.1 uncultured Blautia sp. | reverse complement strand
TTATCGGAAAGGTAAAGAAAGACCCGACAACGAGAGTGCTGATCCATGAGAAAAGTTCTCTTGCCCCTCCGGGGGAGACCCTTGCGTTTAAGCTGGGGGATGAAGGAGGTTTCCGGTGGATCGGTGGCTATGACATCAATGCGGACGATCTCCTGAACGGTAAAGAGGGGAAACGGGTGGAAACAAAACTGGAAAGAGGTATGAGGCTGATGGAGGAAATGCTGAAAGGTGGAAAAGAAATTCCATTGAAAGTCATCCAGAAAAAAGCAACCGAAATGAACATCTCTTCCAGAACTATGAGGGATGTCCGCAACCGCATGGGAGACCGTTTGATTTATGGGCGAGGAAGCGGAAGGGATAATACCATTCGGCTGAAAGTAGATTAGGTGGCAGGATTTTTTTTGAAAAAGGGCGATTCTATAGATACCTTAATGCCTGCCACTCTGCCACCTAACCATTTGGAGAAATATTCGCATAGATATGACTGGCAGAAACCATATTCTGCCAGTTGCTTTTTAGGAGGAAAATACGATGGAAGAAAGAAAACAGGATATGGAAAATCTTAAAACTGTATCGGATGAAAAAGAGGAACATTCGGTTCTTGAGAAGAAAATTGGTCGCACTCGTTATCACGTTCATCTCTTTTTTGATCCTAATTCCAAGGAAACCATGCAGCAAAAAATCATGAGGATGATGAAGAATGAACTGGAGGCAGAACTCGACAAACCCGCATAAACACTGGATTTCTCAGCATTTTAAGAAAAATTGATTTTGGTCAAATTCCTACTTGACGGAATGGTGCCCAAGGGAACACTTATCGAAGAATGCGGGAAGATGTTAGCCAAAGGACCGCCAAAGAGAGACAAGCATGGAAATGTTGTGAAAGATAAATCCGGGAAGGTGGTGCATGAGCCTTATGTGATCAAGGTCCTAAATACCATTAACTTCTCTAAATCGCTCCATTACAATCCGTTTGCCTATTTAAAATCCGAAAAGGATATCCTGAAACTGGTGACGGTTATCATTGCCAACACCAAGGGAGAAGGGGAAAAGGCAACTGAGGATTTCTGGGTCAAAGCAGAAAAACTGCTGTACACGGCACTGATTGCCCTGATCTGGTATGAAGGGGACGAGGACGAGAAGAACATGAACACCCTGATTGACCTTCTGAATGAAAGTGAGACCAGGGAGGATGACGAGAATTACAAAAATCCAGTGGATATGCTGTTTGAGGATCTGGAAAAAAGGAATCCGGAACACTTTGCGGTACGCCAGTATAAGAAATACAAGCTGGCGGCAGGTGTTATAAGCTTGAAGAGACTTCTTAATCATCATTTTTTAAGAAATTGGAGCTCCAAAATGATTAAAAAGTCTCTTGAGGCTTATTTTTTGCCCAAAACACAAAATTGTACTTTTTTAAAAACATTCTCAAAGGATGGCAACATTTTGCCTCGCCAGTCTGGATATAGTGTAAGGAATTTTTCAAACCGACACAAAAATCCAGAGAAATTTAAAAAAGTTACGTTACTACCTTGTAAAACAGCGTCCGAAAGATGGGTTAAGTGAGAGGAACTTTTTTGAAGATCCTTACACGAACCTTGACAACGGAGCAGCCTGTCCATAGTGATACCAGATTTGAATGTGCATCCAGCATGTCTTTTCTGGCAAATACGTCCCGGAAACATCGGAACCCGGTACAGGAACGGATATGGAATGAAAACAGGCAATGAAAAATGAAAGGAAGGAGGAAAACGGATGCAGGAGAAACTTACCGCATTGTATGAACGTCTCAGCCATGATGATGACCTTATGGGCGAGAGCAACAGTATATCGAACCAGAAGCAGATGCTTTCAGAATATGCAGAATCTCATGGACTTACCCCATATATCCATTTTACGGATGATGGCATATCCGGCACAAGATTTGACCGCCCGGGATTTGTCAGCATGATGGATGCCATCAAAGCCGGGCAGATTGGGACGGTAATCATAAAGGATATGAGCCGGTTGGGACGTGATTATCTGATGGTTGGTCAGATTCAGGAAATGCTGCGACAGAAGAATGTCAGGCTGATTGCTATCAATGATGGTCATGACAGTCTGAATGGGGATGATGATTTTCTTCCTTTCCGAAACATTATGAATGAGTGGTATGCGAAAGACACGAGCAAAAAGATCCGGTCTACCTTTAAGGCAAAAGGCAATTCCGGGAAGCACGTTGCAAGCACCACACCATACGGATATCTGAAAGACCCGGAAAATAAGGAACACTGGATCGTGGATGAAGAGGCTGCACAGGTTGTCCGCAGGATTTTTCAGATGACAATGGACGGATATGGTCCTTACCAGATCGCAAAGAAGCTGAAAGAAGATCAGGTGGAGATCCCGGCAGTACACATGGCAAGGCATGGGGCAGGATTATGGCAGGGAAGAGTGGACGAGATCAAAGACCCCTATGCGTGGGGTTCGTCGACGGTGGCAGGGATCCTGAAAAAGCGGGAATATCTTGGTCACACTGTTAATTTCAAGACCAGAAAGCATTTTAAGGACAAAAAGAGCCATTATGTGTCAGAAGATAACTGGACAGTATTTGAGGACACGCAGGAAGCGATCATTGATCAGGAAACCTTTGATAATGTCCAGAGAATCCGGAAGAATGTCCGCAGATACCCGGACGGATGGGGAGAAGCACATCCACTGACAGGGCTGATGTATTGTGCCGATTGCGGGGCAAAAATGTATGTGCACCGGGTAAATAATGGGAAAAGAATCCCACAATATACCTGTTCTGCATATAGCAAGGTTCCGGTTGGAACACTCTGCCCGACACAGCACAGGATTAATGCGGATATTGTGATGGAGCTGATAAAAGACCTGCTGAAAGCTATCGCAGAATATTCCCATCTGAACCGGGAAGAGTTCATTGAGACAGTGAAGACAACACAGAGTTCCCAGCAGTCCGGTGAAATCGTGAGGCTGAAAAGCAGGCTGGCAGAAGCGAAAAAGCGTCTGCAGGAACTGGAGAAACTAATCTGCCGGATATATGAGGATAATATCCTCGGTAAGTTGCCGGATGAACGTTACGCAGTCCTTGATGGGCAGTATTCCAAGGAACAGAAAGAACTGAAAGCGGAAAATTCTGAATTGGAAGCAGAGATAGCCGGATATGAAAATGGCAGAAGGTCTGCGGAAAGATTTATTGCACTGGTGGACAAATATCAGAATTTTGATGAACTGACCACATATATGCTAAATGAGTTCGTGGAAAAGATTCTGGTGCATGAGAGGGACAGGAAAGGAAGCCAGCAGACCACACAGGAGATCGAGATTTATTTTAACTTCGTGGGAAGGTATCTTCCACCGCATTTTGGAGAAGTCCAGCTGACACCGGAAGAGGAAGAAGAATTACGAAAGCGGGAAGCCAGGAAGGACAGGCTGCACCAGAATTATCTGAGGCGGAAGGCAAATGGAAAACAGAAAGAATACGAAGACAAGGTAAAAGAAAAAAGAAAAACCGAGATCGAGGCAAAGAAAGAAGCAATCCGGCAGGAAGATATTGCGAAAGGTGTGTTTGTTCCAGTGTCGATGCTTCCGGCTGCAGAACCAAAGAAAGGGGTGGTAAATACATGAAAGAATTGAAACCGATGATACATGATGAAAAGAACGGACTGGATTATATCCTTGTGGGAGATTATTATATCCCGCTGATTCGTGTGGCGGAAGAAACCAGAGATATTGGTTTCTATGGAAGCCTACGCAGGAATTTTCTGAAAGACTACCGGCAGGCTTTGTATTCCCAGCTTATGCTGACAGGAAAGCTTTGGACGTATCTGGCTGACCTGAATGAAATCTGCGTGGAACGCAGGGACAGCATGATGGATCAGATGATGGAAGCAGAGGGTGTCACAGAGGAATTAAAGGGAAAAGACCAGATGGAATGGCTCCGCAGGGTAAATAACATCCGCAACAGAGTGGATGAAGTAATCCTGACAGAACTGGTCTATGTATAGGGGGATGCTTATGAGATACCGAATTGAATACGCAGATGGTCGTTGCTGTAATTTCGCCAACAGCCGGAAAGACCTTCTGGAATGGCTGAAACTTTTAAAGGATGAAGAGATCACAGATATTCGGAAAATCTACAAAAACGGTGTGACAGATTCCGTACTTGAGAAGTACCAGAATTATCTGGATAAGAATGCCGGATAAGGTAGAAAGGAATGTATGAAGATGAAAGAGGAAGCATTAAAGGAATTTGTGGATTTTATCATTCAGGAACGGATGCAGAAAGCATTCAGCCAGATGAAAGCAGAAAAAGAGCCGGGCAGAGAATACGAGATTGAGCGGAAGTATCAGGAGGCAGTTGCGTTGCTTCCACCGGATAAGGAGCAGGCAGTCCGGGAATACTGTGATGCTATTTTTGATAGTGGGGCAGATGCAGAGCAGTTCTTTTATCGTCTGGGCCTTAAGGATGGAATCCGGTTGCATAAGATTATAAAGGGCATCGTTAAGGAAATATATTAAAAGCTGAAAAGCGAAAGTGTGTTATTTATTAAGTTGATTGAACCGCTGTGTACCGAATAGTATGCACGGCGTTGCGAGAGGTCGGAATTTCTTAATAAAGAGAAATTCCTCCTACTTGATGGTTAATATAAAGAGAAAACTTTCATCAGATGAAGCTGCAGAAACCTATTGATTTTCCGTAGAAATAGGGTATACTTAATTCAGTACAACTGATCTGGATCAAGGAGTGGGGGTGATTAGATGGCGAATTACACAGAAGCACACTGGAATGAGAAGAAAGTGAACCTGATGGAAACGTGTTTTAACGGCTTTGCCGAGTTAGGCTTGCACGGTACAGGTATCCGTTCATTGGCAAGGCATTGTGGGTATAACACTTCTATGATTTATACATATTTCAAGGACTTTGATGACCTGATCATCCAGTCCACTGAATACTGTATGAGCAAGGTTGAGGATGAATTTATGGCGAAAGCCCCCACGGATGTGGAGGACTTATGGCGGTTTATTGATGAGATACCATACTGGACCGCAGAGAAGCACGAGAAAAAATACAGGTTTATGTATCAGGTTTATACCCACCCGAAATACAGGGAATACGGTAAGAAATTCTTTGTGGGAGTGGACCGGCGTTATACGGAATACGCAAAGAGCTTAGAGCCAAAACTGGGGCTTCCCCACGAAAAAATCACACCGCTTATATTCATGTTGATCAGGGCTTGTGTACATTACGCACTGTTTGAGGATGAATTCTATATGAAATCCCAGATAGAATCACTGAAGGAAACACTCAAACTTTATATAGAAAAATATAGCCGCGGCGAAGCTGCGGAGAAAAAGGAGGAAATATTATGAAAAAAAGGTTGTTGAGCCTGGCAATGACACTGTGCATGGTACTGTCCTTATTGCCGACAGCAGCGTTTGCTGACGAAAATGCAGAAACACCTGTGTGTACCTGCGAAGAAGCATGTACGGCGGAAGACATGGACGCAGAGTGCGCTGTTTGCGGTGCAGAGGGTGCAGCTATTGAGAATTGCTGTAAGTATGCTGAAGCGATAAAAGAAGAATCTGCAGAATCAGCAACGCAGTCGGAGGCAGCAGAATCAGAAGAAGGCGGTTCCGGATCAACCGATTCAGAAACAGCTGATTCAGAAACAGTTGAGTCAGAAGAAGCTGACCCGGAAGCAACAGAATCAGAAGCAGTAGTGTGTAACTGTGAAAGTTCCTGCACGGCGGAAGCCATGAATACGGAGTGCCCGGTCTGTGGCGGAGAGGGTGCGGTAGTGGAAGATTGCTGCAAGTATGTGGCACCTGAACAGGATGAGTCTACGGAAGCAACAACACCGCCGGAAGCGCCGGTTTGTGTTTGCGAAGATGCCTGTACGGCAGAAGCCATGGATGAAAACTGCCCGGTCTGCGGCGCGGAGGGTGCAGTTCCGGAAAACTGCGCGGCTTACGTTGCCCCTGCAGCGGAAGAGCAGATAGCAGAAGTAGTCCAGCTGGGAGCACCTGCAGCGGAAGAACCGGAATCGGAGCAGACTGCCGTAGAAAAAGTACAGGCCATGATCGACGCCCTGCCAACGGTGGAGGAGCTGGAAGATGCAGACGATGAAACCGTGGATGCTGTTTATGATACCGTTCAGAATATCTGCGACGCCCTGGATGAACTGACTACGGAAGAGCTGGATCAGCTCACCGGTCTGGATAAGCTGGAAGCTCTTATGGAGTGGTTTACCGGATCGGTAGCCACATATGAGGAGGATTACTCTTACTTAATATTTGATAAAACTACCGGCACAATTATCGATCTAAATGACACTTCTATGACAGAAGTAATTATCCCGGAAAGTATTGACGGTGTTGATGTGACATCAATTGGCAATTTTGCGTTTTCTGAATGTACAAGCCTGACAAGTATCTCTATTCCGGACAGCGTGACATCAATTGGCAATTATGCGTTTTCTAAATGTACAAGCCTGACAAGTATCTCTATTCCGGACAGCGTGACATCAATTGACGATAATGCGTTTGAGTGGTGTACAAGCCTGACAAGTATCACTATCCCGAATAATGTAACAGTAATTCGCATGCATGTGTTTTTTAACTGTACAAACCTTACCAGTATCACTATCCCGGCTAGTGTGACAAAGATTTTAATGGGAGCGTTTTCTGGCTGTAGTGGGTTGAAAGATGTTTATTATCTCGGTACGGAAGCTGAATGGGAAAGTATAACTATCTCTAGTTATTATAATGATGACCTTAATGGCAAAGTGAGATATGTAGGAGATATAACTCAAGGTTTTTCTTTTGCACCACCGAGTGACCTGACATATGATGGAAACGCAAAAGAAGCAACAGTCACGAAAAACAATCAGGATTATGGTAATTTCACTAAAAAATATTATGATCAAAACGGCCAATTATGTTCAGCAAGCCCAGTTGACGCCGGAACCTATACGGTTAAAATCGATATTGAGGCAAGCAGTAAGCATTCGGCGGTATCCGATTATGAGGTTGGCCGGTTTACGATCCTGCAGGCTGAAAACAGCTTCACAACCGACCTTTCAATAGAGGGTTGGACTTACGGTGATACCCCAAATGCCCCGGATGCTGCAGCAAAATTCGGTACGCCAACATACAGTTATTCAACCGAAGAAGATGGTACCTATGCAACGGATCAGCCGACAAACGCCGGGACATACTGGGTAAAAGCTGCGGTCGAGGAAACGAAGAACTATACAGGACTTGAGGATAAAATACAGTTTACTATTTTGCCGAAAATCTATACCGTTACCTACGCCGCCGGCAGTAACGGGAGCGGTACAGTAGCGGCAGGCAGCAAGACTCAGGATGTTTCTTTTACACTCAGCTCGGAGAAATTTACCCGTGCAGGTTATGAACAGACAGGATGGTCTACTTCAGACGGAGGGGAAAAGGTTTACGAATTAGGCGGAAGCTATACCGCAAATGCAGATATCACCCTTTACCCTGTATGGAGCGACATTACCAAACCGACAGGTGAAATCAGTATTGGTACAAAGTCTTGGAAAGAATTTATCAACGATATCACCTTTGGTCTGTTCTTCAAGAATAAGCAAATGGTAACAATTACTGCAAGCGACAACAGTGACGACGCAGTAACAATAGAATATCTGTTAAGCGACAAGGAATTGGACGAAACGGAGCTTGCAAGTGCAACCTTTACCGCATACACCGAGGCGTTCAGTATCAACCCCGATAACAAGTATGTTATTTATGCAAAGCTGACCGACACAAGCGACAATGCAACATACATTAATTCCGAGGGCATTGTGCTTGATAGCATTGCTCCCGTAATTTCCGGCGTTGAAAACGGCAAGACATATTGTGAAGCACAGACGGTTACCGTTACGGAAGAGTATATTGAAAGTGTAAAAGTCAACGGCGCAGAAGTATACCTTGACGAAAACAATCAGTTTACACTGAATCCGGCTGATGGTACGCAGACAATCGTTGCCACTGATAACGCAGGAAATAAAGCGGAAATGACCGTAACCGTAAACGACGGGCATACCTACGGCGAATGGCAGTCAAACGGTAACTCAACGCACACACGCTACTGCATTGTTGAAGGCTGCAACGTCCATGAAGACGGCAACTGCTCAGGTGGAAAGGCTACCTGCACAAGCAAGGCAGTCTGTGAATACTGCGGCAAAGAATACGGCGAAATCGACAGTACGAACCATAACCTTGAAAAAGTGCCTGCAAAGGCAGCAACTGTAACTGAAACTGGAAACATAGAGTATTGGCAGTGTAAGGATTGCGGTGACCTCTTCTCCGATCCGGACGGAAAGGATAAGATCGGGCTGGAAGACACAGTGACTGCGAAGCTCCCGCCCGAAATCATTAAGGGTAAAGGACAAAGCGTAACAGAAGGGGAAAAGACTGCATTGTCTTTCACATCCAATGCAGCGTTCAGTGATTTCATCCGGGTTGAGCTTGACGGTAAAACTCTTGCTGAAAAGAACTATACTGCAAAGGAAGGAAGTACGGTTGTTACCCTGAATGCTGATTACGTTTCCACTCTTTCAACCGGCGAGCATACCATCGGTATTGTATCGGAAAGCGGTACCGCTTCCACAACATTTACCGTGAATGCGAAAGCTGGCAGTACGGATTCTTCACAGACTGGAACCAACAGTACAAATTCCCCGCAGACCGGGGATAACAGTCCCCTTGCATTGTGGATCGCACTTCTCTTTGTCAGTGGTGGTCTGCTGACTGTTATAGGAATTTACGGTAAAAAGAAAAAGTATAACAGATAACAGAATCAATAATTTTTGGCTCCTCTCTTCCGCATAGGTTGGGAGGAGTTTCTTATTCCATGAAACTCAGAGAGGATGCAAAGAAAAACTGAATATGACCGATAAGGTCAAATATGAGAGCTGATGCGATTGGACTTTTCCCCAAAAAGTGACAAAGTGTCGGCTCTTATTTTTTGAGAAAATCCGATTTGAGGATTTTTGAAAAACCGGGCGAGATGGAAATTCTGACAGATGGGACAGTGTCAGAAATTACATTTTGTCCGGCGGGTGTACAGAGGGCGGAGCCCTTTGTGCAGGGAATGCAAAGGGGCGCTGAGTGCCGGTGGCACTCGTTTAGCACCGACCGAAGCGGAGCGGAGACCGGCAGCTCCATGCTGGGGTTAAGGGGTGCTGAGCGCCAGTGGCGCTCGTTTAGCACCGACCGGAGCGAAGCGGAGACAAGCCCATTATCGGGTCAAGGGTGAAACGCCTTGCCCAGTGATTTGATGCCTGCGTCAAGTCGTACTGGGTATTATCTGGCGAATTGTGTTACCCAAAATCATTTTCGGGAATGACCGCCACATGAAAAAAGCTTGTGAAACGCAAGAGGCAGATAATGGAAAGACCACAGAGAAGGGCAGAATGGGAAAAAAGAAAAATGAAAAAATGAAGAATTGATGAAAGGGGGAATCGGAAGAATGAGAGCTACAAGGCATAATGGCAGATCGGGGAAACATGGTGTTTATAATCCAAAGCACAATGACAGAAAATTTGATATTGCTAACAGCGAGCATATTGATGCGGAGAGGGAAAAGCAGAATATCTATTGGGACTGTTACCGGGGATATGTCCAGAATCCTTCGGATGAGACACTTAGGAATTGGGGACCGGTCGAGCCGGAAGCAAGTTTTCATGATATTGAGAAGATGTATTATGAAGACCATTACATCGATTTTATAAAAGGGCAGAATGTCAGAAATGAGAAAAACCGCCACCCGGAAAGAAACCGGACGACGGAAGATCTGCTGAAAAATAAAATGACCTGTCCGGAAGAAACGATATTCCAGATCGGAAAGGAAGGAGATCATATTTCGGGAGAACAGCTTTTTCATATTGCGGATTCTTTTATGAAAAGGTTCGAGGGGATGTTTGGAGATCATGTGCATATTTTGGATTTTGCACTCCACATGGATGAGACTACTCCCCATATCCATGAACGTCACGTATTTGACTGTGAGAATAAATATGGGGAACTGTGTCCACAACAGGAAAAGGCATTGGAAGCACTTGGAATTCCTCTTCCTGATCCAGATAAGCCCAGAGGAAGAAACAACAACCGGAAGATGACTTTTGATTTGATCTGCAGGAATCTTTTGTTTGATGTTTGCAGGCAGTATGGGCTGGAGATTGAGGAAGTGCCGGAATATGGCGGAAAGAAATATCTGGAAAAGCAGGAGTTTATCATACAGGCACAGAAAGAAAAGATCGCCCGGCAGGAGCAGATGATAAAGGAGCAGGAAGAAAAAATCATGGATAATGAAACCCTGATCGATGAAGTGTCGGAGATCGCTTATGATAAGGCGGTGGAAGTCGTTACGGAAAAAGTAAGGGCACAGACACAGGAAGAGGATATCAGGCTTCTGGATCAGCTTTGCAATAACATTGTCCAGAATCCAAATAATTCTGATAAGGCAAAAACAATTACCAAAAATGTGATTAAGATGGCGAAAGATAAATTACGGAATGCAGCAAATGCAGTTATTGAAAAAGTGCAGAAAACTCTTCAGGAGCCAGAGATCAGGAAAGCGAATACGGAACAGATCAAAAAGAAGGCGAGGACGAGTGTTCTTGAAAAACTGGCTGCCAATAAAAAGAGGGTCGCAGAAGAAAATGCTGCCAGAAAGAAAACAAAAACGAAATATCATGACAGGGATTCCCTGTAAGGAGCATTTTGATTTATTCAGTTTTGGATAAAAGTCAGGATGCTCTTTTTTATTTTGAACCCGGTCATATCTAAACGGGTTGGAAAGGAAGTGGATAGAAAGTGAATGTATTTGAGGAAGTAAAGCAGAATGTGACGGTCAGGCAGGCTGCGGAACTTTATGGATTTAAGCCCAACAGGAGCGGATTGATCCGGTGCATTTTTCATAATGACGGTACACCGAGCATGAAAGTTGACCGCAGATATTACTGTTTTGGGTGTGGGTGTACCGGGGATGTGATCGATTTTACCGCCCAGCTCTTCGGACTAAAATCCAGAGAGGCTGCTTTGAAGCTGGCAGATGATTTTGGGATTTCCTATGGGAACAGGGCAAGGGATTCTCCCAAAATTGGGAAAAAGTCTCTGGTGAAAGAAAAAGGGAAGACACCAGAAACAGACTGGAAAACAGAATATGCCAGACTTACAAAAGCATATCTGGATTACCGCACCCTGCTTCTGGAATGGAAAGAATGTTATGAACCCAAAACACCAGAGGAAGAATGGGACGGGCATTTTGTTACCGCACTGAGGGAGTTGAGTATCGTTGAATATTATCTGGATATTCTTCTGTTCGGTGATGAAGAGGATAAGAAAATGCTCGTTAAGGAAAAAGGAAAGGAGGTGGAAAAGATTGAGCGAGAATGTAAAGGAGCAGGACGCTTTGCAGGTGATGGAGCAGATGGCGGATGTGGATGCCATAAGGGAGATCCGATCCCATCTGGCGGTGACAAATCAGGGAACCGTCAAAGGGACGATGCAGAATTATATGATCGTGCTTCGAGAAGACCCGCTCCTGAAAGGGAGCCTGAAATTTAATCTCCTGAACCAGAGGATCGATATCGTCAGGAAACTCTGGTGGAATGATGGAATCACCTCTATGACAGATGCTGCCAGAGATTTCTTTTATCTGTATTTTGAACAGTTCTATAGTCTGGGCAATGAGAAAAACATGGATAAAGCCCTGAGAGCGGAAGCAAACAGCAAACAGTATCATCCGATCTGCGAATACCTGAACCGCTTAGAGTGGGATGGCACAGAACGTATCCGTTATGTATTGAAGCGGTATATGGGGGCAGATGATTCGGATATGGTCTATGAATGCCTGAAGCATTTTATGATGGAAGCACTGCTCCGTATTTTTAAGCCGGGGTGTAAGGCAGATGAAATGCTCTGCCTTGTAGGAACACAGGGGGTAGGAAAATCTACATTTTTCCGGTTTCTGGCTATTAAGGATGAGTGGTTTTCAGATGACTTGAGGGATTTGGGAGATAAAAAGATTTATGAAAAGCTCAGGGGTCACTGGATCATGGAAATGTCGGAGATGATTGCTGCGATCAGTGCAAAAAGCAATGAAGAGATCAAGTCCTTTTTGAGCCGGCAGAAAGACACATTTCGGAATTCCTATGGAAAATTTGAAGAGGACAGACCGAGGCAATGTCTGTTTGCCGGGACAACCAATACAAAGCAGTTTCTGCCTTTTGACCGTACAGGAGCAAGACGTTTCCTTGTAATCGAGGTCGATTCCTCAAAGGCGGAAAAACATCTTCTTGATAATGAAGAAGAATCGAGGGCATACTTCGACCAGCTTTGGGCGGAAGCAATGGTCATCTTCAATTCCTGCAAGGACAAAGGAAGTCTTCTGAAACTTCCAAAAGAAATGGAGGGGCAGATCATTGAATACCGGAAGCAGTTCATGCAGGAAGATACGATGGCAGGGCAGGTTCAGGGATGGCTGGATGGATATGCCGGGACTTATGTCTGTTCCAGACAGATCTGGAAAGAGGCATTTAACCATTATGATGGCGAACCAAAGAAATATGAGACCAATGAGATATGCCAGATCATGGACACACAGATCATTGGCTGGAAAAGAGGCGGTTATCATCGTTTCTCAAAAGAAGGATTTGGTACACAGCGGTGCTGGATCAGAGAGGGAAAGGATGAAACAGAGACTGTCAACCAACCGGACAAAGATGGCTTTATAAAACTTACGGAAGGTGAGCAGATGAAGATACCTTTTGATTAGCCTGACAGGGAGAGGGTGGTCATAACAGCTGAATTTCCATTTTTTTGACTGTTTGTGTACTGTTTGTTGACATTTTTGTTGACTGGGAAAAGCCTTTAAATATCAGCTTTTTCAGCATATTTCTTAACTGTCAACAAAGATATTTAAAAAAGAAAATATTATTTAGAGTAGGGATGACTTTGATAAAGATATTATTTTATTAAAAGTTTCAAGTGCCTTGTTGACATTGACGCAGAGACAGAATCCCAGATCGAGATACCGTCCCGGCTGGGATAATAACTGTCCTCTCTGTCGGGCAAATGAACAGGATACTGGCAGGCAATTTGGCAGATCAGTCTGCCACCCTGCCCGCCGGTAAATCACAGAAAGGAGAAGCTTATGGGACAGGTTCTGAATCCGAAAACGGAAAACAATACATTTACAAAAAGGATTGGGCAGACAACTTATGTTGTCCGATTCCATTACAGTGAGAACGCAAGAGAGACGATGCAGGAGAAAATCAACCGGATGCTGGTGAATGAAGTTAACCGTTCGGATTTCATGGAAACAGAGGAAAAAATGGCTGAGTAACTTAATGGTTGTAACAACAAAGAACGTTTTCATCAGTATTTTAGCTGTTTTACCCCTGATTTGACACGAAAAAGTGCCTTTTTTGATGAAAAAACTATTGACATTTTGTTTCAGGCAAAACGGCAAAGTCGATTCTGATTAGCTGTGGAGCCAGACTTGCTCCATTTGATATTGCGGAGCTTCGTGAGATCATGAGCTATGATGAAATGGAACTGGATATGGTAGGAGATCAGAGGACAGCATTGTTTATCATTATTTCAGATACCGATGATACGTTTAACTTTGTTGTGGCAATGATGTACAGCCAGTTATTTAACCTGTTATGTGACAGGGCAGACGATGTACACCATGGACGATTACCATATCATGTCAGAATATTAGCTGATGAATTTGCAAATATCGGACAAATCCCGAAATTTGACAAGCTGATCGCAACTATTCGTAGCCGTGAGATTTCAGCATCCATTATCCTCCAGTCGCAGTCACAGCTCAAGACCATCTATAAAGATGCTGCTGAAACTATTTTAGGTAACTGCGATACGATGTTGTTCCTTGGCGGCAAGGAAAGTTCTACATTAAAGGAGATTTCCGAGACACTGGGAAAGGAAACGATTGATTTATACAACACTTCTGATACCCGTGGACAGAGCCGTTCTTATGGGATGAATTATCAGAAAACAGGAAAGGAATTGATGAGCCGGGACGAGCTTGCGGTCATGGATGGCAGTAAATGTATCCTGCAGCTTCGAGGTGTCAGACCGTTTTTCAGTGACAAGTTTGATATTACCAAGCATAAACGATACAAGGAATTGTCGGACTATGATAAGAAAAATGAATTTGATGTGGAGGCGTATATGCGGCATCGGATGGAAGTGAAGCTGACAAGGACACAGGAGTTTGACCTGTATGCCTTTTCAGAGGAAAGTCTGGCAGAAGAATTAAATACAGAAAACAAGGAAGCAGGGCATGTGAAAGATTTGGACACATAGCTCTTTTTCTTTGCCCTTATAGGGAGGTGATGGATTTGAGAGATCATGAAAGGCCGCCCATAAGGGCAGAGCCGGAAGAGACTTCTTAAAACATAGATAGAAACTGATAAAAAGTAATGATTTGAAAGGAGACAACGACTATGGCGTTTTTTAATCAGGCAATTAATATTTTACAGACTCTTGTAGTAGCGATCGGAGCTGGTCTTGCAGTATGGGGTGTTATCAACCTGCTGGAAGGTTACGGAAACGATAATCGTGCGACACGTTCGTAAGTGAAAAGCTTGCGCACAAAGTCGAAGGGCAATTGTA
>UQLX01000046.1 GCA_900541985.1 uncultured Blautia sp. | reverse complement strand
AATAATAGGCTGGACAGGTGGTGGTGCAAATGAGAGTACCTGAAATCAGTTTAGGTAACGGGCTACAGGCCCAAATAAAAAACGATCTTTGCCGTTACCATAAGTATAAAAGAGGACAGGGACAAATTCAATAACCTGCCGTCTGCACAGTTTCATTTATGGTGGTGCCAAGTGTGCGGGCATGGGGGTTTAGGTTAAATAGCTAAAAACCCTGATTTACAGACTGTACAACTTTGTACAAGATTTTAAAAAAAGAAAAATGCTCCAAACCCTTGATTTATAAGAGTTTGAAGCACATTCACCAAGTGCCGCAGACCGGAATCGAATAATCCTATAGGCAAAAAAACACTGTAAATAAGGAGGTTTCAGCACATCTTCAAAAAAATGTAATCAAACGTGTAATCAACATATTTTCTGTTTTTTAAAGAATGGAATAGTTCCATCCTGTAAAATATTGATATGCTATTTTTCCTTGTCCACTCTCTTTTCATCGTTCAGCGTTCCGCAGGATGCCCGAAGCATCGGTGTACCTAACAGGGCGGTGGGATGTTCGGGCAAGCGTCTGTGTTTCTCTACATTTATCTCAACGTTTTATTGGGAACATGCAATAAAACATCTTCTACCTTACATTCTAATATTTCACACAAAGCATCAACAGTATGTGTAGATATATTACTGTTGGCTCTTAGCCGTGATAATTGTCCGGCAGATACTCCATAGTTATTAATTAACTGATATTGTGTTACGCCTTTTTCCTTTAGTGTATCCCATAATGGTTGATAAGAAATCATGTTTCAAAGTCTCCTTTTTTACTTGAATCTTACCCGTTTATGGACTATAATCATATTAGCCATATATGGCTAATAAAGGTCAACAAATTCAATTAGGAGGAAATTTACAAATGAAAAGGAAACTGATAATTGCATTAGCGGCGGCTATGACTATCACCTTAGGCAGTGTCGGCGTTGTTTCTGCTGATGATGCGAACTTTGCTCCGTTTATTCCTGTAAAGGAAACACCGATTCGTGACGGCTTTGTCTGGATCGTGGACACGCCTGCTTGGACAGAGACTGTCAATCATCCTGAGGAAGGGCATTATGAGAATGGGGCACTGATTAGCCCTGAAGAAGGACATACGGAAAATGTGCTTGTTACAGAGGCATGGGATGAGGTAGTTCACCATGAAGCTGAGTACAAGACTGTACATCACGAAGCTGAATACAAACATCACGAGGCAGTATATGATACTGTTCACCACCCAGAAGAGGGTCATGAGGAAATCAGAACTATTTGTCACAACTGTGGAGCAGATATTACGGGACATGCAGCAGATCATATCCAGGAGAATGCCCTGAATGGGTGTTTAGGATATGGAGATAGGGTAATTTGGATTGTTGATAAGCCTGCATGGGATGAACAGGTTCTCGTAAAAGAAGCGTGGGATGAGCTTATCAAAGAAGCCTGGGATGAGCAGGTTCTTGTTAAAGAGGCATATGATGAGACTATCCATCATGAAGCTGTTTATGAGGACAAGTGGGTTGTCGACAAACCGGCAGTTTATGAGCAAATTTGGAAGGTCGATAAGCCCGCATGGACGGAGACTATTGAACACCCCGAAGTAGGGCACTGGGAGCCTATTCCAGAAAACCCAGACGAGCAGGAACCTGAGACACCTCAGAACCCAGACGAACAGGAGCCTGAAACACCTCAGAACCCGGATGAGCAGGAACCAGAGACACCCCAGAACCCAGACGAACAGGATTCTGAAACACCTGACAACAATCAGAACAACAATGAAAATAACAACCAGAATGAGAATAACTCTCAAAACAACAATGAGAATACTTCCCAGAATAACAACAGTTCTGAAACAAATAACAGTCAGGATGATTCTACAGGAAAACAGCCACCGAAAACAGGCGATCCCACAAGCTTTGCTTCCCTCTATGCGCTGGCAGGAAGTGCGCTGGCTGGCATTGGAGCAGTAAAACTGAAATTTAGGAAAAGAAAATAATAGATAAGCGCTATAAAAAAGAAATTCAGAATAAACTCTGGATTTCTTTTTTATTTGACTTAACTCATGCTATATTTTAAATCGGCATTTTACCCATAGGCATACATCCTGCTAAATTATAGCTTTTCAGTAATGATATGGGTGAATTTATCTGCTAGAGTGATAGTATACTCAAAAAACGGCATCCCACCAGTGTATAAGAATAGCTCAGGAGATAATTGCAAAAATACCATTCCCCTCTCCTGCTTTTACCGGAAAGGATTTTATAAGTTTACTCTTATGCCATATGTTGAAATATCGTTTTGAACTAAACTTATCTTAAAGAAAAGATAAGTCGTCTTCTATTTCGATACCCATATGTTCTAACATATCTAGTCGATACCAATTTTCAACTAAACGATTTAATGCTTTTTGTTGTACATCACTCAATGACAAAAAAACTGTTTTTGTATCATTTTGTCTTGCAAAGAAACGTCTTGTATTCTCTTCAACATCATAAACAATACATTTAATCTTTCTCTGTTGTACATTTATAAATTCTGTTTCCCTTCTGCCGTATAGAATATATTCCTCTGATACCTGAAAAGCAAATGCTAAAAATTCAATTGCCTTACTTCCTTTTCGCCTAAAGGGTCTACGTCCTGTTAAATAGAAGTTCATCTTGTCTTTTAAATCTTCTATTTCTATCTTATCTCCATAAAATTCTTCATAAGAATTTTGTAATTTAATCCAGCGTTTTGTATAAGTATCTGCATAATTTTCCCATAATTTTGGCAAAATAGATTTGCTACTAGGAATTGGTTTAGTTAAGGATGGACTTCCAATAGCCCCTATATATTGCTCTATAGCTACTCTCTTTTTATAAGATAATTTCTTTAAACTTTTCTCGAATTTTATCCAGTTTTGTCCTTCACTCATTCTTACACTCCTCTAATCTTGAGGGACAGAAATATTTTTTTATTTGTCCCCATGACATACTTCTTATTAATAATTATACTTGATGATAGATAATGATTTAAGTTTTGGATATATCTTAACATAGTTTTTTAATATGTAAAGAGAATTCCAAAAATAAATTGAAAGGATGACCTGATTATGAAATTAATGAGGATTCGATCTCCTACAATAAGGAAGCCCCTTCTTACAGGGGTTTCCCTATGAAACTGTAAATCTGGATTATGATTACAGCTCTCTTGACAAGTGTATTGTATCATAATCCTCTCTTCTTCTCAAATTATAGGAGGTGAGCATATGCAGAGCGGTGGCACATTTGCCGGCATAAAGACACATATCAGTAAAAATGGCAAGTCATATGCAGATATTTTTATTTTTCCTCTGATGAAAAATGGCATGCCTGATATGGAACAGCTGAAATTCCGGACATTCGATCCGGAAGTGATTGCATCATGTAAAATACTTAAACCGGGACAGCAGATTATTATTAATCTGGAAATCCGAGAAGCTCTTATTTCGGAGGTGGAACTTTATGAAGAAAATTAGACAATGGTGGGCGGAACTTCCGCCCTCCCGTAAAGAACAATTTTACATTGCTATCGGTTTTCTTATATTTGGGGGATTAAGTCTTTTCCTTCTCAGTGAACTGATTAAGCAATTAAAACCTATTTTTCCCATTCTGATTTTAATTCCCTTATTCTTTTGGGATGTTATTTCAGAATTCTTCCGACACCAAAAAGATTTGGCAAGAGAACGAGCACAACAGCAAGCGGCTCAAATGGATGCTATCTATAAAGAGCTTGCATCTTCTGTAGTCCTTCCTGCTGTTCGTATGGTCTGGAATATAAAATTGGAACTGGAAAGTCTTTACTATTTTGAAACTTTTGCCTATGGGAATGGATTTTACTTTCAACTTCCACGTGCTTGTGAAGGAAAGAATGATAAGATTAATCTCCAGAGGAAAACTGAGCGTATATTAGCTACTTACTTACAATGTCCTTTTACAGATGTTGCCTCAAAAAAACTAGTTTCTATTCATGGTGATGTTCTAATCATTCGAATTTCATGAGAAAGTTTTGCTTTTCCAGACCGGAACTGCTTATGCAGTGAAAGGATGGAAAAGCAAAACTACTCATGAAAAAAAACAGAGATTCACATCAGGCAAGTGGGGGTATTGTAATAACCCCCACTCCACAAAAAACAAGAATGATCGAAAGGAACAACAAAATGAAAAAAGAACTAAGCGTTAGTATTGATGAAATAACACTCGTATTACTTCTGGCAAAAGAAAGTAGTACACTGGACTGGAATAAAAACAGGAAAAATATGATTCAGATTTTTCTTGATAAATCAAAGCTAGGGGAACTTTATGGAAAAATGGTACACGCAGACAAATGCCTACAACCGGGCTATACTTATAGCCAAATATTTCCAGATAAGCCATTTCATTTCTGCATCAGCTGGCATGAAACCTTCGACAATATGGGGATTTGTATACATTTCTCTGCACTGGCATGGGCTATGTACCAAACAGATTTTTTTAGAAAATATAACAAAAGGACAAACGTTGCTAATTTTCTTCGGATGGTGCAAAGTGAATCTTATGTTACAAGGTTATCCAGAATTGATTTTGTAGCAGATTATAAAAATTTCCCTCCATCCGTTAGTCCAGATGTAATTTACCGGGGATTGACGGAGAAAAGGCTGACTGTTCGAGATTGTGAAAACCGGAATTTGATACGAACAAAAGAAGGTTTGAATAAGGAAGGACGATATCATACTATTTATCTGGGGTCAAGGAAAAACCATAGTCGCTGCTTTTGTCGAATTTATGATAAAAGGATAGAACAGCTCCAAGGAGTAAGATCTTATTATCAGGAAGCAATAAGTTGTGACAGTTGGATAAGACATGAAGTTGTTTTCCGCCAATCATACGCCCAACAAATTACAATAGAACTCTTAGAAAACATTCATACAGAATACGAATTACAAAGTTTTATTGCTCAAAAGATAACAGAAAAATACCGTTTTTATGAAAAAGGGTTTTCTGAACCTACTGAGTATACAAAAGCATTACTGGAAATTATCGGAGATCAGCAATTTTCCCGTTTAAGAAATCCCAGCCCAAGGGATAATGACTTGAAATCATCCATAAATTACCTGCGAAATGGTTCTGGATTATATCCCGTTTTGTATAAAATCTCCTATATTTGGGGGGATGATGCAGGAAAAAAACTCTTAAAGCTGTTGTATATAGAGTATGAGGGAAAGTATAAGAAAGAATCATCAAAAAAGGAAGACATCTTTTTATGGTTAAAAAAACATCAAGCCAGCTTAAAAAATGAAAATTTAGAAGACTATTTTTAAAGGAGGAAATCTATCAATACGCCTAACGTAACGTATCGTAATGTAAAGCCAGGCACAGCAAGGCATATTTTCAGGTAGTAAGATATTGATAGAATCGAAGCGTACTGTTAGAAGAACAGTGGCATGAACAAGATAAATCCTGAAAAGATATTGAAATATATGCAGGACAATGATATGGTTGATATCGAAGATGTGCTGAATAAAATAGAGACTATGAAAAATCAGGAAATATTAAATCAGCATCATTACGCTATCTCACAGGGTTCCAACGGACGTTGGTACACCTATCTTCCAGATGCAAACAGACCAAACGGAAGACGCCAGATAGCAAAATCCAGTAAAGAAAAAATTGAAAAGGAAGTCATACAATACTATAAGCAAAAGGATAAAGAAGAAAGTCAAAGGAATATACAGCTCCGTGATTTATATGTATGCTGGATGCACTGGAGAAAAGAAAACGGTACAGATGCCAAAACCATACAAGAGAACCAAAATGAATGGAAACGTTTTTTAGAGAAGCATCCTTTAAGTAATAAACGTGTCGTTGATTTGGAAATGTCAGATATAGAATCCTTTTTTCTTGATATTACCGTCAATCACAGCATTACCTATAAGCGAATGACAAACGTAAAAAGTCTTTTGAATGGCGTTTTTAAACATGCTGTGCGGCTGAAGCTTATCACACACAGTCCTATGGCAGAATTGGACTATAAGCAGTTCCGAACCCGGTGTAAACCGACAAATCCACCGAAAAAGAATTATACAGAAGAAGAACGTCGAAAAATCATAACTTATTTAGACAGCAAAACTGATATTTATTCTCTTAGTATACAGCTAGCTTTCTTCCTTTGTTTAAGAATAGGTGAGATCATTTCCCTGAAAAAAGAAGATATTGATTTTCAACTTAATCGAATTTATATACGCCGCTCATCCAGAAGGCGGCAGGAAATGAATGATGACTTAACCTTTGGGAAAAGATATTTTGATATTGAAGATCGTATCAAAGGAAATCAACGGGAAGGTTTTCGCTTTATCCCCTTGACCCCTCAGGCTCAGAAAGTCCTGAAAAGAATCCTGGAACTTTACCCAGAAGGCGAATATTTGTTTATGAGGTATGGCAAGCCAATTTTAGCAGACACCTTCAACCGCCATCTAAAGCAGTTATGCAATGAACTTGGAATAGAATACCGTTCCAGCCATCAAATACGCTTTACCATGGCAACTATGTTTTATGACGGTGGTATTAAAGTGAATCAGCTTTCTAATTTCTTAGGACATAGCGATACCCAAACCACTTTTCACTACATCCGTCAGCAACAAGCAAATGAAAAGACTGCCGATCTCATGAAGGATATTCTGGATATGTGAAAATGTAATCAAGTGTAATCAGGCTTTTGATGGGGAAAAAATAAGAGAAACGTTGTAAATTCAACGTTTCTCCCACTTTTCATCAATGCCGCAGACCGGAATCGAACCGGTACGGGTATCACTACCCACGGGATTTTAAGTCCCGGGCGTCTGCCTGTTCCGCCACTGCGGCATATTATATAAAAAAAGATATGGGGCCTATAGGGCTCGAACCTATGACCCTCTGCTTGTAAGGCAGATGCTCTCCCAGCTGAGCTAAGACCCCATATAACGACCCAGAAGAGACTCGAACTCTCGACCTCCGCCGTGACAGGGCGGCGCTCTAACCAACTGAGCCACTGGGCCAAAAAACAAAAATGGACCTTCGGGGACTCGAACCCAGGACCGACCGGTTATGAGCCGGTTGCTCTAACCAACTGAGCTAAAGGTCCAAAAAGCCGATGATCGGACTCGAACCGATAACCTGCTGATTACAAATCAGCTGCTCTGCCAATTGAGCCACATCGGCGCGTAATACTTACAAAAACTATTATACACCAAATGTCGGAATCAAGTCAAAGAAAATCTCATTTTTTATTTTTCAAGTGACTCCAAGGGGATTTGAACCCCTGTTACCGCCGTGAAAGGGCGGTGTCTTAACCGCTTGACCATGGAGCCTTATTTTCGCTGTTATCTTTTAATGACGACTTCAGCGAAAATTATAATACCATACCTTATTATATTTTGCAAGAGGAATTTTTCATTTTTTTAATTTTTTTTCACCTTTTTTGATTACTTAGAAAGATTAGCAAAATATCCTGTGCTTTTTTGAAGGCTTCTTTTCCTCTCACGGTAAGAAGCGCTTTTGTACCATCTTCCTGACTCATTCCCCCCAACGCTTTTCCCTGCTCCAGACTGATATAAATCCCCTCTGACGGACTTCTGAGACAAAGAAAAGACGGACATTCTGTCCAAACAGCCTCGGAATATTCCGTTGCTTCAGTTTCTTTCTCAAAATCACTTCCATCCTTTTCTCTTCCGGCTTCAGACAGACAGTACTGAAGTTTTCCTTCTCCCTTTTCCCAGAAAGTGGCAAGCCTCCTTTTGGAAATTGTATGATTATTTAGATCTTTCAGGGATTCCAAAGTATTTTTTCCTATCAAAAGTACCGGAGTATTTCTCACATAAATATATTCCGATGAATCCCCCTCCATTTTCAGTTCATTCAGATCCACTGCCAGAAAAACAGTACTCATCGTATACTCTTCCAGTTTCAATTCCACGGGAATTTCCAAAACAGGTGAAAAAGAAACCAGTCCCGGGACCTTTTTCACCTGCTCCAGAAGCTTCTCATCATATTGCAGGCGCCCAAGCGAAACAACTGTCTGATATTCCTTTATAGAGCCTGAAAAAACCGGAGCCGCCAGACGAATCAATAAGCAAAGACTTCCTGCCATAATGGATGCTCCCAGAATCAGCATCGGGTAAAAATGTCTTCTTTTACAGATTCTCACCAGAAGCCTCCCTTCTTATTTCCTCCAGAAGTATTTTCTGCCTTCTGATCCTGTGTATAAGTCCAAAGACCAGACATATCAATCCTGCCCCGGCAGCTGCAAATACAGAATACCACCAGTTATTTGCTTTTTGGGGAACTTCTATGTTCAGACTCTGAATCCTTGGTTTCCGGATACTGGTTTCATATTCTTTCACCTGTTCATATGGTTTGCCCTCTCCATCCTCATATTTCAGAATGATCCTCCCTGTAACTGCTCCATACATGTCCCTCTCATCAGTTCCTTCATCACGTCCATTGGCCTCCATCGTACGGGTTGCTACAAAAACGCGCATGGTTCCTGTACGCTCTGTTCCTGCATCCATATTTCCAAGAAAAATCTCTTCCTTTGGAAACATCCCTTTTCCTTCCATGACGACACGGGCATTATAAATCTCTGTTCTTCCCAGATTCTGCACACGGATTCCCAGGTTTACCGTATCTGTGGAATACACCTCTGCCGGAATCTCGTCACAGCTCAGGTGTGCTGATACTGTCTGTTTTATAAAAAATTCTGTCTCTTCCGTTCCTGATGCCGAAGTTCCCTTCTTATCTTCATATTCAAAGGAAAGCTTGACAGGAACAAGCCCCTCCTTTGCATCCACAGATGTCCGTACATTATTTGCTACAGTGATCCTGCCTCCTGGACTGATCCTGTCAAAATAATAAGACTTTTTTTCAAACTGGATGCCTGGTGTTTCTGTGAAAAAGGCCAGCTTCAGATTATAAATTCCCTGATCCCTGCTTTTATTCTCCAGAACAAGTTCCACTTCCTGGACAGCTCCCGCTTCCAGCGTCTTTCCTGTCAGGCTGCTGCTTTCCAGTAAAAGCTTTGGCTGCCGCACCAGCTCCTCTTCCGACTGTGTTCCACAATTCGGATAAATATTCATATTTTCAATATTTACTGAAAATCCCGGTGTGGGCGTTGGCTGCGGAAAAATGGTAGGTTCCGGTGAAACATCCGGTTCCGGCACTGCAGTAGGTTCTGGTACAGCCGTAGGTTCCGGCATAATAGTAATCTCTGGAATACAGCCAGGCTCCGATACAATGTCCGATTCCATCTCTTCTATAATAAAAGCTGAATTTTCTCCTTCCATAAACAGATCTGCTCCGTAAACCATCTGTTCTCCGTCTGCACTCCACTTATTTCCCACTGCCTCTGCCATGATCTGCATACACAGAAGGAAAACTCCTGCTGCCAGCTTTCCTTTTTTCATACCTCCGACTCCTCTCTTTCCTTTAAAACCCCTTCGTCCATTTCAAAAACCCGGTCGCACAAAATCCGGATATCATCCTCGTTATGGCTTGCCAGAAGTATGGTCTTTCCCTGAGCTTTCAGCTCCAACAGAATTTTTCTCATATCTTCCACTCCCTGTTTGTCCAGACCGTTAAAAGGCTCGTCCAAAACAAGAAGTTCCGGTTCTTCCATGATAGCCTGCGCAATTCCCAGACGCTGCCGCATACCAAGGGAATATTTTGCCACAGACTTCTTCATGTCAGGATCCAGCCCCACTTTTTTCATTACAAGCCGTATCTGAGCCGATGTGATCCGGCGGTTCATGGACGCCAGAATCTCCAGATTACGAAATCCTGTAATATCCGTAAGAAAACCCGGGCTTTCAATGATCGCGCCAAGGCTTTCGGGAAAATCCACTTCTTTTCCGATGTTCTTTCCCTGAACCCATATGGTTCCTGACGTTACTGGAAGAAATCCGCAGATACATTTCATCAGAACTGTTTTTCCTGATCCGTTATTTCCCACAATACCGCAGACCTGCCCCTCATACAAAGTAAGCTCTGCTTCTTTCAGTACGCAGTCTTCTCCAAAATATCTGCTTGCCTTATCTACCCGGATCACAGGCTCAGATTTCTTCCACCCTGTCATAAAGAATCCCTCCATAAAGTGCCATCAGCATCCCCAGAAGAACAAAAAGAAAAAGCCATAGTCCCAGACCCTTTTCTCCCCATTCTGCGCTTCCCTCAATCCATTGAGGCGGGTAAAGCCACAGCGCTTTTTTTAAATACCGATCCTGTAAGCCCGGCAAAAATCCCTCCTCCTGTGCTTAAAGCCGCTGCCACAAGTCCGCAGCGAAGCAGGATTCTTCCAAGCTCCGCCGTCTGGCCCCATGGGAATTTTCCCTGAGCCTCCAGAGGAAAAAAATCATAAAATACGCCAAAAACATCAGCGCCCCTGCCAGAAAAACAGAAAGAAATCCACCAAGAGCAGTAGTAAATACTTTACTTTCCACATAATAGCGCCTTCCGGTCCGTGGAAGCGCTGTTTTTAAAAACCCACCCTGCCGCTCACGGATAAAGGAATCGCTCCATGGCAGAACTGCTGCAAGAGGAAGAAAAAATATCATGGCGTTTGATTTCAGGGCTTCTGTTTCCATGTCTACAAAACTTCCTGGATTTAAAAGTCCTTGAAGCTCAGGATAAGAAGCGCCCAGACTAATTCCGGCCATAGCTGTCATAAATCCCAGCCAGAAGCCTTTGCCCTTAAGCATTCTCATTATTTCATTTCCCATATCAGTCCTTTTCTCCCAGAAATACAAAGGAGTATGTTTTCAGCCTTTTTAAACAGAACAGTGTAAGTAGCACCAGAATCCCTAAAAACACCAGAACAGACTGTCCTACAGAAGGCAGACGGTCATAGCCAAAATTATGTCTTCCATAGGATGCATGGCTTAAAGGGCTGAGCCAGCCGATCAGAACATTGACCCGGAACATCTCATATTTTTCATATCCCAGAATTCTGGCAAGAGCCTTAGGATCCAGCAAAAAACCATATAAACAAAAGAGAAGTCCTGTTACCATTCCCCTGTTTTTTCCCGGCAGAAGATTTCCTGCCAGAATCACAAACCCGAGACAGAGAATGTAAAGAAACAAAAGAAGCGTCACCACAGCAGCGCAGCCAAAAGGAGAAATGCTTTCCATCACCTTTACCGTAGATGGCACACTAAGGATTTCTCCCAGTCTGGAATAAGCCAGCATAGCTGCTGTATCACTCCAGATATTTCCCGGATAGCTGTTCCCGGCACACAAAATCATGGTTGATCCCAGCATAAACAATGTATAAATTCCTGCCGCCGAAGCCATATAAATCATTTGCCCCAAAAGCCATCGAACCTTGGTAGTCCGGTACAGATAATAAGGCGTAACTGCGTTCCATACAGGAAGATCGGAAAAAAGAAGCAGAAGAAGCACAGAGCTTAAAAGAATCGCCGTAGAATCACCAAATGTCCACAAAAACGGTTCCAGCATCTGCACAGGAGATTTGTAAGTTTCCATCACAGGCATAGTCCTGCTGCTTAAAAGAAAGCAGAGAACAAATCCCAGAAGAAATGTCAGTATAACCCTTGGTCTTTTAAAAAATCCCCTGAAATCATAGCTAATCACTGCCAGCATTTGTTTTACAGCTTTTTGGCTTCTTTTTGTCCTGTCCATTCCTTTTCCTCTAATATCCCAATCCTCTGTCAATCACACTGCCGTCTATAGCGTTGATGGTAAGATAGCTTTCATATTGCGGCGCATAAAGGAAATTCTCTGATCCGGTTTCCCATTCCGCCTCTTCCTTATAAGTGCCTTCATAGCTTCCAAAGAAATCCCAGACAGGAACAAGCATGCCGGAACGGCTGTCTGATTTTGGTTCGTAAATTCTTGTGTAGCCAAATACAATCCGGTCTATTTTGTACGTAAGCTCTTTTGCATTCTCCATATAATCAGCGTTTTTAATAAGCATCATTTTTTCGTAAATATCCATGATCTCATCAAAGGATTTCAGTTTTACATTTTCTGTTTTTGTTTTTCCGATATCATACTGATCGATTAGCTGTACCTCATCAATTCCCTCATCCGTTACACAAAAGTCCAGCTTCTCATAAAGCCAGCTTTCTGATTCAGATCCCATATCGTTGCTGTACAGCTCGCCTCCCTGTTCCTCCGTATAAGTAATGGGAATTTCTCCCAGCCTTCTCGTATAATGAAGGATATAGCCGGTATCTGTCAGCACAAGCCTCTGATCTTCACCGCTTCCCTTTTGATAAAGGCAGAGTCCGTACTCCCAGTCTCCAAGCTCCATATCCGGGATCTGAAGCTCCTTCACCTTCTCGTCCGCAAGAGCTTTGGCTTCTTCCAGAGAAATTCCAATTTCGTCTTTCAGTTCTTCTTCTGTTGGAACCCACTCTGCATTCTCCCAGTAGGAGGATTCTGCCAGCTTACTGTAATAATCATATCCGTCCCAATACATAAATTCATTGATTATACTTTCCTTTTCATAACGGCTCTGGTTGCGGATTTCCACAGACATAGGGGCTGCTCCATAGGAGTTCATACTGTAATTAAAAGCATTTCCCTCTTCTGTAACTGCCACTCCAACAAAGTAATCCTCCATGATATAGTCTCCTTCTTCCCCTTTCAGGCCAAACTGAGGCTTCACCTTCTTCAGTGTGCGGGTTTCAGGGGCTGTCTCATACTCCTTTTCCAGGTCTTCAATGGTCTGATTGATGTCCAGATAATAATTCCCATTCTCATCCTTCCCAAGACCGTTAGGATCCAGATTTCCCTTGGCAAGGTTGGCTTTCCACCAGGTCAGCTCCTTTTGTACCACATCCTTTGTACGGGTATAGTAGCTGTGTGAGGTATAGATCTTTGCATTTTTAAAAAAGGTATCTGTGATCAGATCCATCTGCTCCTGCCCAAAGGGATGCTGCGTTACCTCGATCACAGAAGCATGGTCTGTATCAGGAATTTCTACCTTCGCATCTGTTACTATTTTAAGGTTTCCTGTGGTATCTGCTGTCTCGCTCTGATAAGTTTTCGGCGCTCCTACTGTTTCCCGGATATTTTTACCGGACAAAACTTCTGTATTCTCCTGTTCTTCTGCCTCCTCTTCATACAATATTTCTTTCATATTTCCCTTCTTTTTTACAAGAGAACTCTCTGGAGTTTCTGCGCATCCGGTCAAAAAAATTATCCCGGTCATCATTGCCAGAATAGCTGTTACGATTCTTTTTTTCATGGTCTGTCTCCTTTCCCGGCGGATCATACAAAATTGCTGTCTGTCCTTTCTGCTTCCAGAATAACAGAATCTTTTTGCCGGGTATTCTCCAACTCGTAACCGCGTTGTAACCATAAGAGGATTACCCTTGTTCCGTTCCCCGGTTCACTTTCTATGGTCAGCTCCCAATCGTGAAGATCTGCGATTTCCTTACAGAGCGCAAGCCCAAGTCCTGCACCCCCTTCTTTTCTGGATCGTGACTTATCCACCATGTAAAAGGCTTCTGTTACCCGTTCAATCTCTTCCGGAGCTATTCCTCGTCCCTGATCCTCCACAATAAGAGCCTCATCATCAGCTATTATCCGGATTTTTCCGCCGTTCTCTGAGGCCTTTCCTGCATTATCCACAA
Source organism: uncultured Blautia sp. (assembly GCA_900541985.1). GTDB lineage: Bacteria > Bacillota > Clostridia > Lachnospirales > Lachnospiraceae > Blautia_A. Next base: position 2,107 of record UQLX01000046.1, on the reverse strand, counting down.
GGTTCAGTACAAAACTTGTCAAAAGATCCACATCTGCTGCTTTTTGGAGATCTAAGGGGCTGCACTGGACTTCCAGCTGAATTTCCTTTTCTTTTAACGTAAATCCTGTCAAAGCTTTTATATGATTCAAAAAGTTTCCCACCTGAAAGCTTTGAAGATTCATTCCTGATTTTTCTTCCTCATAAAGTCCGGTAAGCTCCAGAATTTTAACAGACAGCCTGGAAAGGCGGCTGCACTCCTTTTGAATATACTGAAGAGCCTGCTCCCGTCTTTTATCGCTTAAACGTACGGTAAGAAGGGTATCTGCATAACCCATAATGGCTGTCATGGGCGTTTTCAGCTCATGGGCAAGGCTTCCCAACATTTGCTGCTGTTTCCTGTTTATTTCTGTCAGTTCCTGTATATTTTCCTGTATAGTGCCAGCCATATGATTAAAGCTGGCTGCCAGCTCTCCCAGTTCATCTTTCCTGCTCTCAGATACCCGGACATGATAATCTCCCTCTGAAATAGCCCTGGCAGCCTTTTTTAATTCCATCAGAGGACGCATGGTGGCATAAAGGCTTTTCCATATGATAAATCCGCCCACAATCAGAAGAAACACCGTAATCATATGTCCCTTAAAAAAAAGGCTCTCTGTTCTCTGATAGATTTCCGTAACGTCCTGATAATACAAAATTCCTGCCTGTATATTGCTGTCAGATATTTGCGTAAAGGTCAGCATGAGTTTTCTTCCATCTATGGTCTGTATTGGTACTTCTCCGTTATTTTCTCCATTTACTTCTCTGATTCCCATATAATCAAATTCATAGGGAGTGGCATTGCAGATCCATTCCCCATGCTGATAAAAAGCTCCATAATTCCCAAAAACATCCCGAAATGACTGAACTGCTGCCAGTTTCCTGCCCTCTGCATCGTTGTTTTTCAACAGCTTTAAAGACTCTTCCAGTTTTCTGCTAAACTCGTGGAGCTTATCTGTAAAAATAATTTCCTGGCTCTTTCTCTGATCCGTCAAAGTCTGCTTTTGAGATTCATAGAGAAAATATGCCATGGTAAGCTGAGAAATCAAAAGAAATCCCAGAACCGCCTGAAAAAATATTTTTCGGAACAGCTTCACTGATCCACCTCCAGTCTGTAGCCTATAGTAGGAATGGTTTTTATTACATTTCCCCAATCCAGTTTTTTGCGTATACGACCTACATGGGCATCCACAGTACGTGTCTCACCCTCAAATTCCATTCCCCACAAGGCTCCCAGAATCTGTCCTCTGGTAAGCGCCTTATTCTTATGCCGCACAAACATTAAAAGGCATTCATATTCCATCGGTTTCAGATAAACCTCCTGTCCGGCCTTTTTAACCGTATGCTTTTCTGTATCAATCTCCACATCATAAATACAAATTAAACGCTCGTTTTTTCCATTTCTTTCCAGAACCTTTTCAATTCGTACCAGAAGCTCCAGCATCTCAAATGGCTTTACAATATAATCTTCTGCGCCTTCTTTCAGTCCTCTGACTTTATTTTGAACCTCTCCTCTGGCAGTCAGAAAAATAACCGGAATTTCATAATCCTTCAGTTCTGGAAGAAGAGCAAAACCATCCTTTCCCGGCAGCATCACATCTACCAGAGCGCAGTCATAGGCATGGTTTTCCGACAGACTTTTACTTACCTCCTCTCCGTCAAAAAAAGAGGTAACCTGATATCCTGTCACTTCCAGATTCATACAGATCAGGTCATTAATTGCTTCCTCATCTTCTATTACAAGAATATGTGCTCCCATATTGATTCCTCCCCTGGTGTTCCCTGTCTGCTCTCATACCGATTTGTTTACTTGCGGCATTTTGTCACGTTATAGAAACTTTGATTACATTATGACATGAATTTTATCTGTAGGATGTAACTGTTTTGTAAATTTATGCACAAAAAAAGCCTGCAGAACTTTCTGCAGACATAAAAAAACTCCCCCTGTTGGACTCGAACCAACGACACTGCGGTTAACAGCCGCATGCTCTACCGACTGAGCTAAGGAGGAATAAAAGTGTATTTGAATTGCACTTTCAAAACTACATACATGTTGACATTTGGAATCGTGTGACCAAGCTTTCGCTCGA
>UQLX01000045.1 GCA_900541985.1 uncultured Blautia sp. | reverse complement strand
CGGTACGCACGGTGGTGTGAGAGGACGGCGGTTAGTCACCGCCTCCTACTCGATTTATTATCAGTCAGGAGAATCAGACGATTCCCTGCGCCTTCATGGCTTCTACTACTTTTTCAAAACCGGCAATATTAGCGCCTGCCACAAAGTTGTCCTTCATGTTGTAGCGCTGTGCTGCATCGTCGATTTTTCTGTAGATATCTTTCATAATGCCATGAAGTTTCTCATCTACTTCTTCTGCAGACCAGGAAAGTCTCATGGAGTTCTGGCTCATCTCAAGAGCGGAGGTGGCAACACCGCCTGCATTGGCAGCTTTGCCTGGCAGGAAGAGAACACCGTTTTCCATTGCATACTCTGTTGCATCCATAGTGGTCGGCATGTTAGCACCCTCTACAATATATTTGCAGCCGTTAGAGATCAGGGTCTTTACAGCGTCAAGACCAAGCTCGTTCTGTGTTGCACATGGAAGATAGATATCACATTTGATATTCCAGATGCCAACGCCTTCTGTAAAAGTAGCACCCACTACACGATCTGCATATTCTTTGATACGTCCGCGTTTTACTTCTTTGATGTCTTTAACGATATCCAGTTTGATGCCTTCCGGATCATGGATATATCCGTTGGAATCGCACATTGCAACAACCTTTGCACCAAGCTGTGTGGCTTTTTCTACCGCATAGATCGCTACGTTTCCGGAACCGGTAACGATTACAGTCTTGCCTGCAAGATGATCATTGTGGGCGTTCAGAAGCTCGTTCAGGATATATACAACTCCATAGCCGGTTGCCTGTGTACGGACAAGAGAACCACCATAGGTAAGCCCCTTTCCGGTCAGTACGCCTTCATAGAGATCACGGATGCGTTTGTACTGTCCGAACAGGTAGCCGATCTCGCGTGCGCCGACACCGATATCGCCGGCCGGTACATCGGTATCTGCTCCGATATATTTACAAAGTTCAGTCATAAAGCTCTGGCAGAATGCCATAACCTCTCTGTCAGATTTGCCCTTGGGGTCAAAGTTGGAACCACCCTTGCCGCCGCCGATGGGAAGACCGGTCAGGGAGTTTTTAAAAATCTGCTCAAAGCCCAGGAATTTCAGGATGCTCTGGTTAACAGAAGGATGGAAGCGGAGTCCTCCCTTGTACGGTCCGATGGCGCTGTTGAACTGCACGCGGTATCCTTTATTTACCTGTACTTTGCCGCTGTCATCTACCCACGGAACGCGGAAGGAGATGATTCTTTCCGGTTCAACAAGACGTTCCAGAATGGAAAGTCTGCGGTATTCTTCTTCATTTTTGTCAATGACTACTTTCAGGGAATCAAGCACTTCTTTTACTGCCTGATGAAATTCCGGCTCGCCTGGATTCTGTGCTACGACTCTCTCGTATACTTCTTCTGTGTAGGACATAATAATTTCCTCCTCATCCATTTTTATCCCATTTCTTTCGTCTGAGATTCCTCAGCGTTGCAACTATTATACACTAAAGTGGTAGCGCATACAAGACAGCAACCAAAAAAAATCCTGCTGTAAAAATAAAAATTTAAGGGCAAAAACAGCCGTTTATTGTGAAAATTTTCAGTAAATCGAACAGGATTAAAGAGAAACGATGGAATTGTATAGACCTAAATAAAAAAAAATGCTATACTGTAACTAATGTTGGAACAGAACTTATGTGAAAACAGCTATGAGAAAGGGATGAGGAGGGACCTTGATCGGATAGAAGTGCAATGTGAAAGGAGACATTATGTATGACAGGATTTAACATGAAGGTAACACCGGAGATTGAGAATCTGACAGAACTGTGCAAAGAGAATACCAGCATTGATCTGTCACTCTATGGGAAATATGACGTAAAGCGCGGGCTTCGTGATATTAATGGTAAAGGCGTGCTTGCGGGGTTGACTCAGGTGTCTAACGTTCAGGCAGTGAAGGTAGTGGATGGAAAAGAAGTTCCCTGTGCAGGAAGCCTGTACTACAGAGGGTATAATATCAAGGATCTGACAGCCGGTTTTGTAAAGGACAATCGTTTTGGTTTTGAGGAGACTACATATCTTCTTCTGTTTGGCAGACTGCCGGATCAGAAACAGCTGGAAGATTTCAGACAGCTTCTTGCCAATCAGCGTTCACTTCCACGGAACTTTGTGCGCGATGTTGTGATGAAAGCGCCGGGAAGAGATATTATGAACGCGCTTTCCAGAAGTGTGCTGACGCTTTATTCTTACGACAATAACCCGGATGATATTTCTCTTCCGAATGTTCTTCGTCAATGTTTAAATCTTATCAGTGTATTTCCGCTTTTATCCGTATACGGATATCAGGCATATAACCATTACATCAGAGGAAAAAGCCTTTATATCCATAATCCGAAAAAAGAGCTTTCTACAGCAGAAAACATCCTCCGGATCCTGAGACCGGATAAGAAGTATACAGATCTGGAAGCAAAAATCCTGGATCTTGCCCTGATCCTCCATATGGAGCATGGCGGTGGTAATAACTCCACATTTACGACCCATGTAGTATCTTCTTCCGGAACAGATACATATTCAGCCATTGCAGCGGCTCTTGGTTCTCTGAAAGGACCGAAGCACGGTGGTGCGAATATTAAGGTAATCCGGATGTTTGAGGATATGAAAAAAGAAGTCCATGACTGGGAGGACGAAGATGAGGTGCGTAAGTATCTGAAACGTCTTCTTCATAAGGAAGCCTTTGACAGAAGAGGGCTGATCTATGGTATGGGACATGCAATCTATTCCGTATCAGACCCGAGAGCAGAGACCCTGAAAGGCTTTGTGGAAAGTCTTGCAAAGGCAAAGGGGCGTATGAAGGATTACAATCTGTACTCCATGGTAGAAAAAATGGCTCCTGAAGTCATTGCGGAAGAAAGAAAGATCTACAAAGGTGTCAGCGCCAATGTGGATTTCTACAGTGGATTTGTGTACAGTATGCTGGATCTTCCTCTGGAACTTTACACACCGATGTTTGCAGTTGCACGTATTGTCGGATGGAGTGCTCACCGTATGGAAGAGCTGATCAATACAGACAAGATCATCCGTCCCGCATACAAGAATGTGCTGGCACCGGCAGAGTATGTTCCTCTTGATCAGCGCTGAAAATATTAGTTGCAGGAGAGAAAAATGTTTCGATGTTTTTTTCCGGATGAGTATCTGGAATCTGCGTATGCAGTAGATTACGAAAAGCTATATCAGGAAGGCTACAGAGGTCTTCTGTTCGATATCGATAATACGCTGGTGCCTCACGGGGCACCGGCGGATGAACGGGCAGTAGCGCTTTTTGAACGCCTTCGCAGGATTGGATTTAAGAGCTGCTTTTTATCAAATAACCAGATCCAGAGAGTTGCTTCCTTTAATGAAAAGATCGGGGAGCAATTTATAGAAAATGCACATAAGCCGGCAGTAGGAAATTATAAAAAAGCCATGGAGCTGCTGGGTACTGACTGTTCCAACACAGTTTTTATCGGAGATCAGCTTTTTACAGACATTTACGGGGCAAAAAGAACCGGAATCCGTAATATCCTTGTGAAGCCGATCCATCCGAAAGAAGAGATTCAGATCGTTTTGAAACGATATCTGGAGAGAATCGTACTTTATTTTTACAGGAAAGAGGAGGGAACTTTATGAACCATGTGGTGATCATCGGGTTTATGGGTTCAGGTAAAACGAGAGTAGGCAAACAGCTTTCCGGAGATTTGGGACTGCCTTTTGTGGATCTTGAAAAATTAATTGTAAAAAAAATGAATCTTTCTGTCAGAGAGATATTTGAAAAATTCGGAGAACCTTTTTTCCGTGCTCTGGAAACAATGGCATTGAAGGAACTGATCAATGATAAGGAAAAAAAGGTGATCTCGCTGGGATCCGGGCTGCCTCTTCAGGAACAGAACCAGAAATATCTGAAAGAACTGGGAACCGTTGTATATCTGAAGGGATCTCTGGAAACGCTGAAAAAGAGACTGGAGGGTTCCAGAAAAGACCCGCTTCTGGATGGAGATGACAGAGACGAAAAGATCAAGAAGCTTCTGAAACAGAGAGATCCGGTATATCAGAAGTTTGCGGATATCCAGGTGATAACCGGAGAGAAGCCTTTTGAGGAGCTTATAAAAGAAATTAAGGAAAAATTGGCGGCTTACGAAAAAAACAGTTGAAAAAACTGTTGTGGTATTATAGAATGTTGAGTAGTGAAGATTACTAGAAGGAGGATTTAACTATGATTTCAGCAGGTGATTTCAAAAACGGTATCACACTTGAAATTGAGGGAAATGTATGTCAGATTGTTGAATTTCAGCATGTAAAACCTGGAAAGGGCGCTGCATTTGTCAGAACAAAATATAAAAACATCATCACAGGAGCTGTACTGGAAAAATCTTTCCGTCCTACAGAGAAATTCCCGCAGGCACGTATTGAACGTGTGGATATGAGCTACCTGTACAATGACGGAGAACTTTACAACTTCATGAACATAGAAACCTACGATCAGATCGCTCTTACCGCAGATCAGGTTGGAGATTCTCTGAAATTCGTTAAGGAAAATGAGATTGTTAAGATCTGTTCCCACAACGGAAACGTATTTGCAATTGAGCCGCCTCTCTTTGTAGAGCTGGAGGTTACGGAAACAGAACCGGGATTTGCAGGAAATACAGCACAGGGAGCTACAAAGCCGGCAATCGTTGAAACTGGTGCACAGGTTCAGGTTCCGCTGTTTGTAAACCAGGGGGACAAATTAAAAATCGATACAAGAACAGGTGAATATCTGTCCAGAGTCTGATTTTTTTCAGAAATCTATACCGCCGGTATCTGCCGGCGGTATTCTTTGTATAGTGGCAGAAAAATGAAAAAAGAAGGGGGATTTATATGGAATACAGAAAATTAGGCAAAACAGGACTTACCATTTCCCGGATGGGATTTGGCGGGATTCCGATTCAGAGGATCGACGCAGAAGGAACCAGAAAGCTCCTGCATGAAATGGCAGAAAGAGGCATCAATTATATTGACACAGCCAGAGGATACACAGTCAGTGAAGAATATCTCGGCTATGCAATGGAAGGAATCCGCGACAGATTTGTGGCAGCCACGAAATCCATGGCAAGGACAAAAGCGGCTATGGCGGCAGACATTGAGACCAGTCTTTGCAATCTCCGGACAGATTACATTGATCTTTACCAGGTACATAACCCCAGCATGGAACAGCTGGAGCAGGTAACTGGAAAGGATGGCGCTCTGGAGGCTCTTATAGAGGCAAGAGAAGCGGGAAAAATCGGTCATATAGGACTGACCTGTCATTCCGTCCATGTGTTTGAAAAAGCTCTGGAGCTGGATTGGGTGGAAACGATTATGTTTCCTTATAACATTGTTGAAAATCAGGGTGAGGAACTGATCCGGAAATGTGCAGAGAAAAATATCGGATTTATTGATATGAAGCCTCTTGCAGGAGGCGCCATTGAGGATGCCTCTCTTGCACTTCGTTATATCTGCGCAAATAAGGATGTTACGGTTGTGATTCCGGGAATGGCAGAACCGGAGGAACTGGATCAGAACATCAGAGCCTGTGAGGATGAGACACCTCTTACAGGCGAAGAACTGCAGAAGATTGAAGAGGTGAAAAAACAGCTGGGAACTGATTTCTGCCGCCGCTGCAACTACTGTGCGCCATGTACAGTCGGCATCAATATCCCAAGTGTGTTCCTGTTTGCCGGATATCTTCAGAGATACAATCTGGCTGACTGGGCAAAAGACCGCTACAGTTCCCTTGCGGTTAAGGCATCTGCCTGCATTGGCTGCGGAGAATGTGAAAAAAGATGTCCTTATCACCTTCCAATCCGTGAAAAACTGAAAAAATGTGCTGAGGATATGGGCGAATAAAAAATTTTAAATAAGAAAAAAGCTGACAACAGAGATCTTTGATTTCAAAATTCTGTCGTCAGCCTTTTTTTATTTTGTTTTCTTTTTCGGTGCAAGGAACATATAGAACAATGCACTGATCAGAAGTATGTATGGATAGTAGAGATTCGGCATGATGTCAAAAGCAGAAACCTCAAATCCAAGTTCGGCAGCAGTGGAAATGGCAATCAGCATCTGGGCACCGTAAGGAATCACACCCTGGAATACACAGGAAAAAGTGTCCAGAATAGAAGCTGTTGTCTGAGGTGTTACATCATATTCCTCTGCCATTTCTTTGGCGATTGGGTTTGCCATAACAATTGCAACGGTATTGTTTGCAGTGGCAATGTCCATAGCGCCAACCAGAAGTCCCATTCCAAGCTTGCCACCTTTCTGGGTCTTGAAAATACGGCGGATAAAGTTCAGAAGAGCTGTAAATCCGTCATATTTCTGGATCAGAGCACAGATTGCAGAAACAAGGATTGCAACCATGGTCGTTTCGTACATGCCGGCAGCACCGGCTCCCATATTTGCCAGAAGCTCTGTTGCAGGGGTAGCGCCTGTTGCAAGCACGATTATGGAACCGGAAAGGATTCCGATCAGCAGGACTACAAATACGTTGATTCCGATAATTCCGCCGATCAGTACAAGAAGATACGGAATAATACGGATCAGGTTATAGTCTTTGATGATGGCAGCACTGTCTGCTCCGCCGGAAGTGCGGACAAAAATGATCGCCAGTGTGACCAGAGCAGCCGGAAGGGCAATCTTAAAGTTGGCACGGAATTTGTCTTTCATTGCACAACCCTGTCCGTTACATGCAGCAATTGTGGTATCAGAGATAAAGGAAAGATTATCTCCAAACATAGCGCCGCCCATGACTGCACCGATACAAAGAGGTGCGGAAAAGCCGGAGCCGGTAGATACTGCAAGAGCAATAGGTGTGATCAGGGTAATGGTTCCTACGGAAGTACCCATGGCAAGAGATACAAAACAGCTTACCACAAAAAGTACGATCACTGCAAAACGCGCTGGAATGATAGACAGCAGGAAGTAAGCGACACTTTCTGCACTTTCTCTTCCAACAACACCTACAAAAATACCGGCAACCATAAAGATGAGGATCATAGTCACGATATTTTTGTCACCGACACCCTGAGCCATGACGGCCAGTTTTTCGTCAAAACTCAGTTTGGGATTCTGGATGCATGCAACCAGAAGAGCGGTCAGAAATGAAACTACAATGGGGATATTATAAAATCCCATAGGAATCTTCAAAACATATTCGAAGAGGATTCCAAGTCCCAGATACATGACCAGAAACACTGCGATTGGAAGGAGAGCCTTCCAGTTTCCTTTTTTCATATTCAATTTCCTCCATAAAGTAACAATATATTTATTGTATCATGGAAACAGTCAGGAAACCATAAAAAAATGCAAGGAATTCAAAACATTATTCATTAAAAAGCTGTTCTTTATGTGTGATAATGATTGGTCAGACCGATTTGGACATATTTACAAATTTTAATAAAGCGAAATCGTTGGATATCAGGCAGTTTTTCTCTTGTATAAAAAAATTGTTCTGTGATATAATGAAAAACGTTATTGCACAGTACAGTATTAAAATCCTGCTGTATTTCAATGGATCAAATGATGTCTGGAGGAAAAAGATGAAGTATATGAGACAATTCGGAATCATTCTGGGAGTTACCTGCGCAGGAGAGCTGATGAAATATTTCCTTCCGCTGCCGATTCCGGGAAGTATTTACGGACTTTTGCTGATGTTTGTTTTACTTCTTGCCAGAGTGATCAAGGTAGAGCATGTAAAAGAGGTAGGAGAATTTCTGATCGAGATTATGCCTCTGATGTTTATTCCTGCCGGTGTGGGACTGATGGCCTCCTGGGGAGAACTTCAGGAATTTCTTGTTCCGCTTCTTGTGATCACAGTTACGACAACCTTTATCGTGATGTTTGTGACCGGAAAGGTGACAGATTTTATGATGGATCGTAAGGGAAAAAAGGAGGAGGAAGAGAACTAAAATGGAAAATATAGTACTGAATTCAGCGACGCTGGGGTTTGTGATCAGTCTTCTGGCTTATGAAATCGGGCTTGCTGCTCAGAGAAAATGGAAAAAGGCAATTTTGAATCCACTTTTAATTTCTATCCTGCTGGTGATAGGTGTTCTGGTATTATTTCATGTGGATTATGACAGTTATAATGCAAGCGCGCAGTATTTAAGCTATCTTTTAACTCCGGCAACCGTCTGTCTGGCGATTCCGCTGTATATACAGCTGGAGGTTCTCAAAAAGAATGTGGTTGCCATTTTGACAGGAATCCTGTCCGGTGTACTGGCAAGTCTGGGAAGTATTTTTGCTATGGCCATGGCTTTCGGACTCAGCCACAGAGAATATGTGACACTTCTCCCAAAATCCATTACAACAGCGATCGGTATGGGAGTATCTGAGGAACTGGGAGGATATGTGACCATTTCGGTGGCAACCATTATCATTACCGGTGTGCTTGGAAATATTGCGGCAGAATCGGTATGTAAATTTTTTCGGATCCGTCATGCGGTATCCAGGGGACTGGCCATTGGAACTGCCGCCCATGCGGTGGGAACCGCTAAAGCAATGGAAATGGGCGAGGTAGAAGGCGCTATGAGCAGTCTGGCGATTGTGGTATGCGGCCTTTGTACAGTAGTTGGTGCGTCTGTTTTTGCAAATTTTATGTAATGAAAGATGTTTGTTTTTATTATAAAAAACCCGGTAAACACAGGTGAACCTGTACTTACCGGTTTTTTTAGTGGACCTGGCGGGAATTGAACCCGCGTCCGAAAGCCTATCCCTTGCGGCATCTCCCATCACAGTCGCTGATTTAACATTCCCTTGGCGGCACGCCCACCGACAGGCTTACCGCTTCAGTAGCTTCATGATACATCTACCGGGGCAAAGCTTACCCGGCAAGGTTTCTCACATAGTCGACGCCAGATTCCTGATGTGTGAGTGCATCAGGGCTGACGAGCAGCAATTAGGCTGCTAACGCGTACTGTTCGTTTGCGTTTATATTTAGGTTCCCGGTTGATACGCAGTCCAGGAGTCTGCGGATGGCTTCCTCAACTTCAAAGCCCCCGTCGAAACCAGTACAAGCCCTTACATGATAAGATAATGACTGGTATACAGACGAACATAAGCTTTTCTGTCTTTATATATTAGAAGAAATATCAGCATCTGTCAAGAGGAAGCTGCTTTCATTTTAGGCTTTTACATCCCGGTGTTTCAGATTCCATATGGCTGCCAGGCAAAAGAACAGCGAAAAAACAGTTACAGACAGAAGAAATGGAAGGAAATCTTTTAAAATCGATTCATTTGTGCCATTGGAGTTCATTCCCAGAAGCATCAGGCTGTATGGCCAGAAAATGCCGATTCCCTCATTATTAAATAATACGCCAAGCACACTTCCGATCAGCCCGATTCCTACCGGAATGGAAAAACTTCGTATTCTCATGGATAGAAATAACTGAAGGCAGCAGATAGGTATGGCACCCAGAGTCCCTCTTAAAATCCAGATTATAATTTCCAGAGGGAAAATTCCCGGAAGACCGGCAAGCTTACCACTGATCAGATAAAGAATTCCGGTCCAAAGCTGGGTCAGAAGGGTAATAAGCAGGATCCAGACCAGTTTTCCGAAAAACAGGTCAGAGACCGGAACCGGGGCGGTCATGATCCTGTTCCAGTTGTTATGTCTGTGCTCCAGCCTCCAGATATAAGAGCAGTACAGACCAATCAGCGGGGCAAAGAAAAAACTGGCATAAAACAGTGTATGCTGTGTCCACAGAGAATACCACTGAGATTTCAGTATTCCAAGGTTCTGCATATAGTTGAAGGTTCCCATAACAGCAGGGATTACCGGAATAAAAAGACAGGCAGGAAGGATAAGAGAGTGGCGCAGCTTCTGTTTTTCTGCACGAATACATTGGATCAGCATGATCTATACCTCCTTTTTGCTGAAAACAGTCCGGCACAGCAGGAATATTAAAACTCCAAAGGTCAGAAATAGGATAAATTTATGAGTGGGGAAGGGAATTTCATAATAATGGATGATCCTTGTGTCTTTGTTCCAGTCCATTCCCACGGTAGAAAAAGCGGCATAGTATCCCCAGAGGACAAATCTTGCCACAGCGGCAGGGAAAAACATGGAAAAAAGTCCAAGAAAACTTCCGGCAATTCCGACTCCCAGAGGAAAAAGCTGGTTTTCTGAAAGAAGAGACAGGGTCTGCTGGATCACAAGTATCACTGCACTGACGATAAGGACAGTGAGGAGATAAAGGAGATAATCTTCTGACCGGAAACCGCCAAATTTTTTTAGACTGCCGAAAAACAGGATCAGCAGTCCCTGCCCGATGATGAAAAATACCAGATATCGGAAGCTGTTCAGGTATTTGTAGTCGAAAAAACTGCCAGGTTTCTGTATGGTATAGAGAAGCTTCAAAGTATCTCCTTTGACTTCCATATCACAGATCCGGCTGGCGATCACGGAGATCATCAGGGGAAGAAGGATCGCATTCATGACAGGAAGCTGATAAAACAGCATGGCATATCCGGTCGGGAATTCATATGGCTTCATGGAACTGATCTGCCACATAGTCCACAGAAAATAAAAACCCAGAAAGCCAAGGGGAACAAGAAGCGCTTTCGTGTGTCTGATTTTCTGATGCTCCGCATGTAACTGTGACGACAAACATCTGATCATAAACTCACCTGCTTTCCTGTAAGCTGAAGGAAGATGTCCTCCAGGCTCATCTGCTGTTCTTCCAGACGCAGAATCCCGATTCCGAAGTTTACCAGAAGCGCTGCTGCATGCATGACCTTACTGTCTTCCATCAGATTCAGGCTGAGACGTCCGTCTCTCCATTGAGCAGGAATACCGGAATTTTTCAGAACCAGGAGAGCTGTCTGATCATCTGAGGTGTGCAGGTAAAGACGCCCCCGGCTGTGTTCGTGCAGGACATTTAAGCTGTCCTGAAAAATCAGCTGTCCCTGATTGATGATTCCTACATGGGTGGCCATCTGATCCATTTCAGAAAGAAGATGGCTGGAAATCAGTACGGTGATTCCGAAAGCAGCAGGAAGAGAACAGATCAGCTCACGCATTTCCTGAATTCCGGCAGGATCCAGCCCGTTTGTAGGTTCGTCCAGCAGAAGAAGCTTGGGATTTCCAAGAAGGGCAGCGGCAAGTCCAAGCCGCTGCTTCATGCCAAGGGAATACTGGCTGACTTTTTTGTTCTGCTGTCCCTCCATACGGACAACATGAAGCACTCTCTGGATTTCCTTTTCCGGTACATTTTTTAAAGTACAGACGATCTGAAGATTCTCTTTTCCGCTTAAATGTCCATAATAGGCAGGCACTTCGATCAGTGAGCCTGTTTCGGAAAGGATATTTAAGCGATTTCGGGAATCCAGATCTTTTCCCAGAATCTGAATGTGTCCTTCGGTGGGTCTGACCAAACCAAGAAGCATTTTCAGTGTAGTGGATTTTCCGGCGCCGTTAGGACCGAGAAAACCATAAATACTTCCTCCCGGTACACGGAGATCAAGCTGATCTACCACGGCTTTTGCTTTATATTTTTTTGTGAGAGAATCTGTAACAATCACAGGTCCCATATCAAATACCTCCTTGAGTTCTTTTCTGATCTGAAACAAGTATAAAAGATCAGGCTTAGGTGAGGCTTAACTGAACCTTATTTTTACCTTAACTTTTTCGGCAGCAGTTGGAATGAGATAAAAAATAAATTATAATAGGAAAAGAAATCGGAAACATAAAATCGGGAGGTTTTTATGGAATTATATGAACGTAAGATCCTGTTGGTGGATGATAATCGGGAATTGGTAGAAATGATCACAGATATTTTGAAGCAGGGCGGTTATAAAAATATAGTAAAGGCAGGAAGCGTCCATGAAGCGCTGGAAGTGTTTCAGAGAGAAAAACTGGATATGGCAGTTCTGGATGTGATGCTTCCGGACGGGGACGGATTTCGTTTGTTCCAGAGAATGAGAGAGCAGTCGGATATTCCTATTTTATTTCTTTCTGCAAAGGACGAAGACAGGGATCGGCTTTTCGGACTGGGACTTGGGGCGGATGACTATATTACCAAGCCGTTTCTTCCTCCGGAGCTGGTGCTGAGAGTGAGTGCCATTTTGAAAAGAAGCTATCGACAGGAAGAGCCGGACAAGAACGAGGAGAACTGTTTATGTCTGGGAAACCATGAGATTCTTTTTGATTACGGGATTGTCCGGTACAGAGGAGAAGAAACTCCTTTTACAGCCAAGGAGCTGATCCTTTTGAAAAAACTCAATGAGAACAGAGGCAGGATCGTCACCTTTGACGCGTTGTGCAATGCCGCCTGGGGAGATGGATATTACGGATATGAGAATACGCTTATGGTTCATATCCGGCATTTAAGAGAAAAAATCGAAGAGGATCCCTCCCATCCCCAGTGGCTTCTGACCGCCCGGGGACTGGGGTATCGGCTGGCAGCTGACCGGGGAGGGCGTGTATGAGAAGCCTCTTTCGGATCATCAGACGCTATTCTTTTACGGCAGGAGCAATCATCTGTGTGATCCTGCTCAGTAATATGATTGCTTTTTTTTCCCTGGGATATCAAAAAATGCAGGTGTCCAGGAGACAGGATTTCCGAAGAAGTACACTGGAAGCGATCAGCGATGCACTTTTTTGGGAAAATGGAGAATGGAAACTGGGAGACAAAGGGATTCAGGAACTGAATGATTCGGATATTCAATGGTGTATGGGACTTGATAATAACGGACAGGTAGTCTGGGAGTGGAGACTGCCTGCTCATTTTGAACATTCCTACAGTAATGCAGAGGTGGCAAAATTCAGCAGATGGTATCTCAATGATTATCCTGTAGCAGTGTGGGATACAGGAAAGCTTCTTCTTGTAGTGGGACTGGATCCAAATTTTTTTGCCAGATACAGCGAAATTTTTCCTTTGAATGATATCGCTGTGATTCCCCAGTACCTGAAAATAATCTTTCTGGTCAATGCTGTGGTGATTCTGTTTTTTGTCTTCCTTCTTGGATATCGTTTTTATCTGGCATTAAAGCCGCTGGGAACCGGTGTGGAAAAACTGTCCAGACAGGAGCCGGTACGGCTGAAAGAAAAAGGCATGACCCGTGATCTGGCACTTCAGATCAATCATACATCAGAAATCCTTCAGGAACAGAAACAGCGGCTGAATAAAAGGGATCAGGCCAGAACCGAATGGATTTCCGGAGTTTCTCACGATATCCGTACTCCTCTGGCTCTGATCGTAGGATATACAGACAGGCTGGCAAAGAGTTCAAATCTGACAGAAGAGGAAAAAAGAATCACGGATACCATATGCAGGCAAAGCCAGTTGATCAGTCAGCTGGTTTCGGATCTGAATCTTACTTCAAAGCTTGCCTATGATGCGCAGCCGCTGCATCTTGAAAAGTGTTCTCCGGCGCTGCTGTTAAGAGAATGTACGGCAGATCTTTACAATGAAGAACTGGAAAGCGAAAACGGGCAGACAGAGGTGGAACTGGATATTTCTCCGGAAATGGAAAAAGCAGCTGTTTTTGCAGATGGAAATCTGGTCAAACGTGCGCTCCGCAATCTGATCGGGAACAGCGTGCGCCATAATCCCCAGGGATGTCAGATCAGGATCCGTCTTTATGAAAAGGACGGAATGGCATGCTTTTGTATAACAGATTCCGGAACGGGAATTCCGCAGGTTGTAGTAGAAAACATGGATACACAGACAGAAAAGATCCATATTATGGGACTTCGGCTTGCACGACAGATTGCACGGGCTCATGGAGGAAATATGAAATTTCTCAGACGTGAAACAGGAACTTATGATGTGGGGATACGTTTTCCGGCGGAATAGAGAGAAAAAGAGAAGTTACAGCATTGTATTTGGGAAAAATAGAGTCTATAATAGCAGAGGAATATTGCGAAAGGATGAGAAAGAATGATGTACACGCTGAAAAAATTTATCCGTTATTACGGACCTTATAAGACAGTGTTTTTTCTGGATCTTTTTTGCGCGGCAATCATCAGTATGGTGGATCTCGCATTTCCTCAGATACTGAGAATACTGACAGCAACAATTTTTACGGAAGAACCTTCCAGAATCCTGAAAGCTCTTCTTCCTATTGGAGCCGCGCTTCTTGCCATGTATCTGATCCAGAGCTTCTGTGTCTACTATGTTGGCTATCAGGGACACATGATGGGGGCAAAAATGGAACGGGATATGCGCCGGCAGCTGTTTGACCACTATGAAAAGCTGTCCTTTTCCTATTACGATCAGAATAATTCCGGTCAGATGATGAGCAAACTGGTATCGGATCTTTTTGATATTTCGGAATTTGCACACCATGGTCCGGAGAATCTTTTTATTTCCCTCATTAAAATCGTGGGATCTTTTGTATTTTTGTTTCTGATCAACTGGAGACTTGCAATCCCGCTTCTGCTCCTTGTTTTTGTGATGCTGCTGTTTTCCATGAAACAGAATAAAAGAATGCAGGAAACCTTTATGGATAACCGCAGGAAGATCGGGGATGTGAATTCCAGTCTGCAGGATACACTGGCAGGAATCCGTGTGGTGCAGTCCTTTGCCAATGAAAATGTAGAGCGTGAGAAATTTGGAAAAAGCAATCATGCTTTTCTTCGCTCTAAAAATGCAAATTACAGCTGTATGGGTAATTTTATGGGCTGGAACCGATTCTTTCAGGGAATGATGTATCTGGTTACTCTGGTATTTGGAGGCTGGCTGGTCGCCAGAGGGAAAATGAATGCCGGAGATCTTGCCATGTATGCACTCTATATCGGAATATTTGTAAGCCCGATCCAGATATTGGTGGAACTGATCGAGATGATGCAGAAGGGATTTTCCGGTTTCCGCCGTTTCCTCGAAGTAATGGAAACAGAACCGGAGATCGTAAATGCACCGGATGCAGAGCCGTTGAAAAATGTAAAAGGAGAGGTTTTCTACGAAGACGTATCCTTCCATTACAGTGATGACGAGACTCCGGTGCTGGATCACATTTCCTTTAAGATTCCGGCCGGAAAATCGATTGCATTGGTAGGCCCGTCCGGAAGTGGAAAAACAACAATTTGCTCCCTGCTTCCAAGATTTTATGATGCTACAGGAGGCAGGATCACTGTGGATGGTCAGGATGTAAGAAAACTGACATTGGAAAGTCTGAGAAATCAGATCGGTCTTGTACAGCAGGATATTTATCTTTTTGGGGGAAGCATCAAAGAAAACATTGCCTATGGAAAACCTTCCGCCTCTATGGAAGAAATCATTGATGCCGCAAAAAAAGCAAATATCCATGATTTCATCCTGTCTCTTCCGGATGGGTACGATACTTTTGTAGGAGAACGTGGAACCCGTCTTTCCGGCGGACAGAAGCAAAGGATCTCCATTGCCAGAGTATTTCTGAAAAATCCTCCGATCCTGATCCTGGATGAAGCTACCAGTGCATTGGATAACGAAAGCGAGCGCTGGATTCAGAAAAGCCTGGAAGAGCTTTCAAAAAACAGAACGACCATCACCATAGCGCACCGGCTTTCCACCATCCGAAATGCGGATGAGATCCTGGTCGTGGCAGATAATGGGATTGCAGAAAGAGGAACCCATGAGGAACTCCTTGCCAGAAATGGAATTTATGCCCATTACTATCAGATATCCTGATTGTGGGAATAGGTGAATTTTGTGGTTCTTCCGTATATTTACGTTTAATGATGGAAAATTTGTGCAGAGTATACTATAATGACTGTAAATGTTTTTGATAAAGGATAATGGTGTTTATGGAACTTAACGGATATAGTCGCATGACGGAAAGGCTTGCTGATTTGGTAACACAACTGGCATTGGAAACGAGCTGTGAAGGAGCAGCAAGGATTTTAAACTCAATGAATATAGCAATCAGCGGAGACACTGCCATGCTCCGGTTGCGGTATTAGAGGGACGTGATGAAAATACCTTAAAAGCCTGGCTGGAACAAAACAAGCATGTCACAACAATCACAAGAGACAGAGCAAGTGCTTATGCACGAGCAATTGAAGAAGTTCTTCCAGATGCAATGCAGATTGCCGATCGTTTTCATTTACACCAAAACCTGTTGGAGGCAGTTAATAAAATACTTGGGAGAGAAGTACCTGCAACGACTGCTATTCCTCATGCAAAGGAGACAATCATCCCAGAAAAAAGCGAACATCAAAAAAATCCCAGTTCCATAGGGCGTAAAAAAAACCACTGCCATTGTGGGTAACCTAACTGCCAGGGAGGAGAAATGTTTATTATTAATCCAACAGATACAGGAAATGCATAAACAAGGACTGGGGATTGCTGAAATAGCAAGGAGAACCGGGAAAGACATTGGAACAGTGAAGAAGTATCGTTCCGGTGGGAACAGTCTTGGTACAAAACGTACTGGTTTTAAGAAAAGTATGGACGCTGACTATATAACACGTGCCGGGATTTTTAATCATATATGGATGGGAATCGAACTGACGGATATACATAAAAAATTTCTTTGGGATAAATATGATGTTTTATATGAAATCGGTGCCTGCGTATCTGAATTCCGAACAATATTTGGCAAGAAGAATATCTCCTTGTTGTATCTGTTTATAGAACGCTATAAAAAATTGACTATAAAGGAAATTGCTTCATTTGCTAAAGGATTAGAAAAAGATATTGAAGCAGTTGAAAATGCAGTTGCAAGTGATAAAAGTAATGGTTTTGTAGAAGAAACTAACAGTCGCTTAAAGATGGTCAAGCGCACCATGTATGGGCGCTGCGGAAGGCATTTGTTATCAGCAAAGTTGATGTATAGGAATGTTACTGATACGTAAATATACGGAAAAACCAATTTTGTTTTTTATTCCCCACAGACGATGCATATGAAAAAAAGACAGATCATAGTGCTATGCTGCGTTTCCTGGTAAACCTGTGTGCTGATTTGCTGCCATTCGCACGAACTCGCCTGACGGCTCAGGCAGCGTGCTCGGTGGCAGCAGCTAACACAGGCTTACCGACGGAAGCCTCGCAAGG
>UQLX01000044.1 GCA_900541985.1 uncultured Blautia sp. | reverse complement strand
CGGTACGCACGGTGGTGTGAGAGGACGGCGGTTAGTCACCGCCTCCTACTCGATTATGTTTATCATACAATAATTTGTCAAAAATGTTGACAACTTTTCTTGTCAATGATATACTGAATATGACAAGGAAAGTTGTCATCATGCATGAGTCTATACAGAGAAAAAGGAGATGAGAATATGCCCTTATATAATAAGCTGAAGGAGTATCGCACTGTTCTGGGAATTAATCAGACAGAAATGGGAAAGCTGGCAGGAGTCTCTCGACAGACCATCAGTTTGATTGAAAGAGGGGATTATTCCCCGTCTGTAACACTTGCTCTGAAACTTGCCAGGATATGTCAGGTAACGGTAGAGGATATTTTTATTTATGAGGAGGATACGTTATGAATACCAGAAAGAGAAAAAGTCCAAGTATAAAATTTGTAATTAAAATGCTGGTATGGATGCTGATTGGCGGAATACTGGGATTTGCAATGAGCTGGTTTGGAGGTCAGGCGGATAATGTGGGACAGTTTTTTGCAGTGATTGTAAAGAGTACTCAGTCGGCGATGATTCCTTTGGTGACTTTGGTCACAGTGTCAGGAATCTTATTTGGGGAGATTGTGCTGAAAAAAATAAAGCAGATTGAAGAGAAGCTTCGCCATGCGGAAGATGAGGAATGTGATGAACTGGAATATCAGGAGGAATATATAGGAGCCTGGGGTGTGAATGGAAGTAACTTTGCCATGTCACTGGCAATCCTTATTACTTCCGTTGGTTATTCCAGAACTTATATTTCAGGATCGGAGGAAACTGCCTTTCGCTTTGTAATCGCTATAGTAATTTTCGTGGTATGCTTTTTCTATGAAGGATTATGGCAGATGCGATATGTGAAGGTGATCCAGAGCAGCAGACCGGAATTTTCCAATGCGGATCCGTCTTCTGTGAAGTTTCAGGAACAGTGGATGGAATCCTGTGATGAGGCAGAAAAAGAAATGATCTATTACAGCTCATATCGGACGTACCTGTTTCTGAGTAAGGTAATTCCGATCCTTCTGGTGGCGGCCATGCTGTCAAATCTCTTATTTGATACAGGAATGCTTGCAATCGTACTTCTTGCAGTACTTTGGATCATGACCAGCATGTACTACACCCGCTCCTGCGTAAATATGCGTAAAAAAAGAGCCAGGGGATGATGTGAGAGATGACCTGGTGCTGAGAAAGCCAGGAACAAGGATAAAACCATTGATGAGCAGAATATAAAATTTAGAAAAAGCTGTGCGAAAAATATGGCATGGCTTTTTTTATTTGCTTGAAACCATCAGATAAATTGACATTTTTATGTCAAAATTATATAATAATGAACGGAAATAAGGAGGAAGTTTATGGCACATAAGACAGGACTGGAAGAGTGTTATGTTATCCGAAATCAGAAAAAACTTCGCTTTGGTTATACCACGGGTTCCTGTGCGGCAGCTGCAGTAAAGGGAGCGGCCGAGATTCTTCTTGGGGGCAAGAAAATCTCAGAAGTAGAGCTGATGACTCCAAAAGGGATCCTTTTAAATCTGGAGCTTCTGGATATCCGGCAGGAAGAAAATGCAGTAAGCTGTGCGGTCCGTAAGGATGCCGGAGATGATCCGGATACTACAGACGGGATTCTGGTATATGCCCGGGCAGAAAAACTGTCAGCATCTGATGCTTCGGAGCAGACCGGCATGGAGGCAGACCAGAAGGAACTGACGGAAAATAAAGACCGTTTCCTGATAGATGGAGGAGCGGGAGTTGGACGAGTGACCAGACCCGGTCTGAAGCAGCCTGTTGGTGAGGCTGCCATCAATCCTGTACCCAAGGCTATGATCCTGAGATCTGCGGAGGAGGCCGCAGACAGATTTGATTATGAAGGCAGACTGAAGATCACTATATCTGTACCGAAAGGCGAGGAAATTGCCAAAAAGACTTTTAACCCAAGACTTGGCATTGTGGGAGGGATTTCCATTCTGGGAACCTCGGGGATCGTGGAGCCTATGAGTGAAAAGGCACTGATCGACAGTATCCGGGTGGAAATGAGCCAGCATATTGCCATGGAAGAGGAATATCTTCTGGTGACGCCGGGAAATTATGGTGCGGATTTTTTAAGAGAGCATATGGAGCTCCCTTTTGAAAAAAATATGAAATGCAGCAATTATGTGGGAGAGACCATAGATATGGCTGTAGATATGGGAGCAAAAGGCATTCTTTTTGTTGCACATATCGGAAAATTTATTAAGGTTGCAGCAGGAATCATGAACACCCATTCTCACAGTGCGGATGGAAGAATGGAGGTTTTTTGTGCGGCAGCTGTCCGTGCGGGGGGCAGTCTTGCATGCGCGCAGGAACTCCTGCAGTGCAATACCACTGACGAAGCGCTATCTGTGCTGAAAAAATATGATCTGATGGAAGAGGTCATGAAAGTGATACTGGAGAAGATACAGTTTTATCTGGATCATCGGTCCTATCACCAGATTCTTCTGGGAGCTGTGATTTTTTCTAATGAATATGGTTACCTGGGCCAGACAGCCAATGCGTCAGAATTGATCAAAAAAATAGCTAAAGGAGAAAAAGAATGATACATTTTGTAGGAGCAGGACCGGGAGCACCGGATCTTATTACAGTCAGAGGAAAAAAATATCTGGAAGAAGCAGATGTGATTATATATGCAGGTTCTCTTGTGAATCCGCAGCTTCTGGAATACAGCAAGGATGTTTGTACCATTCACAACAGCGCAAAAATGACGCTGGAGGAAGTGGTCTCTGTTATGGAAAGAGCGGAGGCAGAAGGAAAAACCACGGTCCGTCTCCATACAGGAGATCCCTGTATCTACGGAGCAATCCGTGAACAGATGGACATTCTGGATGAAAAGGGTATTGCCTATGATTCCTGTCCTGGCGTCAGCTCTTTCTGCGGAGCTGCAAGTGCGCTGGATCTGGAATATACCCTCCCGGATATTTCTCAGAGTGTGATCATTACCAGAATGGAAGGACGTACACCGGTTCCGTCAAAAGAAAGCATTCAGTCTTTTGCGGCACATCAGGCATCTATGGTGGTATTTTTAAGCACCGGAATGCTGGAGGAATTAAGCAGGAGACTGATCGAAGGCGGATATAAAGAGGATACACCGGCTGCCATTGTATATAAGGCAACCTGGCCGGATGAAAAGAAATTCATCTGTACAGTAGGGACACTGGCAAAAACAGCGGCAGAGAACAACATTACAAAAACAGCGCTGATGATCATCGGAGATGCAGTAAAGGCAGCACATTATGACCGTTCAAAGTTATATGACCCTTCCTTTACCACAGAATTCCGAAAAGCCACAAAATAAAAAGGAGCGGCAGATGAAACTTTCGATGATCTGCTTCAGCCTTACCGGGCTTCACACAGCAGAAAGGCTGAAGACCGGACTTGAAGGACAGGGGCATCAGGTTCTTCTTGCAAAAAAAAGCAAATATCTGGAGGATTCTGTCACCGAAAGTACCGTAAAATGGGCAGGTGACCGTTTTTCCCTGGATGACGGGATTCTGTTTGTGGGAGCCTGCGGAATCGCGGTGCGGAGCATTGCTCCCTATGCGGCATCCAAAAAAACAGATCCGGCAGTGCTGGTGATCGACGAATGTGGAAACTTTGTGATCTCCCTGCTGTCCGGTCATCTGGGAGGAGCCAATGAACTGGCTCTTCTGAGTGCACAGATTCTGGGGGCACAGCCTGTGGTTACTACGGCTACAGATCTTCACAGCCGTTTTGCCGTAGATGTGTTTGCAAAAAAGAACGGTTGTGACATCCAGAATATGAAGGCGGCAAAAGAAGTGTCTGCAGCGCTTCTTGCAGGTAAAGAGGTTGGATTCTACAGCGAATTTCCCTGGAAGGGGGAACTTCCGGAGGGACTTGTTCTTTGTGATGCCAGGAGTGGACAGCCGGAGCTTGGGATCGCGGTTACGATCCATAAATCCTGCCGGCCGTTTTTATCCACCGTGCAGGTGATACCCCGGATCCTGACCCTTGGCATGGGCTGCAGGAAGAATAAGGAGCCGGAAGCCATAGAAAAAGCTGCGGACAGATGCATGGAGGAAGCAGATGTCTTTTTGCAGGCAGTGGAGCAGCTGGCAAGCATTTCACTGAAAAAAAATGAGCCGGGACTGCTGGCTTATGCAGAAAAAAATAAAATCCCGTTCCGTACCTGGGACAGTGGAGAATTGATGGAAGTGCAGGGAGATTTTACCCCTTCTTCTTTTGTAAAAAAGATCACAGGAGTAGAGAATGTCTGTGAGCGAAGCGCTGTGCTGGGGGCGGCAGACGGGACACTGATAAAAAGAAAATCCGGAGGGGACGGGGTGACAACGGCTCTTGCCATCCGGACATGGGAGGTACGTTTTGAATAAAATATATGTAGTAGGAATCGGCCCGGGAGGCTGCGACCAGATGACCGGGATCGCCATGGAAGCATTAAAAGTCAGTGATGTGATCATTGGATATACCGTATATGTGGATCTTGTAAAAGATACTTTTGCAGATAAAGAATTTCTTACCACACCGATGAAAAAAGAAGTAGACCGCTGTGTTCTTGCTTTTGAAGAGGCAATGAAGGGAAAAGTGGTCTCCATGATCTGCAGCGGAGATGCAGGTGTGTATGGAATGGCAGGACTTATGTATGAGGTTGGTGTAAAATATCCGGAGGTGGAACTGGAAATCGTTCCCGGTGTTACCGCTGCTCTGGGCGGAGCTGCCGTTCTTGGAGCGCCTCTGATCCACGATTTCTGTCTTATCAGCCTCAGTGACCTTCTCACACCATGGGAAAAGATCGAAGCCCGTCTTCTGGGTGCATCCCAGGCAGACTTTGTGATCTGTCTTTATAACCCTTCCAGCCGCAGGCGCCATGACTATCTGCAGAAAGCATGTGATCTGATGATGCAGTACAAGTCTCCGGAAACTGTGTGCGGAACCGTTGCCAATATCGGAAGAGAGGGAGAAGAATATCATCTTATGACCCTGAAGGAGCTTCGTGATACAAAGGCAGATATGTTTACGACTGTTTTTGTCGGCAATTCCCAGACAAAAGAGATCAATGGAAAAATGGTAACGCCAAGAGGATATCGGAATGTATAAAGCCATTGTATTTGCAGGTACTACAGAGGGATATGAGCTGTGCCGTTTTCTGGCAGAGCATCAGGTGCAGGTCCTTGGCTGTGTGGCTACAGAATACGGAACAAAATCTCTTTCGGAAAATTCTTTTCTTCATGTACAGGCAAAGCGTCTTTCGGAAGAGGAAATGGAAGCTCTTTTTGAGAGGGAAAAGCCGGAGCTTGTTCTGGATGCCACCCATCCCTATGCTGCAGAGGTGACTGAAAATATCCGACGGGCCTGTGAAAAAACCGGTATCTCCTATATCCGGGTTCTGCGGGAGAAAAGCGGCCATCAGAAAGCCGTGTATGTAGAAAGCACGGAAGCGGCGGCGGAATTTCTGAAAACCACAGAGGGAAACGTACTTCTTACGACAGGAAGCAAGGAGTTAAAGCTGTTTACCAGTGTTCCGGATTTTCAGAAACGCCTTTTTGCCCGGGTTCTTTCTCTGCCGTCTGTGATCGATACCTGCAGGGAACTGGGATTTGAGGGAAAGAACCTGATTGCCATGCAGGGGCCTTTCTCGGAGGAGATGAATGCCGCCATGCTGAAACAGTATGAGTGCCGTTATCTGGTTACAAAGGATTCCGGAAAGGCAGGCGGTTTTCTGGAAAAGATGCAGGCAGCTGTTTCCTGCAAAGTGACGCCGGTGATCATCGGCCGCCCGTTAAATGAACAGGGAATGACTCTTGCAGAAGCCTGCTCCATGCTGGCAGAGAAGTTCCGGTTTTCCCGGAAACCCCAGGTGACTCTTCTGGGGATTGGTATGGGAAGCCGGGATACCATGACCGTTCAGGGAAAGAACGCCGTAGAAAACGCAGACCTGATCATTGGTGCAAAAAGAATGGCAGATGCTGTACGCCTTCCTCATCAGGATGTGTTTTATGAATACAGAAGTCAGGAAATAGTGGATTATATTCATAGCCACCCTCAGTACAGAAACGTGGTGATCGCCCTTTCCGGCGACGTTGGCTTTTACAGCGGGGCAAAAAAACTTCTGGAGCTTCTGGGAGAGGATACGCAGGTGATCTGCGGAATCTCTTCGGTGGTTTATTTTATGGCAAAGATCGGACTCTCCTGGGACGATGCCAAAATCGTCAGCGCCCATGGAAAAACCTGCAATCTGGTGTCTCTGATCCGTTCAGACAAAAAGGTGTTTGCCATTTTGGGAACCGCAGAGGGAACGGCAGAGCTTGCCCGTAAACTGACCTTTTATGGAATGGGAGATGTTCTTCTCTACGTGGGCGAGAACCTTTCCTATGACAATGAGAAGATTTTTGTAAAAAAAGCAAGTGAACTGACTGCGTATCAGGGAGATGCCCTCAGCGTGATCTGCGCATATAATGAAAGGGCAGCGGAAGAAACTGCCACTCACGGATTTCCCGATGGGGAATTTATCAGGGGAAAAGCCCCTATGACAAAAACGGAGGTTCGTACGGTTTCTCTTGGGAAGCTGAGACTGAAAAAGGATTCCGTATGCTATGACGTGGGAGCCGGGACAGGATCGGTTTCTGTGGAAATGGCTCTTTGCGCCAGAGAAGGCAGAGTGTATGCCATTGAGAAAAAAGAGGATGCACTTGCGCTGATCCAACGGAACAAAGAAAAGTTTGCCCTTGATCATATGGAGATTATAGCCGGAACAGCACCGGAGGCACTGAAAGAGCTTCCGGCACCGACCCATGCTTTTATCGGAGGATCTTCCGGTAATCTCAAAGAGATCATCCATGTCCTTCTTGGAAAAAACAGAAACGTTCGTATGGTCATCAACTGTATTACTCTGGAAACAGTCAGTGAAGCCATGGAATGTATCCGTCAGCTGAAGGCAGAGGATGAAACCATCCTATGGGAAACAGATATTGTACAGCTTGCAGTTTCCAGATCAAAATCCATCGGCCGCTATCACATGATGATGGGAGAAAATCCTATTTATGTGATTACCATTCAGGCCGTCAGCTAAAAGGAGGAGAATCTTATGAAAATACCCAGGATACTCCTGGCAGCAGGAGCCAGCGGAAGCGGTAAGACGCTGATTACCTGCGGACTTCTCCAGGCACTGGTCGGCAGAGGTTTAAAAACAGCCTCTTTCAAGTGCGGACCGGATTACATTGACCCTATGTTCCACAGCAGAGTGATCGGCACAAGATCCAGAAACCTGGATACTTTTTTCACTTCGGAGGATACCACAAGGGGAATTTTTCAGAAAAACGCCTCCGGCTGCGACATCTCTGTAATGGAGGGGGTTATGGGCTTTTATGACGGCGTTGGAGGAACGACCACACGGGCAAGCGCATATGACCTTGCCAGAGTGACCGATACGCCGGTGATCCTTATTGTAAACAGTAAGGGGATGAGTGTTTCGCTGTCAGCTTACATCAAAGGTTTTCTGGAATATAAAAAGGACAGTCATATCAAAGGCGTGATCTTTAATCAGATGTCTCCCATGCTGTATTCCAGAATGAAGGAACTGGTGGAGAGAGAACTGGGAATCGCAGTGCTGGGGTATGTGCCCCGGGTGGAAGACTGCGTGATCGAAAGCCGCCATCTGGGGCTGGTCCTTCCTCATGAGATTCCGGAGCTGAAGAACCGTCTTCAGAAGCTTGCGGAAATTCTGGAGAAAACACTGGATATAGACAGAATCCAAATGCTGGCAGACAGCGCACCGGATATGGATGAAGTTTCGATAAAACCGGAATTTACGCTGGAGGAACCGGTACGGATCGGAGTGGCCGAGGATGAGGCCTTCTGTTTCTTTTATGAGGATAATTTCAGGATTCTCAGAGAAATGGGAGCAGAGCTTGTGCCCTTTTCGCCCATTCATGACAGACATCTTCCGGAGGATGTGGATGGCATTCTTCTTTATGGAGGCTATCCGGAGCTGAACGGACAGGAACTGGAAAAAAACAGTTCTGTGAAAGAAGAAATCCGACAGAGGATCAGATCCGGGCTTCCCTGCATGGCGGAGTGCGGCGGTTTTATGTATCTTCATGAGGAAATGGAGGATATGGACGGGAAGATCCGTCATATGGCAGGCGTGATTCCGGGAAAAGTATACCGGACACCCAGACTTTCCAGATTTGGCTATATTTCTCTTCAGCAGAAAAAAACAGTTCTGGGAGAAAAGAATCTGGGAGAGATTCCCGCTCATGAATTTCATTATTTTGATTCGGAAAACTGCGGCGGAGATTTTTATGCACAGAAGCCGGAAAGCACCAGAGGATGGGAGTGTATTCATGGAACGGACACTCTTTTTGCAGGCTTCCCGCATCTGTATTACTATGGAAATCCCCGAATACCGGAGGCGTTTCTGAAAAAATGTCTGGAATATAAAAAACAGAGACACAGGATATAGAATTTTACTGTAGACACTGTGTCAGGAAGAGGAAATTTTGCTTTATCATACCATTGCCCTGGCAGCAGGGTACTTACTGGATCTTTTGATCGGAGATCCCAGATGGCTGTATCATCCGGTATGCCTGATCGGAAATCTGATCGCGTTGCTTGAAAAAGGAATCCGGAAAATCCTTCCGAAAACAGAAAAAGGAGAATTATCCGGAGGATTTCTGGAGGTTCTTCTGGTGTGCCTTATTTCTCTGGGGGTTCCCTGTGCGGTTTTATCTGTGCTGTACCGGTACCTGCCTCTGGCAGGACTTGCACTGGAAACCTTCTGGTGCTATCAGCTTCTTGCCACGAAATCCTTAAAGGATGAAAGCATGAAGGTTTATGACCGTCTGAAAAACGGTACCATTGAGGAAGCCCGCTATGCGGTTTCCATGATCGTGGGACGGGATACGGCAGAACTGACAGAGGAAGGTGTGACCAAGGCTGCAGTGGAAACTGTGGCAGAAAATGGTTCGGACGGAGTGATCGCGCCGATGCTTTATATGGCAGTGGGCGGAGCGCCTCTGATGTTCCTTTATAAAGGAATCAATACCATGGATTCCATGCTGGGCTACAAAAATGACAGATATCTGTATTTTGGCCGCTGTGCGGCAAAGCTGGATGACCTTGCCAATTATATTCCTGCAAGGATTTCCGGATGGCTGATGGTGGCTGCTGCGTTTTTAACTGGAATGGATGGGAAAAATGCAGCAAAAATCTATAAAAGAGACAGAAGAAATCATGCAAGTCCCAACTCTGCCCAGACAGAGGCTGCAGTGGCAGGTGCATTAAGAGTACAGCTTGCGGGAAATGCATATTATTTTGGAAAATTATATGAAAAGCCAACAATCGGAGATAAGCTCCGGGAAGTGGAGCCGGAGGATATCAGACGTGCCAACCGGCTTTTGTACGGGGCTTCTGTACTCAGTGTGCTCCTTTGCCTTGGAGGAAGACTTCTGGTACAGTTTCTGGTGTAGTGTTTTTTATCAAAAAAGGAAGAAGCATCGGTATTTCATGATGTGACAATACAGGAGAAAGACAATGAACAAACATATACATGGAGGAAATATTTATACTTATCGGGACTGCCTTGATTTTTCCGCCAACTGTAACCCTTTAGGAACACCGGAAAGTATAAAAGAAGCGGTCCGGGGCAGTCTGGAGCATCTGGGAGATTATCCTCAGGTTGGCTATGCTCCTCTGAAAGAAGCTCTGGGAGAATATGAGGATATGGATCCGGAGCATATCATCTGTGGTAATGGAGCTGCAGAACTGATCTTTTCTCTTTGTCAGGCAGTGCGTCCGAAGCGGGCGCTGATCCCGGTTCCGACTTTTGCAGAATATGAGCAGGCGCTTGCAAGCGTTGGATGTGAAGTGGAGCATGTGCTCCTTCGGGAAGAGGATACTTTTCAGATGCAGGAAAGCTTTATCGACGGGCTTCACAGGGATCTGGACATGGTATTCCTGTGCAATCCCAACAATCCCACAGGCATTCTGACAGACCGGGAATTTTTGTTTCGTGTGCTCCGGAACTGCAGGGAACTGGGAATCCTTCTTGTTGTAGATGAATGTTTCCTTGATTTTATTAAAGAGCCGGGAAAATACTCTCTGAAGGCACAGCTTCCGAGATATCATAATCTTTTTATTCTCAAAGCCTTTACCAAGCGTTATGCAATGGCAGGAGTCCGTCTGGGCTATGGTCTCTGCGAAAACAGAGAACTTCTGGAAAAAATGGCCCAGGTGACACAGCCCTGGAATATTTCTGTTATGGCGCAGGCGGCAGGAATCGCGGCTCTGAAGGAAGGCTCGTATGTGGAACAGGGACGGAAGCTTGTATTTGAAGAAGCTGTTTATCTGAAAGAGGGATTGAAAGAACTGGGCTTCCAGGTCTATCCTTCCGAGGCGAATTATGTCTTTTTCCGGGGAGGGCCGGGACTCTTTGAAAAAGGAATCCGAAATGGCGTGATCCTTCGTGACTGCAGCAATTATCCGGGACTGTCTGAGGGATATTATCGAATTGCAGTACGCACCCGGGCGGAAAATGAAAAGCTTCTGGAAGCATTGAAAAATTGTCTGGAGGAAAACTGAACATGGCTAAAGCAATCATGGTACAGGGAACCATGTCCAACGCGGGAAAAAGTCTTCTTGCAGCAGGATTATGCCGTATTTTCAAGCAGGACGGCTATCGGGTGGCTCCCTTTAAATCACAGAATATGGCGTTGAATTCCTTTATCACCGAGGAAGGACTGGAAATGGGACGGGCGCAGGTAATGCAGGCAGAGGCGGCAGGAATCGCTCCGTCTGTGCTGATGAACCCGATCCTTCTCAAGCCTACCAATGACGTAGGCTCACAGGTGATCGTAAACGGAGAAGTCCTGGGGACGATGAGCGCCAGAGATTATTTTAAGTATAAGAAAAAATTAGTGCCGGATGTGATGAAAGCCTACCATGCACTGGCATCCGAAAACGATATTATTGTGATTGAAGGAGCCGGAAGTCCTGCAGAGATCAATCTGAAAACAGAGGATATCGTAAATATGGGTATGGCAAAAATGGCCGGCGCCCCGGTCCTTCTGGTAGGAGATATTGACAGAGGCGGAGTGTTTGCCCAGCTTTACGGTACGGTAGAGCTTCTGGAGCCGGAAGAAAGAGAAATGGTCAAAGGGCTTATCATCAACAAATTCCGCGGAGATAAAACCATCCTGGATCCCGGTGTGGAGATGCTGGAAGAGAAGTGTCATATCCCGGTGGTCGGTGTGGCTCCCTATCTGGATATTCAGGTGGAAGATGAAGACAGTCTGACAGATCGGTTTGACAGAGCTCAGGAGACCGGGCAGATTGATATTGCAGTGATCCGTGTGCCAAGAATCTCCAATTTTACGGACTTTAATCCTTTTGAAAGTATTCCGGGAGTATCCCTTCGTTATGTAAAACATCCGGCGGATCTGAAGCATCCGGATGTGATCATGCTTCCGGGAACAAAAAACACCATGGAGGATCTCCAGTGGCTGCGGGAAAGCGGCATGGAGTCTCTGATCCTGAAAGCGGCTGCCAGAGGAACCTTTGTGTTTGGCATCTGCGGCGGTTACCAGATGCTGGGAGAATCCTTAAGTGATCCCCACGGAGTGGAAGCCGGCGGTACTATGAGAGGCATGGGGCTTCTTCCTGTGGATACGGTTTTTGCGGAGAAAAAAACACGGACACAGGTTACCGGAAAGTACCTGGAAATCCAGGGGGAATATCAGCCGCTAAGCGGTGTGGAGTTTACCGGCTATGAGATCCACATGGGAGAAAGCACCTGGAAATCCGGCGCTCATGCAAGTACCTGGACGAAAGACGGAGTCAGCGGTCAGGAAAAAACAGAAGGGACTGTTTTTGAAAACGTCTGTGGTACCTATGTACATGGGATCTTTGACAAAGAAGAATCTGCCCTCGCCCTGATCCGCGCAGTGGGTGAGAAAAAAGGAATCGATGTTTCTCAGATGGAGGGAGTGGATTTTGCCTCCTTTAAGGAAACACAGTATGATATCCTGGCAGCAGAACTGAGAAAACATCTGGATATGAAAAAAATATATCAGATTCTGGAAGAAGGCATTGGAGGGACAGAGAATGAAGGTTGAACTTGAAAACGTAAAACCAATGGATATCGAAAAAAGAAGCTTCGAGATCATTACCGAAGAACTGGGTGAAAAAAAACTGATCCCTGGGACCGAGCTTGTAGTAAAACGATGCATCCATACCAGTGCGGATTTTGATTATGCGGACAATCTGTGTTTTTCACCGGATGTGATCGAAAAAGCACTGGAAGCGATCCGGAACGGGGCATGTATTGTAACCGATACCCAGATGGCAAAATCCGGTATCAACAAGAGGGCGCTTGCCCGCTATGGCGGAGAAGTTTACTGTTTTATGTCTGATGAGGATGTAGCAGAAACAGCAAAGAAAAACGGTACTACAAGAGCCACAGCCAGCATGGACAAGGCGGCTTCCCTGGATAAAAAACTGATCTTTGCCATTGGAAATGCGCCCACAGCGCTGGTGCGCCTTTATGAACTGATCCGGGAAGGCAGACTGGATCCGGAACTGATCATCGGTGTTCCTGTAGGTTTTGTCAATGTAGTACAGTCCAAGGAGCTGATCATGGAATCCGGAGCTCCCTATATTGTGGCAAAGGGCCGCAA
Organism: uncultured Blautia sp.; assembly: GCA_900541985.1. Classification (GTDB taxonomy): domain Bacteria; phylum Bacillota; class Clostridia; order Lachnospirales; family Lachnospiraceae; genus Blautia_A. The sequence continues at coordinate 5,124 of UQLX01000044.1, read as the reverse complement.
GGGAGGCAGCAATATTGCTGCCTGCATCTGCAACGCTCTTTTATATATGATTGATAACCGGAGGGATTGAGATCACTTCCTTCAGAAGCTCACATGCCGGATGAAAATCTGAGGCGGGGAGAGAGGAGCAGGAAAGAAGTATGGTAACACTTTCCGGATCCTCCCGGAGTATTTTCAGGCGCAGGCCACGGGTCCGCGCCTTTTTTTTCAGACTTTCGCCGGAAGCGTCCCAGGGAAGCGTAAGGGCCAGGCTGGTACCGGCGGCACCGATCTGAATTTTGGATGTTTCTCCAAAGACTTCCCGCACAACAGTCAGAAGTTCCTTCAGCTTGGCAGAATAGAGTCGTTTCAGTCTCCGGGTCTGGGCGGAAAGGTGTCCGTCCCGGATAAACTGACAAAGGGCGATCTGTTCTGCTTTGGAGGCAGTCTGATTATAAAATGTGCCTTTGGCATGATAGCTGTCTGTAAGCTCAGGCGGCAGGATCATAAAGCTGATGCGGATGGAGGGGAGAAGCAGCCTGGAAAATGAACCCATGTAAACGACTCCCCGTCCTCCTGCAAGACTGAAAAGAGAGGGAGTTGGTTTTTGCAGGTATACAAATTCGTTTTCAAAATCATCCTCAATGATCAGACTGTTATGGGAGGCGGCATAGCGGATCAGCTCCAGACGCCGGGACACAGGCATGATCTCTCCCCATTTTGTCATATGGGCAGGAGAAACATAGATCACATCGCTGTCTTTATTGCGGTACCGGATCTCAAAGCCAAAATCCGAGAAGACCGTACTTCCCTGTACAAAAGAAGGCGTAGGAAAGGAAACATTTTTTCTGTTTTTTACAAGAGGGCAGAGGATCTGCAGAAGACTCTGAACGCCGGCGCCGATGACAATATCATCAGGGGAACAGGCGATATTTCTCCGCTGTCTTACATAATCGGACAAAACCTGACGAAAATCCGCTTCTCCCTGGGGCTCGCCGTAAGAAAGCAGACGCTCGTTCTGACGCAGGGCGCTTTTCAGATATCTCTGCCAGAGATCAAAACGAAAGCTTTCCCGGTCTACACCGGAGGAAGAAAGATCATACAGACAGGGCGGTTCTTCCGGAAGAGATGCTTTTTTCTCCCGGTGGGTCTGAAGGGCAATGTCTGTGACGTAGTAGCCGCTTTGAGCCCTGGAAATAATATATCCGTCAGCGGCAAGCTGAAGATAGGCATTTTCGATGGTGGTACGGCTCAGCTGAAGTTCCTGGGCGCATTTCCGCAGGGAGGGCATCCGGCTTCCGGGCTGAAGACGGCGGGCCAGGATCAGGTCGCGATAGTAATGACAGACCTGCAGGTACAGATGTTCCGGATGATCGGAATCTGTTTTGGAAAAGAGAAAACTCTGGTTTTTTGAGGATTTATCTGGATCCGGTTGTGAGCACACGGGCAGGACTCCTTTCTTTTTTAAATTAAACTGTCCCCTTAAAAATAGAAAAAACTGGTCGTTTTTTAAGACACATGATAATGCTATTCTATAGCATAGTATAAAAGAATGCAAGATGAGGAGAATTGTTTTGAAAAAAATAGCAGTGATCAATGATCTTTCAGGAATGGGGAAATGCTCCCTGACAGCCGCCCTTCCGGTGATCTCCGTAATGGGAGTTCAGGCATGTCCCCTTCCAACGGCGATCCTGAGTGCGCAGACGGGATTTGAAACGTATTATTATGACGATTATACAGAACATATGGAAGAGATCATGCTTCGCTGGAAGCAGATGGGGTTTTGCCCGGACGGGATTTATACAGGATTTCTTTCCGGCGCAGCTCAGGCGGAGAAGATTCTGGAGTTTATTGATCTTTTCGGACAAAATGGAGTGAAGATCCTGACGGATCCTGTCATGGGAGACAATGGAGCGGAATATCCGATTTATACAGATGCCCTTTGCGAAAAAATGCGTCTTCTGGCAAAAAAAGCGTCGATCATCACTCCGAACCTGACCGAAGCTCTTCTGCTTCTTTATGGAAAAGAAAAAAATAATGAAAGATGGAAGCGGATGTCTGAACTCTCCCAAAAAGAATTTATGGAAGAGGTGCAGGAAATCGGAAAAACTCTGGTGGAAACTTTTGATGCGGATGCGGTGATCACCGGTATTGATCTTAACGAAGGCGGATCTGCTTTTATGGGAAATCTGATCACCGATCACAGAGGATGTACCTGGGTAAAGGTAAAGAAAGAGGGCGGCAGCTACTCCGGAACCGGAGATCTGTTCGCTTCTGTATTAAGCGCCGGAATGGTAAAGGGGACAGAAATCGCAGAATCTGTACGCAAAGCGGCAGATTTTATTTCAAAAGCCATTCATGATACTGTTCTGGAAGGTACCGACCGGAATGAAGGCGTATGCTTTGAGAAATATCTGGGAGAACTATTATAGAAGGCCATTACGTGGTTCCGTCCAGCGGAAGGTCTCAGAAACTTCTTCCTCCTGCCCGGAAAATTGCGGACTATATGCTGCAGCCCATATAAAAGAAGCTGCAGAATATATAAAAATCCTCCTGCAGACAAAAACATGTGAATACATGTCGAAATGTCAGCAGAAGGATTTTTTATTAGAGATTTTTCTTTCTGTAAATAAACCAGGAAGCCCCGGCAGTAAACACGGCAAGATAACCCAGAAGAATCCCGATGCCTGTAAAGTTCACGGCTCCGCCGGCGGAAATGCCGCGGATCATCTGGCTTGTCTGAGAAAGCGGCAGTACAGCCACAAAATCTCCCAGAAGCCCCGGAATTTTTTCTGTTGAAAAAAAGGTGTTGCACAGATAGGCCATAGGCATGATGATGTAGTTGGAAAATCTTGGTACATCCGCGTGATTTTTTGCAAGGAAGGAAACAACCACACCAATGGCGGAAAAAACAGCTCCGTTCAGGAACATGATAAAAAAGGACCAGCCGTTAAAAATCAGTCCGGTTTCAATAGGAGCCGTAAGGATCAGGATGATCCCGCCTGCGTATAGTCCCCGAAGACTTCCGCCAATGATCTGACCTGCAATAAACTGCCATAAAGGAGTCGGAGAAATCATAACCTGGTCAAATGCCTTTTCATAGAGACGCTGAACGTTGAGATTCTGCGCGATGGCATTAAAACTTCCGTTCATGGTAGTTAAGGCCACAACACCGGGGATCAGAAAATTCAGGTAGGGTTCTCCGTGGGACATGGTCTGGATCCCCATGCCAAAAACCACCAGGTACATCAAAGGCGCGATCATAGCGGCCAAAGTGATCTTATAGAAATCCCTTCGAAATTCTACCCATTTCTCCCATAAAATTGTAATAATACCCATAGAACTCCTCCTTTATGACGGGGACAGGTGTCTGCCTGCCCGTTCTACAAAAACATCCTCCAGGGTGGTTTCCCTGAGAGCTGCCTGTCCGGTAAGACCGGAAAGGAATTCTATAGCTTCCTGACGGTGATGGAAATAATGGCTTTTTGTTTCCTCCGGCAGCATTTCATCAACCGTATATTTTCCAAGACCGTCAATCAGGCCGGAAGGCGTATTGATCTCTTCCAGCTTTCCGTGATCCATCAGAGCAACACGACCGCAGAGAGACTGCGCTTCTTCCATATAATGGGTAGTCAGGAGAATGGTCAGGTTTTTACCATTCAGCTTTCGCAGAAGATTCCACATCTGCCTTCTTGATAAAGCATCCATTCCTGCGGTAGGCTCATCCAGAAGAAGAATTTCCGGATCTGTCAGCAGAGCGCGGCATACCATCAGCTTACGCTTCATACCGCCGGAAAGCTTCCGTACCGTACGTTTTCGGAATTTCAGAAGATCGCAGAAATCCAGAAGCTCCTCTGTTCTCCGGCGGATTTCTTTTTTGGGCATAAAATAAAGCCGGCCCTGGTATTCCATGATCTCGTCCATATTCATATCCTGACGCATGGAATATTCCTGTGTGATCACACTGATTTTTCTCTTCAGATCCGGACGGTTTCTGGTAAGAGGCTGTCCATTGATCAGAATCTCTCCCTTTGTGGGAAGCAGGAGAGTGGACAAAAGACTGATGGTTGTTGTTTTTCCCGCACCATTAGGTCCGAGAAGTCCAAAAAACTCGCCGGATTCTATCTTCAGATTTAAATGATCTACAGCTGTGAAGCTGTCAAAGGTTTTTGTCAGATTTTTTGTTTCGATCATGACTGTGGTTTCGCTTCTTTTGCAATGATCAGAGAGTAATATCCGGCATCATCCGGGATTTCTTCTACGCTGCGGTAAATATGCTCGTTTTCCATTCCGCAGTTCTCGACCATAAGGACATCTCGGCCGCTCTGGGCAAGGATTTCTTTTACCTGATTCATTTTTTTGCCGGATTTCATAAGAATATAATTTCCGGATTCATTTAAAGTACTGTCAAGGCGGTGAACAGCCGGAATTACATGGAGCTGCTCATTCCATTCAGAAAGAGGGATGTTCAGGCGGGCAGCTGCAGCGCAGAAAGATGTGATGCCGCTGACAAGCTCTGTGTGATAACCGTCTTTTTCCACACGCTTCTGTAAATAGGAAAAAGTAGAGTATACGCAGGGATCTCCAAGAGTAAGAAATACGATATTTTTGCCCTTATCAAGAACCTCCTCCAAAGTCTGTGCGCCTTTGGCATGGCTTTTCTCCAGTTCCTCCGGATCATGTGTCATTGGCATATAAATAGGTAAAAGTTCTTTTTCTGCAAGCTCAGGTACTGCCTGAACTGCGATTTTATATGCAACAGTTTCCTTAGGATCAGCGCCGGGAACAGCAATGATCGTATTTTCACGGATCAGGCGTACCGCCTTCAGAGTCATAAGCTCCGGATCTCCAGGGCCAATTCCTACGCCGTATAAAGTTCCTTTCATTATAAGTTCCTCCTTAGAAAGATAGTATTTCTTTCTATTATACTAAAAGAAGAAACAGTTTACAATATGAGAAAAATTTTGAAAAAAGGTGTTGACATATGTGAGATAAAGTGATATTCTAATTGAGCTGTCACAAGAAAATGTTTGATTTGAAGAAACAATTTAAAAAACTTTGAAAAAAGATGAAGAAGTTGTTGACAAACGAAAACAGATGTGATAAAGTAAATGAGCTGTCTGAGAGACAGAAACAAAGAACCTT
>UQLX01000043.1 GCA_900541985.1 uncultured Blautia sp. | reverse complement strand
GGGTCTGCCAGAACGTCTCTTTTCTGAGTATGTCCTTTACGTGGCACGTTACTTCCCTCCTTAATCAATATGATTATATCATCGGTACTCACTTCAAAAACTAAGGTGTTCGCACTGGTAAAGTCCTATATTAACCCGCAACCGACAGGGTATATGGAATACCGTACAAATTTATAGCTGTTAGTGATTCTACAAATGATAGATAATGTTGTGTCCCTGCCTTTCAGTAAGGCGGGAACTTTCTCAATCGCTTTGCAATCGAGAAGCATCGCAAATTTCTTCGCTACGCTGCAAAATTTGCTTTATTTCTTTTTCGGTCTCTTAGCGCCGTATTTGGAGCGGGCCTGTTTTCTGTTTGCTACACCTGCAGTATCAAGGGTACCTCTGATGATGTGGTATCTTGTACCAGGTAAGTCTTTAACCCTACCACCACGGATAAGAACAACGCTATGCTCCTGAAGGTTGTGTCCCTCTCCCGGAATGTAGCTTGTTACCTCGATTCCGTTGGAAAGACGAACTCTGGCGATCTTTCTAAGAGCGGAGTTAGGTTTTTTAGGGGTTGCAGTTTTAACTGCTGTACAAACGCCACGTTTCTGCGGTGCAGACTGCTCTACTGCTTTCTTTCTTAAAGAGTTGAATGTCTTCTGCAGAGCCGGTGCTGTAGATTTCTTTACAGTGGTCTGACGTCCTTTTCTTACTAACTGGTTGAATGTTGGCATTCCATTTCACCTCCCGATTAATTCTCCATGGACTCCCCATGGGGTTCTTGCGGTTGCTATTGTCAAATTTTCACGCACAAAAAGAAGAGCATTCCTATTGCACGCCTGCTCATTATATCCTGTAAAAATACGGCTGTCAAGGTATTTTCTTTAAATTTAACCCAGGTTTTTCTTATTTATTCCATTTCCTCATAAGACATTTCCCAAATATCGGCAAAAACAGCCAGCGGGCAGTCTGTCAAAAGACACATCAGTAAAAAACATTCATATGGATTTACAATATAAATCTCGCTCATGCCGCATTTATGAAGTACTTCCTGTATCTCATCCAGAAAATGGCGATATCTCTGATAAGGGTCTTCATCCTGCATCTCCTGAGACACAATAAAAAATTCCAGTGTGATCAGGTCAAATCTCTCCACCGGCAGTTTATGGTTCATGATGCTGTTGATCCTCTGCCGGCTGAAACGCTTCTGACTAAAATGCTTTGCAAGAATGGATGCGGACATTTTTTTCAGATTTCCCATTTTATTTACCGGTATCCCGCTGCAGATAACCTTTTCCACATCAGAATCCGAAATATCTGTGACTGTCCACACTTTTCCACGTTCTTTTTCTTCTTCATCCCCCTGATACATAGAAGCGATAATTTCCTTCGCTCTGTTCAAAAGTCTCTGAAATTCCTGAAAGGCCTGACTTTTTTCTGACATGGGATCATCGGCACCCGCTTTGACATATGCCAGATATCGAAACAGTTTTTCTTCCGTATCCAGACACAGACCTCCGGAAAACATTCGGGACGCCTCTGTGTAGTCTTCATCTGGTTTCAGTTCCGCATATCTTTTTTTCAGTTCTTCCGCCTTGTGATAACCGTGCTGCTGAAAATAACAGTACCAGTAGATCACCTCTTCCGGATTATGAAAATCAAAATCCTGCTCTCTCAATACCCGGGTAAGAAAATCCGATACATCATCTGCACTCATCTTCAACCCAAATCCCAGAAGAAAAACCGTCTCTCTTTTTACCGACACCTGTGTAAGCCAGTTATTTACCAGTGAAGTCAGTTTCGTGGAGGTGGGTTTCATAGATTTTGGCGTACAGGTTTCGTGAAAGGAATCAATCACAATATCTCTGTAAATATCCTGTGTCACCTCGCTGTAAGGCTCCTCCAGTCCCGCTCTTTCATATATATATCGTCTCAGGTGATCTCCAAAGGATACCAGTTCCATTTCTTTATAAAGATAATGGAAGATCACATCTGCATCTTCATCCTCAAAACCCTCAAGGCTTACCACCTGGCGGAAGCGTTGAGCAGCTTTTCTTGTAAATTCAAAATCTTCAACTCTGTCAAACGCAACTGTCTGTTCAAAATCCAGATCCTGCATACGGTTTTTCATGTCTTTTCACCTTCATATCTTCTGTGCAATTTATTTAGCAGCTTCTGAAACCAGTTTTTCTCCGGTTCACCAACCTCGCAAAGTACGATCGTAGTATTATCTCGTCCACCTTTTTTTAGCGCACGATCCAAAAGGACCTCCACAGTTTCCTGAACAGGGATTTCTCTTGTGAGAATATCTGCTATCTCACCGTCAGAAAGCATATCTGTCAATCCGTCAGAGCAGAGAAGATACCTCATTCCCTGTTCCAGTTCCATTTTTACCATTGAAGGTTCCAGCGCCATGTTATCCTCCGGAATCCCCACATACTGTATCAGAGGCGATTTACCGAAAAGAGAGCCTCCAAGTACATGGTCTCTGGATACTTTTCGGAACTGTCCGTCTCTGGAATGATAGATCCTGCTGTCTCCCAGATTACATCCATACACCCCCTCCGGAGAAAACGCCAGAATTGCCGCCGTCGTTCCCATGCTGCGTATCCTGTTTTCTTCACTGTATTCGCATACTGCCCTGTTCATTTCCATGCAGATATCTTTTAAAAACAGTTCGGGTTCCTCTGAAAGCTCTGTTTTTTTCTGTCCATAAAACGTTCCACAGGCTCCTGCCGCAAGAAATGATGCCATTTCTCCGCAGCTTTCACCGCCCATTCCATCAAATACCGCCAGAAGCGGAAGTTCTGACTGAGAGACACTTCCGCTTCTGATGTGATCCATACCCTGATTCTGTGCGGGAAGGAATTCGCCGCAGCACCAGAAGTTATCTTCATTGTTATTTCGCACCTTGCCTATATGGCACACATAAGCATATTCAATTTGATGCCGCATCTTCTGCCTGTCCACTGTCATCTCCTGTCCTTTCTGCGGAAGTATTCATGTTCAACTCCATTGCATACTTTTCCGCATTGCTGAGGTATTTTTCTTCTCTCTGCAGGTATTCATGATTATCTCTGTCATTATCATGACATACATTATTATCGTCAATCCAGCGGATCAGTTCACCACTATCATAATAGTAAAGATCCACCTTCTGTTCACCCTCCTTCAATTCCGGAATACAGTGATGGTCTGCCCATATGTAAGCAAAAAACAGTTCTCCCTCCCAATAGTAATATTCTTCATAATATCCATCGGCAGAAAGCTGTGGATAGATCAAAACTTTCATCAGTTCCGTCTCTGCATCTTTTGTTTTCAGATAACTGATCTTACCTTCCTGCTCCGACCCGATCCAGTTATAATTATTCAGGTTTTCTGTGATTTCTGTTGCCTGAGAAGAGATTTTTTTCAAAGTATCCTGAAGCTGTTTATTTTCTGCAGATTCTACCGTTTCTGTAACCGACTGCTTCAGTCTCCGGAGTTCTGCACTCTCCCTTATCAGCCATACACAAACCCCTATTACCGTACACACCGCAATGGTCATTACGATTACCGCCGCAACCAGTGGGTCAAACGCTTTCTTCTTTTTTGGAGAAAACTGCTGTTTTTTTTCTTTTTTATTTTTGTGAATATCCTCTGGAGTCTGTCTGCTCTCTACGGCAGCTGCCGTTTTATTTTTCTCCAGTGTTTTTTCAGAACGGAGAACGATTGTCCCGCCTCTTTCCTGTTTTCCATAAGGAGAATGTGCCTGTTTCCGCCCTTTTTCGGAGTCACCTGAAGGTGTCCTGTGCACGGAATCTTTCTGCTTCTTTTTTTGCGAAGCTGCCTGTGGTTTCTGGTATTTCAATGCCTCCAGAGCCTCCCGGAATTCCCCGGCACTCTGATAACGTTCTTCACTTTTGTACTCACAGGCTTTCAGGATTACTGCACTCAGCCCCTCGCTGGCTTCTACAGGAGGGGGAAGCGCCTCCCCTGACATTCTTCTTGTCAGCGCATTTTCTTTATCTCTATATGTGATCAGCTGCTTTCCCAGATTGATAAACGGAAGACGGTTATGGTTCCTGAGCCTGTATAAGACAATTCCTAATGAATAAATATCCACTCTGTGATCATAATTTTCACCTTTATACATCTCAGGAGCCATGTAGGAAAACGTTCCTTTTTTGGAAAGGCCGCTTACATTACGATCCAGTTCTCTGGCAATCCCGAAATCACCCAGCTTAAATTCACCAAAACGCGATACAAAAATGTTCTCCGGTTTGATATCTCTGTGGATAATATTCTGCTTCTGGCAGTATTCCAACGCCTTACAGAGATCGATCCCCAGCTGGATCACTTCCTTTTCTCCAAGCTCCTTTCCCATACAGTAGTCCAGAAACCCTGTAAGATATTCCATTCTTATATAAATATCCCATCCTATATCATCCAGGTATTCCACAACCTTGTAGTCTTCTACCGAAACCACATGAGAATTCCCCCGGAAATATTCCATGGTGTTTACTTCCTGAATACAGTCCTCCACCAGACTGTGAAAATATTCCTTCACAGACTGTTCATCCGGATTCTCAGAACGAACACTGCTTAGTTCCCCCTGGTTTGCGGGAATTGTGATAACCTTGATCGCGGAATAAAAAGTTGTGCCCTGTTCTGTTCGCTGTGCTTTATATACTTTCCCAAAAGATCCTTCTCCGATCTTTTCTGTGATCTTCCACTCCGGCCATACGGAAACCGGAAGCTGTTTTTCCATTCTTCCCCCCTCCTTTCATCCGTGCTCATATTATAGCATGAGGTACTTTCTCTGTCTGTATTTTTCGATTTTATTCCATAATTTTTCATAAAATCTTAAGAAATCAAAAAAGAAGCCCTTTGAGATATTTTCTCAAAGGACCTCTTCAGTATTTTTATCTTCCGCAAACGCGGTTTTTATTCTTCTTCGGAAAATGCGTCCTCTGCCTCAGCAGTTTCTTCCATATCCGCATCTTCTTCTATTTCATCAGCTTCCTGAAAAGTTTCCTCAGCAGCAACCGTTTCTTCTTCGATGATCTCGTCTGTTACTACCTCTTCTTCCTCTTCCGGCATTCCTGTATCAAGCTTGATCGCGCTGTAGCGCTTCAGGCCGGTACCTGCAGGAATCAGTTTACCAATGATAACGTTTTCTTTCAGACCTACAAGGTGATCGACTTTACCCTTGATCGCCGCCTCTGTCAGAACCTTGGTGGTTTCCTGGAAGGATGCAGCTGACAGGAAAGAATCTGTTGCAAGGGAAGCCTTGGTGATACCAAGCATTACCTGTTTTCCTTCTGCCGGAGTCTTTCCTTCTTTTTCCAGCTGTTCGTTGACTTCCTCGAAATCAAGAACATCAACCAGTGTTCCCGGAAGGAATTCTGTATCTCCGTTATCTTCAATACGGATCTTCTTCAGCATCTGACGTACCAGAACCTCGATATGTTTATCGCTGATCTCAACACCCTGCAGACGGTATACACGCTGAACCTCACGGAGCATGTAATCCTGAACAGCACGAACACCCTTAATTCTAAGGATATCATGCGGATTCACACTACCTTCAGTAAGCTCATCACCAGCCTCAAGAAGCTGTCCGTCCATGATCTTGATACGTGATCCGTAAGGAATCAGGTAAGTTTTGGAATCTCCTGTTTCCTGATCCGTTACAATGATCTCACGTTTCTTCTTAGTATCGTTAATCACTGCAATACCCGGAATTTCAGTGATGATCGCAAGACCCTTCGGCTTACGTGCCTCAAAAAGCTCCTCGACACGGGGAAGACCCTGTGTGATATCGCCGCCGGCAACACCGCCGGTATGGAAGGTACGCATGGTCAGCTGTGTACCAGGCTCACCAATCGACTGAGCAGCAATGATACCTACAGACTCACCAACCTGAACCGGCTCTCCGGTAGCCATGTTAGCACCGTAGCATTTCGCACATACACCCACCTTACACTTACATGTAAGAATAGTACGGATCTTAACCTGATCGATCGGACCGCCCTCGGCGTTCACACCCTCAGACACAATGCGGGCTGCACGCTTCGGAGTGATCATATGGTTTGCCTTTACAAGCACTTCTCCGTCTTTATTCTTAATCGTCTCACAGGAGAATCTTCCTGTGATACGTTCCTGAAGACTTTCAATCTCTTCTTTTCCGTCCATGAATCCTTTCACATACATACCGGAGATCTCGTCTCTTGTCTCACAGCAGTCTGTCTCACGGACGATCAGTTCCTGAGAAACGTCAACCATTCGTCTTGTCAGATAACCGGAGTCGGCTGTACGGAGGGCGGTATCGGAAAGTCCCTTACGGGCTCCATGAGCTGACATGAAGTATTCCAGTACATCAAGACCCTCACGGAAGTTGGACTTGATAGGAAGCTCAATGGTATGACCGGTTGTATCTGCCATCAGGCCTCGCATACCTGCCAGCTGTTTGATCTGCTTATCAGAACCACGGGCTCCAGAGTCAGCCATCATAAAGATGTTGTTGTACTTGTCAAGACCATCCAGCAGAGCTCTGGTAAGCTCATCGTCAGTCTTCTTCCAGGTTTCCACAACCTCTTTATAACGTTCTTCCTCTGTAATAAGACCACGTTTGTAGTTCTTTGTGATTTTATCCACGATATTCTGCGCATTCTGGATCATCTCAGGTTTCTGAGGCGGCACAGTCATATCGGAAATGGATACTGTCATGGCAGCACGGGTGGAGTACTTGTAACCGGTAGCTTTGATCGCATCAAGAACTTCCGCAGTCTTGGTAGCTCCATGTGTGTTGATGACTTTTTCCAGAATCTGCTTCAGCTGTTTCTTGCCTACCAGGAAATCTACCTCAAGAAGAAGTTCATTACCCGGAACGCTTCTGTCTACAAATCCCAGATCCTGTGGAAGAATCTCATTAAAGAGGAAACGTCCCAGTGTAGACTCTACATTTCCGGAAAGAACAGTTCCATCCGGCATGGTCTTTGTGCAGCGGACTTTGATTCTGGACTGCAGTGTGATTACTTTATTTTCGTAAGCAAGAATTGCCTCGTTTACACTCTTGAAGAACTTGCCTTCTCCCGGATATCCCGGTCTCTCCTGTGTCAGATAGTAGATGCCAAGAACCATATCCTGTGAAGGAACGGCTACCGGACCACCGTCTGACGGTTTCAGAAGGTTGTTTGGTGACAGCAGGAGGAAACGACATTCTGCCTGTGCCTCAACAGAAAGCGGAAGATGTACCGCCATCTGGTCACCGTCAAAGTCTGCGTTAAACGCTGTACAAACAAGCGGATGAAGCTTGATCGCCTTACCTTCTACAAGGATTGGCTCAAATGCCTGGATACCCAGACGATGCAGTGTAGGTGCACGGTTCAGCATAACCGGATGTTCCTTGATGACATCCTCGAGAACGTCCCATACTGCCGGCTCAAGCTTCTCTACCATTTTCTTGGCATTCTTAATGTTATGAGAGGTACCGTTTGCAACAAGCTCTTTCATAACAAAAGGCTTGAACAGCTCGATCGCCATCTCTTTCGGAAGACCGCACTGATAAATCTTCAGCTCCGGTCCAACAACGATAACAGAACGTCCGGAGTAGTCAACTCGTTTACCCAGAAGGTTCTGACGGAAACGTCCGGATTTACCTTTCAGCATATCAGAAAGGGATTTCAGCGCTCTGTTTCCCGGTCCGGTAACAGGACGGCCACGGCGTCCGTTATCAATAAGGGCATCTACTGCCTCCTGAAGCATACGCTTCTCATTGCGGACAATGATATCCGGAGCTCCAAGCTCCAGCAGTCTTTTCAGACGATTATTTCTGTTGATGATTCTTCTGTACAGATCATTGAGGTCAGATGTTGCAAAGCGTCCGCCGTCAAGCTGTACCATAGGACGAAGATCCGGAGGGATAACCGGGATCGCAGTCATAATCATCCATTCCGGACGGTTTCCGGATTCACGGAAAGATTCCACAACCTCCAGACGTTTGATAATTCTTGCACGTTTCTGGCCTGTTGCATCCACCAGCTCTGTCTTCAGCTCTTCCGCATCTTTTTCCAGATCAATGTCCTTGAGAAGTTCCATAATGGATTCAGCACCCATACCTACGCGGAAACCATTTCCATAGGATTCACGGGCATCCTGATATTCCTTCTCAGTAAGAACCTGCTTGTACTGGAGTCCGGAATCAGCCGGATCCAGTACGATATAATTTGCAAAATATAAAACCTTTTCCAATGTTCTCGGAGAGAGATCAAGGATCAGACCCATTCTGGACGGGATTCCCTTGAAATACCAGATATGAGATACCGGAGCTGCAAGCTCGATATGACCCATACGCTCTCTTCTGACAGACGCCTTGGTAACCTCAACACCGCATCGGTCACAAACAACACCTTTATAACGGATTTTTTTGTACTTACCGCAATGGCACTCCCAGTCCTTGCTCGGCCCGAAGATTCTCTCGCAGAAAAGTCCGTCCTTTTCCGGTTTCAGAGTACGATAATTAATAGTCTCAGGCTTTGTGACCTCGCCTCTGGACCACTCTCTGATCTTCTCAGGGGACGCCAGTCCGATCTTAATGGCATCGAAAGTCATTGGCTGATATGTTGCATTGGTATTGGTTGTTTCTGCCATGTATTCTTTCCCCTTTCTATTCTTCGTCATCAAGAGTGTCGTCGTCAAAGAGGAAAGAATCTTCCTCTTCATCGTCTTCCTCTTCCACATCTACAAGCTCTTCACCCTCGAACTCCTGCTGTGTGTAACCGTGTTTACCGAAGGATTCCTCTTCGCGGTCTCTGTTATGTCTGTCACCTTCGATCACGGAACGAAGATCTGTATCGCCGTAATCCACAGTCTCCATGATCTCCACCTCTGTATTATCATCTCTCAGAACCTTGACATCAAGACCAAGAGACTGAAGTTCTTTCAGCAGAACCTTGAAGGACTCCGGAATTCCCGGCTCAGGAATATTATCACCTTTGATGATTGCTTCATAAGTTTTCACACGACCTACTACGTCATCGGATTTTACTGTAAGAATCTCCTGGAGAGTATAGGATGCACCATAAGCCTCCAGTGCCCAAACCTCCATCTCTCCGAAACGCTGACCGCCGAACTGAGCTTTTCCACCCAGCGGCTGCTGTGTTACAAGAGAATATGGACCTGTGGAACGTGCATGGATCTTATCGTCTACCAGATGATGCAGTTTCAGGTAATGCATGTGTCCAATTGTTACAGGACTGTCAAAATATTCTCCGGTACGACCGTCGCGAAGACGAACCTTACCGTCTCTGGAGATCGGAACACCCTTCCACAGTTCTCTGTGAGCCTTGTTCTCATCCAGATACTGCATAACATCAGGAGCAAGAATATCCTGATATTTTGCACGGAATTCTTCAAAGTCCTCTGTATTTACATAATCATTTGCCAGCTCCAGTGTATCCTGGATATCATTCTCGTTTGCACCGTCAAATACAGGAGTCGCTACATTAAATCCAAGAGCTCTGGCAGCAAGACTTAAATGGATCTCCAGCACCTGTCCGATGTTCATACGTGACGGCACACCCAGAGGATTCAGTACGATATCCAGCGGACGGCCATTTGGCAGGAACGGCATATCTTCAACAGGAAGTACACGGGAAACAACACCCTTGTTACCGTGACGTCCGGCCATTTTATCACCAACAGAAATCTTACGTTTCTGAGCGATATAAATACGAACAGACTGATTTACACCAGGAGAAAGCTCATCGCCGTTCTCTCTCGTGAATACTTTTGCATCCACAATGATACCATATTCACCATGAGGAACCTTAAGGGAAGTATCACGTACCTCTCTTGCCTTCTCACCAAAAATAGCACGGAGCAGACGCTCTTCTGCAGTAAGCTCTGTTTCACCCTTTGGTGTAACCTTACCTACCAGGATATCTCCGGCACGTACTTCTGCGCCGATACGGATGATACCACGCTCATCCAGATCTTTCAGAGCATCATCACCAACACCCGGAACGTCTCTTGTGATCTCTTCCGGTCCCAGCTTGGTGTCTCTGGCTTCTGCTTCGTATTCTTCAATATGGACAGATGTGTAAACATCGTCCTGAACAAGTTTTTCACTTAAAAGAACAGCATCCTCGTAGTTGTAACCTTCCCAGGTCATGAATCCGATCAGCGGGTTCTTACCAAGCGCCAGCTCTCCATTGGAAGTGGAAGGACCGTCTGCGATAACCTGTCCAGCCTCTACATGCTCGCCCTGGAACACGATCGGTTTCTGGTTATAGCAGTTGCTCTGGTTACTTCTGAGGAATTTAGTCAGATGGTAATCATCCTTTGTTCCGTCATCGTTTTTGATACTGATATCGGTAGATGTAGAACGAAGAACCGTACCGGATTTCTTAGCTACCACACAAACACCGGAGTCTACCGCTGTTTTTGTTTCCATACCAGTTCCAACGACCGGAGCTTCTGTTGTCAGAAGCGGAACCGCCTGACGCTGCATGTTGGATCCCATCAGCGCACGGTTGGCATCGTCGTTCTGAAGGAAAGGAATCAGTGCTGTAGCAACGGAAAATACCATCTTAGGAGATACATCCATGTAATCAAACATATGTCTCTCGTACTCCTGTGTCTCCTCGCGGAAACGACCGGATACGTTTTTATGGACAAAGTGTCCGCTTTCATCCAGAGGCTCATTGGCCTGTGCTACATGGTAATTATCTTCCTCGTCGGCTGTCATGTAGACAACCTCGTCAGTTACAACCGGATTGGACGGATCTGTTTTATCGATCTTTCTGTACGGCGCCTCAACAAAACCATACTGATTGATTCTTGCATAGGATGCAAGGGAGTTGATCAGACCGATGTTCGGACCCTCAGGAGTTTCGATCGGGCACATACGTCCGTAATGGGAGTAGTGAACGTCTCGAACCTCAAATCCGGCTCTGTCTCGGGACAGACCTCCCGGTCCCAGGGCAGACAGACGTCTCTTATGGGTCAGCTCACCAAGCGGGTTGTTCTGATCCATAAACTGAGACAGCTGGGAAGAGCCAAAGAACTCTTTCACTGCCGCGGTTACAGGCTTGATATTGATCAGGGACTGCGGAGAAATATTCTCGGTGTCCTGAGTTGTCATACGCTCGCGTACCACTCTTTCCAGTCTGGAAAGACCGATACGGTACTGGTTCTGAAGCAATTCACCCACAGAACGGATACGACGATTGCCCAGATGATCGATGTCATCATCATTTCCAAGGCCGTATTCCAGGTGCATGTTATAGTTAATGGAAGCAAGAATATCTTCCTTTGTGATATGCTTCGGAATCAGATCATGGATATCTCTGCGGATCGCATCCTTGATATCCTCAATGCTGTCATTTTCTTCCAGAATTTTTTCAAGGACTGGATAATATACTAATTCTGTAATACCCAGTTCCTTCGGATCGCAGTCAAGCTCCACATGAGCCGCAATATCCACCATAAGGTTGGAAAGGACTTTGATCTTACGTTCTTCGCCCTGAATCCAGACAAAAGGAACGGCTGCATTCTGAATCCTGTAAGCCAGTTCTTTTGTTACATTTGCGCCTTCTTCTGCAAGAATCTCGCCTGTAGACGGATCAACAACTGCTTCTGCAAGCTTATGTCCTGTAATTCTGTTATAAAAATGAAGCTTCTTATTAAATTTGTAACGTCCTACTTTGGCAAGGTCATATCTTCTTGGATCAAAGAACATTGCCATGATCAGGCTTTCTGCACTCTCTACTGCAAGAGGCTCGCCCGGACGGATCTTCTTATATAATTCCAGAAGACCTTCCTGGTAATTTGTGGAAGTGTCTTTTGTAAAGCTGGCAAGGATCTTGGGCTCCTCACCAAACAGATCTACGATTTCCGCATTGGTGCCGATACCAAGGGCACGAATCAGCACAGTGATCGGGACCTTTCTGGTCCTGTCCACACGAACATAGAACACATCGTTGGAGTCTGTCTCATACTCCAGCCATGCACCTCTGTTGGGGATTACGGTACTGGAAAATAACCTTTTACCAACTTTGTCATGTGCGATTGCATAATAGATTCCAGGGGAACGTACCAACTGGCTTACGATAACACGCTCTGCACCGTTGATCACAAATGTACCTGTTTCCGTCATTAACGGAAGGTCTCCCATGAAAATCTCGTGTTCGTTGATCTCTTCTGTTTCCTTGTTAATCAGTCTCACTCGAACCTTCAAAGGTGCGGCATAAGTCACGTCACGTTCTTTACACTGCTCAATTGTATACTTCGCATCCTTTGCGTCAAATGTAAAGTCGATGAATTCCAGACTAAGCTTTCCGCCGTAATCCGCGATCGGAGAAATATCATCGAATACTTCTTTTAACCCTTCATCGAGGAACCATTTGTAGGAATCTTTCTGGACTTCGATCAGATTCGGCATTTCCAGGACTTCTTTTTGTCTCTGGTAGCTCATACGCATGCTTTTTCCAGTTTTTACAGAACGAATTCTGTTTTTTTCCATTGACGTTTCACCCCTGTTTTTTTATTTATTATAACATGATCCTGTCTGTAATTTAAGGCAAACAGGCATATCTTGCCATAATATAGCATTTTTCACTATAACATAGCTCTGTCAACCTGTCAACTGATTTTTTATTTTTTTCACAAAAAGAAACGCAGGAACACCTGCGGCGTCCCTGCGCTGTCTCTTTTGTTCATACTGAATTATTTCAGAGTGATCTTTGCTCCCTCTGCTTCCAGTTTTGCTTTGATGTCCTCAGCCTCAGCTTTGGAAGCGCCCTCTTTAACTACCTTCGGAGCACCGTCAACTACAGCTTTAGCTTCTTTCAGGCCAAGACCTGTTACTTCACGAACAACTTTGATAACTTTAACCTTGTTCGGGCCTACTTCTGTAAGCTCTACGTCGAACTCGTCTTTCTCTTCAGCTGCCTCGCCTGCTGCACCTGCTGCTGCAACTACAACGCCTGCTGCTGCGGATACACCGAACTCTTCCTCACAAGCTTTTACAAGATCATTTAACTCTAATACAGATAACTCTTTGATTGCTGCAATAAATTCTTCTGTTGTTAATTTTGCCATTTTAATTTCCCTCCATATAATATTATTTTTTTAATTTATGCCGGCCTTATTCAGCCGCTGCTTCTGTGTTTCCTCCCTGTGCCTCTGCAATCTGATTAAGCACACGAGCGAAGTTTGTGATCGGAGACTGAATGCTTCCAAGAAGTTTTCCAAGAAGTTCTTCTCTGGACGGGATCTGGGACAGAGCCTGGATTCCAGCCTGATCATTGTAGTTTCCTTCAACCACACCAGCGATCAGTTCCAGTGCCGGGAACTGTTTCGCATATTTGGCAAGGATTCTTGCAGGTGCTGTCGCATCTGTAGCAGAGATTGCCAGTGCGTTTGTACCTTCCAGATGTTTGGAAAGGCATTCACAGTCTGTTCCTGCAAAAGCACGGTTCATCATTGTGTTTTTGTAAACTTTATACTGAACCCCAGCTTCTCTTAATTCCTTACGCAGAACAGTGTCCTGTTCAACAGTAAGACCACTGTAGTTTACCAGAACTACTGACTGAGCGTCTTTAATGCTGTTTGCGATTTCTTCTACGATTGGTTGTTTCAGTTCTACTTTTGCCATAAATGGTACACCTCCTTATAGATTTTGATATACCGCCGTTGCAATGGATACTGAGATAAAAAAAAGCCCTACTGTACCACGACAGTAAGGTCTCCTGTAATCTTATCAGAATACTAAGTCCTCGGTAGGCGTTTTGATCCTTATGCCTTACGGCACCTACTGTCTTCGGCAGCGTTCTCATATAGAATAACATATGGAAACTACTATGTCAAGACTTTTTTGATTTATAATGCAAACATGGGCAGAGCCTCAACAATCAGCTCTGCCCAATGTAGCTAATGGCACATCTCATATCAATTTTTTAATAACGCTTCAAATTCCTGTAATGCCTGCTTGTTAAACTCATATGCATCAAAATCCCGCAAACAAAGTTCTCTTCTCTGCACTCTTTCCATACCTAACAAGAGCCCTTCTACAGATGATTCCACCAGTTCTCCATAGCCTTGCTCCAAAAACTGGCGAGGTCCATCTATATCAACAGATATAACTGGAACACCCAAGATCAGCGCTTCCATTATCGTCATTGGTAAGCCTTCATAAAAAGAAGCTAAGAAAAACGCATTGCATTTCATCAAGACAGGGTATGGGTTACTCATACTCTTTATCACTACAATCTGTTTCTGACACACGCTTTTATGGACTCTATCCATTGTTGTCTGATATAAAGGCCCATACCCCCCTATAAGAATCAAATAACTATTGGGATTTTTCCTGCAAAACTGTTCAAAAGCCTCTAATAAACGTTCATGCGCCTTCTCTACTGAAAAACGTCCAATAGAAATAAATTTAAGATTTTTCTGATCATTCAATATTTTCTCAATTTCTTCAATTGTATGTGTAGACGTTGTTTCTTCCTCAAATTCAATTTCTCTTTCAGACTTTTCAATAATCGTCTCTATATCGTTAAGATTATGTACAATTCTGATTTTTTCATCAACATTCCTTTCCAAAAGCTCTTCAATTTCTTTTTTCATAGTACCGCGCACACCTGCAATATAATCAAATGATGTATATGCATATTTTATGGATGGTACATGAAAATTACTTTTCGTTCTTCTCTCTTCATTCATATTATTATGAACAAATATTATTTTTCTGGAATCCATTTCTGATATCAAATGAACAATTTCCTTTTCATATCCCGAAAAATGGATTGCCGCATGAAAGCATGCCGATCCAAATAATCTTTTCACTTCTCGTTTGTATATATGTTTAATTTTTGAAAAGATATAATTATTTTCTATATTAAATTTGAAATACAGGTAACTCACTATCGCCTCTGTATCTGTTAACAGTTTTTTTCCCTCTATCAGTACACAGCTAAGCCTTTCATCTAATTCCTGTAGTAACTCTATATTTTTTTCCGCATCTTTTTCATTTACTAATAATATATAATTTCTTTCATCCAGGTCAACATGATTCAATAGCCCTTTTAAAGCAGTAGTAATCCCATTTTTCAGGAGTGCCCCTCCATAAATCAGCACATTCTGTTTCTCATCTATTTCATTTTTTATAACTCGCTTATCTTCTTTGCGCCTACGCTCAAAAACAATTTGCACCATCTCCTGTTCCCCAGAATCCGCTCCTCTGTCCGAGTTATTCTTTCTCGAACAATCTTCCATAGTAATATAGTTTCCCATAAAAAGGGGGTTAAGCATAAACCTTTTTTCCAGATTACTACGATATTTTTCATTATGGCATATTATATAATCTGCCATAATCAAATTCCTTTGTATGTTTCCAAAGCCTGTAAAATCCTGTATTTTTTCCTTTTCAATATATTCCACATAATTTTCACACCCTGTATTAATATAAATCTGTCCGGTATGTTTTATAAAATATGAAGGAAAAGCATAATTATTAACCAAAAAATGTGCTGTTGCCAACACCTTACAGTAATATTTCGTGTGAATTACCGCAACCTTTACACCATATAGCTTTTTATGATTCAAAAAGTTTCTAATTTCTTTTTCTTTACCCGAACAAACTGCCACAACTAATTGATATTTTTTATTTTCATTAATCTGATAAAGCGTTTTCAAAATCCGATATTCTTTTTCAGAAATACTTTTTCCCTGATTACTTTCTATTATTACTAAATTTTCCTGCAACGAACATGTATCATAATACTCTGCATATTTGGCTCTCACCTTGTATAAATTATTTTCATTCGTTCTACCCAGAAATGCTTTCAGCATTTTAATATATTTTTTCCTTACCATCTTATTATTACAATCCATTATTCACTTTAAAGACAACAGATTTTCTCCTGATTTAATAGTAGTGTTTATAGACTCTCTCCAAAGTCTGTATATTTACTATTTGCAGCTACTATATAGCCTTTTATCCTAATATATCAAAGGATACTGAACAGTAATCCCCGTATCCCTGTTTCTTTTCCTGCATTTTAATCATGCGATCATATCCGGCCAGGACAGAATCTCCCGCGCGATCTCCTGTTCATAGTCGCCTTCTATGTCCTGGCTTCTTCCCGCTTCGTAGATATTCGTCTCTGCACCCCAGATACTGTCATAATATTCCCACACATGAAAGCTCAGACCACGGAACATAAAATCCAGGCTTCCACATCCATCCTCTTCTGTATATTGATAGCTGATATTCTTCTTTTTAAGTGCTTCCTGCACAATTTCCAGTCTCATGGTTCTTCTCCTTTCCAATCATTTTCTGCGGGATTTATAAATAGGGTCCCGGCACCTTTATGCCTTAATACTTTACATTTATGTATGCAATTCTACTCTCACACAGCAGCCGTGTCAATATATCCCAAATCACCTGCAATCTATTGCACACAAGGTAAAAATGCTATATGATAAAGAAAAAACTGCTATAGAGAGGAGATTGTTCCCATGACTTCAAGACCTGTTTTTCACGGAAGTGATATTGAAAAAATATGTGAATATTATCATTTAAAAAAAGACGATATTATCAATTTCGGCGCCAACGTAAACCCTCTGGGACTTTCTCCCAATGCCAAAAAAGAACTGTCCAAAAACCTTGATCTTCTGTCTTCCTACCCGGACAGAGAATATACCTCTTTACGAAATACAATTTCGGAATACTGCGGCATACCCGCTGATTTTATCCTCCCGGGAAACGGCTCCAGCGAGCTGATCGCACTTCTGATCCAGGAACGCGCTCCAAAGCATACCCTGATTCTTGGACCCACTTATTCTGAATATTCCCGGGAACTGGCATTTTCCGGAAGCACACAGGAATATTATCATTTACAGGAAAGCAGCGCATTTGCACTTGATATAGGAGATCTGTGTCGGACTCTGGAAAAAGGCTATGATTTTCTGATCCTGTGCAATCCCAACAATCCAACCTCCTCCGCCATTTTGCAGGAGGATATGAAAAAGCTTTTAAGCTTCTGTCAGGAGAAAAATATCTTTGTAATGATCGATGAAACTTATGTGGAATTTGCACCGGATATTGCCGCAGTCACTTCTGTTCCTCTGACGCAGGAATTCGATAATCTCATGGTTCTCCGGGGCGTATCCAAATTCTTTGCCGCACCAGGCATGCGTCTTGGCTATGGAATCAGCGGAAACAGGAAGTTCCTCTCCCAGATGAAAGAAAAACAGATTCCCTGGTCTTTAAACAGTCTGGGGGCTTTTACCGGAGAGCTGCTTCTAAAGGACAAGGACTATATTCAGAAAACGCGGGATCTGATCCTTTCTGAAAGAAAAAAATTATATCAGGAGCTGAAGGAACTTCCGGCTTTTAAAGTATATCCGGCCTATGCAAACTTTCTCCTTCTGCAGATCGTCCAGCCGGATCTGACCTCTTTCCAGGTATTTGAAGCCTGCATCCGCCAGGGGCTGATGATCCGGGACTGCTCCTCTTTCCAGTGTCTTGAAGGTGAATTTGTTCGATTCTGTATCATGCTTCCGGAGCATAACCAAAAACTGATAAACGTATTAAAAGGGCTGTAAAAAGCCCTTTTAATTTTGCACTTATATTGCCTTGAAATTATATTTGTGAGGGATTTCTGCTTTCTCTTCAAATAGTTTTTCATACAGTTCGCTCCACAGCTGCCCAATGGAATCCTCTCCTTCCCGGATATCTTCCAGGATCATTCCCCCATCCTTTTCCAGGAGTTTATAAGCTTTCTCATCTTTCCCCAGTTTGTGAAGCGCATTGATATATCCGAAACAGATCCGGTTGTTTTTACGGAGTTTTTTATCCAGACTCTTGTATATCGTACAGATTTCTTCGTAAGCCTCACAGAAGGAGAGAATACGAAATCCTTCCTTGATGTAAGAAGCATCCTCTGCCCTCAGCGCCATTCCTTTTGTGATACAGGAAACCGCTTTTTCCCTTTTTTCCTGCAGAAGATAAATGCAGCTCAGTCCGTGCAGTGCCCACGGATTTTCTTTTAATTTCCAAGCGTGGGGTTAAATCCTAATGCCAGTTAGCTAAAATTGGAATAAATTTCTGGGAGCGTTTCTTTCCAGTTGCCACGCTCACTTTTACTATGAAACAAAACCTTCAGAATAGCCAAAAAAGCGCAAACTACCCCTATC
>UQLX01000042.1 GCA_900541985.1 uncultured Blautia sp. | reverse complement strand
ACTTCCTATGGAAAAAAAAAGGGGGCCCCCCCCCCCCTGCCGCAAAAGCACCTCTGGCTCCCGCAAAAAAGCGGGAGATCAGTTGTAATCGTCTTTGTTTCTTCATCTTTTCTGCTCCACTTTTCTTTGATAAAATGTATCTCACAGTCTTATTGTATGGTATCAGAAGAGAAAAATCAAGAAGACAAAAATCCCCGGAAACGCTTCGTTCCGGGGAAATATTTTTAATATCTTTTTATTTTTTTGGAAGGTGTTTTTTCAAATTCTGTATCTCTGACCTTAAGACTGTAAACTCTTTTATGAGCAGGCGCCGTTTTGTTATAAGCATCCACCACTTCCTGCAGCACAGTCTGGATCTCTGTGATTTCTTTTTTCTTTGCGTACTCATAATCCGGGAAGATCTCTGCCTCGATAACACCGTTCTTTTCTCTTACCAGGATCTCCTGCACCAGACGATGTTCGCCGATTTTATTTTCCAGTTCCTCCGGGGAAACATTCTCACCATTTTTAGTAATGATCAGGTTTTTCTTTCTTCCGGTCAGATACACAAATCTCTCTTCGTCCACATAGCCCAGATCTCCGGTGCGAAGCCATCCGTCCTCCGTAAGCGCTTCGGCAGTCTCTTCCGGCATCTTATAATAGCCTTTCATCACACTGCTTCCCCTTACCCAGAGTTCCTTATCTACGGTCTTTGCTTCACAGTTGGGTAGAAGCTGCCCTACAGACTCTTTGCGGATATTCCATGGAACAGTTGTGCTGATGACCGGAGCACATTCTGTCATTCCATATCCCTGAAGGATCGTGATGCCATAACGCCGGAACAGATCGATATAAGCAGGATTCAAATATGCGCCGCCACTGCAGATGGTATGGAAGTTCTCTCCAAATACTTCCTTTTTCACAATCTCAGGAGGCAGTCCTTCGGCATCTTCCAGTTTCTTTGCCATAGTCTCGATCATCAGCGGCACCATCAGAATCATATTGGGCTGGAACAGCTTAATGTTTTTTGCCACACGAAGAAGTGAATCATTGATGCAGATGATCGCTCCCAGTGTCATTCCCTTAAGAATATCCATGGTCAGGCAATAGGCATGATGAACCGGAAGTACAGACAAGACGACTGTACGTTTCGGAAGCTTCATGTCAAGGCAGGTGGCATTTTCTGCCAGATTCCTGTGGGTAAGCATAACGCCCTTGCTTTTTCCTGTTGTTCCGGAAGTAAACATAATAGTACAGAGATCCTCCGGAGAAGGGCTGATCTTGCAGGCATCCTCTGCTTCTTCCATCAGCCTCCGGAAGGAAAGCGCTTCTTCATCCGATTCCTCTTTCTGCATGGAAATCAGATATTTCAGTTTTGGGCACCGCTCCTTCACAATGGCTGCAACATCTCTGCGGATCTCATCCACAACAAAAACGGATGCGTCTGCCCGGTGGATCAGTTCGCACATCTCCTCCGCAGGAAGAGATACGTCCAGAGGAACTGCCACACTTGCACTGTTGACGGTTCCCAGATAAGCTGTCAGCCAGGTATAGGAAGTCATTCCTGCGATCGCTACATGATTTCCCTGTTCTCCCAGCTTTTCCAGCACACAGGAAAAACGTTCACTGTCTCTTTTTAATTCTGCATAAGATTTTGATGCAATTTCTTTTTTTCCGGTTTTATATCGAACCGCATCTCCGTCTCCAAATTCCTCTGCCGCCTGAATGACGATCTCACGTATGGTCTCTGCCATTTTTTCACCTTTTCCTTCCTTCTTTTTCTTATTCAGATAAGCGCTCCATATATGAGGCAGCTTCTCCTACTGTTCGGATGTCTGCTGCTTCCTGCTGATCGATCTCAATGTCAAACTCATCCTCCAGATCTCCCAGCATACTCATAAAATCAAACGAGGTAAATCCCAGATCTTCCATGAATCTGGATTCCGGTGTAACATTCTCCGGCTCCACCTCCACATAATTACAGATTATTTCTACCAGCTTCTCAAACATATTTCTTCTCCTTATATATTCTTTGTTTTGCTTCTGTCTGCCGCTTCCTTTGCTCTTTTATCCCGGCAGCCAGGTATTTTATCCTCTTAGATGAGCTTAATAATATCTCCTATTGGAAGGTTTGGATTCTCTGTTCCCTTAAACATGATCTTACAGAGATAATAATATAAATACTCCAGCTTTTCTCTGGATACAACCTTGATCTGGTGCTCAAAATTAAAGTCCAGACCATTGTCCTCCGGACGATGCATTACGGTCAGATACATGGCCTGGGTAGTTGCGCCGTTTGGATACCATTTTGTCCTGTATTTAATATCTCCCAGCTTTTCCAGGCCTTTTTCTCTCAAGGTCATTGGCTGATAGGTAAGTGCCATTGGCTCATACGTATGTCCCTTTCTGGTCGCATACCTGCGGCTTCTCTCTGCAAAATAGGAAACCGGATCATAGTTTGCATGACGGAACATTTCATTCTGGCGGTCACGGATCTCATAGATTCCTTCCAGAAAGGTTTTGTCCTGAGAGATCACAGTACGGAACGGGAAAGAGTGGATCCTGGTTCCTCCTGATTTTTTCTCCTTCAGTGTCGCACGGCGGGCAATGGCTGTATTAATGGAAACATCATCATTGCCGTTTTCTTTCTGAAAGTAAGTGCGAAGTCCCATGAGAAGAAGACATGCCAGAGAAACATGGTACTTTTCGCAGAAATCCATCAGTCGTTTTGTCGGCTCTTCCTCCAGATGGAAGATATCCAGTTCAGAATCTACAGAATCCGATACGTCTACCACTGCCCGCTCTTCCGGATTTTGATAGCGATCACGAACTTCATCCAGAAGTCTGGTTCCGTCAATGCCGTTAAAGATCGGCTCTGACTCTGCAATAAGATTTTTGAAAAATTCCTCATCACGCTGCTTCGCTCTGCATCCGGCTTCATAAGCAAGATCTTTTTTCAGCTGCTCAATATAGGAAGCCATTTCCTTCGGAGGTTCCACACCCTCATACTGGGTGCTGCAGTACAGTTCGATGATGTCTTTCATAAAACAGATCAGGGACTGGGCGTCCATAGTCATATGGTCTGCCAGAAAATAAATTCCGTTATAGCCTTCCGGCATTTTGATCATCACAATACGGTTCATAGGAGAATCATCCCGTTTAAAAGGAACAGCCGTCCAGGCTCTCATGGTTTTTTCCGCCTCTTCCATGGTTCCCTGAGAAAAGTCCACAAATTCAATATCCCGTTCTTCTTTCTCCACTACATACTGATAATAAGTGCCTTCTTTATCGTGTGCAAAACGAAGCCGCATGGACTCACATCGTTCATAGGCTTTATAAATACACTGCTTCAGAAGTTCAAAATCCAGTTCCACCTCGATGGTCAGGCTTGTTCCTATATTCAGAACCTCTTTTTTTGGACAGAAGCTCTGATAAAACAAATGAAATTTCTGAGCTGCTGTCAGCGGGTAAACAGGATATCCTTTTCTTGTTCTCATCATTTGACAATACCTCCGATAAATGTATCCAAAGCCTTCTCATAGGCTTCCATGTCTTTATAATAGCTTTCTGCATGGGCTGCGCCCGAAATGATCAGCCTTGTGGCAGGAACTGTACAGTTTTCATATATTTTTTCACACATGCCTGCCGGCACAAACGTATCCGCATCCCCATGGATCAGAAGAAGCGGAACCTTCGCCTTCTGTACTTCCCGTGCTGCGTTACATTCGTCCAGACCATAACCAGCCTTCTTTTTGTTGATCCGGTCTGATATCTGGATCATAGGAAACGCCGGAAGATGATACATGGAATGGAGCACATGGGTAAAAACTTCCTTCGGCGAAGTAAATGCACAATCCGAAATGATCCCTTTTACCTGATCCGGAAGCTCTTCCAGACTGCCCGTCATCAGCACAGTAGAACCTCCCATGGAATTTCCATGGAGAAGAATCTGTACCTGGGGTCCGCACTGCTCTATGACCCAGTTGATCCAGCCCAGCGCATCATAGCGGTCCAGACATCCAAATCCTATATAGGTTCCCTCACTTTTTCCATGTGCCCGGGCATCCGGAAGAAGCATTCCATAGCCTTTTTTCATATAATAATCTGAAAGTCCGATGTAATCGCTCATCCCCTCGCTGGTATAACCATGAAAGCAGATCACGACCTTAGAGCGATCCGGTCCTGGAAAATATGTGGCATGGAGCCGCAGTCCATCCTTTGTTTCCTGATATACGTCTTCATGAGGCTGCGCCAGCATATATGCTTTTCTTTCCTGGATCAACGGCATGTACTGATTCCAGTCTGTACCTGCCATCTTTACCGTTCTCTCTTTTTTTGCATTGCTTCTCTTCATGGTTCTGCGGTAAAAATATGCCGCGCTTCCCATTTCAGAAATCGTCAGCAGTCCAAGAAGCGCTGCTGCTCCACTTATCCATTTTTTCATGCCCATAACCTCTGCCGCTTTACTTTTTGCTGTCGATCAGTTCTTTCAGTTTCAGGGCTTTGTCAAAATTTCCTTCCACCTTCATTTTCTGCATGGTAAATGCCATAACCGGATCCAGCTTCTTCTCTGCGATCTTCATAAACGTCTCAGCCGATGCTGTAAACATGACGTCCCTGTCAAAATACTCATAAGGTTCCACATAAAGTTTCCCCTCTTTTACTTCCACATAAAAAATGCCTTCTGCTTCGCCAACAATATTGAACTGATAAGCCAGATGTTCTGCAATATTACTCACATCCGCCTCCATAAATTTTCCTTTGATCTGCGCAAAAAAATCCGCATATGTCATAACAAACATCCTCCCTTTTGTTTTTCGACCGTAAGTCGAATTTGTTTATATTTAATCTATCATCTTTTCGACCATCGGTCAATGTTGCTTTTCCCCAAATTTTTTGAACAGGAATCTGTTTTTTCTGTCCAGATTTTATAATTGGAACTATGGTATCATGTGTGGTATACTTAGGATTACAGTTATTGAAAATCCGTTATTTTAAATCAAAGGAGACGGATGACATATGCCATCTTCAGAAAAGTACAACAGAATCCTGGATGCCTTCCAGGAATTATTAGACAAAAAAAATATACAGACTATCTCCGTAAGCGAGATTGCTCAGACTGCCGGAATCGGCAAAGGAAGTATTTATTATTATTTCCCCTCCAAGGATGCTATTCTGGAGGCTCTGGTCGAACGTAATTATGAGAAACCGCTGAAAACTGCCAAGCAGCTGGCCACCCAGACGGAAATCTCTCCCTTTACCAGAATGGCCATGATCTTTCAGGCCTGCCGGAATTCCAGAGAAGAATTCCAGAAACAGGATTCTGGCGGAAAAGCAGAAAGCGCCCAGGCAGAAACCTTTCTCCACCACCAGTATCTGAAACATCTGATCAGCGAGCTGAAACCCACGTTGACCCAGATCATCCAGCAGGGGATTGACAGCGGCGAGATCCACTTTGACTATCCCGCCGCCCTGGCTGAAATCGTACTGATCGTGCTGTCCATCAAACTGGACAACACCCTGGTGCCTTCCACTCCCGAGGAAATCGGGGAAACCATCCGGGGACTGATCGTACTGTTGGAAAAAGGTACGGAAAATCCCGTGGGATCCCTGAATTTTTTAAACGCTTTATAATAAGCTCTGTCCGGCGTTATTCCGGACCATCCATATTTCGATAAAGCAGATAAAAATGGATGAATTCTGCAATTCCCATGATTACGATCAATACCAAAAGAATCATACCCTCTTTCGTGGTAAAAAACTCTGAAAGAGGAAGCCCTCCTGTACCTCCCATCATAAGGAAGATCAAAAAGATAAAGCCAGCCGCCGGAAGAAAATGATACAGCAGTTTCAGACCCCGGCGGCGTTTCGGCTCCATTTCCGTCTCATACAGTTCCGGATGGATCATTTCACAATGGATCACTGCTACCGGTACCCGATAGGCTCTTCCATAATTTCGTTCTGCCCGGTACTCCACTCCGTCGATCTCAAACTCCGGATACATTCCTTCTTTTGTGATCACAAGATTCAGGTTCTTTTCTTTGGCATACGCCAGAAGCGCATTTGTAAATTCCCGGGGATTTGTCACCGCATCATCCGGTATAAAGGTAAAGACCCTCTGCGCCTCTTCCCGTGCGATCTTTTTGTAATCCTCCACCCAGCGGGTAAAGTATCCGTCTCTGGCTGTATTCTTTTCCATCTTTTCCAGACAGCTGTCTATATCCAGATCCTCCAGAGTCGCTTTCTCTTTTCCCATCTGCTCACAAAAACTGATAGCAGACTGCAGCTTCTTTGCCTGTACCTCCAGCCTGACCTTCTGCATGTCCAAAGCATCTCCCATAGACAAATCTCCCTTAAGGATCAGACGAATCTGGTCAATGGGCATATCCAGCATCCTCAGCATACGAATAGTCTTTAATATCCGGATATCCTCTTCTCCATATTCTCTGTAGGAATTGATCCGGTTCCTTTTGGGACTGATCAGCCCCTGCTTTTCATAATAGCGTATATTCTGTCCGGAAATACCACTGAGATTTTCCGCTTCTTTCATATTCATAATACTTACTACGCTCCTTTCGCTCCTGCTCTTTGCGTTTCTGATGGTGCCATCTTTCAATCACTGTGATTTTATGGCTTCATTATAAGGGTTGTAGTAAGTATAAAGTCAAGCTTTTCTCGAAAAAAATATACAAAACACCAGATCATCTGCAAATATTCCAGGTTTTTGCTATTGTCGGATGTCCACCAGCCCGACTTCTTTTACCGTATCGGTAAATTCCCAGCAGGCACCTTCGCCGGAAAGGTTGAGAAACGCCTTAGAAAGATCCGGTTCGTTTACGATCCATGCCATGTCCACCTGCACCTCTTCTCCTGCTTTCAGCACAGGAATATAATTTCCGCCGTTTCCATAGTCGTCATGAATACTGTAGTAAGTCATATCTGTACTGGAGGCAACACCATCTCCTGTTACAAAATCGTATTCCACACCGTCTTTCTGAAAATTTTCAGCTTCAACATCTCTGACCGAATACATTCCATCCTTTTTATCAATCAGCATCAGACATCCATGATACAGCATATGATAAACAGGTGTTTCCGTTGGATTTTTGTAGGTGACCGTCACAAAAAGCAGCTTCTGGTTCAGTGTTTCTGTCTTCACCACCTGATCCAGAGTTTCCACACCGTCTCCTCTTTTTATATAAGACAGGTTATTTTCTGCAAGCTTTCCGTTGCTTCCCAGAGCCTCCTTCCATCCGTCCGGAAGCACTGCGCCATCCAGAAGACTGAGATCGTCAGAAACCTGTACGGAATCTACCCTCATCTGAATCTCATCCAGTTCCAGATATTCTCCGTTTTCTGTTTCACCTGTTACTCTCTGTTCCAGCCATTCCCCCGGTTTTACTACAGGAAGCTCGTTCTCTGCTATGGAAGTCTCCAAAGACTCCGCCTCTTCCGTTTCCGGTGAAACGTATTCACTCCAGGAATACAGGTTTTCTGTTTTCTCCATTTCACCTGTTTTCACAAAAGAAAGATTTTCTGCAAATTTTACCGCATCTTCTTTTGTCACATCATCTCCGATGTTCATGATGACAACCTGGTATTCCTCCGGGCACAGAAGATAGATTACCTGGTTAAAAGTTTTATCCTGCTCCAGATCCTGAAATCTCAGGTAAATTCCCTCTCTGCTGCCAAAAGTTCTTTTCTCACTTTCTATTACTCCTGTTTCCGTAAGAATCTGATCCGTGTCATCACTGTCCAGAAGTACCGTTCCTATGGAAATCCCTCCCTGATCCGGTGTTTCTGAGTAAAAAAGCCTTGTTTTTCCAGAAGCGTCATCTACCCATTCCATTCCTTCCGGAATATATCCGGCCTGAATCTTCACCTGGGGAATTTCATCTGGAACTATAAGGGAAGCGGAGGCTTTTTCCATAGTTATCCCCGCAGAAATTCCATATTTCCCCTGTTTTTCCACATACATGGTGTATAACTGATATCCTGCGTAAGCCACTGTGGAAAATCCAAGAACGCACAGAGCTGCCACAGCAGCCGCACGAGCAGGGCTCCATTTTCTTTTTTTCCGGGGAGTTCTTATGCTGACTGCCGTGCCTTTTTTCCCCAGTTGGTTTTCTACCTCCTCCACGATCATCCTGTGGATAAAATCAGGAGTCTCAGGCAGCTCTTTTTTGATCTCTTCCAGTCTCATATGGGTACCTCCATTTGCGTAAGTCTGTCCCTTAGCTGCATCCGCGCCCGAAAAAGCCGTTTCTGTACCGCCCCTTCTGTAATTTCCAGAATCTGTGCGATTTCCCTAATACTGAAATCCTCTCCATAATACAGGATCACCGGAATCCGAAGTTCCTCCTTTAGAGAGTTCACAGCTGAATAAAGATTACTGTAATCCCTTTTCTCCTCTGCTTCCCCAATGGAAAGCTCCCTCATTTCCTCCATGGAAACATAGCGGCTTTCCCGGCGAAGCAGACTGTAACATTCATTGATCAATATCCGCATCAGCCAGGTTTTTGCATACTTATCCTGTCGTAAAGTATCTATCTTCTGAAATGCCTTTACAATCGCTTCCTGAATCGCGTCTCCACAGTCCTGATCATTACGAAGAATGGTCTTTGCAGTAAGGTACATTTGGCGTTCTGATTCCAAAATCAGCCTGCCAAGATTTTCTTTTGTCAATTCTTTACTCCTTTCCTTACCGGCCGGTAATGTGTTTCTGTATATTAGACGCTGTTGATTCAGAAATATCCCCTGATTTTCAAACAGAAGTACCCGTTTTTCTGTTTTTATTTTACTGTTAGCCAGGAATCTACGTTTCCAAAATGTACTGCTTCCAGTTTTTCCACGTCGATCGCCTGTGCAAAGCCTCCTGAAATTTTCACTGTTTTATTTTCTTCATCCCAGCTTTCTCCGCCTCCGCCAATGCCGCCGCCGGATTCATAATCCATTTTTACAACCGTACCGTCTTCATAGCGAACCTGGTCTATATGTGTTCTTCCTGTAAGATCCATGCCGGGATCATCACCATTATATTCAAACCGGTTTCTTTCATCCTCATACACCTTCATGGCCTCCTCATAATCCATATAAAGAGTATATTTCAAAGGAGAAAGCTCCATGGCATCTACTGTGATCTCATATCCTCCAAAATCACACTTCCGGTTTACATCCAGCTTCGTCATGGATCGGATCTCATCCAGCGTCCATTCAAATTTCCAGACACCTTCCGCCACTACTTCTCCATCCTCTGTTTTATCCCCTCCCTGGGTCAGGTTCTTCAGCTCCATCTGAACAGTTTTACCACTGAGGTCATAATCGCCATTATATGACAGAGAAACTTCATAATACTGCAAGTGTGGGGAGATATCCGATATTCCCTCAGGATACGCCAGTCCGGCCCCTGCCCCATAGCTTCCCAGTTCATCCATGTCATATGTGGAGGTTCCGTCAATTTTAATATTCAGACCATCCTCAAAGGATGTGGTATCATCCATAGAAATACTGTCGTCTGTTTCTATTTTAAATAGTGCATACAGAAGATTCTGATCCTGAACTGTATTTACAAGCGTGATAGTCACTCCATTCTGTGTCTGGGACTGGCCAATTCCTTTGATATATCCCTGATCTGCCAGAAACTCCTGCTGTTCTTTTGATGGATTCAGCCTTTTCTTTAACACATCGTTCCACTGAAAAAGCTCCCCTGCCACAATGGTAGTGACTGCAAGACTGCATAGTATGGCCGCTGTGGCAAGTATCCGTATCATCATTTTTCTGCTTTTCTTTTTATAATGAATGATTTTATTATTTTCAATCTGCTTTAACGTTTCCTCGAATTTCATATGAAATTCTTCCGGTACTTCCGGCGCTGCTTTTTTCCAGTTATGATCTGACATAATTGCTCCTCCTTCTACCGTAACTGCATCTTAGTTCCTGCTGCTTTTATTGAGGGACGGCTTCTCTCTTCTGTAAGCTGTTCCCTCAAAAGAGCTCTTGCCCGTGAAAGTCTGCTTTTGATTGTTCCTTCCTGCGTATGCAGGATTTCTACAATCTCCTTTTGAGAAAAACCTTCTATATAATACAGCGTTACCAGAATCCTCAGCTCTTCCGGAAGATTCAGAATAGCCATATACAAATGCGTATATTTTTTATTTTCTGCCGTACCTGCATTTTCCATATATTCCTCGTAGGAGATTACACATTTCCTTTTTCGCAGCACCCCATTGCACTCGTTGATCAGTATCCGTGTAATCCAGGTTCGAAAAAACTGATCCTGTTTCAATGTATGCAGTTTTTCATAAGCTTTCAAAAGTGTTTCCTGTACGGCATCTGCACAGTCTGAATCATTTTTCAGAATAGACTTTGCCACATGATACAGCATGGATTCTGACTGCCGTATTTCTCTGATAAATACATCTCTTGTCATTGTTGGTTGTCTCCTTCTGTCCGACCGGAGTAGTTTGCGCGCGTTTATTTCTTTTATTTTACACTAATTAGATGCAGGCAGGGGGGATTTGGTTCTGGAATTAGATAGAAAATTTATTTCCACGCAACAGAAAAACCCCGGAAACCAAAAGGTTCCGGGGTAATCTTACGTTTGGACACAATGTACCTTACGGTACTCTATATTCAGATATATTCGCAGTGCATACCTCAATTTCGCTACGCTCCATCTCGGTCACGGGCATTCGCCCTATAAGTCCTTCGTCAAATATCCTTCTGTGAGTAAACTCCCATGGGATATTTTCCTCGACCTTGCACTGCTCATTGCTAATCGTGCAGATTACTCGATAACAGTAGCAACACGGCCTGATCCTACAGTACGTCCACCTTCACGGTATCAGAATGGTGTGTTGCAGAAGCTAAATGGTTATTTTTCGTTCATTTTGTGTGGGAAAATACGGGTTTTCCGCTGTGTCCGTGTGGTTTTAGGGGATTTTGTTATCATGGT
The DNA here is from genome assembly GCA_900541985.1 of uncultured Blautia sp. Classification (GTDB taxonomy): domain Bacteria; phylum Bacillota; class Clostridia; order Lachnospirales; family Lachnospiraceae; genus Blautia_A. The sequence continues at coordinate 7,697 of UQLX01000042.1, read as the reverse complement.
GTTATCACTTGATATACTAATTAGCTTTTACCATTCCCACCTTTTCTTCGTGCTCCATATGCAACATATAGATTGGATAGGTTTTAAATTCTTCTTTATCTGCTAAACATAATTGCCCAAAGGACTGCTTTAACATTTTCTCATCACCTAACAAGATATATTTTCCACACTTTTCTTTTTCATCATCACATTTCATTTTAGACAATACTTCTATCTCTTTTGCCCCAAACAAGTTTTGTCTCTTTTTTATTTGCATTTTGTTAATAATATAAATATTTTTTTCTCCGAACATCTTTATTAGTTTTGTATATAAGCGGTCTGCAATTTTTAATAAATTCGGATCATGTTCCTCATCCCCATCATACGCATGAATTAAACTAAGTCCTGCCATATTCATACTACTTTCTGTTATCAAATTAAAGTCCGCTTCAAATATTTGTTTTTCAAATACATTAGCATCATATTTGAAAAGATTCCGCATAACATGGCCTTTAATGTGTGAAAGTATTGGTACTCGATAATAGTTTCCCTTATCATCTGCCACTGCAGTTTGGCAACTTGTGGAATATACAGCATTATATATATTGTTTCTTCCTCCTTGCTCATTTTTGAAAACTATTAAAGGAATATATTTTCCATCAATTTCCAAATCATATGTATGTACATTTTCCGTGAATAAATTATTCTTTTTCCCTTCTTGCAGTGCAATGAGATCCGTGAATTTTTTTATTGTAGATTCTGCAATTTCAGGAAACGGCTTTGTATACTCAAATTGTATTTGAGAAAGTAATTCATCTAATTTTATAAAAAATTGCAACTTTTGATATAAATTTTCTGGCATTTGTACATTTTTAATCGGAAATACTTGTTCCTCAATTGTAAAGTTTTCATTTTTCATTTCCGCAAGCAAAAATTCTGCATCACGTCTCAATGTCTTAATATCGGTATTAGGCGTAAATGTAAATTTTCCTTTACTCATACTAATTTGAACATTATCACTTAAAATTATTGTCATTTCTTCTCTAGAACTTAAGGTGATTTTATAAGAATCATAAAATTGCTTTCCAGCAACGCTTACCTTTTTATTAACATCTTGTTCTATATAATAAACACTATCTTCCTGCCATTCGACCGGAACAGAAAAAGGTGTTCCTTCTAATTTTGCATAAAAGCTCACATCCCCCGTGCCAAGCTTTTTGATAAACTCATATTCATCAGAGGCTCCCACTACAGAAGCCGTGATTTCTTTCACCTTACCTATATCTGCTACTTTAATAGCATTTTGAACTAATTGCTCATGACCAAATCCTTGTTTTTTGCTTTCGTTGCTAAACTGCTTCACCACATTATAAAAAACATCAGATTTTTTTTCCACCTTAACAAATGTTATATTTATGTTCTTTTTACTCTGTTTTTTTCTTGCATTGTCTAAGTAATATTTTAATTTTGTAGGGAACAATGAAGCATAAAATATTTCCCTTCTTTTTCCATCTCTGGACATAAAAATTTCAAAATATAAAACACCTCTATCTCTAAAATACACCTCTAAATCTTCTAATGCTACCGGATATGTTATACGTTTTTTATTGCAATATTTCTCTTTTTCATCTATATGTCCTTTTATCTGAACAGGTACTTTATCATCATAATTGTCCTTATTTTGGCTCCCGTTTACATTTTTAAAAATCCATATATATCCATCCCAGCTCATCTCTTTATCCATAGAATTAAATTGGTGTCCCATTGTTTGGTGATCATCGATTAGATTTGATAATGCACCTATAGCTCTATCTTCTATTTTTGAATTAGATGGTGTGTACATAGCCGAAACATACCTCTTTTCTATTATTAATCTTATGTCAATCCGAAGTTATTGCAACCTTTTCCCATATTCATAAATCCGTTTAAGCATTCCGTCTTTGTCTTCTCCCAATTCACCACGAATCTTATCGCCAAACCCCATATATGTATTAAATCCAAGCATATATACAGCCATTGCCATAGATAACTCTCCATTTTCTTCGCCATACAGTGATGCTACTTTTCTCAATTCATCGATAACCGTATCGTGTGGTACCTCAACGCCACCTTCTTCATTTACAACAGAATTAATTACCTCCGGCAATGCCATACACATCTTGTAAAATGCATCTTCTTCACCAGTGAGAATTGCATAAAACTGATCCATGCTTACACGGCGAATCAATCTATGCTGCACGTTCTTCCCATCAACCTTTGTTGACCATTTTATATTCTGTGATTTCTTTGCAATTGCTTCAACCAACAGACACGCACAATCATCATCTTCCAGAATCTGTCCCTGCATCTTTATATATGTTTTTGCAGAAGATGCAGAATTCATAGTATTGTGTTTGTTTTTCATTTCCACATATATTGTATGCACAATATCTCCATCTGGCATTTGTATTCCATCTGGATTTCTGTAAATAACATCCCAGCCTGCCTGCGGGACTTCGCAGCCTTTGAAATAGGAAAAAATATTCTGGTGAAAATATCCTATATCATTATTATTAGACTTATCTCTCTGCCGGAAAATTTCATTATTTACAATTTCTTCCCAGCTTGTACGATACACCGATTTATCAAAAATCAGCTTGATCGGATCAATCAGGTTACTATTGAACCGCTTCAAATCATACGATTCCAGTTTTTCTCCATATTTCATAATCGTTGCACGCACATGCTTCTTAAAATCTTCTTCTGATATAAAATCTAAATTCCACGCCATTTATTTTACCCCCTCTAATGATTTATGTATCTCTAACCCAATTTCATATGCTAAATTGACAGGAACAGCATTTCCAACCTGTTTATACTGAGATTGAACACTTCCACAAAATTGCCATTCATCTGGAAATGTTTGACATCTTGCATTCTCACGTACCGTAAACGGTCTTGCTTCCAATGGATGACATCTTTCTGTTTGCTTCTGAGACGGTGAAGTCAATACCGTCAATGACGGTTCATCCAAGCTCATTCTCCTAAGAATTCCTGTTCTTCCACCTTCCATATCCCAGCAACTTTTCATATATGCTTTTGCAATCTCTGGATCAATATCTCTCCAATATCCTCCGGGTGGAACTAATTCAAATATTTTCCTTTTATTTTCTCCGTATGGTACTCCTGGTCCTTCTGGACAATCCAATAAAACATCTCTCAAAACAGGCTTATAATCATGTTCTTTAGGAAATGAAAATGAAACTTTTCCCACTAAATCATTTCTAATTCCAACAGTGATTAGTCTCTCTCTTTTCTGTGGCACACCAAAATCCCACGCATTTAAAACCTTTTTCTGAATGGTATATCCCGCCTGTTCAAAAATATTTGTTATTGTTGCATATGTTCTTCCCTTATCATGAGTCAGCAACCCCCGCACATTTTCAAACAAAAACATCTTTGGCTGTAATTTTTGTAAAAAAGTTGCATAGTGATAAAAAAGTGTTCCTCTTGCATCTTCAAGTCCTAATCTTTTTCCAGCATAAGAAAAAGCCTGACACGGTGCTCCTCCCGATAATAAATCCAATTCTCCTTTTTTTATACCAAAATAATCTTCCAAATCCAAACAAGATATATTAGCTATATCATCATGAATAACTCTCCAGTTCGGCCTATTGGTTTTCAAAGATTCTGCCGCATCTTTATCAAACTCTATTAGTCCCAATGGTTCAAATCCAGCTTTTTCGATTCCCAAAGCCAGACCTCCTGCTCCAGCAAACAGTTCTATGGTTGTAAATGCATCAATATCGATTTGTGGTGATTCTTCTTTTTTTATCTCTACAACATCTTCTATCTTGCAATTTAATGTAAAACATATTTTTTCTATTGATTCAAATGAAACTGGCTCATTCTTTCCTAATCGAGCTAATACATTAAAACTTATTCCTGACGCTTCCTTCAATTCTGTACGGTTCATTTTTTTATCTATTAGTAATTTCCATAATTTGTCATAACAAATCGCCATTAAAATTCCTCCAAAATCAAAAATAGTACAACTCATATTTTACCATATACCACAATTAGCAACAAGCAATTTTCTCACTATATCGTTAGATTTCCTCTTGTATGTTTCTTATCCCCTTTGCTATTTCTTCTGTTTTTTGATAATATATTTTCATCAGTTCAGGTAGAAAGAAGGTACCTATATGTCACGTGATTCCGCTACTGTTTCAAACAATATGCGTAAGATCCACAGTAAAGATACTTCCATAGAACTATTGCTCCGAAAAGCTCTATGGCACAAAGGTTATCGCTATCGAAAAAATTATAAAGCTCTCCCTGGTTCTCCTGATATTGTTCTTACCAAATATAAAATTGCAATTTTTTGCGATAGTGAATTTTTTCACGGAAAGGATTGGGAGATTCTCAAACTTCGGCTTGAAAAAGGAAAAAATCCAGATTTTTGGATCAAAAAAATTGAGCGAAATCGTAATCGTGATTATGAAAATGATAAAAAGCTTTTATTCCTAGGCTATACTGTCCTTCACTTCTGGGGGCAAGACATTTCCAAACATACAGATGAGTGTTTACAAGCCATTGAAGAAGCCATTTGGGATACAAAATTTTCTGATACAGCCACCGACTATGATATATCTGAAGAATAACCCCTCCTATACAGGAGGCTGTCCACAACGCCTGCAGACAGCCTCTTTCCTACATAAAGATTATATTTTTATATGCTATTTCTTCAGCATTTGCTTTAATATTATTCATCCTCCGCAAAATCACAACTTTAAAGAAATCCAAACTTTCATTCAAATATGCTGATAAATACGGCATTTTGTGAAAGAAAAGTTTGGATTTCTTTTTAGCATTTTCTATTTTTTCAGTCCGCAGAAATCTGTCAGTGTGCTGTTCTTGTTCTTCCATTTCTTAGGGACTGTTTTCTGTGTTTCATCTTCCAATGTAGCCAGTGCTTTTATCTTATCTTCCGTTGTGATGTCCAGATACCGCATCGTTGTTTCCAGTTGTTCATGTCCCAGAAGAAAACTTACCTGTACAACATTAATTCCATCTTCCAGCCAGTGGGATGCTTTTGCATGACGAAACTGATGGGCATGGGCATCGAGAGGTACATCCGGACACTTTTCGTGTGCTGCTTTTGCACATATCTTTATCCGCTTTGCCAGTGCTGGTTCTGAGAGCTTTGTGTATTTACCACCTACCCGTGAATAGAACAAGTATGCCTCAGGGTCTAGTGAATCATTATGAAAAGCCTCCATATATACTTTGATGTAAGCGACCACTTTTGGGAGAAGATAGGCGGTTCTTATTTTATCCCTTTTTCCTATCAGGTTTACATAGGGCTTTTTGCCATCAAGGTTCAGGTGGCGGATTTTTATGGAGCGGATTTCATCCAGCCGTCCGGCCGTTGCATACAAAAGGGTCAGAAATACAAGATCTCTTTTTCCTGTTTTTGTAGACACATCCGGTACTGCGAGCATGGCAGCTACCGCATCACGTGTAAAACCGGATACTTTCTTTTTGGTACATTTCTGACGTTTTATTTTCTGCGCTTCCTGATATAGATATAGGTATTCAATATCTTTGCTGCCGAGGAATTCCAAAAAGATCCGCAGGGAACCAAGCCGTACATTGCATGTTTCTGGGCTGCACTTTCTGGATTCTTTTAACCACACGATCCATTTTTCTATTTTCTCCCGTTCAAAACAGTGTCTGGAAAAGTTTCCCGGCGTGACAGACTCTGTTTCAAGAAAGCTTATGTATAATCCAAGGGCATTCCGATAGGATTTCAGTGTGTGTTCGCTGGTAGTAAGGAAATTGGGAGCATAAACGTCCAAAAACTCTGAGATATACCGTGCGATTTTAACCGCATCATCAGATTTCTTCATGTCCCACCTCCGGCAACAGTTCGTTGAAACTGTTTTCTGTTTTTTTCAGCAGGATATCGGCGAGACAAGGTGTGATCGAATAATAGTATAAGTGGATTCGATGCTCCTATGTCCCATGGACTTGGAAAGATAATGCAGTTTCTGGCCGAATTCAAACGTATCATCTGCCCAGCGGTTGATATTCGTGGCAGCATAATTATGTCTGAGGTCGTAGGCAACTGCTTTGTTCTGCTTTCCATTTGCTTTTTCCCATAAACACTGGAAAGTCTGCGTAACCCACTGTCTGGAATAATACTTCCCATTAGGGGTCTCAAAAAAATAAGTACGATCCGGGCGAATGGATTCGGCCACTTTGTCGTATTGTTTCAAAAGTTCTGTCATGCTTTTGTGGAGAGCTACATAGTGCTGGTCATATCCTTTTGATTTTCGGATGTTCAGCACTCCATGTTCAAGGTCAACATCTTCCCGTTTCAGATATCTGGCTTCCGTAGTGCGGATTCCGCTGCTGTATAAAAGCCGGAAAAAGACAGGACATGTGATTTTTTTCATCTTATACTTTAATTCCGGGCGCAATGGGACGATCCGGTCACATTCATTAAAAAATCTACGAAGTTCCTCGTCTGTAAATGCATGTGGGATATATGTTCTTCCTTCCGGTTTCAGTGGCAATGCCGGTTCTACGGTTGTCAGTCCTCTTTCCCGCAGATAGTGTATGAAGGAACGGATACCCCCAGTTCTGGCAACGCAGGAAGCATTCGTTTCTGTATCACGTTTCTTGCACCATTCATCCACCATTTGCTGACAGAGTGTCTGTCCCGGATAGTGCAGTGCACAATAACGGTCAAAATATTTGATGTTCAGACCATTTGCATTTTCGCTCCAGGAATCCGAAGCTTTTTGATAATTCGCATATTTTTCAATCAGATCAGAGAATCCTGACATATAAGAACTCATAACGAAAAAGCCCCCTTTCTAACAGGATAACTTTCAATACTTACGGCACAGTCCCGGAGATGTGCGATATCTGCAAAAAGATAATGGTCAAGCGAATCAGGGTCAATCATACGCTCATAAGTCTTGCTGTATCCTTTTTCCTGAATGGTGTTCTGCCACTGGATAATCTCTGCCGGTGTAATCTCATTCATTTTTCTTGTTCCAAAATACGGAACAATGTGCTTGTTCATCATGTGCTGCTTATTACGGATTGAATTTTCTTTCAGTTCATTCTTCTTATCTTCAAAATAGACTTGAATAAAACTGTTCATCTCCATTTTCATATCCGCTGCAGTTTTTCTTATGAATTCCTTTTCATAATTTAATGCTTCTTTCTTTGTCTTGAACCCTCTTTTCAGCTTCTGTGTTTTCTTTCCTGTCCAGTCAATATAGCGGAAGCTCACATACCAGGTTCCCTGTGTTTTGTCTTTGTAAGCTGACATCTTAAAACCTCCTTCATACTGCTCTCTGAGAGCATCCATAAAATTTTGTTTCCCAGTAGGGACGTGGAATCTTTCCACGAACTGCCACATATCCTTCCTTTGCCAGTTCATCGTTGAGTTGCTTTAGAATAGAATATGCCTTACTGCGTTTCACGCCTAATTCTTCCATGACATCATCAACTGTCATCATATAATTAGTTCTCATATCGTCCTCCTTTCAAGTCACTTTTGTGACTCTTTTGATGTTTTCTGCTATAATTCACTTTTGTGACTTTGTCAATAATCTTTTGCGAATTTTATTTTTATATTCCATTCTGCATTTTCAGGCGCTGCGAAAAGTCAGTACCACCAGCTCTGCTGGTGGTTTGGTTTTGCCCTTCCAGGGCGCATT
>UQLX01000041.1 GCA_900541985.1 uncultured Blautia sp. | reverse complement strand
CGCTGACAGCTTGTTTACTTTAACACATTTATCTGTGCTTGTCAACAAGTTTTTTCAATTTTTTTGTTTTTCTTTTTTAACCGGAAAAACAAGAAATCCGCTCCATTTCGAAGCGGATTTAAGTATAACACTGCAGTATTAATACGTCAAGGACTTTTTTTAGTTTCCGTAAAAAATGCTCATAAAGAAATTAACAAAAATATCATATTCATACACAACATTTAAAAAGGGATCTTTTTCAATCAAGGACAATCCCTGCCTTCCAATTTCTGTACTGCACAATACAGTCAGTACCAGAAATGCAATCCAGATAAAGAGTACCCCCTTTACCAGTCCTACCATTCCTCCGGCCAGCTTATTTGCGCCATTCAGCACCGGAAGTCCTGCAAGTACATTCAGGATCCAGGTTCCCAATCTCAGGATCACGGAAGCCATCATATAGGATACCGCAAATGAAAGCCCGTTTATGATCATCCTTGCCAGAGCTTCCGAAACATATTCTCCAAAGGTTTCTACTGAAAGATAAGCATATACCTCTTCTGTATTATTGGCTTCCAGGCCTTTTTGCAGCAGTTCCGGAAGTTCCAGATCTTCAATGAAGCCAGTCTGGCTCCCGGTGTTCTCACCTTCGTCCTTTTCCCCTGATGATACAAATCTTTCACAGCTTTCCCGAACCATCTCATATACCGGAGTATTTTCCATAAAAAATTCATTTACATAAGGATTAATCGCCCAGGAAACCGCAATTGCAAGAAATACAAAAAAGAACGATACGACCTCCCTGATAAATCCCCGTTTATATCCTCTGTAAGCGACTACTGCCAGAATGGCAAGCACCACTATCCCCAGCCATGTCAATGTCATAATTCACCTCTTAACTGAATTTGATCACGTTGACACCGCTGTCCAGCACCAGAAGATAACGGTTCCAGCCAATCTTGATAAAATCATGAACACTTCCGTCTACAGTTCCATTATATTTCTGTACACCTCTGCTGTTTAGTACACAGATCTGCGAATCATTATAGAGAAGAATATTTCCTCCACTCATTTTTATCGTTGTATATGGAATATTAAATTTCCTTTCAAACCGCAGATTCCCTTCTGCGGAATATACCTTCATTGTATATTTCTTATCCTTCTCTCCGTTTTTAAACACCATTCCAATGGTATCCTCATCACAGAATGTACTGATAATCTCCTCCTCAACCTTTTCTGTTTTACTTTCTTTCGGAATCTGACCGCCTTTATAGATTGTAAATCCATCTTCCCGGAGTGCTGCCGAACAATTTGTGTTCAAATATCGGATCTCCGGAATTACAATCCCTTCATATGTATAACCGCTTACAATCCTGTCTTCTTCATTCTGCCCTACATCTCCGAAGTTATAAAACGCAACATAGCTTGTTGTTTCACTTCCGTCAACAAACTGATAAGTAACCATCATAATCTCACCATTATCAGAAACAGCCACATCCATAGGATAACCGGGATCTTCCAGATGTGTCTGGTTTTCTGCAATCAGGCTTCCGTCCGAATCATAATAATTAATCCAGGTGGCGTCCCCGCCATCAAGAATCGCCGCCACCATTCCCCCGGCAGAAATCCTTGCTTTTACAATATTGTAGGAGGTTGTAACGCTTCCTGTTTCTCCGTTTTTGTCAAAAATTTCCAACGACGTTCCATCTATATCAGCAATCACAGCCCAGTCCCCATTCAGATCCGCAACCGGATTCTGCATCTCATAAAGAGTACTCCAGTAGGCTTCCATCTCACTGCTTACAAGAGACGCACCATCCGGGCTGTACCTCAGGATTTTTCCCGCCATCTGCTCGTACTTGGTAGAAACAATATCTTCCTGTTCACTTGTCTCAAGTATTCGGTAATTACGATAACTCCTTTTTTCTATAAAAATCAGCAGTGACGCCACAGCCGCAATAATAGCGGCTGCAGTGACGGCTGCCTTTTTTGCAGTCTTTTTCCTGTGACGCACAAGCTGCTGTTGATAATCATCTCCCCTGGCCGGCTGCGGCATTTTCTCATTCCGCGCCATCTGCTTTGCCCTCTTTCGTTTCTTTATCATTCTTTTTAATATATTTGTCATAATAAACCTCACCTTTCGGAATGTGAACCTATTATAACAAATATCTCATGGCAATACAATTATCTGACCGGGATAAATAATTTCATCTGCACTGATCCCATTCATACTGCAGATCTTTTCTACCGCATCCATGCTTCCATAATTTTCAAGGCTGATCTGATACAGTGTATCTCCGGGTCTGATAATATAAGATCTTCCACTGTCAGGAATTGTTGAAGTCTCTGCCTGCGATGTCGTATTATCCTTTACGGTTTCCGTTGCTGATGCCTTCTTCGACTCTTCTGTTTCGAGTTTATCCTCCTCCGTTTTTTTTATGCTCTCTGTTTCTTCCGTTCCCTCTGCCGCCTGCTCTTCTGTTGTTTCCGTCTCCTCCTCAGACTCCTGTTTTCTGGCTTCCCGAACCCTCCGTTCAGCCTTACGGATATCCGATTCCTGCTTATATATGGAATCCTCTTCTGTTTTTTTATCAAAGCCGGACTCTTCTGTCCTCAGAACTGATAATGTCGGAGACGGAACCGGTGTACTTCCCACTTTTTGACCGGATTCTGCCGATGCCGATACTGTCTCGGTTTTTGCATCGATCCTCTGCACCGAATGATAATTCTGGTAAAATTTTGCTCCTGTCACTATGATCGCAAGCGCAAGACAGGCCGTTGCCGCATATGAAAAAACAGAGGTTCTCTCTTCTGTCTCCTCCGTTTCCTCTGTTCCCTTCTTTTTTTGTACAATCCTGCGAAAAGCCTTTACCGCCTCATCAGGAACCTCTTCCTTCATCCCTTCTTTCAGCTCTGGATTTTTTTCAATCATATAAGCCTGCATTTGAGGATTTTTTTCATAATAAAGGTAATATCCGCTTTCTCTTATAAAAAAACTGTTTTCATAGCGAAAAAAAGCTTCCTCTCGTTCCGCCGGATCCATAAGCATCAGTACTTTTTCACCGCCAAAATGTTTCTGATGTACTTTCCTGAAAAGCTCCGAGGCCTCCATAGGCAATGATTTTTCTGAAAAGAACCATCCTGCGATTTCCTGCCCCTGAAAGTATTTTTCCTCCTCTTCCTGTATCGTTCTCCAGGCTTCATCTGTAAATTCAATATGCTCTGAAGACAGTTCTCCTGTTTCAACAGAAATTGCTCCTCTGATAAAAATGTAACTGATGCCTGCCGCCCACTTCATCTCCCCTGTAAGCACGGCCAGACAGCTTTTTTCTTCCGCATCAGCCTTTCCTTCTCCCGATATTTTACAAAGAAAGGTGTATACATAATCTTCCATATAGATCCGGCAGTTTCCGCCGATCATTCCTATCTGGCGTATGTTTCTGGGCACTGAGAAAATCCCCTCATTACCTTTCGCTTCCTGTTTTTCATCTTTATAGATGACCTCTATCATGTTCTATCACCCCTTCGGGTACAAGGATAGCATATACAAAATGCAGATTTTAGCAGATTGTAAGAGTCCTTTCCCAGAATTTAACGACATATTCTGCACCATGCATAATTCGTATCCGGAAGGGATACAATGAACCAGGACAAACTGTTGCGAGGATAAGCTATGACTTTTTATATTGATACAAAAAAATCCGGCTCTGTCAGAAAAATTTCCTGTTTTCTGAAAAAATGTATATTTAACCATACTGGCACCTGGAACGAACTGGTATTTCTCTGTATAGGCACAGACCGGCTCACAGGAGACTGTCTGGGTCCGTATGTGGGACAGCAGCTTACCGGCTGTATCTCAGAAAAGATCCATGTTTATGGTACCCTGACTCACCCTGTCCATGCCCTGAATCTTCACGACACCAGTCTCCATATCACGCGTTGTCATCCGCAGGCTCTGGTCATTGCCATCGATGCCTCTCTCGGGCAAAAAAAGCACCTGGGCTATGTGACCATCGGAAATGGCGCACTTTACCCAGGTGCCGCTGTTCAAAAGGAGCTTCCTCCTGTTGGAGATATTCATATTACAGGTATTGTAAATACTGCCGGAATAATGGAACAGCTTACGTTACAGACCACACGGCTATCCACCGTGATCGGCCTGGCTGACAAAATTACTGAAGGAATCCTGACTGCCGTCCCACTTTCAGATCAGAAGTCCCGTTTTATACAAAAGCTTTGATCTGTTTGTAGATGCCTTCACTGTCCAGACCATATTTTTCAAGAAGAGCCACAGCCGGACCGGACTCACCAAACACATCATTAACACCGATACGCTTAACCGGTACCGGGGCTTTCTCTGCCAGACATTCGCAGACTGCTCCGCCAAGACCGCCAATAACGGAATGTTCCTCCACGGTGACAACCTTTCCGGTTTCTTTAGCTGCTGCCACGATCAGATCCTCGTCAAGCGGTTTGATCGTATGGATATTGATAACCTTCGCTTCGATTCCATCTGCAGCAAGCTTTTCAGCCGCTTCCAGAGATGCAGCTACACAAAGTCCGTTTGCAACAATGGTAAGATCCTTTCCTTCACGAAGAACAATACCTTTGCCAAGCTCAAATTTATAATCCGGTCTGTCATTGATCACCGGAACCGCAAGGCGGCCAAAACGCATATAAACAGGTCCCACATGCTTATAGGCAGCTTCTACCATGGCTTTTGCTTCAATATCATCAGACGGAGATGCAACAACCATACCCGGAATACTTCTCATCAGTGCAAAATCCTCACAGCACTGATGGGTAGCACCATCCTCACCTACGGAGATACCACCGTGAGTCGCGCCGATCTTTACATTCAGTTTCGGATATCCTACTGAGTTACGAACCTGCTCAAAAGCACGTCCTGCTGCAAACATTGCAAAAGTGCTCACAAAAGGAACCTTACCGGTTGTCGCAAGGCCTGCACCGATACCTACCATATTACATTCTGCAATACCACAGTCGATATGGCGTTCCGGAAATTCTTTTTTAAACATTCCGGTCTGAGTAGCTGCAGCAAGGTCAGCGTCCAGAACAACAAGATCCTCATGCTCTTTACCAAGTTCTACCAGAGCTGCGCCATAGCTTGCTCTTGTAGCAATTTTCTTTACATCTGACATAATGCTTCACCTACCTTTTCCAAATCTTCCATAGCCTGTGCATACTGCTCGTCATTCGGAGCCTTTCCATGCCATCCTGCCTGATCTTCCATAAAGGATACCCCTTTACCTTTTACTGTCTTCATAACAATCGCTGTCGGCATTCCCTTTACAGTTCTTGCCTCATCAAAAGCAGCTTTCAGCTGGTCCATATCGTTTCCGTCTTCCACATTGATCACATGGAAATTAAATGCTTCAAATTTCTTGTCGATCGGGTATGGGGAGCAGACTTCATCAATCTTTCCATCAATCTGAAGTCCGTTATTATCCACGATCACCACAAGGTTGTCCAGTTTACGGAAGCCTGCAAACATAGCTGCCTCCCACACCTGTCCCTCCTGGATCTCGCCGTCTCCAAGAAGAGTATATACTCTGTAGGAATCGTTGCTCAGTTTTGCGGAAAGAGCCATACCTACCGCAGCGGAAATCCCCTGTCCAAGAGATCCGCTGGACATGTCAACACCCGGGATATGCTTCATATCCGGATGTCCCTGAAGATAAGAACCCAGATGACGAAGTGTCTTCAGATCCTCTTTTGGGAAATATCCTCTCTCAGCCAGTACAGAATAAAGTCCCGGTGCAGTATGTCCCTTGGAAAGCACGAAACGGTCACGATCTGCTTTCTTCGGATCCTTCGGATCAATATTCATCTCTTCAAAATACAGATAAGTAAATAAATCTGCTGCGGAAAGGGACCCGCCCGGATGGCCGGCCTTTGCAGCATGGACTGCGGTCACAATGTCCTTACGGACTTCATTTGCAGTCTTCTGAAGCTCTAATTTATTCATGATATTCTCCTTTTGTTCTGCTTATTCACCAAACACAGCTTTGTAATCCTGCTGGAATTTCTCGATACCTGCATCTGTCAGAGGATGATGTGTCATCTGCTCCAGAACCTTGTACGGTACAGTTGCAATATGTCCGCCTGCAAGCGCACACGCTGTTACATGCATCGGATGACGTACACTTGCACAGATGATCTCTGTCTCAAGACCTGCAACATCAAAGATCTCAACAATCTGACGGATCAGATCCACACCGTCTGTGGAAATATCATCCAGTCTTCCAAGGAACGGAGAAACATAAGTAGCACCTGCTCTTGCAGCAAGAAGCGCCTGATTTGCAGTGAAAATCAGAGTTACATTTGTCTTGATACCCTCTTTGGAAAGAACTTTGACAGCCTTCAGCCCCTCAACTGTCATAGGAATCTTTACAACCATGTTCGGGTGGATCTTGGCAATCTCACGGCCTTCTGCGATCATTCCCTCTGCATCTGTTGTAGTAGCCTTTACCTCACCGCTGATCGGTCCGTCTACAATTGAAGTAATCTCTTTGATAACCTCTTTAAAATCTCTTCCTTCTTTTGCGATAAGGGACGGATTAGTGGTAACACCACAGATAATTCCCATATCATTTGCTTTACGGATATCCTCTACATTTGCTGTGTCAATAAAAAATTTCATTCTTTTTCCCTCCTGTTGTGTTTTTGCCCTTTTGCTTCCGGCTGTTTCTGCCGTTGATAATTTTATTATAACAAAAACTTTCAACAGGTCAAGGCAGGCAGTAATTATTAATAAAAAAATTATTAATAATTATATTTTTTATTAATTTTGTGCCTGTTTTTCTTTTGTTTCCATAGAATTTTTATGGCTTTCTCATTGATTTTTCGCATATATTTCTATTCATTTAAAAATATTATTACTAATATTTTTTTGTAGAATATTTAATTTTTTGTTTTGGCATAGGCAGTTGTCCTGCGGGCGATCAGTTTCGGTGTATATTCTATATTATACAGACTGGTAGGCTGAGGTTCTGTATAAAACTGATCGTTCATGGAAATCTTACGGATAATAATGTCACAGGCATCTCTTCCTTTTAATGCCACAAAGTGATCGATTGTGGTAAGAGAAAGCTTCCTGATTCCAGAATAAAAAATATTGTCACAACCGATCACCGATACATCCTTCGGTACACGGATTCTAGATTTCTCCAACGCGTCTATTGCTCCTATTGCCATCATATCGTTCAGCCCTGCAATGGCTGTAAATTTTTTGCCTTCCCGGAGAAGCTCCATGGTGAGCTGATAGCCCATGGTATACTCAGAGTCCATCCTCGGAATCTGGCGGTCAACAGCCTCGTCCGCAGCACGGATCAGCACATGTCCGGCAAGACCGTCTCTTTCAAACTCTTTCACAAATCCATCGACCCTCCTGGATCTCTGCCATTGTCTTCTGGTCAGAGGCGGTGTGATAAAAGCCACATCCCTGTGCCCCAGATCCAGAAGATGACGGGCCATCAGCCGCCCTACCATGGTATTATCCTGATTGATCGCATCCACAGCAGTTGTCTTTTCTTTGTTGCTGATGATCACAAGAGGAATCTCTCTCGCCGTTTCTTCAACCTTTTTCTGGAAATCCGGATTCGGATTACAGGTATAAATGATTCCCTGCGGACGCATGGTACGGATCATACGCAGATATTTTTCTTCCAGTCCGGCATCTCTCTGTGTGTTGCAGATAAAAACACCGTATCCCTTTTCGTTTGCCACTGCCTCGATTCCCTGCAGAAGCAGCACATAGTAAGGGCTGGTCAGAGTAGGGCAGAGAACCACGATCAGCTTTTCCTTTTTGCCGTCTTTGCGTTTTCTCCGTCTGGGAAGTTCATACCCCAGTTCTCTGGCTGCCCCTTCCACCCGTTCCACTGTTTCTGCTGAAAAAGATACATTGCTTCTGCGATTCAGTATCATAGATACTGTTGCCTGAGATACACCCGCCTTCTCCGCAACCTGAGAGGATGTTATTTTTTTCTTCGCCACCTGTTTTCCCCTCTTTCTCTTCCGGCGCTGTTTCCGGTCACAGCTCCACTCTTCCCTCCAGTGCACGGAGCAGTGTCACTTCATCAATATATTCCAGATCTCCGCCCACCGGAACACCGCTCGCAATACGGCTGACACGGATTCCTGTCGGCTTGATCAGCTTACTGATATACATTGCGGTTGTCTCTCCCTCAAGACTGGAATTCGTAGCAATAATCACTTCTTTTACATCCTTCTGGAGCCTCTGCATCAGTTCTTTCAGGCGGATATCATCCGGACCTATCCCCAGCATCGGGGAAATCGCACCATGAAGGACATGATACACCCCTTCATATTTGCCGGTTTTTTCATAAGCTGCCAGATCCCTTGTATTTTCTACCACCATGATCGTTGTCGGATCCCGGCGGGGGTTACTGCAGATCGGGCAAAGTTCCTGATCGGTCAGTGTACAGCAGTTTTTACAGTAGCGGACTTTCTCTCTTGCTCCTGTAATGGATGAAGTCAGCTGCTCCACCTGATCCTTTGGCATATTCATAATATGAAAAGCCAGTCTTTGGGCAGATTTCGCCCCAATTCCCGGAAGATAGGAAAGCTGTTCAATCAGCTTGTTGATGTGTGTACTATAATATTCCATCAGAATGGAAAGCCTCCTCCAAGACCACCAAGACCGCCGGTAAGCTTGGACATAACTGCTGCTGATTCCTCTTCCACCTTACGGAGCGCCTCATTGGAAGCGGCTACAATCAAATCCTCCAGCATCTCGATATCATCCGGATCCACAACCTCCTCGGACAGTTTCACCTTTGTGACCTCTCTTTTACCGGAAACAGTTACTTCAACAGCTCCGCCGCCCGCTGATGCGGTAAATTCCCTTTCTTCCAGAGCTTTCTGGTTTTCTTCCATCTGACGCTGCATTTTCTGCGCCTGCTTCATCAGGTTATTCATATTTCCCGGCATTCCCATGCCCGGAAAACCTCCACGCTTTGCCATATTTATATTCCTCCTGGTCTTTTTACTTTTTTATATCTATTCTACTATATTTTATTGTTCTCTCTGTGTCAATATGTTTGAGGTCAGGAGTCCCTCTCCGGTTCCTCCTCCACCACTACGTCCATATGGATATTTTCCCGTATTGCCTGATCCACTGTAATATTCACCAGATTTGTCTGCTGATGATCCTCCGCCACCAGCATATGAAGCTCTACGCTTTTTCCGGTCTGGCGCTCTATGATCTGTTTCAGTTCCCGGCAGGCATCCGAATCATCCGGATAATTTCTTCCCAGAGGCGTTTGGAATTCCACATAAAGCACCGGCTCTCCTGTTTCTCCATTATATTTAGGAATCGATTTCAAAAGAGCCTGCTTAAAGGCCGCTGTAGTCTGCCCTACGATCACCTTCCAGCCCGCCACGATCTTCTGCAGATCTTCCGGAGCCGCCTTTTGGGGTTTCTTCATCTCCGGAGCTGCTGTCAGAGTTTCTCCTGCCACGGCTCCCTGCACCTGCTGGACGATCACCTGCCTGGCAGGCGCTTCATCCATACGTTTTTCCAGAACACGCAGCCGATCCAGTACGGAGTCCAGATTCGTCTCCATCGCCGGGCGGCACAGCTTGATCAGAGCGATCTCCACCAGAACCCTCTTCTGGGCAGCATAACGGATCTTGCTGGAAAGCTCGGAAAAAACACGAATATAACGCATCAGAGTCTCTACATCTGTCATTTCACTCTCTTCTTTCAGGAGCTTCAGATTTTCAGAAGATACATCAATAGCCTCCTCCGGGTTCTCAGAGGTCTTTACAAGAAGGAGATTACGCATATACCAGGTAAAATCTGACACAAACTGTCCCAGTTCCCTTCCTCCGGTGATCAGATCCTCCAAAATACGGATAGAACCTGTCACGTCTCCTGCAAGAACCTTTCTGAGAAGCCTGCTGAACACTTCTGTATCTACCGCTCCGAGAACATCCAGTACCTTGTCGTAGGTAAGCGTCTCGCCCAGATAAAACGCAATACACTGATCCAGAAGACTGAGCGCATCTCGCATGGAGCCGTCTCCGGCTTTCGCTACATAACGGACGGCTTTTTCCTCCGCCTCCACCCCTTCCGCTTCCAGAAGCTCTGTAAGTCGGGAAGCAATGGTATCAATCGAAATTCTGTGAAAATCGTATCTCTGGCACCGTGACAGAATCGTGATCGGAATTTTATGTGCCTCTGTGGTTGCCAGAATAAAGATCACATAGGAGGGAGGCTCCTCCAGAGTTTTTAAAAGAGCATTAAAAGCTCCCGTGGAAAGCATATGAACCTCATCTATAATATAAACTTTATATTTTCCTTCTGTAGGACGATAGGTCACTTCCTCACGGATCTCACGGATATTGTCCACACCATTATTGGAAGCGGCATCAATCTCAATGACATTCATGGATGTTCCCGCCTGTATGGCTCTGCACATCTCGCACTGATTACAGGGGCTTCCGTTTACCGGATTCTGACAGTTTACCGCTTTTGCAAGGATCTTTGCCACTGTTGTCTTACCGGTTCCCCGGGTTCCGCAGAACAGATATGCATGACCGATACGTTCCGCCTTGATCTGATTGGTCAGAGTCGTCACAATATGGTCCTGCCCTTTTACATCGTCAAAATTATCGGGCCTGAACTTCCTGTACAGGGCAGTATAGCTCATAATTCAATCTCCTCTCATGGCAATGAAAAGGATGCTGCAAAGCACATCGGAACCGCCTGCAGCATCCTCTGTTATGATTTTATAGTTTCTTTCTTAATGCTGCTCCCGTCATCAGTCACCAAAGCTGATGCCGATCTGTTTGGCAGCCTTTACGGTCTGATCTTTCGGGGATACCATCTTCAGCTTGCCTGCACATTCAGCCAGAGGCACTCTTTTGATCTTTCCGTTGACAACACCGACCATAATACCATAGTCTTCATCAAGAATCGCCTCGGCAGCGCCTGCTCCGATCCTGGTGGAAAGCACACGGTCATACGGACAGGGCTGTCCGCCTCTCTGGATGTGTCCCGGAACGGTTACGCGAACCTCGCTTCCGATTTCCTTAAAGATCTCATCCGCGATCTCATAGGAAACGGACGGATACTTCTTCGCCCGCTCTTCCAGTTTTTCTTTGTATTTTTTCTTGGGGAGTTTTGCATCTTCTTTGGAAATAGCGCCTTCGGCAACTGCAAGGATGGTAAATCTCTTACCTGCCTTATTCCTTCTCTGAATCGCCTCTGTGACTTTTTTGATATCATAGGGAATCTCCGGAATCAGAATAATGTCTGCACCACCTGCAAGTCCTGCATGAAGAGTCAGGCTGCCCACCTTATGGCCCATGATCTCAACAATAAACACACGGCCGTGTGAGGTAGCTGTCGTATGGATGCAGTCAATCGCATTTGTAGCAATATCTACCGCACTCTGGAAACCAAAAGTCATATCTGTGCCAAAGATATCATTATCAATAGTCTTTGGCAGATGGATGATATTCAACCCTTCTTCTCTTAAAAGGTTGGCTGTTTTCTGTGTACCGTTTCCGCCCAAGATCACCAGGCAGTCCAGACAAAGTTTATAATATGTCTGCTTCATGGCCTCTACCTTGTCGAGCCCCTTCTCATCCGGTACCCGCATGAGCTTAAACGGCTGTCTCGAGGTTCCCAGAATGGTTCCGCCCTGCGTGAGGATACCAGAAAAATCCTTCGCTGACAGCATACGGTATTTCCCATAGATCAGCCCTTTATAGCCATCATCAAAACCGTAAACCTCCAGATCATCTACCGCATTGGACAGTGCCTTTACCACACCGCGCATGGTAGCGTTTAACGCCTGGCAGTCACCGCCGCTTGTCAGTAATCCGATTCTTTTAATCATAGTTGACACACCCCGCTTCGCTTAGTAATTTCCTCTATTATATAATACTTTTGCCCCTCTTGACAAGACTGCAAAAATCGTCTATACTTAAATTCCGCGCAGCCGGGGAGTTAGCGGTGCCCTGTACCTGCAATCCGCTACAGCAGGGGTGATGCCAATCTGAGGCTTGTATTTTGCAGAGCTGCCCTTTATAAGCGGCGCTGACGTCTGGGTCTCACGCAACAGGAATCTGTGAACCGTGTCAGGGCAGGAATGCAGCAGCACTAAGCAGAAGCTCTTGTGTGCCGTGAGGGTGCCTGGGCCGAGCTGGCTGTAAAGGTAACGTCTGTGAGTCCATTCCGAGGTGCGGCGCGCGTAAAAAGAAAATATAAAAAGGAGGAGCCTTTTCAGGCATTCCTCCTTTTATTTATTTATTCACAGATAGAAGCAACTACCTTATTGATCAGCTTGCCGTCTGCTTTTCCTTTCAGATCACCCATGACAGCTTTCATAATCTGACCTTTGTTCTTTGTGGCAAGAACCTCTGCGAATTTTTCCTCCAGATAAGCACGGATTTCTTCTTCACTCATCTGCTGGGGTGCATATTTTGCGATCACATCATATCTTGCCTGATACTCTGCACGAAGGTCTTCCCTGTTTTCCGGACAGGTATCCAGCTGTTCTTTTACCGTTTTCAGTTCTTTCAGGATCACACGGTCTACCAGCGCCTCCGGAACATCCTCACGGCAGCCCTCATCAATCGCTGCTTTCTTTGCGGCTGCCACCAGAGAGGAAACCGCCTCTTTTGTCATCTTATCCTTCGCCTTCATAGCTGCTACCATGTCTTTTCTCAATGTTTCAAGATTCATTCTTCATTCCTCCTCGTTTGATCTGTTTTTCAAAGTTTCTTTCCGGAGTTTTTTCTCCTGACGCAATTCCCGGAAAAATTCCGAAAGCATAGACGAACATTCTTCCTGAAGAACACCTTTTGTAATCTTTACCTTATGGTTAAATCCGTCTACCTCCAGAAGATTCAGAACTGATCCGGCACAGCCCGCCTTGGGATTCATGCTTCCGATTACCACCTCGTCGATCCGGGACTGTACAAGAGCACCGGCACACATCTGACAGGGTTCCAGAGTCACATACATGGTACAGCCTTCCAGCCTCCAGTCTCCCAGCTTTTTGCCGGCCTTGCGGATTGCGTTTAATTCTGCATGGGAAAGAGTGTTTTTGTCCGTATTTCTCCTGTTATAGCCTCGGGCAATGATCTTTCCGTCAGACACGATCACACAGCCGATAGGAACCTCCTTCAAAGCCCATGCTTTTTTTGCCTGGCGGACAGCCTCCTTCATAAAACGCTCCTGCTCTGTCACAAAAACAACTCCTCTCCTGCTGATTTCTGTATCTTATTATAGTAAATGGCCGTTGCAAAATCAATGTAAAATACCTAAAATAAAAGAAAGGAGCCTCCGCTCCTCAAAACAGTCTGCACATACGAAAGGATATTCCAATGAAAATATACGGATTAAACAAAACCACGCTCCTTGATTATCCCGGACGGGTAGCCGCCACAATTTTTCTGGGCGGCTGCAACTTTCGCTGTCCCTTCTGCCAGAACAGTTCTCTGATCCTGGATCCCGGAAGCCAGCCTGAAATTCCGGAAGAAGAGGTACTTTCCTTTTTAAAAAAGAGAAAAGGAATCCTGGAAGGTGTCTGTGTCACAGGAGGCGAACCCACCCTGTCTCCGGAACTCCCTGCTTTTTTAAAAAAAATACGAACTGTTGGCTACCCGGTAAAGCTGGATACCAACGGAACATGTCCGAAACTTCTGAAATCCCTTGCCGAACAGGAACTGATCCAGATGACCGCCGTGGATATCAAAGCCTGTCCTGACAATTATCCGTCTTTATGCGGGATGCTCCACCCTGATCTCAATGCAGTCAAAGAAACTGTGGAATTTCTGAAAAACGGCACGCTGGATTACGAATTCCGTACCACAGTCGTGCGGGAGCTGCACTCCGAAAAGGATTTTATAGAAATCAGTCAGTGGCTGTCCGGAGCCAAAGCTTATTATCTCCAGGCATACAGAGATTCCGGGGAAGTCCTGCAGCCTGGATTCAGCAGTTATACCCGGGAGGAACTGATGTATTTCCGTGAGATCCTGAAACGCACCATTCCCTTAGTAGAGATCCGGGGTATTGATTAAACGATACCAGTATCCACCTCTGCTTTTTGGAAGCTGTATCTGCCTGCTTTCTCTGAAATAGGGAAAACCGAACATATTTGCCATAAACTGTTCCTGCTGATCATACCCCCCGGGAACTCCCAGTATGTAATGACCGGAACAGTCCCTTCCCAGAAGAAGATGTCCGAAATTATAGAAACCATGCTGAAGAAAGCGATTATTTCGAAGTCCACATTCCCGAAGCCGAAGTCTGCACAGATCTCTGAGCTGAATTTTCCTGCAGTCAAAAATCTCTTCGTCCTCAAAAACATCTGCCGGCTCACCAACAGATAAAAACAGTTCTTTGTTCTGCGGGGAGGCTTCTGTAAGAGCCTGCGACACCATATCTGCTTTTTCCTTTTCCTGTTCCTTCACATTTTCCGGTGCGGATGGTTCTTCCACACTCTGTCCGGGAGTTTCCGGCATCAATGCCTCCTCTTGTTTCTCTGAGTTCTCCGGCATCAATGGCTCTTCTCTCTGGTTCACAGAATCCAGCTGTTTTTCTTCCGGAGGTTTCATCCTTCTGAAATTATCCGGCCGGATTGTTCTGTCATCCCACTCTGTTCCAAAAAAGCCGCCGCTCTCCGTCAGAAGAATCATTCCTCCTATTTTTTCCAGAGAGATCTCACTTCCCCCCAGACTATCTCTGTCCGTCTCCAGCACACAGTCTGCACGGTTTTCCCCGGTCCTGCATTCCCCGATCAGTATTCCGTCCATCAGGCCGCCGTTACGCACAAATCCGAAAATTTCACAATTCACATCCGGAAGCAATCCGGGGCACAGAAGATGCACCTCCATTCTGCAGTTCTGTTCTTTTGCTTCCACCTGAATAAACCCACAGTTTCTTCCTTTTTTCCCTTTCTGGTACTCATATACATATGCGACAAAACGCCGATACTCTTTCAAGAGCTTCCTCCCGGATTTTATATTTCAATAATGTATATGTATTGTGTGCCAGAAAAGACCCTTTCTCTTACGATTTGTCTGTCATATGCTGCTCTTTCTGAGGATCCGATAAGTTCCTAACATTGCCGCCACAGAAAATATTGCTATCGCAGCCGTCCAGATACTTCCGGGAATCCCTTTGCAAAAATCAATTGCTGTATTTCCAAATCGTCCAAATACAGAATTCGGCGCATCCTCTGCCGCTCCCATGATCCGGGGAAAAACAATACATATGACCATCCACAGTACCCAGAAAATCCCCTGGGCATATTTTCCAAAGCGCATTCCCAAAGCACCAAGAAACATGCTTCCAATCACTACAAGCACAATTACCGGAACTCCCCATTTCAAAAGATAGGGCCAGACATCCACTATCATCCTCATATTCGGGTGGCGGCTCCGGTTCAGGAACTGGTCCCCCATATGGACCAGGAGTACAATTCCATAAATCGCAAGGTTCTGTATCAGAGTCACTGCAAGAAACGCCCAGAAAAAGTATTTCCGCACGCCTCCCATGGATATCGCCAGGCGAAAATACACAGAAAGCTGAACCATAATAAACGCTATTGCAAAAAACGTGGCAAATCCGCCTGACAGGATCGTTCCCAGAGGCACATACTCCGCTGCCGCATCCGGCTTCAGGTAATAAATGACCTGAAGAAGCAAAACTCCAAAAATCCCTGCTCCAGCCGCAATCAATACGCTGGCGATCAAATCATCTTTTTGTATCAGGAACTGTTTTCGTATCATATCCAACATCATTGTCCCCTCCTTATACCCGTACTTCGATCTTTCTTGTAAGCATAAACGCAGCTGCTCCTGCAAGCAGATAGAAAGCCGCCATAGCCAGAGCCAGAGGCCAGAAATTAAGTTCCGCCACTGTTTCCATGCTGAATCCCCGAAAAGAATCTTTTCCTCCCATGGCTATAAAAGCGGAAATGCCAATCGTTATCACCATAATTGCAGCTGCCATGATAATTGTTCCAATTTTACCCCAACGAAGCACTGACGCCCCAAGCAGCATGCCAAAACCACCAAAGCCCAGCATCACACTTGTGATCAAAGATGCAATAAAAACCACCATTTCTGTTTCCCCGATGCCAAAGATACACCATATCAGGATACCTAAAAGCATATGCAGAAGCGCAGTTGCTGCGTGACCTGCCGTCAGTCCCCATACAGCTGCCTTCCGGGTAACATTCATAGACACCAGCCGGGGAATTTCTGTCTGAAATGTAGAAATTACCGCGATCATAGAAACAAACGCTCCCACCACTGTAAGATACACCAGAAATGTAGATGCCAGACCAATGCCCTGTATATATTTTGCGCTGCTCAGTTCATTCATGATCCAAAATCCCAGAACACAGACAAGGGAGATTCCCGTCCAGACAAAAGCGTTCCTGCCCCAGTATTTTAAATGACTTTTAAGTCTCATACTCATTCCTCCCCACAAAGCGCCACAAATAATTTCTGAAGGCTTACACGCTGTACGCTTACATCATATTCTGTACCAATGCGCTGTCCCGGCTCCAGAAGCACTGTCACACCGCGGCTTCTTCCCAGGCGTTCCTCGTGGTGAACAGTCAGTCCTTCCACAGCACGCGCCACTTCCTCCTCATGGCCGCTGACATGAAAGGCTCTTTCCAAAAGGTTCTGTGTATTTTCTTTCAAAAGTATCCTGCCCTGATCCAGAAGGATCACTTCTTCAAAAATATCTGACGCTTCCTCAATAATGTGAGTAGATACTACAAAGGTCCGTCCGGTTTCCATAAATTCTTCCACAAGGATCTCATAAAACTTCTCTCTGGCAACCACATCAAGTCCTGCCACCGGCTCGTCAAAAATCGTAAACTCCGCTTTACTTGCCAGTCCTACAATAATCGTTACCATGGAACACATTCCCTTGGAAAGCTTTGAAATTTTCTGTTTCACGTCCAGCTTAAAAATATCCACCAGCTTCTGTGCCATTTCCTTATCCCAATAAGGAAAAAAGGTAGCTGCTGCCCAGAGATATTCTTTTACTTTCATTGCATTGGCATTGCCACCCTGAAGCTGGTTCAGCTCCCTTGAAAAACAGAGATGCTTCAATGCCTCCGGATTTTCCCATACCTGCATTTCATCAAAGGTCACACTGCCCTCTGTTGCAGGATTCTGAGAAGTCAGTATGGATAAAAGCGTGGTTTTTCCCGCTCCGTTACGACCGATCAAACCATAGATCCTCCCTTTTTCCAGTGTCAGGTCAATACCGTGCAGCACTTCCTTTGTTCCGTATTTCTTAGTAATTCCCTTTGCTTTTAATTCACTCATATATGCGCCCTCTGCTTTCTGAAAAACATTACTTCTTTTCGTTCTCTGCTTCCTGGATCATGGCGATCAGCTCCTGTCTGCTGATTCCCAGACTGTCTGCCTCAGCCATGAGGCTTTTTACATAATCGTTATAAAAGTTCTTTTTCCGCTTCTCCATAATCTGCTTCTTTGCTCCTGTCGCTACAAACATTCCAATGCCTCTCTTCTTATACAAAATCCCCTCGTCTACCAGAATATTGATTCCCTTGGCTGCCGTGGCGGGATTAATGGCATAAAGCTTCGCAAGTTCATTGGTGCTGGGTACCCGCTCCTCCTCCAAAAGAATATTCCGCAGAATATCGTTCTCGATCATTTCCTTGATCTGAATATAAATTGACTTCTCCTGTGTCAGGATTTCATTCACGCATTCTCACATCCCTTCTGTCTATAGGGTTACTTATTCGGTTTATTACTTGTGTAATTAACTATATCACCAATGTTGTTATTTTTCAATACTGATAAATAAAAAACCAGAGCTGATGCTCCGGCAGATAATCTGTCTGCCTTTGCATCAGCCCTGGTTTTCCTGATTTACCGCGGGTTATTCCGCTTCAAAAAGCTTCACCTGCGTAAAAACACGCTGAATACATTACCTTTCTCCAGCTCATATTCTCCTTTCATATATCCCCTCTGGCCATTCACGATTTCACGGGCAAGATACAGACCAAGTCCTACGCCTTCCTGCTCTTCAGCGTTCCTTCCCCGGTAAAACCTCTGAAAGACTCTGGCAAATTCTTCCCGTTCCACCTTTGTTCCCTGACTGCATACATTGATCCGGATATACATTTCATATTCCAGAAGCTCTACAAGAATCCTGCTTTCCGGAACACTGTACTTCACTGCATTATCCAGCAGATTAAAAAACACCTCTTCTGTCCATTTTCTATCCAGACAGGCCTTCAGATCCTGCCGCCCTTCCAGACAAATATCGTTTCCGTGCTCTTCTGCCTTTAACGATACCTGATCGACAGCAGATAAAACCACCGGAAGTACCGGCTGCAGTTCCGGCTTCAGGGAGATGATCCCCGTCTCCAGTCGCGAAACTTTTGCAAAGCCTTCGCCCAGCCAGCTCAGCTTCCGGGCCTGACGCTCCAGATTATCTGCAAAATGCCGGCGTTCTTCTGTTGTCAGGGAGTCTTCCTTAAAAAACTCACTGTACATTTTAATATTGGCAATGGGCGTATAGTCCAAACCGCCCAGCAGATTTAAAAGAGAGGTTTTCGGAGCCGCTGGTTCCCACGATTGCAACAAACTCTCCTTTTTCCACTGAAATACTGATATCATCCACAGCCTTTACCAGGCTGCCGCCCTGACCGTAATATTTCTTCAGATGCTTCGTCTCTAATATTTTCATAAAAAATGTCTCCCTTCATTATGTTGAGTTTATCATAACAAAGGGAGATTACAATCTGGTAACAATATGAAATAAAAATATTTCAGACATTCTCATGCTTTTTTTACAAAAAGAAAAGAACCTCTTAAAAAGAGATTCTTCATCATCTAGTCGAAGCGACAGGATTTGAACCTGCGGCCTCTGCGTCCCGAACGCAGCGCTCTACCAAACTGAGCCACGCTTCGATTTCTTTGTTTATCAGTCACAACTCGCGACTGCAAGAATTATTATATTCATTTCAGATGTATTTGTCAACACTTTTTTTAAAAAAGTTTAAAAAAATATCCAGAAAGTAATTTCTCTGTTTCAAAAAACACAAAAACACCTGCAAATACAGCAAAATCCGTTGAAATACCTTTCCTTTTAAGCTATATTAAAATCACAATACCAAAAAAGAGGTAATTTTTATGGATATAAAAAGCATCAGCACACACTGTACCCGGACAGAATTTGTAGGAACTGCAGTTCTGGACACCATTGGACTGGTGATCTCCGGCATTGATGATACACTTCTTCAAAAAATGAATATCGGCACACGTTATCATACACTTGCAATGTCATTTACTTAAAGAGGGGATTGCAAAAACTTTCAATAAACATTCAATAA
>UQLX01000040.1 GCA_900541985.1 uncultured Blautia sp. | reverse complement strand
ACCAGTTCTGTTTTGAGAGCTGGTTGCAAAAAAGGATGAACTTCACGGATTCAGGGTAAAGTTAAGTATGCTGGCAAAAGTAGAAGGCTATTTCCGCGAAGCAGGCGCAGAAACTATGGTAATTTCCGGAGTTGAGCCGGATCCGTCTTTCCAGACTGTAATGAGCGGTGCTTCTGAGATGATGACTTTCCAGCCGGATCTGATTGTAGGACTGGGCGGTGGTTCCGCTATGGACGCAGCAAAAACTATGTGGATTTTCTATGAGCATCCGGAACTGAAGAAGATGGAAGATATCCTTCCTCCAAATGAATTCCCGAAACTTCGTGCAAAAGCAAGATTCTGCTGTATCCCATCTACCAGTGGAACAGCCAGTGAAGTGTCCCGTTCTGTAGTTATTTCCGATAATGAGACAGGTATGAAACACGGTCTTGGAAACATGGAAATGATGCCGGATATTGCAATCTGTGATCCGGAAGTAACAGCTTCTATGCCGGCTAAGATCACTGCAGAGACAGGACATGAAAGCAATAGAGATTATGGTTCAGGCTTCTATGGTGGCAGGTATGGCATTCACTAACGTATCTCTGGGAATCGTACACTCCATGGCACATACCATCGGCGGATTCTTCCATGTAGCTCATGGTCTGGCGGATGCGATCTTACTGCCGTATATCATCGACTTTAACTCTGCAGATGAGACAGCAGCTGCTGTTTATGCAGGAATCGCAGAAAAAGCAGGCGTAAAAGAACTTGGTGCAGCGGTAAAAGAACTGAATAAGACACTGAATATTCCTGAGACTTTCAAGGATGTTATTACAGACGAAGAAAAATACATGGGAATGTTAGACGAGCTTGCAAAGGTAGCCCTGGCAGACGGATGTACCAAGACAAACCCGATCATTCCTACACTGGATCAGCTGAAAGAACTTTTTGTAAAAGCGTATAAAGGAGAATAATCATTATGGAGATCATTTGCTATTTATCAAACGGATACCATACAATTGAATCAAGCTATCAGATGGCTATCGAATATGCGGATGCAGGCTGCAAAATGATGGAGGTTGACTTCCCGTCCCATGATCCATACCTGGAAAGTGATTATATTGCAGGCCGTATGGCGAAGGCTCTGGAGGCCTGCGACGATTATGAGAAATATATGGATTCTATCGTAGCGATCAAGAAGAGACTGCCGGATGTAAAAATCCTGGTTCTGGCTTATGAGAACACAGTAGAAGAAATCGGAACAGAGAAATTTATTAAATTCTGTCTGGACAATGACTGCAAAGATATCCTGCTGGTTGGCTTAAAAGACGATACCATCAAGAATCAGATCATTGCTGCAGGTCTTAAGGTATCCTGCTATGTGCAGTTCCATATGCCGGAAGAAGAAATCGCTCTGGCAAAAGAGTCCAACGGTTTCGTATATCTGCAGGCCAAACCTTATGCTGATCAGGAGAAAAACGAGAAATATCCTACACTGAAAGACTGCGTAGACTATCTTCGTGAGTGCGGCATCGACCGTCCTATCTACTGCGGTGTAGGCGTTCATGCACCGGAAGATGTAAAGATGGTGAAGGAAGCAGGCGGAGACGCAGCTTTCGTTGGAAGTACAATCTTAAAACTTCATGAAGATGTACCGGCTATGAAAGAGAAAATTAGAGAATTTAAAGATCAGTGCTAAGAATACAAAGACAACAAAGACGCAGGATCCTGGGGGAAACTCCAGGGTCCTGCGTCTTTGTCTGCCTATATCAGATCTATTTGGAGAATGTATTTCAGCAACAGGAATAAAGATTTCCTGAACTTTACTTTTGTAATGATATTGTTTATGATATTATTACAAAAGAGTGCGAGAGGACGGGACATTTATTTTTTGATTTCGTGGCAGAATACTTAATAGCACCTGCAGTAGGAGGGAACAAAATGGATAACAAGCTGCAAATAAATCAAAGCGCGGAACAGACATATCATTCTATTCGTCAGTCCATCGTATCAGCACAGCATAAGTTAAGTACTGCGGTAAATTCCGCAATGGTGATAACTTATTGGGAAATCGGTGAACAGATTTATAAAGCCTGCGGAGAAAATGAAAGAGCAGAATATGGAAAGAAATTGCTGCAGTATTTATCTGAACAGTTGACTGTTGAGTTTGGAAAAGGGTTTACGGTACGTAACCTCAGGGCAATGCGTCAGTTTTATTGCATGTTTCCAATTCGGCACACATTGTGTGCCGAATTAAGCTGGTCACATTATCGGCTTCTTATGCGTGTGTCAGATGAACAGGCGCGCGTTTTTTATATGGAGGAATGTGTAAAGGCTGCGTGGAGTGTCCGGCAATTAGAACGGCAGATCAATACAATGTACTACCAGAGAATTTTAGCAAGTCAGGATAAAGCTGCTGTTTCAAAAGAAATTCAAAGGACAGAACCAAAACCTGAGTATGAAAAAATGATTAAAGATCCTTATGTAATGGAATTTTTGCAGATTCAGCCAGACACCCATATATATGAGGGTGAACTGGAGCAGGCACTGATTGACCACCTTCAGCATTTTCTTCTGGAACTTGGACGAGGGTTTTCTTTTGTAGCACGTCAAAAGCGGTTTACGCTGGACGGACAGGACTTTTTCATAGATCTGGTATTTTACAATGATGAATGAGGGGGACTCGCAGCCTATCGGTATTGTTCTTTGTGCGGATAAAGGAGATTCTATTGTAAAATATACACTGCCAGAAGATGATCACCAGATCTTTGCATCAAAATATTTTACTTATCTACCGTCAGAAGAAGAATTGAAACGCGAATTAAATTTGGACGATTTTTATAAACTGGAAGAATGACATGGATACTGACGATAAAAAATTAGGAGGCAATTTTCATGGGCATACAGGGACCTGAAAAAAATAAAAAACAGATATGTGTGGGCATCCTGGCCCATGTAGATGCAGGAAAGACCACTCTTTCTGAGGGACTGCTTTATCTGTGCGGAGAGATCCGGAAGCTTGGAAGGGTAGATCACGGAGATGCTTTTCTGGATACCTATAAGCTGGAAAGGGAAAGAGGAATTACCATTTTTTCCAAACAGGCAGTATTAAAAACTGAAGACATGGAGATCACTCTTCTGGATACGCCGGGGCATGTGGACTTTTCGGCGGAAATGGAACGTACTCTGCAGGTGTTGGACTACGCGATTCTGGTAATCAACGGCATGGATGGAGTACAAAGCCATACAATGACTTTATGGAGGCTTCTGGCACGCTATGAAATTCCTGTTTTTATTTTTGTAAATAAAATGGACCAGCAGGGGACGGATCGGGACGGACTTCTGAAGGAACTGCAAAAAAGGCTCAATGAAAACTGTATGGATTTTGGTGCTATGACAGCTGAAGATGGAGAAGGAAGCTGTAAACAGGAGGAGCGAGAGTTGCTTCTGGAGAATCTCTCCATGTGTGAGGAATCTCTTCTGGAGACCTATCTGGAAACAGGAGAGCTGGAGCACGGAGAAATCTGCCGCCTGATTGCAGAGAGAAAGGCCTTTCCCTGCTGGTTTGGATCTGCACTTAAAATGCAGGGAGTACAGGAATTCCTGAAGGGTCTGGAAAGTTATACGCTCAGCCGGAAATATCCGGAGGAATTTGGGGCAAAGGTCTTTAAGATTGCCAGAGATCCCCAGGGAAACCGTCTTACTTACCTGAAGATTACAGGGGGAAGTCTGAAAGTAAAAACTCTGCTGAATGGGGAAAAGATCGACCAGATCCGGATTTATTCCGGGGCAAAGGCAGACAGTGTGCCGGAGGTGCAGGCAGGAGAAATTTGCGCAGTTACCGGACTTTCCAAAACCTGTCCGGGACAGGGGATCGGAATCGAAGAGGAATCCCGGATGCCTGTGCTGGAACCGGTGCTGAATTATCAGATCCTTCTTCCTGAAGGCTGTGATCCTCATAAAATGCTCCAGAATCTCCGGGAGCTTGAGGAGGAAGAGCCGCAGCTTCACATTCTCTGGGACAGCCGTCTCGGGGAGATCCACGCACAGCTTATGGGAGAGGTGCAGACAGAGATTCTGAAAAGTATGATCTGGGACCGTTTTCATGTGGCTGTGGAATTTGGAACGGGAAATATTGTCTATAAAGAAACCATTGCGGCGCCGGTAGAAGGTGTGGGACATTTTGAGCCTCTCCGTCATTATGCGGAGGTTCATCTCCTTCTGGAGCCGGGAGAACCGGGAAGCGGCTGTCAGTTTTTTACTGCGTGCAGTGAGGATGTTCTTGCACGGAACTGGCAGAGACTGATCCTGACCCATCTGGAAGAAAAGGAACATCTGGGTGTTCTTACTGGATCTCCATTGACAGATGTACAGATCACTCTTTTGACCGGACGGGCACATACCAAGCATACGGAAGGCGGCGACTTCCGTCAGGCAACGTACCGTGCGGTACGCCAGGGATTGAAAAAAGCAAAAAGTATTCTTCTGGAGCCTTATTATGAATTTCGTCTGGAGGTTCCTTCTGAACTGATCGGCCGCGCCATGTCTGATATCCAGCAGATGCAGGGAAGCTTTGAACCGCCGGAAACAGAAGGGGATATGTCTGTTCTTACCGGGACGGCTGCTGTTTCCCGGATGCGCGATTATCAGAAGCAGGTGGTGGCCTATACCAGCGGGAGGGGGAGACTGTTTTGTAACCTGAAAGGTTATGCGCCCTGCAAAAATCAGGAGGCTGTGGTACAGGCTGTTGGATATGATTCCGAGCATGATCTGGAAAATCCTGCAGGGTCGGTATTTTGTGCACACGGAGCAGGCTTTGTGGTACCCTGGGATCAGGTGGAGGAATATATGCATCTGGACAGTGGAATCGATGCAGAAGCTTTGTCTGCGGAAGCGGAAAGCTGGTATGAGCTTTCAGAGGAAGATGAGGAAGAAAACGGAAGAGCGCTGTCAGATACTTCAGGAAAAAAATATCAGAAGGGCTATTCCTACAGTGGAAGCTATGAGGATGAGCAGGAGCTGCAGGCAATCTTTGAACGTACCTTTGGACCGGTAAAAAGAGACCGGGCTATGTATGCTTCAAAGACTACTGTTTCCTCTCAGAAAGAAACGGTACGGTATCGTCCCGGGAAACCGAGAAAGGAAGAATATCTCCTGGTGGACGGGTACAATATTGTTTTTGCCTGGGAGGATCTGCGGGAGCTGGCAAAGGAAAACATCCATGCGGCCTGTGATAAGCTGATGGATATTCTCAGTAATTATCAGGGATATCGAAAATGTACTCTGATCCTTGTTTTTGATGCATATAAGGTAGAAGGACATGCAGAGGAGGTCATTCCCTACCATAATATTTATGTGGTGTATACAAAAGAGGCGGAGACAGCAGACCAGTATATAGAAAAAACAGTTCACCGGATCGGCCGCCAGTATCAGGTGACAGTGGCAACCTCTGACGGTCTGGAGCAGATGATCATTCTGGGGCAGGGAGCCAACAGACTTTCCGCACAGGGATTGAAAAAAGAGATCGAAGACGCGGAAAAAAACGGAAAACAGGAATGGAGATCACGGCGTCAGAGCAGTAAGAATTATCTTTTTGACAATGTATCGGAAGAACTTTCTGCCCATCTGGAAAAAATCCGAATGGGAGAGGAGCAGTAGCAGAACAAAAGAAATGCAGGGCTGAAATAGTGCTCTGCATTTCTTTTGGGGAAAATTTATCGTCTGATCTCTCGGATCATGGAGTACTCATGAAGGAGGGTTCCGTCTTTCAGCCGTATGGCATTGGGTTTTATTCCGGTGATCCGAAATCCCATCTTTTCGTACAGGGCGCGGGCGCGGCTGTTGCCTTCAATAAATTCTAATTCAATCTGTAG
Organism: uncultured Blautia sp.; assembly: GCA_900541985.1. GTDB lineage: Bacteria > Bacillota > Clostridia > Lachnospirales > Lachnospiraceae > Blautia_A. Next base: position 14,846 of record UQLX01000040.1, on the reverse strand, counting down.
AAGATCAGGATTTTTTTCTGCAATCTGAATCATTTCCTGGAACATTCTTGTTCCGATACCCTGATTCCAGAATTCCTTTAAAACGGCAATGGCTACATTGGCTCGATGCCGGGTTTTTATGCGGGTATTCCACGATATCTGACAGTTTCCGACAACTTTTCCGTCTGCCAGACATACAAGCATGACTTCATGATCGGAAGCATTTACCTGTTCAAAAAACTGTGCTTCCTCCTGAGGGGTATAACTGTCGCATTCCTCCGGATAGCGCAGGAGAAATTCGGTTTCTTCTGTGGAAAGAGAAAGGTAATCCAGCATTCCCTGGGCATCCTTTTCTTCAGGGCTTCTAAGCTGAGCGATTCGTCCGTCTTTGAGTTTAAATTCTTTTGGGCTGATAATCATATGTTTTTCCTCCTGTAAAAAGGTTAATCTTAATTATAGGGCATTTTGGGGCAGTACACAAGTTTGGAAATGGAATCTTGACGGAAAAAGTCCCGGATGGTAGGATTGATTTCAGGACAAAAATCAGGTGATCTGTTTTAGAGAAAACCTGTGGAAAGGTATTGAAAATGCAGTATTTGTGTGAAAGAACAAAAAATGGGAGAAAGATCAGCAGAGTCTTTGGCTATGACAGCATTGTAGAAATCCCGGAACGCCTTATGGGGGAGACAGTAACTGAGCTTGGGGATTATGTGTTTTCTGACCGGATGGATCCAAAAGAACTGGAGGAGGCGTTGCGCAGAGGTAATCTGTGTACAGAGGAGGGAAAAACCGTTGAAAGTGTGGATAAACTTCCTGAAATCGCAGGACCAGATCTGGAAGAGCTGATCCTTCCGCAAAGTATAGAAAAAACAGGGAGATACGCTTTTTATAACTGCCGGAATCTGAAAAAGCTTTCTTTTGGAGGCGTTCTCCGTGACCTGGGGGCAGGAGCCCTTACCGGCTGTCATCAGGTAAGTGAACTGACTGTCAGGCTTGGAGAAAACGACCGTTCCTGCCTCCGGGAAATCCTTACAGAGCTTCCGGAAACTCTTTGTGTAAAAATTGAAGAAAAGGAACAGAAGGGCTGCTTCTGGTTTCCGGAATTTTTTGAGGAGGGAGTAGAAAATACACCTGCCCGTATTCTGGAAAACCATGTACATGGAAGCGGGATCCGGTATCGGAACTGCTTTCAGAACCGGGTATTAAATACGGGGGAATATGATGAGATCTTTCCTTATGCCATTGCCTGGGAGAAGGAACAGGTGGTGCTGCGGCTGGCGCTTGGAAGAGTACTGTTTCCGTTGAGGCTTACTGAAAAAGCACAGGAAAAATACCTTGTTTATCTGAGAGAACACAGTGTACACGCGGCAGAGCTTCTGGGCCGGGAGAAAGAATACCAGCTGCTGGAAAGACTTCTGGAGCTGCTTCAACCGGATCGTGAAACCATAGAAAAACTGCTGGAAACAGCCCAGAGACAGGAGAATCCTCAGTGGACGGGAATCTTGATGGAGAGGCTGGGAAGTCTGGGCAAAAAGAAGAGACGAAGCTTTGAACTGTAGAAAAAGAAAGGACAGATATGGAGAAAAAATACCGAGATAAATACGGGAATTTTGTACATGAACAAAGAAAAAAGGAAGAGGAGATTCTGGATATCTGTCAGGAGATCCTGAAAAACTCGAGAAATGAACTGGGAATCTCCATGCATTTTCTGTGCAGCCCTCTCAGTGAACTGCGGCCTGTTTTATCAGAAGAGACTTCTGTAATTGGAACAGACGGAAAACAGCTTTTTGTTTCTCCGACCTGGCTGATTCCTGTATTTATGAATCAGAAGATCCTGCTGAATCGTTTGTATCTCCATCAGCTTTTGCACTGTCTTTTCTGCCATTTATGGGGGCGTAAGGACAGGAACCGGAAACTCTGGGATCTGGCTTCTGATATTGCAGTGGAAAACATGATCGATGATCTTTATGCGAAACCGGTCTATATCCGGCCGGGAAGCTTCCGAAGAGAAATTTACCGGAAGTGGAAGGCACAGTATGGGATCCTGACCGCAGAGCGTATTTACAGGATTCTGGAAACGCTGCCGGAGGAAGAAACAGAAAGACTGATTCAGGAATTTCGTAAAGACGATCATCATTTCTGGAAAAATACAGAAGAAAAAAGCGGGATGGCAAGCCCGAAAAAACATTGGGAGGATAAACGGAAAAAGCTTCAGACAGAAATGGAGCTGATGTCCAAAGAAGCTTCCAGAGAGGCACCGATGCTTATGGAACAGCTTCGGGCACAGAACAGAAAACGATATGATTATCGGGAATTTCTCCGGCGTTTTTCGGTGCTGAAAGAAGAGATGCAGGTGGACATGGATACCTTTGATTATATTTATTATCATTATGGAATGGAACATTACGGAAATCTGCCTCTGATCGAGCCTCTGGAAACAAAAGAAACCCGAAAGATCGAAGATTTTGTGATCGTAGTGGACACTTCCATGTCATGCAAAGGGGAGCTGATACAGAAATTTCTGGAGGAAACCTATTGTGTGCTTTCCGGATCCGAAAGCTTTTTCCGAAAAATTCAGGTGCATATTATTCAGTGTGATGACCGGGTCCGGGAGGATGTTGTGATCCATGATCAGGAGGAAATGGAGCAGTATCTTCAGGATTTTACCATAAAAGGCTTTGGAGGAACGGACTTTCGTCCGGCCTTTCAATATGTGGAGCAGCTGATCAAAAAAGGTGCGTTTCAAAAGCTTCGGGGGCTTCTTTATTTCACAGACGGCTATGGAATATTTCCCGGGAGGATGCCGCCTTATGACACGGTTTTTGTATTTATGAAAGAGGACTACAGGGATGTGGATGTGCCTCCCTGGGCCATGAAACTGATCCTTGGAGAAGAAGATCTGATACAGGAAATACAGCAGGAACACCCGAGTGTTTCTGAATAAAAAAGAAAAGAAACAGGAGAAAAATTATGAATATCAGACAGGCAAAACAGGAGGTTGTGGATACTGTCCGGGCATACCTTTTAAAAAATGAATACGGGGAATATGAGATCCCCACAGTGAGACAGAGACCGATTCTGATCCTTGGGGCTCCGGGGATCGGAAAGACCCAGATCATGGAGCAGGCAGCCCGCGAGTGTCAGGTGGCGCTTGTATCTTATACCATCACGCATCACACCAGACAGAGCGCCATCGGGCTTCCTTATATTTCCAAAAAAGAATATGGAGGCAGATCGTATTCTGCCACAGAATATACCATGAGTGAGATTGTGGCAAGTATTTATGACCGTATGAAGGAAACCGGCCTCAGCGAAGGAATCCTTTTTATTGATGAGATCAACTGCGTATCGGAAACACTTGCCCCGGCAATGCTGCAGTTCCTGCAGAATAAAACCTTTGGAAATCACAGGATCCCGGAGGGATGGGTGATCGCAGCAGCAGGAAATCCACCGGAATATAACAAATCTGTAAGAGAATTTGACGTGGTCACCCTGGATCGTGTGAAGAAGATCCTGGTGGAACCGGACTATCAGGCATGGCGGAAGTATGCCTGCCAGGAGAACTTTCATCCGGCGATCCTTGCTTATCTGGAGCTTCGTAATTCATGTTTTTATCAGATGGAAACCACCATTGACGGAAAGCAGTTTGCAACACCCAGAGGATGGGAGGATCTGTCCAGAATGATGGAAGTATGTGAAAAAATCGGAAAAGAGATCAACAGAAATCTGGTGATCCAGTATATTCAGCATGACCGGATTGCCGGAGAATTTGCAGATTATTATGAACTTTATCAAAAATATCAGCAGGATTATCATATTTCCGAGATTTTGGAAGGAAAAAGCTCCGAAGGAATGGTAAAAAAAGTTTCTCATGCGCCTTTTGATGAGAGACTAAGTGTGGTCAATCTGATCTTTTCCGGTATGCGCCAGAAGATCAGAGAGGCAGTTCAGGGTGAACTGGTTCTGAAAAAAGTGTTTACAGTCCTGAAAAGGCTGAGGCAGGACCAGACAGAAGAACCCTTGCTTTTCCGGCTGGGAGACTATACAGATGAACTTCTTAATACCATGGAAAAGAAAAAAGCCCAGGGGCTTCTGGAACGAAAAGAGGAGCTTTTCGTGAGAAAGGCTGCGGGACTTTTGCGAAGTTATGAAAAAATTTTAAAAAGAGAAACTCAGATTCCGGAAGAGGAAAGATTTGATGCAGTCAGAGACGTTTTTGAAAAAGACAGAGATGCCTGGGAACAGGACTGCGAAACAGCGGAGCGTACACTGGAATATGCCTTTGACTTTATGGAAGCAGGTTTTTACAACAGCCAGGAAATGGTGATGTTTGTATCCGGGATCAATACGGATTTTTACTGTGTGCGATTTCTGGAAACTTATGAGTGCGAGCGCTATATAAGATATAATAAGGAACTGCTTTTTGAAGACAGAGACAGAGAGCTTCGCAGAAGGATACAGGAGTTATAAGATGGGAGAAATTGTGCAAATTCCATCAAAATCAGTCAAGAATTTTGTGAAATAGTTTGGTTGACTTTGATTGAATTTGGGAATATAATAAGCGCATACAAAAGAAAATGGTCAAAAACAATTAAAGTCAGTATAGAGGGAGGAGAAAAGATGATCTGTACAGTAACCTTTAACCCATCTCTGGACTACATTGTGGATGTGGAGGATTTCAGACTGGGACTGACCAACCGGACAAGCGCAGAAAAAATCCTTCCCGGAGGCAAGGGAATCAATGTTTCTACCGTTCTTATGAACCTGGGAATCCGAAACACAGCCCTTGGTTTTACTGCCGGTTTCACAGGAGACGAGATCATCCGCAGACTGCAGGAAATGGGAGTGGATTCCGACTTTATTTCTGTGGAAAACGGAATTTCCAGAATCAATGTAAAACTGAGATCCATCGATGGAACAGAGATCAATGGTGCCGGACCGGAAATCAGTCCGGACAAGGTAGAAGAACTGATGGAAAAGCTGGATCAGCTTCAAAAAGGAGATGTCCTTTTTCTTGCAGGGAGTATTCCGTCGTCCATGCCTGACGATATGTATGAGAGAATCATGGACCGGCTGAAAGAAAGAGATGTGACCACTGTTGTAGATGCAACCAGAGACCTGCTGGTGAAGGTGCTGAAATACAATCCCTTCCTTGTAAAACCAAACAATCATGAACTGGGTGAGATCTTTGGAGTGGAACTGAACACCAGAGAGGATGTGGTTCCTTATGGTAAGAAGCTTCAGGAAATGGGAGCGAAAAATGTTCTGGTTTCCATGGCCGGAGAAGGCGCTGTTCTGATCGCAGCGGACGGTCAGGTGTACCAGAAGCCGGTTCCAAAAGGAACACTGGTAAACGGTGTAGGTGCCGGGGATTCCATGGTGGCAGGCTTTATGGCAGGCTGGATGGAAAAAAAGGATTACCGGCATGCTTTTTATATGGGAATCGCGGCAGGAAGTGCAAGTGCCTTTTCGGAAAATCTGGCAACAGGTAAGGAAATCGAAGCAGTCTACCGTCAGGTAGCGCAGGAAATGAAGGAGGAGAAAGTGTTATGAGAATCACAGATCTGCTTGACAGAAGAAGTGTATCACTGACTGCAGCTCCGGGAAGCAGACTGCATTATTGTCGCGGCAGATGCACAGGTTCCCATGGATCGTTTCGACGGCAAAAAACTGATCGAATGTCAGATTTCTGACGGTATCAGCAAAGCCGATAAACTGGTGGAGAGAGCCATTGCAGGAGATGCTCCTGTTTATCATGCTGCGGCAGGCTCCCAGAATACTTCTTCAGGCGCAAAGGCAGGCGGCAGTGCCGGCCATAAGATATATACCCAGCTTATGAACGGTGTTTCCCACATGCTTCCTCTTGTTGTGGGAGGCGGAATCCTGATCGCTATTGCTTCCCTGATCGATGGTCTTTTCGTTGATTTGAATGCTCTTCCTGCTGACCAGAGATCAAATTTCGGTACCATTACCCCAGTGGCGGCTGTCCTGAAAAATATTGGCGGCACAGCCTTTGGTTTCATGCTTCCTGTCCTGTCTGGTTTCATTGCAATGGCCATCGGTGACAGACCGGCACTGGCGGTTGGTCTTGTGGGAGGCATGATCGCGGCAAATGGAAAATCCGGCTTCCTTGGAGCACTTCTGGCAGGCTTTCTGGCAGGCTATCTGATCCTTGGACTTCGCAAAATCTGCGATAAGCTTCCGGAAGCTCTGGAAAAGATTGCCCCGGTTCTGATCTATCCGGTAGTGGGAATCCTTTTTATGGGACTGGCATGCACGTCCGGCAGGAGAGCTTGTGAAACTGGTAAAAGGTTTTCAGTCTTCAGTGACCCTTGAAAAAGAAGGCAAATCAGTAGACTGCCGTAAGCTTCTTGCACTTATGGGTCTTGGCGTAAAAAAGGCCATGAAGTGACCTTTACCTTTGAAGGTGAGGATGAGGCAGCAGCCTGCGAAGCAGTAAGCAAATTTATGCAGGAAACTCTCTGATCCTTTTATACAAAAGAAAATAAATCATAAAGAAACTGTTGTATGGGAACATGACGGCTCAGGCCGGTGATGCCATGCAGCGGTTTCTTTGTATATAAACAGAAAGAGGAGAATAAGATGCTGACAGAACAGAGATATGAGATCATTCTCAGGCTTTTGGCAGAGAAAAAAAGTGTCACTGTCACAGAGCTGAAAGAGCTTTTGGATACATCGGAATCAACCGTACGAAGAGATATTACGGCGCTGGATAAAATGGGAAAGCTGACCAGGGTTTTTGGAGGCGCGGTATCTCTGGAGAACGTGGTGTCTGCCTATGAACCTACCGTGGAGCAGAAATCCGATCTGAATACAGAAGAAAAGAAAAAAATCGCCAGATATGCAGCCGGACTCATTCGTTCCGCAGATTTTGTATTTCTGGATGCAGGTACGACTACCGGCTTCATGCTGGATTATCTGGAATATACAAAGGCTTCCTTTGTGACCAATGCAGTTTCCCATGCAAGGATCCTTGCGCAGAAGGGAATTCATGTAAGCCTTCTGGGCGGAGAACTGAAGGGCTCTACAGAGGCTGTGGTAGGAAGCCAGGCAATGCAGATGCTGCAGATGTATCATTTTACCAAAGGCTTTTTTGGTACAAACGGCATCACCCGGCAGGAAGGATTTACGACTCCGGATACAAATGAAGCTTTGGTAAAAAGAACGGCTATGGAACACTGCCGAACGGCCTATGTGCTGGGGGACGGATCCAAATTCGGACAGATCAGCTCCGTGACTTTCCGTCCATTTAAAGAGGCAGAAGTCATCACTGATCAATGTCCGAAAGATTATAAAGAATGTAAAAACATCATTGTGATTTAGGAAAGATAAAAGTTCCGCGCAAACTGAATAAACTGGCGTACATGAGGCTTCAGGATCCGGTTCCGGCTGTATACAATATAGAAATTTCTTTTGTGTTCCGCATCCTTCAGAGGAAACAGAAGAATTTGTTTTGTTTTTTTCAGATCCTGAACAGAACGGGCGGAAAGAATGGAAATTCCCAGTCCGTTGACAATGGATTTTTTGATACTTTCCAGATCGTTCATCCTTGCGATCACATTCAGATCTGATGGTGAGATATTAGATTTTTCCAGAAAATAATCCATTTCTTTTTTGGTTCCGGAACCTTTTTCACGGACGATCATAGGTTCTTTTACCAGCTCCTGCAGAGAAGCATTGTCTTCCTGGAGTTTCAGGTAGTGAGGCGTCACAGGCGCTGCGATTACCAGAGAATCCTGACAGAACGGAATAAAACAGCAGTCCTCCTGCTCGGTATATTGTCCTACAAGTCCCAGATCCACACTGCCGTCAATCACTTTCTGGATGGCTTCGGAGCTGTCTGACTGCAGAGAGTGGAAATAGACGTCCGGGCATACCTTACCGAAGCCTGCAAGCAGTTCCGGAAGCAGATAAGAGGAGGGGATAGTGGAGGCGCTGAGATCAATAATATGTTTTTTTGAGCCGGTAAAATCTTCCATAAGATTATTGCGGATATGGAGGATACGGACCGCGCTGTCATAAAGCTGATATCCCTTTGTGGTGATGGTCAGCTTTTTTGTTGTCCTTATGATCAGTTTTACTTTCAGTTCATTTTCCAGCGCACGGATATGTGCGCTGATGGTAGGCTGGGTCAGATAGAGGCGGCGCGCGGCCTCAGAAAAACTGCCATAATCTACCACTGCTGTAAATGCTTCCAGCTGTTTAAAATCCATAAATTTCCCTCCTGTTTCAGCAGATTCTGGCAATTTCTTCTAGAGCCTTCAGCGCGGTGTTTATTTCTTCCAGGGTATTTTCCGGACCGAAGGAAAAACGGATGCTTCCCTGAGGATAAGTTCCCAGAGTTTTGTGTGCAGAAGGTGCGCAGTGGAGTCCCACTCTTGTCATGATCCCAAAGGTATTATCCAGCTGAAAGGTAACGTCTGCCATATCGATCTCTGGTGTCAGGACAGAAACTACAGCGCAGCGGACGGCAGTTTCCAGAGTGTCCGGACAGTCGGTTCTGCCAATGATCCGAAGATGTTTTCCCAGAGGATCCATGGACTGGATTCCTTTGATAAAGTGTTCTGTCAGTTTCATTTCATGGCGGAAATTCTCCTGAGAACATATCTGCCCCGTACAGGAAAGCGCTGCATGGAGTCCAAGGATTCCCGGAATATTAGGCGTACCCGGTTCAAAGCGGTCGGGCATAAAATCCGGGATTTCTTCTGTGTGGGAAATGCTTCCGGTGCCTCCGCTGAGAAGAGGAACCATATCAGAAACCAGAGCTTCCCGGATGAGAAAGCCACCGATTCCCTGAGGTCCCCGAAAACCCTTGTGACCGGTAAATGCCAGAGCGTCTATGTGGCACACGTCCATATCTATGGGAATAACGCCTGCGGTCTGTGCAGTATCCAGAATAAAAAGGATCCCGTGCTTATGACAGAAATCCCCGATGGCTTTTATGGGCATCAGTGTGCCACATACATTGGAACCATGAAGGCATACGAGAAGCCGGGTTTCCGGGCGGAGCAGCTGTTCGGCCTGTTCCAGAAGCAGGTTTCCGTCATGGTCACAGGGGATTCGGTCGAAGCTTACTCCTGTTTTTTCAAGCTGTACCAGTGGACGCATCACAGCATTATGCTCCATGGAGCTTACCAGAACATGATCTCCGGGACGGAGCAGCCCTTTCAGAAGAATATTCAGGCTTGCTGTGACATTGGCGGTAAAAATTACATTGCGGCTTTTATCCGGAAAATGAAAAAGCTGTTTCAGCTGTTCTCTTGTGTCAAAAATCTGTTCTTCCACAGAAAAAGCCGTGTCATAGCTTCCACGGTTGATATTGACTGCATCGCCGGACAGATAATGAAAGACCGCGTCTGCCACGCCCGGAGCCTTGGGACAGGAGGTACTTGCCTGATCCAGATATATTTTTTTCATGATGATCTTCTTCCTTTTCTTATTTTTTTCATGATACTGTATCCTTACTATAACACGACTTATCGAAAAAATCTATAAATAACACAAAAATACAACTATAATTAATTGGCAAAAAATAATAAAAAATGGTATGATTCTGATGTACGAAATATGCGTTTACAACAAAAAATACGACTCAAACAGAAACGCATAGGGAAAAGGAGGAAATAACAAATGAAAAATGAGAAAAAAGCCATTGTAGCAGCAGGGCTTGTGATCGGTGTGATCTCAGCTTTGCTGGTATTTTCTGGCAATCCGGTAAATATGGGATTCTGTATCGCGTGTTTCCTGAGAGATACGGCAGGCGCTCTGGGATTTCATTCGGCGCCGGTGGTACAATACATACGTCCGGAGATCATCGGACTGGTTCTTGGCGCCTGCATTATGGCAATGGTATCCGGAGAATTTAAGGCAAGAGGCGGTTCCGCTCCTGTTACCAGATTCATCCTTGCAGTGTTTGTCATGATCGGCTGCCTGATGTTCCTGGGCTGTCCGTTCCGTATGATCCTGAGACTGGCAGGCGGAGACGGAAATGCGATCTTTGGTTTTGTGGGATTTGCCCTTGGTATTTTTGCAGGTGTATTTTTCCTGAAAAGAGGATATACTCTGAAGCGCTCTTATAAAATGCCGGCGTTGGAGGGACAGCTCTTTCCGGTACTTCAGATCGTATTTCTGATCCTTCTGGTCGCAGCGCCTGCATTTATTCATTTTTCCACAGAAGGTCCGGGATCTCTTCATGCCTCTGTCTGGATCGCTCTGGCAGCCGGTCTGATCGTAGGCGGTCTTGCACAGAAAACACGTCTCTGTATGGTAGGCGGTATCCGTGATGCGGTTCTTTTCCGTGAATGGAAGCTTCTGATGGGATTTGTGGCAATTTTTGCCAGTGCGCTTGTAATGAACCTTATTCTGGGAGCTGTAACAGGAACTCCGTTTTTTAATCCGGGATTTGCAGGACAGCCGGTGGCACATACAGATGGACTGTGGAATGCACTTGGCATGTTCCTTGCAGGCTTTGGCTGCGTGCTTCTGGGCGGCTGCCCGCTCCGTCAGCTTGTGCTTTCCGGTGAGGGAAATACAGACTCTGCAGTCACTGTCATCGGACTGATGGTCGGAGCGGCTGTTGCTCATAACTTCGGGCTTGCTTCTTCCGGAGAAGGTCCTACATCCAATGGAAAGATTGCGGTGATCATTGGTATCGCAGTGGTAACAGTGACCGCATTTATGAATTCCAGAAAAAAAGCAGACTGAAAATATATTTTTGATAAAGGAGAACAATTATGAAACAGGTAGACGCAAGAGGATTGTCCTGCCCGGAACCGGTGATCATGACAAAAAATGCACTGGCTTCCCAAGAGGCTGCATATGAGGTTCTGGTAGATAACGTAACTGCAAAGGAAAATGTTACAAGATTTGCATCCCATCAGGGCTACCAGGTACAGGTGGAAGAGCAGGGGGAGGATTTCCTGCTTCGTGTTACAAAATGACAGAGTATATTGCAACTTTTTATTCCCATTACGGCGCAGTATGTTTTAAGAAAAATTGTGAAAAACTGGGAATCGGCACAAAAATCATGCCGGTTCCCAGAAATTTAAGCTCTTCCTGTGGGACCTGTGTCCGGTTCTGGATGGAACAGGAATTTTCAGAGGTCGCTCTGGAACTGAATGAGGAGCTGGAGCAGATCGTTCAGGTGGACGGGGACTCTTATCTGGAGCTTTACCGCTCGGAAGAGTGAAGATCCAGCTGCTTCATCAGTCCGTAAAGAGTTCGGCGGTACACTCCATAGAAAAGAATGGCAATGACAGCAATGATTTCCAGACATACCAGGAATCCGGCAATTTCGGTCTGGGTGTAGCGGCTGTCGTTTGCATAAAGCATCATTCCATAAAGAAGTACCATACAGCTCATTCCCACAGCAGTTGGAATCTGAAAGACCGGTCCGGCCTGGCGGCGGAGCTCCCTGCAAAGAAAAGCGGGAGAAGCGCCCAGACGCTTCAGGTCATAAAATACATAGGCATTATTCAAAGCCAGTGTCTGGCAGCGGGTGTAGGAAATGACCAGAGCGGCAGTAAAGCATACGATCCCGATAAAAAGGAAGGTCATCATAAATACAGAAAAGGTGTTCAGCTGTTCGGTGCTGTCAAGGATCCGGAACTGTGGCATGTAGTTCCAGAACATCCGGAAATCTGCGCTGTCCAGCTGTGAGCGATCCAGGTGGTCATCGACATCTCTGTAGCTGGCTCCGAAATAGTCGTTTGTATAGCCCTCTGTCATGAGGTATTCGACAGGATCGTAGAGACTTGTAGAAAAGCTGTCTTCATCAAAGGAGGCTACAATCCTTTCATAAAAAGCGCGGGCAAAGGGATAACTGTCCTTTCCTTCGGAATTGAAAAATGCCATGGTTCCCTGCCATTGGGGCGTAAGTCCCCGGGAAATTTTTTGGAAGTCACTGTCATCCAGAACCCCGGTATACAGAGCGCCCAGCTGATCAAAATGAACAAAGCCTTTAAAGGACACAGGGAGAACCTCTCTTGTGATCATATTGGTAAATCGGGTGGAATTATCTACTACACGGTAAGAAGTCTCTTCCCGGTTGGTTACAGCATAATATTCTCCCGGTTCAACGGAAAGGCTTTGACCGGAGATCCGGTTGAAGTCACTTTCAGAAAGAAAATGTCCCTCAGAGGAAATCTCATAGTATTTCCATGAAAAACTGCCGTCGGCATTGTCGATCATCACATTGGAGTCAACTGCCAGACTTAGGTAAGGACATTCCTTCCAGTCTGCAATCTGTATCTTATGTTCCCGGGCAAGATCCTGGATTTCTTCTTCTGAAGGAAGCTGCTGATCCGATGGCCAGAACCAGGAATAATCGTATTCTCTCTGTTCAATATTCATGGAAGTACCGGTACCAAGCATAGGAAGATAAAAAATACCGAAGCAGCCGCCTGCGATCAGAACCGTGGTAACAAGCAGGCTGTTTACCGTCTGTTTTCCCTGGAATTTCATCATGCTTCTTGCAACGATGTTTTTCCAGGGATTTTTGCGCCTGAAATGCCATCCGTTGACAACAGTGTGGAGCATGACCATATAAAGACCTGCAAATACAGGGGAATAACAAAGAACCTTAAGCAGGGCTGAAGGAAAGCGATGGGTAAGATCACGATAAAACGTAGGAAAGTTGTATCCCAGCATTGCGCCGCCGATCAAAAGGATAATACCCACAGGACCGCACCACAGCCCAATCTCTCTTACCGATTCATTCTGGTGTTCTTCCTGTATCACATCCAGAATATCTGTTTTTCTGAGATAAACAAAGGCCAGCAGGCAGGCGCAAAAAAGCACGAGAACGGCAAATCCTGCCGGTATCCACAGACAGCGAAAATCCAGATGCAGGATCATGTACCGATTATCCACGATCAGGAAACGGAACAGCTTCCACAGGAGCATTATGAAAGGAAAGCCTGCAAGGATCCCAAGAAGGGCGGAGCTTCCGCTTAAAAGAATCACCTCGCGGAAAAGTCCGGGAGCCAGTGTTTTTCTGGAGGCGCCAAGCGCCATAAGGATTCCGAGCTGGTGTGATTTTTTACGGAAAAACAGGCTGGCGGCATAGACGGTGAAGACCGTACAGCCAAAAAGAGTCATGATAAAGATCATGTAAAGCTGTTTCAGGCTGTCTCCGCCCTCCGGAAAGATATTCAGGACCGTAGGAGAAAACATCAGAGCAGAATAGGCAGTCATCAGCATCAGAGATACAAAATTACAGAACAGGTACAGTCGTGCCTGCTTCCAGTCTGCTTTTTGCAGACGGTTTTCCAGCTCTTTTATCGTTCTTATGGATCGTCTTTTTTTCATTCGGCATCACCACTCATTTCTTTGATCGCATTTAACAGGGTGTCATGAAACGCACTTCTTGTCTGGATGTTTTTTTCCAGCTGACGATAAACCATTCCATCTTTTAAGAGAATTACCCGGTCGCAGAAGGATGCGGAAAAGCTGTCGTGAGTGACCATAAAGATGGTGGCATCCAGATTCTTTCTGGCATTTTCAAAGGATTCGATAACGATACGGCTGGAGCGGCTGTCCAGATTTCCGGTAGGCTCATCTGCAAGGATCATCAGAGGCCGGTTGATCAGGCTTCTGGCAACGGCGGTTCTCTGCCTTTCACCGCCGGAGATTTCAGCGGGATACTTACTGCGGATATGGCTGATGCCAAACAGCTCCATCAGCTGGTCTGCGTACCGTTCTCCGTCCTTATCCACATTGGAACGGATGATCCTGGGAACCAGAATGTTTTCCCGGACTGTCAGCCCGTCCAGAAGCATAAAATCCTGAAATACAAAGCCAAGTTTTTCGTTGCGGACAAGGGCAAGCTGCTCCGGTGTCATGGTGCTGAGTTCCTGGCTGCCAAGAGTGATCTTTCCTTTTTCAAAAGGAATATAACAGGAAATACAGTTGAGAAGTGTGGACTTTCCGGAGCCGGAAGGCCCCATGACAGCGATGAATTCGCCTTTTGCAATGGAAAAAGAGACTCCCTTCAGAACCGGGTAGGTCTGTTTTCCTGTTTTATAGGATTTTTCAAGATTTTTGACAGATAGCATAAAATTCCTCCTTATTATATAGAAATGTCCGTGATATGGATTTCCGGTTTTTCAAATTGAGGATAACACAGAAAACAGAGAGAAAAATCAGAGGTGTAAAGAATGGAGCCCAGGATGTAAAGTTTGGAAGGAGGCTGCAGAAAATGTAAAGATCGGAAGGATTTTTGTAAAGTTTGGAGTGGACGCAAAGGGGAAGTGCGTTATAATAAAGAAACAAAATAAAAAAGGGAGAAAGCTATGTTGAGGATCGCATTGTGTGACGATGAACAGGAAGCCCGGGACAGTCTGCGGTTTCAGCTGGAAAAATCCATGTATGAGGGAGACGAGGAGATCGTCTATGAATTTACTTCCGGAGAAACAGCGCTCCGGTGGCTGAATAAACATCCCGGCGAGGTGGATCTTCTTTTTCTTGATGTGGAGATGAAAGACCTGAATGGAATGGAAACTGCGGAAGAAATCCGGAAATTTGATAAGGAGCTCCTGATCGTTTTTGTGACAGGGTATTCAGAATATGTGTTTGACGGATACCGGACAGGTGCTTTGGATTATGTGCTGAAGCCGGCAAAGGAAGAACAGATCTGTCAGGTCCTGAGCCGTGCCAGAGAACATTTTTTTCAGAAAAGAGAAAAGAACTTTGTGTTCCAGAATCAGGACGGAACCTTTCGGATGCCTTTGGATAAGATCCTGTATTTTTACAGTGACAGGCGCCAGGTCGGCGTAGTGACAGAGAAAGAAGAATACCTGAATCCGTGAAACTGGTTGTTTTATGATGCCAATCCCAAATCGGATTGG
>UQLX01000039.1 GCA_900541985.1 uncultured Blautia sp. | reverse complement strand
ACCGGCTTCCTGTCCAGACTTTTTCCCAAAAATGGGTAAAAGTAATGGGCAAAACAAAAGGCACCAACTTTTTACGGTTGATGCCCTTTGGCTTACACATTATTTAATTTTTGAAAAAACATTCTGGTCTATATTGTTCTAATAATGCATGATTCTTATTTGAGAAATTGATGCCCCACTCAGGTTTATCATAATTCCTGTCTACAAGAACAGCATTCGGGTTCTTCCAAGCTGTCGCTGGAATTACATATATTTCCGGCAGTTCATTTTCTATAAAATGCAAAAAACAAACAAGATGCCTATCATCCATTACCAGCTTATCTTTTTTTATAAACACGTATTTTCCTTTGAACATTGATTTCACTTGCACTTCATAGAAAATACCGGTCTTTATATCTCTGGCAATAAAGTCTACACCATGATCATCCACTTCAGATGTATATACATCGAATCCGTAAGAAGCAAATTCCATTTTCGCATAATATTCCCCAAACTGACCAAGTTGCATATGATTCAGACCTGACCATTTCTTACTCGGCATTGTGGTAACCTCCTACATTATTCCATGCTTCATAATAATATCTTCAATAAAACGTGCAGTTTTTATTTTTCCATAATATTCAAAAGGATCAACTGCAATATCCTGGTTATCATGCAGTTGCCATGCAAATGGCACTCCCTGTGAATCTTCTTTCAGCCATGGATCATAAATAGTTTCTTTTTTAAATTTAAACGAAACATAATCTGCTGGATTATAATATCCGTTACTGTGATGTAATTCGTCAAGCTGCCTTATCGCCAGTTCCTCCGCTCTGGAAATATGACTTTGTACCATTTCTGCTACTTCGTTCGATTTTATAGGTTCCATACATCGAATATTTTTTTCCAGCATAGATGTATAACAAATTTCAGACCATGTGCTTTCGCCGATATATCCTCCCGGGTTGATCACATAAATCTCATCTGCCATGTCAATTTTGCTTTTATGCATATCATCCAGCATCATCTTTGTCTGCGTTTTTGTTCCTTCATCCATATTTTCCCAAACTTCACTATCTCCTGTGTGACCAAACAGCCCTACTGAGATGACAATACATCCCTGCAAAGTTAATTGCTTTTGTGCTGTCTCAAATTCTTTACGAAATCGAGTGCTGCCACAAAGCGTAATTACCGGATACTTTTCTGCCATACTCTGTTCATTCCTCCCTTTTGCTAACCAGATCACTATTCCATATATTGTCTCAACTTCTCAGGCAAACGAATTAATGACCAACTACTTTTCCATATTGACGTCCATCTAAGGTTGTCCATTCTCTACGTCCATTTGCAGAACGACCACCTACAATAACTGCAGCTGCAGACGGACTATCGAAAACATAATCCTGAGTAAATACACCGTCTACGATAATTCCATTATCAATTAGATTCTTCCTAATTTCTATATATGAAGATTGACAACTTGGAGTAGTATCTCTAGCGATAGTACTGCCTGCCTTTACTATGAAACTCCCATCGTTCCCAACACAACCCGAAGCATTACAGCCACGAATAGCTAAATGAAACATTATTTCTTCATCATCATTTAATTCTTCTGATGGATCAATTTTTAAATCCCATTTTTCAGAAAATAATGCCAACAATGTCTTTTGACGTTCAGATACAACCTCTGGAGTCCAAGAATCTTCGTTCACAACCTGTGTAGTTAAAGTATAGGATGTAATTCCACCTTTGTTCTGGAAATAGCTCTTTTTCTTCGTGGCAAAATCATAATTCTGTGCTGCTGAATTATGCTTTCTGGTTAAAGGTACCAGATTAGCAATTCGATTTAACCAAAAGGCTCGTTCGTCCTGATCAGGCCACAGTTGATCCCATTCACTGCCTTTTTCAGGATTCTGAGGAAGAACATGTTCAATAGTAAACAGCTTTACATCATATTTTGCACCACCATCCGAAACAAATGAATCCAAACGTTGGATAATATAATTACGTCTACGTGAAGGCATACTATAAATTTCGCCATTCAACGCATCTATGAAAGATCGTTTCTCATCTGTGGTCAATTCAATCGTAGTAAGTGGATGTTCTATATTATGTGATGGATTACTATCCATCTCAGCTAAAACCCATTTATAACGATCCATTCGATGATTGACATCCTGTGCCGTTGCATGAAGAAAAGAAGCCAGACGCTCTAATTTTTTTACAAACCACAAGATATATTCTGAATCATGTAAATGTTCAGCAAAGAATTTTATAGCGGGAGGCATCCAGTCATAATTATCAATCTTATTTAACCAGTATAAAACAGCATTGACCTCATCTGCCCGGGACGAAGCTATGTATTCAGAATTTTTTAATATGGTATAGGCTTCTGCATAAGGGGTCAACACATTATCTACCAATTCTTTGGGCTTTGTACGTTTTACAACATACTCTCGAAATTCTTCCAATAATCCTTTCTTGGGACGTTCTTTTGCAAAGATAGTTCGAGTATGAGTAAATACTTCATTAAATCCTTCTCGTCCCGTTTCATTTTCGAGATCTTCCCATTTATCAGTATAAGCCTGCTGTTCTGTTTCGGAGATTTCTCCGATAATTTCAGATTTAATAATATCAATCGGAAGCAAGTCCAATCCACGACTATTCATGACAGAAAAAACACGAAAAGCGGAATCTTGACTGTCCGTACTTACTGCAACGAGAAAGCATCTGTTCAAAAGAAATGTACTGAAATTAATCAATTCATTCTGATCTCCCTCAAAAACTGACTCAAAACGACTAAGTAACACATTACAGTTTTCCTGAATATGTCGCTGTGCTTCTGTCGAAAGTGTAGTTGCATCAATGCTGATCAAAGATGGAATCTGCACTTCCTGAATGTATTTATTAAAAAAAGCCTGATCACGTTGACGAAGATGCATACGGGGTCTGGCAGGAATCCCGGCAAGTATATTACCGCTTTCCTGAAGCAGGGCATTACATGCTTCTCGTGCCTTCCCTGTCAGATTGGAAGCCAATACTGAAAAAAGAATCGTCAATGTAGTAAGACGTTGCTGTCCATCAATAACATCAGCATATGGTTTGTCTTCCTCTTTAATAAGCACAATTGTGCCAAGAAAATAATTATCTGATGGTTCTGTTCGGTAAAATTCATATAAGTCATCAAATAAAATTCCTGCTTCTTCCGTAGTCCATGCATAAGGGCGTTGGTATGCAGGTATATGATATTCAAAATCAGAGCTAAAAATTTTCAGCAATGGATATTCCTTTCCTGTAATTTTACTGCTCATAGTACACCTCCAATTTTTCATTTGTAACAAAAATAGCACATACTTAAAGTACTTTACAGATAGGCACTCGTGCCGCAAGGGGAACCCTTGTCCGAAATCCTGATTTCGCATATCTCCCGGATTGAATCAATCTTCAACAGGGAGACAGCTCCGCAGGACGCACGATACATGGCATTGAAAAATGCATGTATAGAAGTGCGCTCTTAGCTTTGCTAAGAGAAATCAAGTCAGAATTTTGCTTCTGTAGCTTTCTTTTTTAGATTACATGCTTTGCAAAGCATTTGACAATTAGAGTTTACTGTTGTACCTCCCTTACTCCATGGTTTGATATGATCGCCTTCCATTTGTTCATATTCAAAATACTCCCCACACATTGGACAAATCCCTTTTTGATTTCTATATTTTTCTCTCTTTGTAGGCTCGTCAAACTGTCTGAGTGAAAGTAAACTTAAATTTTTTTCGCCATCAAGTACATATTCATATACACCAGAATATTTGGTAACTTCAGGGTCATTTAATAATTCCTGAACTCTTTTCGTAGTTTTATTCGGATCATATATCCTATTATGATATTTATTATATAAGATTCCCCACGGAAGTCCTTTCATTTTTGAATTATATTTTGTAAAAATTCCTTCAATCCAATCTATAACATCAGTATAATAATTCTTCAATTCATTCGCATTCTTATCATGCTGATGAATTGCCATATATTCTTCTATTGAATTGATTCCATCCTTATCACATGCCCATTTTAAAACAGTTTCAAATATTTCTTGACGGATGGAATCGCCTTTAACATAATTTCCTCCCAAATTATATGCATAGCACCCACTCTTACTAAAAAGTCTTTTTGCAGATGTTACCCATGAACCATTATAAACAGCATTTCTTAATTCCTGATCAGTCAAACGTTTTCCACCAATATTTATTATCCTAAACCATTCAAGTCGTTCAACATCAGTACCTTGGCAAAAATAAATTGTAAGTTCGTATTTCAAAATACAATCTTTTTCATCAGGGGTAAGATTATCAAAAAACTTGGGAGTGCCATTAACTTGTACGGGGAATTCTCCATCAATATATCTACATATAGATAACGTTCTTTGTTGCCCATCTAATAATTCATATGTGCCGTCTTCGTTTTCCATCCAATACATAACATTCAATGGAAATCCTTTTAAAACTGAACTGATTACATCAGCTTGTTCTTTTGCATCATATACAAGTTCTCTTTGATATGGTGGTCTTATATTTAATTTTTCACCATAACCAAAGACTCCTTCTTCTCCCAAATCAACATAGTCTTCATATAAATCTTTAACTTTTATCTGATGTGGTTTAATCTCCATTGCCTTTTCTCCTTATTACTATACGTTCAAAACATTTTTTATAAGTCCCATCATTTCTATCCAAATAGAATCTTCCAATCTGTGCATAATCCCCATGTTTTCTAACATCATCACTCAATTCTCTAACTAGCTGTATACTGCTTCCGATAATTTCAAACTGATCTGGATTGTATTTGTCTAAAAATGTTATTGGTACTCCCATGGGCTCGTAATAATCCCTCGGAATCTCCTTTGTTTGTTTAACATTAATTGCATCATAATTTACATACTTCGGATATTCTTCTGGATTGTATTTCTTGTATAATTCTAATTCATCATGACGCTGCGGAACATCAAGGTTTGTATACCACCGAACACCCTTTACTCGTATATATTTAATACCATTTTCATCAACTCTACATCCTGAAGCATTAAGGGGATATGAGTCCGGAACGCGAAACTCTCGATCTCCACTATGTATACTTGCACCTAACCACATTTTATTTTCAATAATTAATGGAAATACTTCGATGTTTGTAGCTGCGTTAATATTTCCCATTATCAAAAACTTTTTATTGTATGTAGCAAGCAAATTAACATATTCTGTAAATTTAGAAAATGGTGGATTAGTCACAACTATATCTGCTTCTTTTAATAATTCTACACATTCTTCACTTCTAAAATCTCCGTCTCCTTTTAATATTGATAATACATTTTTATTGTTTTGAAGCAAATACTCAACATCAGCTAAATCTACAGCACCGTCTCCATTTTCATCTTTGACTTCTGTAATTTCAATTTTGTATGGTTTTTTGCCCTCTTCTTTTACAGAAAGTGGCTCTTCTTCTCCAAACAAATTTAATTGAGTATACATCACTGGTGATGTAGCATAACAAGTCGCAATAAGTTTTTTTAACCCCAATTTATTAAAATTCAAGGCAAAATACTTAAAAAAATTACTCTCAAAAGGATCATCACAATTACATAAAACAATCTGATTTTTAAATTGCTTTCTATGGAACCTCATTTCAGCAACAATGTCTTCCATCTGTGTATAGAACTCATCTTTTTTTGCTGATTTAGCCTCAGATAAAGATTTTGAATTATTACCTTTTTTAGCCATCGTAACACCTACATTTCTCTTAAATAATTCCGATGATTATTCATATTTTTCTTTAACATCATTTGAAAACATCATCATTTCATCAATAGTACAGTTCAATGTTCCGCATATCTTTTCAACAGACTGCATGGAAATATATTCGTTTCTTCCCAACTTGGCGAGAATATTCCCGCTGATTCCCGAACGATGCTGTAATTCAATTTTTTTCATATTCTTTTTAGCCAACAGTTCCCACAGTCTTTCATAACATACTGCCATGTCTGTACCTCCATGTATAACTATACAAATTGTATCACGTTTTCATTAGATTGAATACCTCAAAGATTTTGATTTTCCATATTTCAGCTGCCGGAAGAAGCTGCATAATAACAGCCTCCTCCGTTACTTAACATTTACTCAAAAGGAAGTTCTTCTCCCTCCGGCACATTCATAAATCCATCACTGTCTGTTGCAGCTTTTCCTTCCCCTGTGTCGGCTCCTGTCTCTGCTTCATTTTTTGTTTTCGGACTGTCTGCAAATTCATGTTCTTCCACAATTACATCGGTGGTATAAACTGTTTTTCCATCTTTATCCTTATAACTTCCGGTACTGATCCTGCCAAGTACAGCAACTTTCATTCCCTTCCGGAGATATTTCTGAGCGAACTCTGCACCTTTTCCAAATACAACGCAGGAAATAAAATCTGCTTCCTGCTCACCGTCCTTCTTATATCTGCGGTTGACTGCCAGTGTATATCTGGCAACTGCCATATCGTTATCCTTTCCTCCGTATTTGATCTCGGGGTTTCTTGTCAGACGTCCCATTAAAATAACTCTGTTCATTCTGTTTTCCTCCATTTTCTTAATCATTCTTTACGCTGCGAAATCATCGCCCCACCGCATCGGTGTCAGTACAAATGCTCCTGCCGGATCATCGTCCGGGCTGAAAAAATCTTTGATGTCGAAGTACATCTGGTCATAGCCTTCTGCCACACCATCCTGATTGATATACTTGCTGAGATTGAAAATACATTTCTTCACTTCAAAATCAGTAGCCAGTGCAGCCACATAACGGAGTCTTTTAGTTGTAAACTCCAGATTCGGGCATCCAAAACAATACAGCAACATCATCTGGTTGATATTCAGATTCTTCATTCTGCCTCACCTCCTCTCGCTGGATTATCTATAAAAAAAGAGCATCAACCTTTATGTCGGCTCATGCTCTTTCTTTTCATTTTTACATTTTAATATTCATCCGGTTATGAAACTGACCGGATTATCTTTTTTACGATTTTGTTCAACCGAATCCCGTCTTGAAGTCCCAGCCGGTAGAAAAAAATCTCACTTTCTGCTCCACTGTCAAAAATAGCGTCACAGTATTCCCGGACTGCCTGCTGTTTATCCTCTGGAAGCAATGCCACCGCTTCCTCATATTTCTTTTCTACATCATCTTCTGTATCTGGTTCTTTCCCGGCTTTCATCTTGCTGAACGCACTCTGCATCCGTTCCTGAATGATATTGTCCACAAATTCCTTTAATGCTTCCTCTTTCATCCTCATACATCCCTTTCTATCTCACACACCAGACGCTCATAATCCAGAAATCCCCGGATATACATTTCCCGGCTGATATAGGCTTCTACTGCGTGTCTTGCTGATACGATCCGGTCAATAATCGTCCAGAACTCATGCCCATATTTTTCTATATATGGCTTCAATTCATCCATCGTTTTCTCGCATTCCCCTTCCAGTTCGATCAGCTCCGGGTCAATCCGTAAATATGTCTCCAGCCTGATCTCATTCCAGTCGAAGTAGCTTTCCACTAATTCTCTTTTCATAATCGTGTTCCTTTCTATCCTCTTCTTACGTAAAAGAGCGAATCCATTCTTCCAAAAAGATGATTCCCATAATCACAATTTCAACCGTACATGGCAGGAGATAGAACAGGAATCCAGCCAATATCATTTTCAGGCATTCCCCGGAATTTTCCAGACCAAAGCCATAGCTTAATAGGGCAGTCAGAAGAAAAATCCCTGCGATTACCCGGAAGATAACTGCTGATATTCCTGCAAGGAACTCCACAAACAGCCTTATTATTTTCAGAGCAACCATCACAGGCAACAACATGATTTTTAAAATAAGTCGTATGGCTTTCATCCTGTCTCTCCTTCCTATCCGGCATTTCTGTTCAAATAGTTTCGATACTTCTCAAGTACGGAATCTGTCACACCATTTTTGTAGATCTTCCGTATATCTGTGATCTCTTCATCCTTTAAGAGTTTCAGCCATTCCAGAAGGTCTCTCCGGCTGTTTGCGAAATTACAGCACCTACCATCTGCATATTCAATCCGGTATCTCATAATCATCCCCCTACACATAAACCAATTCATTCAGAATGACTTCATCCACTCTGTTGCGGATGTTATTTACCCTGCGGAGCCATTCCATCTGGTCTTTTCCCTTTAATTCCTCTGTGACACCTTCTGCTTCCATCATCTGATCCATCATGTTATCCCTGCGTTCCACACAGATTTCATTCAAATCAGCAAGATACGACCAGAGCTTCCCGGTCAGCATCAGCTGGGAATACAAAGCCTGCCGGTAATCTTTCAGATAATTCCTGCGGAGGCTTCCATAAAAACCAATATCTCTGTTTTCTTCCTCCACACAGATCAGCGGGATGTAATAATCTCCAACAAGTATATAATCCAGTCCATTTTTATCATCATGTATGATTGGCTCCAATTTTTTCATGCGTCACACCTTCCTTTTATCTTGCCTTCCCCCTGCCTCTGTGCTAACATATTTTTGAGGCAGTGGCAGAAATGCCCCGGCTTTGATTGCTAAGGCTCCGGTTCTATTTGTCAGGTAGGCTCCGGAGCCTTGTTCTTTTGCTTGTCTCTCCATTTTTTTGCTCTTTCTGCCTCTTTTCTTCTTTCTTCGAGGACTTTTTCATATTCTTTCAGGGCTTCCGGGTCACCGGCTTTCGCTGCTTCCTCAATCGCTCTGGCTTTCTCCTTTCTTTTCCGGTAGGATTTTTTATTGCTTTCCCTGTCACGTTCTCTTCGTGCTTTTTCTTTTGCCAGAATCTCCTCATACTGTTTTTGTGCCTCTTCATCTCCGGTTTCCGCAGCAGCCTTGATTCTGGCTCTTTCCTCTTTCCGCTTCTGGGAAAACCTTCTGGCATTCGCCCTCTTTCTCTCCCGTTTTTCTTCCTCTTTATTTTTTTGTTGCTCTATCTGCCTTTTTCTTTCCTGTTCCAGTTCTTCCTTGGAGATTGGAACCGGAAACTGACCGATAAAATTGAAATAAATATCAATCCGCTGTGTGCGTTCTGTTCCACGTCCGCCTTCCGCTTCATGGACTGCGATTCTGTCTATGAACTCATAGAGCATTTGTGGTGTGATTTCATCAAAATCCTGATATTTCTTTACCAAACGGACAAAACAGGCTCCATTTTCTTCTGGTTCTTCCTTCTGTCGGAGTTCCTGTTCCATTTCTTCCACTTTTACTTCCAGTTCCTGCTGTTCGGCATCGTATTCCTTCATCATCCTCTCAAAATGCCTGTCCGGGATTTTCCCTGATACATTTCCTTCATAAAGGTTCTTAATCAGGGTATCCAGTTCCTGAATCCTGCTTTTCGCCGCCTTGATTTCCTTTTGAGACTCTTTTAAATATCTCTCACTGTAGGTATCACTAAGCTGCCCGATCTGCTCCATAAATTCTTTCTGATTCGTCAGGACATATTTAGCAACCCTCTGGATGGCATCATCCACCAGCTGATCCAGTGAAGATGCTTTGATGAAATGGAAGGTACACTCTTTGTATTTGTTTCCATAAGCGGAACAGGCAAAATTACTGTCGGAATCATAGACTTTCCCACTCTTTCTGTGCTGTGCCTCGGGACTTCGGTAACTCATCCTGCTGCCACAGTCAGCACAATATACAAGTCCGGAAAGCCGATGCTTATACGTTCCGTTGGCAACACGTTTGATCACCCTCTTTCTCAGCTTCTGTGCCTGATTCCATGTTTCTTCATCAATAATCGCATCATGGGTATTTTCAAAAACAATGAGTTCTTCCGGTCTGGCTTTTCTTCTTTTTTTGGTTTTGAAATTGTCACAGATTGTTTTCCCAAGAACCGTATGCCCCATATATTCCTGTTTGTCCAGAATACCGCTGACAGCAGTGGCATTCCATACATAAGGGTCATGATAGCTGTGGTTCCTGCTGACTTCGCCATCCTCTGCCCGCTCCAGATATGCAGACGGTATTAGAATATGCTCCTGAGTCATAACATCTGCGATCTGTGCCGGTCCGTTTCCTTCGATTGCAAGCTGGTAAATCCTGCGGACATTTCTGGCAGCCTCCTCGTCTATAATCAGATGGTTTTTATCCTCCGGATCATGTTTGTATCCGTAGGGAATTGCACCGCTGCACCGCTTCCCGGACTTCATCCTTGACTGGAAGATTGCTTTGATCTTTTTGCTGGTATCTTTGGCATACCATTCATTCATGATATTCAGAAATGGTGTAAAGTCATTATCTGTAGGCACATCACTGTCAATGCCGTTGTTGATGGCGATAAACCGTATTCCCTTTTCTGGAAACAAAATTTCCGTATAGTAACCAACTTTCAAATAATTTCTTCCCAGTCGGCTCATATCCTTTACGCAAATGGTATCAATCAGTCCTGCTTCCACATCTGCAATCATTTTCTGGAAACCCGGACGGTTAAAAGTGACACCACTATAGCCATCATCTGTATAATGCCGGATATTTTTCAGTCCTTTTGCTTCCGCATATTCCTCCAGATACTGCTTCTGGTTCGTAATACTGTTGGATTCCCCCTGTAGTTCATCATCCTTGGATAGACGTTCATAGAGGGCTGTAAGTTTGTTTTTCTGCCGGCTCATTTATTCACCTCCTTTCCTCGAAAGCCTTGAAAATACAGGCAAATAAGCGTTTTTTCGTTATGAAGAAACGTTTATTTCTCTGTACTTTATATATTAAACCCTTCGGATCCGTGATGACCATGGAACAGTTCATCATCATAATAGAGACCTTAACAAAAAACCTTGTCTTACCACTTCCGGAACCGCCAATGACGCAGACGTTTTTATTTCTGGCATACTTGGGGTTCTTCGGACGGCTCTCCATGGTAATGGATTCTGTAGCCGTTAACGGAATGTTCATCCAGAAATCCTCTGCCATAAATGGTTTGATGTCTTCCGCTGTTCCCCACCTGGCAGAACCATACTCCACTCCTTTGCGGAGCTTTTTGGCATCTGCCTGTTTCTGCCAGACCAGTATCTTCACAACTGCCGCAATCCCTGCTCCCACCAGAACATCCATGTAGTAAAGACTTGGCAGGAATCCGGTCAAAATCCGGTTAGCGTGTTCCATGGCATATAATAGTTTGTTTCCCATATCTGCCCCGGGGCTTGCCCGGTACAGGCAAGATGCCCTGTCTGCAAACAAAAAGATGAAAAGATATGGAATATTGGTCAGAATAAGCTTTTTCATATCCAAAGCGGACAGCGTAACTCTGGCTTTTGCTTTCAGCTTGTTGGTCAGACCCCCGGCAGTGAGCTTTCTCACCGGGATACCTCCTGATGCTTATTCCTGGCTTTGCCCTTCGCTTTCCCTGCAACGATACTCCTGTATGCCGCCAGCCGTTTGTGGATGGAAGGACGGTTCGCCTTTTGGATCTCTTTCTGGGAAAATTCACGGAAAGCTGCGGTGATCGCATCCTGGTCACGTCCCTTAAAGAACACCAGATAAACCGGCGGATCTTTGGTCTTATCCTTTTTCAGGGCATAATTGATCCCGTATTTTCTGGCATACCGTTCAAAAGACTTGATATTCTTGGGTGTGATCTCAATGTTCGTCATCCCGGCATTCTGCTTTGCCAGCTCCTTCACCGTGATTTTCCCCTGTTTCGGCTGATTTTTCTGTGCTTTCTTCTCAGCACTTTTCTGTTTCTGATGCCGCAGGTATGCGGCAATCACTTTTTTCAGCACATCTGCCGTCATTTTTGTGGTACGCACACAAAAAGTCACCGTTTTCTGTGTTACTTCTTCCTGCATGAATTTTCCTCCTTTCAGAGTATTACGTGCTGTCCCAACCTAAGACCATCGGTATCACCCCTTTCATCAAAGAAGGAACCGATCAGCCACTGATCAGACTCTGCATCCGACCGAGCTTTTCCGTTCCTTCTTCTCTTCGCTTATCTGCCCCGCCACAATAGACAGGCACACACATCTCCAATATTCTGCTGTAAATTCGCTTATGGGCTACATCCAGCGATTCATCTTTCATATCATTCAACCCGAGATTTGTTGTGATGATGAGAGGCTTCATTTTACAGTACCTGCTGTCAATCACGTTATAGATCTGCTCCAGGGCAAACTCTGAATTGCGTTCTATCCCCAGATCATCAATGATCAAAAGCGGGTAATCCACCAGATTCTGCACGATCTGATTTTTATCTGCCTGATAGTTTGTCATTTCATTCAGGATACGGGAGAAGTTCGTCATCATCACCCGCTCCCCCTGTTCCAGAAGGGCATTGGCAATACACCCGGCAAAAAAACTCTTCCCAGTCCCCACCGGACCCATTAGGAGAAGGCCTACATTTTCTTTTTTCATCTTCTCCCAGTTTTTTGCATACTGCCTGGCAATGAGCATCTTATCATTTGACCCATTATCATTTTCAAATCGCCATTCCCAGAACCTCCGGTCTCTAAGTCCTACCGATTTTCTCTGGTAAAGCTCCCTCTGGGCTTCTTCCCTGCGGAGCTGCTCTTCTTTTTCTTTTCTTGCCTGAGCCTCGCAGTCACACAGGCAGCCCACTACACGGTCCCTTCCCATAAAATTAATCCTCAGCTGTTTCCGTTTCCCGCATACACCACACCGGAGGCATCCGTCTTCCCCAAGAAAATCAGCCACATTCCTGCTATCTGTCATAGACTCTCTCCTTCCTCAAAGTTATATCTTCCAGAACCGGTTTTCAGTTCTTCCCTTCCTGCCCAGAGAAGAAGCGTTGCGAAATGATCCTGATAGGTTTTTCCAGTGGATTTCATATAAGCAGAAAGCTGGTCAATCATCCTCTGGAAGTCATACGGATACAGTTTCCGCAGCTCCCGGTTTTCTTCCACGGAAAGCCGGACATTTCCAAACCGTCCGTACAGACAGGTGCTTTCCTTTTCCGAAGAGCGGCTCTTACTCCTGTCAGTATCATTCTTATCAGTCTTATTTATATCAGTATTATTTGTGGCAAAATTCTTGCACTCCGGACTTCCATTTTTTTGCGTTCCGGACAGCAAGTTTTTTGCATTCCGGACTGCCAGATTCTTGCGTTCCGGACAGCAAATTTCTTGCGTTCCAGAAGGATAATAAACTGCCGGTTTTGCCCGGATGCGTTTTACGAAGTTCTTCACATATATCACCGATGGACGGTTGCAGCCCTGTCGGTACCGTTCGATCAGACCGATGCCATGTATACTGTCAAGCTCCCTGAGAAGCTTTGTGACCGTTGTGTGTGACATGTGCAGCACTTCCTGAAGTTCAGCTACCGTGTAGATGATATACACATAACCGTCAGCATCCACCCAGCCATTTTTCTTTGAAAGGTTGATCCTGTCCAGCAGGATGCCATACAGGAGCTTTGCATCCGTGGACAGCCCTTCAAATTCCTTTTCTGTAAACAGTGCCTTGGGAATACGGAAAAATGAAAACTGCTCGGATTCTTCTACCCGGAAGTATTCATAATCCATTTTTTCATCCTCATTATTCCATCTCTTTGTTCTTGAACATATTCAGGTACATGTTGAACACACTCACCAGTTCCTTCAGATAGATTCGTCTGGCACCTTTGTTGCAGGCGTGCATATCTTCGATCCATTCCGGGGAATTTCCGCAGATCACAGCCGTTGTCTCTACGACAGCCATAAATCTCTTCATGGATTCCATCTTGTAAACATGGTTGAAATACTGGCGGATTGCCTCAATTCTATCCGGATCATTTTCCAGTAATTCAATGACACCGAAAGCCAGGTCCATACCAAATTCACTTGCATCATCTTCAATTGCCTCATCATCCAGGTTACCTTTCTCATCACAGTAGCATCTGAATTCCATCGGACTTAAATCTTCCGGATTAAACTCGTCCTCTCCCAGATCAATTGGCGGTACATCATCCTCCAAAGGCCCTCCCTCCGGACAGCCTTCCCTTATAATCTCGATGTAGCCTTTTTTCATAAGGTCATCCACAATCTCCCTGGCAGCTGTCACCATCTTGTCCATGATCTCCTCTGCTTCCTCCGGTGTTACCATTTCCATCAAATCCTTAATTGTCATCATTGTGTTTTCCTCCTCATTCATCTTTGAAATATCATTTATATAGAAACGGTTCGGTCTGCCATTGTCTTTAACAACCCGAACCATGTTTCCCATACTTTCCAGTTCCGAAACAGCGTAGTCCACCCGGTACCTGGTGCTATTCAGATCCCTGATCATTTCACTTTTGGGATAGATCACATACAGTTTCCCTTTCTGGTCAATCCATTTGTTTTGTGCTGCATATCTCAGCCGGTCAAGCATAAGGCTGTATAATACCTTTGCCGTAGTGGATAAAGAGCAATATCTCGCATCCTTAAACAGTGCCTTAGGCACCAGCAGGCACTCTACCGGCATATAATCCTGATTACTCATCATGCTTCCCTCCATTCAGATCGACCATTGCCTCTGTTGAGAAAACAGTCAAATCCAGCATTCCCACAAAAATCTGATAATACAGGGAACAAAGCTCTGCATCCTCCCTTACCAGATACAACCCTTCCAGTTCTTCTGACAGATGCCTCATGGCATACATGGTCTGACAGAGTTCATGAACTTTTTCATAGTCCTGTTTCTCCACGTTATTCTCCAGACGGTCAACAAAACGGCTCCAATCTGTAAAGTTGCTGTCCATTACAATCAGGCACTGGAACAGCTGGGTTGCTTCACAGGCAGCCGCCAATACTACATTTTTGATATTGATGGAACCATTTTCATTTCTCATGTGGTTGATCATGTACTCTTTATTTAACATTACCATTGGCTTATCCTCCTATCGAAATGGCATTTCTTCTTCCATAGATTCCGGGATGTTCAGAAAACCATCCCCTTCCATCGGCTCCAGCATTTTCTCCTGCACTTTTGCACCGGCAAACTCGATACGGTCTGCAAAAAGCTCTGTCGTATATACCTTTTTGCCGGTCTCTTTATTATCGTAACTGCCGGTTACGATTTCACCCTCTACCATTACCTTTGTCCCCTGCACCAGATAATCACGGACAAACTCCGCTTTTTTTGCAAAGGCTTTCACCGGAATGAAACTGACATCGTCTGAGTAATTCCTTCTGACTGCCAGTACAAACTTGGCGATCTT
Source organism: uncultured Blautia sp. (assembly GCA_900541985.1). Lineage (GTDB taxonomy): Bacteria > Bacillota > Clostridia > Lachnospirales > Lachnospiraceae > Blautia_A. The sequence goes on along the minus strand of UQLX01000039.1, from coordinate 5,984 downwards.
ATGAAGACCTTTCTCATTCTGTGTCTCGTTATAGCCCGGATCACGAACCAGTCTTCCGGAAATAATTGCTGTATTCATTACCTCGCATCCTCCTATCCTTTCAGTGTTTTATAGCACAGCCCGATACATGGACCACACTTGGCATAACAACAGTCATAACATTCATCCTTTTCCAGTTCCTCCTGTGCCATTTCAGCCTCAAACATACTCATAAGCAGTTCATAGGCCGTTCTCAATTCCAGATATTTTTCTTCCGCTTTTTCCATCTTTCTTTTAAATTCCGGAAGCATTTGGCGAAGAACAGGATGGAAATGTTCTTCTTCATCATCCCAGGCACAGGCTGCCATCATACAACGTGGAAATTTTTCATAACTTCCTGCATAATAAGGGCAATAGGAACAGCCCCTTTCCCGGAACATAGCTGGTGTAATAACCGGAAGCTGCCCTCTGATTTCTTTGCTAATCTGTTTGTTCTTGATTCGCTCTCTCATGTTCGTTCTCCTCCATCTTTTTCTTTATGCAAAAGGGGATTCCCCTGAATTGCCTGCTTTATCGCACAAAAAAAAGGCAGGCTTACGAATTTGTTTTTTTCGCAAGCCTGCCTCAAATCTACTATTCATTATCGTTTTACTATATACCGGATGGTCACATAGAATGCTCTCACAACATAATATGGAATCATAAGGCTTCCCAATAAACCACCCACAATAACACTCAATGCGATCATTCCAATGGTACCCCCAACATCATAACCTTTGGGGATTAAAATGATGCACATTTTATGTATTCCAAATGGAAGCCCTGCAAGGAACAGGAACATAAATAAATCTGTGTTCCCTGCTACTCCCATAATCGTTTTTACCATCCAGAGCCAGAACACCATAGATATCATCGGTATCAGTGCTTTTTTAATCACATCCTCAAGCGTCATCTTTTTGCTCCTTTTAATCTTTTCAATATTTCTCTGATATTTCTGCAACCTTCTTACTGTATCTTCACTATTCATTTTTACCTTCTCTCTCTACCCACGACCCAAGTAACATAAAAATTATCTCCTCCATCTGATTCTTTGTGTATGTCTCTGGGAAATACTGCTTCAGTTTCTTTGCTGGAATCTGTACTTGAAATTTTTCTGTTTTCTCTTTCATACAAATCTGATCAATCTCAAGATATGTCAGTGTCTGTTCCTTTGACATCTGTTTTAATTCCTGTGCCTGCTTCATTGAAGGTACCATGGCATGGTTATTCATATATTGGAGTAATAGTTTCTGTTCTTCCAATTTCAAGTAAGATAATTCTACCGCTGTATTGAAAGGAATCTTTTTGTTATCTGCCAGACATAACATTTCCGGAATCAATTCTGTCAGATGGATATATCTCAAAATCTGTCTGGTACTATCTCCGGTATTCTGACTGACTTCCTCTGCCGCCAACTTCTTGCCAACTTGGCAAGAAGTTAAATCACTTCGTTTGCCCTGGCGTTTCAATGCATCATATTTCATCTTATAGGCAAATGCCTTTTCACTTATTAACAGTTCTTCACGCTGGATGTTTGAATCAACCATAATCACCGTCGATTCATCATCTGTCAGGTCCTTAATAATAACTGGCATAGTTTTCAAGCCTGCAATCTCACACGCCCTCTTGCGGCGGTGCCCCGCTATAATTTCATAACCGCCGGTATCCTTTATTCTTACAATACCAGGCACCAAAACTCCATGCGTCCTTACACTCTCAGACAACTCAGCCATCTTATCATCATCCAGAACCTTAAAAGGATGATTCGAGAAAGGATGTAGATTATCCAGAGCAATCTGTTGGATGCCTGCCTGTTCCTCACTTGTTGTTCCGAACAGGGCATCTAATGACTGTAATGGGATTGGCGTTGGCTTCTTTTTACCTGCCATGTTCAAGGACCTCCTCCGTAAAACTCATATAAGCTTTCGCAACTTTACCTTTTGGTTCGTACTTAAAAATACTCTGCCCTTCTCTAACCGCTTCTTTCATCCTGACAGAAAATGGAATATAATTGTCAAACACATGAATCTGATTTCCATAGGCATTATGAAGCAACTCCATATTGTTTCTTGCATCATTTGTATGGGCATCCACCATACTGAAAAGGATACCGGCAATTTGTAGTTTCGGGTTAATCTGTCTTCTTACTTTACCGATTGTCTTCAAGAGCTGCTGCAGTCCTTTGATTGGAAGATAAGATGCTTCTACCGGAATCAATACTTCATCCGATGCTGCCAGGGCATTGATGGTGATCATACCCAAAGATGGCATACAATCTATCAAAATTGTATCGTACCGATCTTTTACCCTGTTTAATATCTGTTTCAGGACAAATTCACGGCTCATCGCATTTACAAGCTGAACCTCGGTTCCTGCCAATCCAATATTGGAACAGATAATATCAATACCTTCCTCCGTATGCTGGATAAAGCAGTGTTCCGGAATATCTTCATCACTCAACACCATTTCCATCAGCGTTGTTAATGTTTCATTACTGTTATCGCAGTCACGGAATCCAAATCCCGCAGACACATCTGACTGAGGATCAGCATCCACAACTAACACCTTCTTATTCATAAGAGCCAACCCTACGCCAAGATTTGCCGCACATGCGGATTTTCCAGTTCCGCCTTTCTGGTTGACTACGGATATAATCTTTGCCATATTCTTTATCACCTTTCTTTGATCTCAAATAAAAAAGAGGACTGAACCAGACAGCCGGAACTAATGTCCGTGCGAGCTAATTCAGTCCTAAAAATAAATATATTCAGTTATCACCGCTTTCGTGGTACGCAAATCCATATCCAGTGTTCTGGACTTACAGTAATTCATATTCTGGAATGACAGCGCTGCCTCATTTATCCCTTTTTCAGGGAATTAAAAATAAGGACTAAATTAGTGCAACCCCCTGTATTTCCTAGGGTTTTCTAACTTGTCCTTATTATAACTCAATCATGAGGTGTAATCTTCGGCATCTGGATTTTGAAAATACTGTTGTATCGATTGACCGCATGCTTGAATCGATGTTCCCAATGCAGTGCCACCTCCGGCATTCCATTTTTGTCTCGGAAAAGGAATCCCACATATCCGTTTATCATGACCTCTGGAAGGTCTGTTGGTCTGTCTTCCAGAATCGCCTGGAACATTCGGTACACATCTTCCGTCATTGGAATCTTTCTTGTTCCTGCATTTGTCTTTGTGGATTCGATATGATACTCCATATTGTTGAGTCGCTGGAGCTGATGGTCTATGTTGATGATGCGGTTCTTCATATCAAGATCTTTGATGGTCAGGCCGCAGAATTCTGAAATTCGAAGTCCCGTATGAAATAAAATGTAGAAGACTTCGTAATACTTGCAATCTGCAATAGAATAAGCCGATGCATTTGCAAAGGTATGAATACCTATCTTTCCTGCATCGACCTGATTGAGTAATCTGGAAATATTTTTATCGTTCTTTGATTTTGCCTGTGCGAGCCTTGGATTCTTCCCAACACATTTCAGTGAATGTTTCCCGCCAATCTTACATTGTGATGCCGTGATACAGGTAATCTGTTCCTCATCTGCATGACCACCGCTGAACCTTAAAACATCTCCAACATCCAACGCCGGGTTTCCGATCGTTTCCGAATCAAATGGAACATATTTGATCACGGAAATATCTGCTAAAATCTGCTCACACAGCTCTTTTCTGGTATCATCTGTGCCAAATTGCAAAAATGGATTTACACCAAGGTTCATTGTTAAACCATCGTCAGTTTCCAACGCATAGTATTCTGACGTCTGTGTCTTCATATTGGTAGAACTGATTGCTGTGTATCTGGTGATGAAATCAGAAAAACTGCTGGAAAACCTCTGCTTATTACTGATATTCATCACCGGTTCATTACCATACTTTCGAAGTTCTAGTTTCCCTTCACGGTTGATACAAAAAAACCCACCGAGTACCTGTCCAATATAGAACAACACGTCTCGGTAGGTCTCAATATCATTTTCTGCATAAATAGAAAGTACTGTAGAACCATTCGACATAGCTTCCATTTCTGCCTGTGTATGAGCCAGTTCCACCTTACAAGCCTTGCAGCACATTGCAACAATCTCGTATGCATTTCCAATGGTTTCTGTTACATTGAAATCTTTTTCAAATCGTAGCATATAATCATAGGCTTTAATCTCCAAGCATCGGATACTTCGATTCGCTTCACTGATTTCATAGACACCCATAGGAACGGTTTCATATCCGTCACCCACAAGCAGATGATAAAAAGGTTCAATCAATGCGTCTTCTAATGTATATCGGTCAATCTCTGACAAAAGAGTAATCCCCATTTCTGTAGAATACACAGTTCCAAGTTCTATCTCCGTACTTCCGCAACACTGGGATGAAATGTAACCGCTACCTTTTACGATATCTTTCTCCGTAAACTTATGAATCACACCAGCTTTCGTGGTAATCTTCCCTGACCAGTAGTATCTTCTCGTGTTCTCCTGCACCGCCTGCAGGAATGCTTCACTTACTGGGTACAAAAGCAACACCTCCCATCAAAAAAGGAACCAGTCGCCCGATTCCTTCAGTCTTTTATATCTTTTTAGATTTGAATTCTTCTTATCTTTTTTTCTTCTTTTGATGGGAAGTTGTTAAATCCATCATTTTTTTGAAATAGGTATCCCCATCGATTTCCTCTTTACTATATGATTTCATCAGCTTATCAATTTTTCCCTTTAATTCTTTTCTTTCTTTTTCTTCTTTTGATTTTCCAAACAAACCCATTTTTAATCCTCCCCATTTTCTCTTTTTATTTCTTTTATAAGTTCCTCATCCATGGGCGTTTCATTTAGAATCTTCTCTGCTTTCTTTGCTTCTTCTTCAAGCTGTTCTTTTGCGGTTTTCTTTGCTACTACTTTAGCCTTGGCAAATTTGTAAACTTCATACCCTGCAAGACCTAAGGCTACCGCACCTGTGCCTATTAACCAAGGAAGTACTTCCTTCTGCCCCGCTGAATATCCGTTTTCAAAACTATTTTTCTTGACAGTATCTAAGAGTTCTTTCTGTGCTTCTTTGAATGCTTTGACACTACCATATTGCGTGGCTATCTCGTGATTTAACTTACCATAAGGGATTACATTCTCTGCGTTCATTTCTATACCTCCTATTTTTTCTTGCCGGTGATTATTTTACTCATCCATTCAGCTGTCATACCAATGATGAGAGGATTTGCTGCCATGGCCATAAGTGTGGAACCAACTGCGGCTGCAACTCCACTAGTCAGCAATGCATCTTTGTACTTATCTTTTGATTTGACGGTTGCACTGATGGTTTTTACGGCTTCCGTGTATTCTTTCTTTTCAATCTTCCTTGCCTCTTCTTCCTCTGTTAAATCCTCATCATCAGAGTTTAGAAGAACTTTTACAACTTGCGCTAATGTTGAATTATCTGTGTTTGTTGCAATCTCATAATCAATAACTGTACGAAGTGCTATATACTGAGTCTTTGTCATTTTTGTCTTGCGATTTTCGAGATTACTTATTGTCTGTTTGGTTACTCCGATTTGTTCTCCGAGTTCCTCGGTTGTCCAGCCCGCAACTTTACGTATAGCCTGTAGATTGTTTTGGAGTTTCTCTATCTCTTTATCAACAACATTCATGAAACTCACCTCCTCGTGGATGTTATTTTCTAAAATGAGCATATCAAATATTTGCATATTTGTCAAATTATTTTATAAAAACTCTTTATTTTGTCTTTTGTCAAAACGTCCAATCTCTGACAAGACCATAAAGGCCATTTTTTCATACCACTTTAATAGTTATCAACAGAATATTCTGTGAACTTTACTTTAAAATTCCCTCAGTGTAAAACTCACTGTCCACAATCCTTTATACGAAGTATCCTTTTCCAGCTTCACCTTAAACCCCAATGTCATTTACTTAAAGAGGGGATTGCAAAAACTTTCAATAAACATTCAATAA
>UQLX01000038.1 GCA_900541985.1 uncultured Blautia sp. | reverse complement strand
TTCTAGCAAGAGAAGATGAAGTGAAATGCTTGCATTTTCTAATGATTATTATGGACTCATTTTTAGGGCAACACAATCCGTCGAATTATTTTGCGCTTACGTCCTGATTATAATTTTCGCTGAAATAGGTAACTGCAGTGTTCATTTCCTGATCCAGGTATTCGTTTTTCAGGATATGTTCTCGTGTCAGTTCTCGGTGGAAAGTGATTAGTAGATGACGAAGCAGAAGAACAAGCATTTCCTCATAATCATCCTGACAGCGTTGGAGTTCGATGATAATACGCTTAAAAACCCGTTCATATTCCATAGATGTGCCGACTTGGAAAACCCGTTCTTTATCCGGAAATCCATACTGACGCAAGATATTTTTAACATTGCTGCCTGTAAAATGAATCCAGTATACTTCTGTCTTATCTTCCCCATAATATTCATATTTCTGAAGTTCCTTCGGTCTGTACAGCACAATATTACCGGCGGGAACAATCGTTTCGTTACCTACATTGCCAAAATGAAAATGCCCACAACCAGCGGTGATATAGATGATCTGATAATCCAGGCGTCCCCTTGGACGGTAGGTTGGTAATTTTGGATGGCTGGAAAGGCGATAAGTACCACAGCTTCCTACAATCAGTGGGCGACTTTTGTCTTTGAAATCCATATGGGAGTGGTTCAGATAACCAGTATTCATATACATAGGGCAGCACCTCTTTTCCTACTTTTTACCATTGTATCATTTAGTGCATATTTTGTCTAATCCAATTCATAGACATATTTTGCGGATTAGGATAAGCTATGTATAGCAAAACAAAGAAACGTAAACAAAAAAGTAAAGAACAAGACTTGCTGTGGGAGAACAACGTATAAAAAAATGTATATGTATTGAAGGAGAGTTATTTATGATTGTACCACGTTATTATGAGGATTTAAGTGTACTGCATGAAAACACAATGCCAGCCAGAGCCTATTATGTTCCGGCATCCAAAAGAATGGACAACCTGGTGGAACACAGGGAAGAATCAGACCGTATGCAGTTATTAAACGGAACTTGGAAATTTCAGTATTATAACAGCATCTATGATATTCAGGAATCTTTTTTTGAGAAGGATTATGATACAGAAAACTTTGACGAGATTCAGGTTCCGAGTGTATGGCAGATGGCAGGATATGACACACACCAGTATACAAACATCCGGTATCCGTTCCCATTTGATCCACCGTATGTACCACAGGATATCCCGTGTGGAGCATATGCACATACTTTTGACTATCATAAAGATGAAAATGCACCAAAAGCATTTTTAAATTTTGAGGGAGTAGACAGTTGCTTTTATGTATGGGTCAATGGTTCTTATGTGGGATACAGCCAGGTTTCTCATATGACCAGTGAGTTTGATATTACCGACCTTCTTCAGGATGGAAAGAATACCATAGCAGTATTGGTAATGAAGTGGTGTGACGGTTCTTACTTGGAAGATCAGGACAAATTCCGTATGAGTGGAATTTTCCGGGATGTGTACATTTTGAAACGTCCGGAGCAGGCAATCAGCGATTATCATATAAAAACAAAGATTGAGGATATGCTTGCAAAGATAGAACTTGATGTGAAATTCTACTCTCCGGCAAATGTAAAAATTTCGATTGAAGATAAAAATGGAGCAGTTGTCGCAGTAGGAAGTATTACCGAAGAAGGAACAGCGGTGTTAGAGATTGCAAGTCCGGAGCTTTGGAATACAGAAAATCCATACCTGTACAAACTGATCCTTGAAACAGAAAATGAAGTAATTGTAGATCATATCGCACTCAGAAAGATAGAGATCAAAGATCAGGTTATTTACTTAAACGGACAGAAGATTAAATTCCGTGGTGTCAATCGACATGATTCCGATCCGGTTACTGGATTTACAATTAGTGTGGAACAGATTACAACAGATCTTACGCTAATGAAGCAGCACAATTTTAACGCTATCCGTTCCAGCCATTATCCGAATGCACCATTTTTCTATGAAATGTGTGACAAGTATGGATTTATGGTGATAGATGAAGCAGATATAGAAGCTCATGGACCATTTATGCTCTACAGAAAAGAAGACACGGATTACAATCGATTCAAGCGGTGGAATGAAAAGATTGCCGATGATCCGGCATGGGAATCAGCTATCGTTGACCGTGTGAAACTCATGGTAGAACGTGATAAAAACCGTTTTTGTATTGTTATGTGGTCAATGGGAAATGAAAGTGCTTATGGTTGCAACTTTGAAAAAGCACTTGCTTGGACAAAGAAATTTGATCCGGACCGTATCACACAGTATGAGAGTGCAAGATACCGTAATTATGATGAAACATATGATTACAGCAACTTGGATGTGTACAGCCGTATGTACCCGGCACTTTCCGAGATTCAGGAATATCTGGACAAGGACGGAAGCAAACCATTCCTTCTGGTAGAATATTGCCACAGCATGGGAAATGGCCCTGGAGATTTTGAAGATTACTTCCAGATGATACAGGATAATGATAAAATGTGCGGCGGTTTCGTCTGGGAATGGTGTGACCATGCGATTGCTCATGGCACTGCTGAGAACGGAAAGACAATCTATGCCTACGGAGGAGATCATGGCGAAGATATCCATGATGGCAATTTCTGCATGGATGGATTAGTATATCCGGATAGAACTGTACACACAGGACTTTTGGAATACAAGAATGTTTACCGCCCGGCAAGGGTTGTTTCCTATGATAAAGAAAGCGGAGAATTGGTGCTTCATAACTATATGGATTTTGATGATCTGAAGGATTATGTAAAAATCAGCTATGAACTGACACAGGAGGGACTCGTGATCAGTAAAGGAAAACTTGCAGAAGTTTCTGTGGCACCACATAGTGAGGGAAAAACAAGCCTGAATATCAAGGTTCCGGAGAATGGAAAATGTTATTTGAAACTCATTTACCAGCTGAAAAAAGAAATACCATTGTTGGAGAAAGACCACATTCTGGGATTTGATGAAATCGAGGTAAGTCAGAAAGCCGTAAAATGCCAGCTGGCAGAAAAATGGATAGAAAAAACAGCAACGAACTCTGAATTACAGGTGAATGAAAATGATACACAGATTCACATCAAAGGTCGTGAATTTGTTTATACCATAGATCGACGTACTGCACTCTTTACAGAGATGAAATTTGCAGGACGGGAATATCTGAACCATCCGATGGAGTTAAACATTTGGAGAGCTCCAACAGATAACGATATGTACATCAAGTCTGAATGGAAGAAAGCTCACTATGATAAGGCTTACACAAGAGCCTATACGACAGAGGTTGTGCAGGGAAAACATGGTGTGAAGATTACAAGCCATGCTTCCGTTGTGGCAGAGACGGTACAGAAGATTCTTGATGTGACGATTACATGGAAAATAGATGCTGCAGGAAAGATTGATGCAGATATTGAGGCAACAAAAGATGGAGAGTTCCCGGATCTTCCGAGATTTGGTGTGAGAATGTTCCTGGATAAGAAACTTGCAGATGTCAGATACTTTGGAATGGGACCGCAGGAGAGCTATCGTGACAAGCATCAGGCAGCGAGTCACGGTCTGTACCAGGCAAATGTAGGGGATTTGCATGAGGACTATATCCGTCCACAGGAAAATGGAAGCCATTATGATTGTGAATATGTAGAGCTTAACAACAGCCGATATGGAATTGTGGCATCCGCAGAAAAGGCATTTTCATTCAATGCTTCTTATTATACACAGGAAGAACTTGAGAAGAAAACGCATAATTATGAATTGACAGAATCAGACAGCGTAGTATTTTGTGTTGACTATGCATTAAATGGAATAGGTTCTAACAGTTGTGGTCCGGTTGTCTTGGATCAGTATCGATTTAATGATGTATTATTCCGGTTCCAGTTTACTCTGGTTCCGTATGTAAAGGGATAATAAAGTTTTAAGTAACCCGTTAACAAGGAAGGAGAGTCTGAGAGTTTTGTAAAGTCCGGATATACAGAACAATCAGACAAAAACAAAGCGAAAAAATTTAGAATTAGGCATCATACTGTTAGGCATCTTGAGATTCTAAGTGCGATGAATATGAGGAGCAAAAAGAATTCTATGGAAGAAAAAAAGTATTTAAAATGGTATAACAAAATAGGATATGGTTCAGGTGATATCGCAGGTAATGTAGTTTATGCGTTCCTGACATCTTTTATGATGGTCTATCTGACAGACTCAGTAGGACTTGCTGCTGGTGTCGTAGGTACCCTGATTGCCGTATCAAAATTATTTGATGGTTTTACAGATATATTCTTTGGATCAATGATCGACAAAACACACAGCAAAATGGGAAAAGCAAAGCCTTGGATGTTGTATGGCTATATTGGATGTGCCATTACATTAGTCTGCTGTTTTGCAGTACCAGTCAGCTGGGGAACAACCGCTAAATATGCATGGTTCTTTATCTCTTATACACTGTTAAATGGTGTGTTTTATACCGCAAACAATATTGCATACTCAGCACTTACATCACTCATTACTAAGAATAGTAAAGAACGTGTGCAGATGGGATCTTACCGTTTCATCTTTGCATTTTCAACAAGCCTTCTGATTCAGGCAATTACAGTTGGATTTGTAGATAAGTGCGGGGGAGACGCAGCTGCATGGAGAACTGTAGCAATTATTTACGCAATCATTGGTCTTATCGTAAATACAATTTCTGCTCTTTCTGTTAAGGAGCTTCCTGAAGAGGAACTTAATGAAGGAGAAGTAAAAAATGAAGATGAGAAGTACGGAATGGTACAGGCATTTAAGCTTCTTATCAAAAACAAATATTACATGATGATCTGTGGAACTTATATTTTACAGCAGTTATACAGTGCCATGATCGGAGCCGGTATTTATTACATGACATGGGTACTGAAAAATAAAAACCTGTTCGGACAGTTTGCATGGGCAGTTAATATTCCACTGATCATTGCCTTGATCTTTACACCAACCTTAGTTGGTAAGTGGAAAGGTATGTATAAGCTGAATTTAAGAGGTTATGTCTTAGCAGTTATCGGTAGAGCACTTGTTGTCGTTGCCGGATATATGGGTAGTGTTCCGCTTATGATGGCATTTACAGCTCTTGCAGCATTAGGACAGGGACCATGGCAGGGAGATATGAATGCAGTTATCGCATCCTGCTCTGAATACACTTATCTTACACAGGGAAAGAGAATTGATGGTACGATGTATTCTTGCACTTCTCTTGGTGTAAAAATCGGTGGAGGTATTGGAACTGCTGTTGTCGGTTGGATGCTTGAATTCAGCGGCTATGTTGGAACAAATGCGACACAGCCACAGTCTGCACTTAATATGATGCAGTTTATGTATCTGTGGCTTCCATTGATCTTTGATGTGTTGATCATGTTTGTGCTTTCAAGAATGAATGTAGAAGGTGCAAATGAAAAACTAAAAGCAGAAAGAGGAATCACTGCAGATGAAGTGACAGATGCATCAGACATGGAGTAAAATTTGAAGGGAAAAGCATTGTCTGATTGAATCTTCAATTAGGCAATGCTTTTTGTATAACATGAAACTAGAAAACAGCTTCAAGAACGAGGGGTGGTATTTTGAAAATAGAAAAAGCAATCGCACTACTTAGCGGAAAACTTTTTGATGAGAAAATGGAGGATATATATGTTGATAAAACTAAAATAGCGTATGAGAAGGAACGCTATATTAAAGCTATCAACAAATACAGGACATATTTTGATGGTGAAGAAATTGAAGTGTTCAGTGCTCCTGGAAGAAGTGAAATAGGAGGAAATCACACAGATCATCAACATGGGGAAGTGCTAGCGGCATCTATTAACAATGATGCAATCGCAGTCGCAAGTAAACTTGATGAGCCGCTTGTAAAAGTGATGTCAGATGGTTATAGGGAACGGATTACAATTTCCCTGAATGATCTGGAGAAAAAGTGGAAGAAGAGGGTACCACGAACGCTTTGATCCGTGGTGTACTTGTTAAGATGGGAATGAATGGACATAACATAGGAGGATTCCAGGCATATGTGACCAGCGATGTGCTGATAGGTGCGGGACTGTCTTCTTCAGCAGCTTTTGAAACACTGATAGGAACAATACTTTCTTATATGTATAATGATGGCAAGGTTGACCCGATTGAAATTGCTAAGATTGGACAATATGCGGAAAATGAATACTTTGGTAAACCATGCGGTTTAATGGATCAGATGGCTTGTTCGGTTGGAAGCCTCGTCCATATTGATTTTGAAGATCCAGAAAACCCAATCGTGGAACAGGTGAAATTTGACCTGAACGCTTATGGATGTAGTCTGTGTATTACAGATACAAAAGGTTCTCATGCAGATCTAACACCGGATTATGCAGCAATTCCAAAGGAAATGAAGCTGGTAGCGGAATGCTTTGGGAAGAAAGCTCTTCGTGAGGTATCCAAAAGGGAGATCATGGACAATATCACGTTGATACGTGAACAGGCAGGTGATCGTGCCACACTTAGGGCGATCCACTTTGTGTGTGAAAATGAACGTGTGCAAAAAGAAGTGAACGCATTAAACCAGGATAATTTTCCGGAATTTCTTGCCACGGTAAAGGAATCCGGCAATTCTTCTTTTAAATATTTACAGAATGTATATACATGCCATGATGTACAGCATCAGAACGTGTCTATTGCGTAGGCACTGAGTGATGTTGTGTTCGGAGAAAAAGGCGTTTGCAGAGTTCATGGTGGAGGATTTGCAGGAACCATACAGGCATTTGTTCCGAATTATTTGGTTCCAAACTATCGAAAAGAGATGGATAAGATCTTTGGGGAAGGTTCCTGTGAAGTATTAAAGATCCGTAAGTATGGTGGCATAAAGGTATTATAATCACGAAAATTAAGAAAAGGAGAAATGATCTATGAGTAGCATTTTAGTATTAGGCGGGGCTGGTTATATTGGCTCTCATACCGTGTATGAGCTGATTGCGGCAGGAGAAAATGTAGTAGTTGTTGACAATCTCGAAACAGGCTTTCGTAAGGCTGTTCACCCGGATGCAAAATTTTATCAGGGAGATATTCGGGACAGGGCATTTATAGATTCTGTATTTGAAAAAGAGGAGATAGATGGAGTCATTCACTTTGCAGCCAATTCACAGGTTGGAGAGAGCATGGTAAATCCACTCAAATATTACAATAACAATCTGTGTGGAACAGAAGTATTGCTGGAAAGCATGGTGGCACATGGCATTAACAAGATTGTATTTTCATCAACAGCAGCCACATATGGAGAACCGGAACGTATTCCAATTCTTGAAACAGACCGTACAGTTCCAACAAATTGTTATGGAGAAACGAAACTTTCGATGGAAAAGATGTTTAAATGGACAGCCAATGCCCATGATTTACGTTTTGTATCCTTACGTTATTTTAATGCTTGTGGAGCACATCCAAATGGAAAAATCGGAGAAGCCCATAATCCGGAAACGCATCTGATTCCACTGATCTTACAGGTGCCGAATGGAAAGAGAGAGTATATTTCCATCTTTGGAAATGATTATGAGACAAAAGATGGCACATGCGTAAGGGATTACATCCATGTGAACGATCTTGCACAGGCCCATATCCTTGCCATGGAATATTTAAGAAAAGGAAATGAAAGCAATATCTTCAATCTGGGTAATGGTGTTGGATTTACGGTAAAAGAAGTTGTAGAGACAGCCAGAAAAGTAACAGGACATCCGATTCCGGCAAAGGAAGAACCTAGGAGAGCAGGAGATCCGTCAACTCTGATCGCATCCAGTGAGAAAGCAAAAGAAATCCTTGGATGGAAACCTCAATTTGATGATCTGGAGACGATTATCACAACAGCATGGAACTGGCACAAAAATCATCCGAATGGTTATGAAGCATAATATGAGGGGAGAACAGTAAAATGATTGATCAGCTGATTTCAGAACTGGTAGCTTATGCACTGCAAAGCGGACTGGTAGATGATGCAGATAAAGTGTATGTAACAAATGGTTTACTGGAATTATTTCAACGGCAGGATTATCAGGAACCGAAAGAATCAGGAAAACCGAGACAATTACACCTCATTTTAGAGGATATGCTGGCGTTTGCACTGTCTCATGGAATTTTAGAAGATGATACAGTAACAATGAAAGATCTTTTTGATACAAAGATCATGGGGATTCTGGCACCTGCTCCGTCCGTGGTAAGAAAAGTTTTTGAAGGAAAATATCAGGTATCTCCCAAAGAAGCAACTGACTATTATTATCATTTCAGTCAGGCAACAAACTATATCCGCACAGACCGGATCATAAAGGATGAAAAGTGGACAACAGATACAGAATTTGGTCAGATGGATATCACAATTAACTTGTCAAAACCGGAAAAAGATCCACGGGATATTGCAAAAGCTGGTGCAGCGAAGAAATCCGGATATCCGGCATGTCTGCTCTGCAGGGGAGAACAACGGAGAGCATCGTAGAGGCTGCAGATCATATCCTTACAAAATGGCGTGGCCATTCAGATCCGGAAGTTTCTATTTTTAGTGAGACAGATGGAATTCCGCATAATACGATTACGCCGATTGCAAGGATGCATGGAGATCTGTATGAACTGGATCTGGTTTTGCGTAATAATATCACAACAGAGGATTGTCCGCTTGGACTTTTCCATCCACATGCAGAATATCACCATATCAAGAAAGAAAACATTGGACTGATCGAAGTTATGGGACTGGCTGTATTGCCGGCCAGATTGAAAAAAGAAATGGCAGAATTGGAGCAGGCAATTTTGCATCATGAGGATCTGAGACAGAATGCGACTATGGCTGCTCATGCTGACTGGGCAGAAGAATGGATGCCGAAGTATGAGATTACAGACAGCAACATTCATTCTATCGTACAGAAAGAAATTGGAATTGTATTTATGAAAGTCCTGGAGAATGCAGGAGTTTATAAGAGAACAGAAGAAGGGAAAGCTGCATTCAAAAGATTTATTGAAAGTTTATAAAAAAAGGACCACTTCATTTTTGTGAAATGGTCTTAAGAAAAAATATTCAGTTTTCACAAAATAGTCCTTTTAGTATTTATACATGGTATGGATGCTCAAAATATTCAGCGTAGAATACTAAAAGGTTGTTCAGATATTTTTTAAGATTGCTCATTTGCGATTCCTCCTTTCCTTGTTTACAAGTTGATTATAGGATAGATGAAAAAGGATTGCTTGCCAAATCGAAAGAAGATATAGACAAATGTTGCAAAGGGGAGTATTTCATGCAGTTAAAATATGTTGACACAAAAGAGGAGATCATAGCGGTTAATAAAAAGTCAAAACATATTGAACCACATCTTCATAATGCACTGGAGATTGTGTGTGTAACAAATGGAACATTAGAGCTTGGTGTCGGACAGGAACTTTACCATATGGAAAAAGGAGATATAGGCTTTGTATTTCCGGATGTTATTCATCACTATCAGGTACTGACACCCGGTGTAAATAAAGCGACTTATCTGATCACATCGCCATTTACGATTGGTAAATTTGCGGATATCATGCAGTCCATGGCTCCTGAATACCCAGTCATCAAAGCGGAAAAGATTGAGCCAGAGGTATATAGGGTTATCAATGCGATTTTAGAGACAGAGCAGTCGGATATTACTGTTGCACAGGCTTATCTTCAAATTGTGTTGGCACGCTGCATAGGAAAACTGAATCTGGTAGAAAAGAGTCAAGTGGGGAGCAATGACCTTATTTACCAGACGGTTTCCTATATATCAGCAAATTTCAAAAAGACGGTTTCGCTGGAAGAAATGGCAAAAGATCTTGGCGTGAGCAAATATGTCTTATCCAGACTTTTCTCCAAAACCTTTCATAGAAATTTCAATCAGTATCTGAATGATGCAAGGCTGAACTATGCATGTCATCGTTTGGAAAATACGAGTGATTCTATTACAAATATTTGCCTGGATAGTGGATTTGAAAGCCAGAGAACATTTAACAGGGTATTTAAGGAAAGATACAAAATATCGCCGAGTGACTACCGGAACACATATGTGAAAGATATGCTGTCATAAATGTTCTGCAGATAGGAAAATTTACTTCAATTTCACGCTGTTCTGTATTTGATTTTATGTGTGTATGATACGATATTAAAATGGTCGTGGAAAATAGATTTTTCAGAAGGAAAAGAACAAGGCGTACTCTAAAGAAAAAGAAAGGCAGGGCATATATGAATATGGGAAATTCCATAATTGATTTTAACGAGAAAAAAGGTTTCATCTGTGATATGGATGGTGTGATTTATCATGGCAATCAGATATTGCCAGGTGTTCCAGAATTTATTCAGTGGTTACATGATGAAAAGAAGGAATACTTATTTTTGACAAACAATAGCGGGTATACACCACGGGAATTAAATCAGAAATTGGCAAGGATGGGACTTGATGTGCCAGAAGAACATTTTTATACCAGTGCATTGGCAACAGCTGCATTTTTAAAAGAACAGGCGGCAGGCTGTTCGGCATTTGCGATAGGAGAAGCCGGTCTGTTAAATGCACTTTATGATGTAGGTATCACAATGAATGATGTGAATCCGGATTATGTTGTTGTGGGAGAGGGACGATCCTATTCTTTAGATACATTAACGAAAGCAACGAATTTGGTTCTGAAAGGTGCAAAACTGATCGGAGCAAACTCAGATGTTTCTGGACCGATTGAGAACGGCATTGCACCAGCTTGTCGGGCGTTAGTTGCACCAATCGAAATGGCAACAGGTACACAGGCGTATTTCTGCGGAAAACCTAATCCACTGATGATGCGAACCGGTTTAAACATGCTCGGATGTCACTCAGCAGAAGCAGTAATGGTTGGGGATCGCATGGATACAGATGTGATTTCAGGTATGGAAAGTGGTATGTCTACCGTACTGGTTCTCTCAGGATGTTCAACGAAGGATACACTTAAAACTTATGCGTATCGTCCAACTATGGTTTTGAACGGTGTGGGGGATATTGCTGCGATGGCGAATTCAAAGGAGAAATAAGTACAAGATAACTGGAAATGTTGTAGGTAAGATGTTACACATCTTACCTACAACGTATGAGTATGTTCATGAGAAGCTAAGTGTGAAAAATCAAGTAATGAAGTAAAAATCTGTTGAATTATATTCAGTGTTTTTTGCTTCTTCTGCAATTCCTGTTTTTCTTTAATAGTGGCGGCATGTTCAGTTTCCAGATTTTTGATTTTCTTCTGAATTTTCTCAGAGCTTGGGATTTTGGTAACACCGAGATCCTGAAGCTCTTTTTTTAATGAATCATGGAGCTGGTATTCTGCCTGGTGTCTGCTTTGATAGGCTTTCTGGTTTGGTGCTGATTTTCCAGCTTCGATAACTTTACGACAGAGTCGGTAAGAATCGCAATGCTTTTGGATGACTTTCTGTGTGTTTATTTCATTTCCGATTTCTTCAATTCGATGTTCAGTTGCTTTAATTGAATTTTCAACATCAGAAATATGCTGTTGGAAGTCTTCATAGTTCAGCAGATTATTTTCAGAGAGGTAATTAAATGTCTTGGCAGCTTCTTTCAGATTATTCAGTTTTGCCCAACGTTCAAATCCTTCTCGATTGCCTGTGGTGACATAGGTGAAAATATTGATATACAGGCGAGCTTCTCTGGAAAGATGCTTCGGAGCTTTTGACTTATAGCGATTTTTCTCTAATCGGAGCCGGACATTTTCTTCTGTGTAGTAACTCCCCAGTGATTTCATATAAGTGAAATTTTTCTGCTCTGGTGCCCGGAAAGATAAATTCTTTCCCTGCCGGATTTCATATCCAGCCAACTGCATTTTCTGTAAAAATTCATCATAGTTGATAGAAGACCAGATCGCCTTATCAATCGAAACACGCAATTTGGCTTTCCAGCTGGTTCCACGATGATATTCCATATTTTCCTTATAGCTTTTTCCTTTTTCACCGGTTGGCATACTGGTGGCAAGCCCGTTTTCCTGACAGATGCGGTTGCTGATCCGGCAGATTTTATGATAGCTGCGTTTGTTGGAAACATACTTATGATTGGTGACGAAGCTGGCAGCATTGAAGATGATATGGTTGTGGATGTGGTCTTTATCAACATGAGTACTGATTACATATTCATATTTCCCTTTTAGCACTTCATCCGCAAATTGCCGTCCCAGACGATGTGCGGTTTCTGCGTCGATTTCTCCAGGCTTAAATGACTGAATTAAGTGAAATGCAAGATTATCGCCTTTATCCATTCCATTTTTTTTGGAATTTTCTCTTGTGAGAGCAAATTCCAGATCTGCAGTTTCCGGTGAGCAACCAAAACTGGAAACCAGTATTTTTTCATCTGTCTTATCTGGATTTGTGATATAGTCCAGAGCTTTTTTGTCGGTTACTTTAATGGGGAAGATCTTAATATACGCCATATTTCTTTTACCATCTCTTTCAGTTCTTTCATTTCTTCCGGATACAGGTCTCCGGTGGTATTTACTTTCTTTGCAATCTGATTGATATTCACGCCAATCTTGTGCATTTCCTCATATTGTTTTTTTAGAGGGGTGGTATCAGTGTTGACGATGTATCCGTCGATTGCCATCTTACGCAGATAAGCTCCCATGTTTTTCGTCTTAGATTGGATCATTTTCCTACGAATCAGTTTCTTTTCTTCCGGGGTTACACAAAATAAGATTTGGATATTTCTTTTTCTGTTTGACATGTACAGTTTCTCCTTTCTCTGAGCTTTGCAGATATCAGATTTTATGGTTTTCAATTTAGGGCAGGGTTCCCTAAATTGTTGGTTTTGCGGAAGTGTATATACACTTCCTGTCCTTGCTGTTCTACCCTCTAATAGATAAATTCAGGTGAAATAGAGAATTGCAAAAGAATTTGAGAAACTGAACAGGTAGTGCAGCTCATGAAAATGTGGTATGATTATTGTCAAGATACGAGAACATCCAGAGGTGAAAAAAGAGTGGATAGAGAAGAAATTTTTGAATATGTGAAGAAGCAGTATGGAACGATTCCAGAATACTTATGGAGCAGTTCGCCGGACAGTGCAGTGCTTCGCCACAAAAATGGAAAATGGTATGCGGTAATCATGAATGTTGAGAGATCTAAACTTGGATTGGGTGGAGATGATACCGTGGAAATTATAGATGTGAAATGCGACCCGGAAATGACAGGTATGATTATCCAGACGTATGGCTTTCTACCGGGGTATCATATGAACAAGCAACATTGGATTACGATTTTGTTGGACGGAACAGTAGGAGAATCAAAGATATTAGATTTTTTGGATATGAGTTACGATTTGATTGATACAATATAGGAATAATAAAAAGAAAAAATCTCCCAGACCACTCTTATGGGCATATTAAGAAAACTCTGTGAATAATGCAAAAACAGCATAAGATATTTCAGTAATGGCAGTAGAGATTTTGCGAAAGATCCTGCCACTTTGTATTTGCATTTCATAAAAAGAAAGAGTATCCTGATTTACTAGAAAAGAATAATGGGAAGGGGTATGAGAGATTTTATGGTGAAGTTACAGTTCCTTACGATTATGCAGGAAGATGAATTTCGAGAATTTAAGAAAGATTTTCCATATAATAAAGAACTATTACACAGTATTGGATCAATCCGGTACTGTAAAGCAGAAGTGTATCGGGATTGTATTTTGGGAACATTACGAGTACCGGGGAAAAATGAAAAACGTACACCACAGATTTCCTGTGGATTTTATTTGACTGATAAAGAACTTATTTTAATTGAGTGTAGTGGAGACTTGAAGCATTGGATAGAGAAAAAAGAAGATCAGTTTCAGGAATTGAAATCGCCGGATCAGTTCCTTCTTAAGATGATGGAATTGATGATTGAAGATGATCTTCTATATCTGTTACATTTGGAAAAAGAAATTGATAGGATGGAAGACCAGCTCATAAAAGGAGTCCAGGATAATTTCTTTACGGTTCTTACAAAGTATCGACAGAAACTATCTGAGCTGGATGCATATTATGAACAGTTGACTGTGATTGGTGATCTATTACAGTCTCAAGATGGACTGCCTATTATCCGTAATACAGAATCGTGGAATCGTTATGCACTCAGGACAGAACGATTGCATAACCATGTGCATTTGCTTAGAGAAAATATACTGCAGTTACGTGAATTGTATCAATCTCAGCAGGATGCACAACAGAATAAAATTATGTGTATATTGACAGTTGTGACAACCTTATTCCTACCACTTACACTTTTGACTGGATGGTATGGTATGAATTTTGTGAATATGCCAGAGCTACAGTGGAAATACGGATATGTTGCAGTGATTGCAATTGCAGTAATAACAATTATTCTGGAACTCATTTATTTTAAAAAGAAAAAATTGTTGTAGGATAAGATTATCTGTAGAGAGTAAAAGATTATTTTCAGAATTAGGTATTCATTAAAAAAGGCTGCACACAATTTTGTATGCAGCCGAATCTATATGAAGAGGTGCCTTTTTCCTCTTTGGCAATATTAGGTTTTGTTATATTTTTACAACCAGAAACGGTTGGAAAAGCATCCACGCATAACGGATACAATACCCTGAAGGATCAGGAAAAATCCGATTACCCAGGCCATAGCTGCAATACTTGCAAATGGATGTGTGAATGACAGAAAACCGATCACAGTCAGCAGGATTCCAAGTACCGTAAACCAGCCCCAGCCTCTTACTCCCAGTTTTTGAAGGTCAAAGGAATTAACCAGTTTTGTGATACCTGAAAAAATCAGCCACATTCCCAAAATAAAGGAGATTGTCATTGCTGTAAACCATCCATTTCCCAAAATGAATAAAGACATCAGTACAGTCAGAATGCCGTCAGCAAGAAACCAGCCAGATCCTGCCATATAATCATGACCGGCTGCAAATATCACAATATCTATAATGCCGGAAAACATCATGGCAACTCCAAAGATAATGGGAAGACCATAAAGAATTTCTCCGGGATTCCTCAAACATCCGATCCCGGTTATAATCAGAAAGATTCCGGCTAAAATCCATAATACTCTTGATGTCGTTTTACTCATATCAAAAACCTCTTTCCCAATTGTGTTTAGCTTTTAAAATAAGCAGGGGTTTTATTCCCTGCCCAATTGAGATTAACCTTCAATGGCAATATAATGGGAGTTGTTTTCTACTGCCTTCTGCTCTTTTGGAACAGTAAAGGAAAGAATACCATTTTCAAATTTCGGATGGATGTCTTCTCTCTGAACATTATTTCCTACATAAAAGCTCCTGCTTATATTTCCGGCATAACGCTCTCGGCGGATATATTTTCCTTCCTTATCCTTTTCATCTTTATCCAGATCTTTTGCGGCACTTACCGTTACATAACCGTTTTCAAGCTGGATCTGAATCTCATCTTTCTTAAATCCCGGAAGATCAATGTCCACTTCATAAGTATTGTCTTTTTCTTTCACATCGGTCTTCATGATATGGGGAGCATGTTTCCCATACAATTTTTTATCGATGTCCGGAAAAGCAAAATCATCCATAAAATCATCAAATAAACTTTCTCCCAAAATACTAGGCATTAACATAAGTCATATCTCCTTTCATGACATAAACTAAAGTTTGCACTATCGGAGAAACCCGAAGTGTTGATTTATGAATATCAGGGAGAGAATCATTTCCTCTCCCTTTGTTCTATGTGTAATATAACACATGAATTAGCACTCGTCAATAGAGAGTGCTAATAATTATGTGAAGATTTTGTGAATTATAAGAAATTATATGACTACTGATATTAGAGCCAGCGGCATTGATTCCAGATGTTAATCAGTATTTGAGCAGAAACAGAATGCCATGTTTCATGGGATTGGAAAAACAAACTGCGTGTGCTATACTTAACGAGATTAATATGATAATAAAGAGGCGATCATGATGATGAAAAAGAAAGAAATCCTGCAGAGCCTGTTGAAATTAGTGGTTATCGTATTTGCAGCCACCGTACTTGGGAATATTTTTACAAAGCTTGGATTTCCGGAGACGAATATTGTTGTGATGTATCTTCTGGCTGTTCTTCTGGTTGCGAGGTTTACATCAGGATATCAGTACGGAATTTTATCTGCAGTGGTTTCACTCCTGTGTTACAATTATTTTTTTACGGAACCCTATCATACGCTTGCAGTAAATGATCCCGGGTATCTGATTACTTTTTCCATTATGCTGACAACTTCTATTCTTACAAGTGCCCTGACGACAAAAGAAAAGCTTTTAACGGAAGAAGCAAATGAAAGAGGGAAAGAAAGCCAGATCTTATATATGCTCTCCAGTAAGTTGTCTGATGCGGCGGATATGGAAGCTGTTTTGAAAATTGCAGCAGAAAGTATCAGCCATCTGCTTCAGGTAAATGTTGGATGCATTTATGTTGGAAGGCAGTCTGAACCGATCTACATCCAGCAGTCAGGAAAAGAGCAGATTCACAGAAGCGTGCCGGATGAAGAGGAGATTCGGAATAGATATACAAATCTTCGAACCGAATATCTGGAAGAAGAGGAAGCTTATGGGTATCCAGTCAACGGACGGGAGCATCTACTGGCGGTTGTTAAAATTGATAAAACCGTAAATGAAGAACATCTGCAGGAAAAGAAAAAATTACTGCATTCTATTATGGAGAATGTTTCCATGGCAATGGATCGGATTGAAGTAACGATAGAACGAGTGCGTGACAGAGAAAGTATGGAAAGGGAGAGAGAACGTGCGAATCTTCTGCGTGCAATCTCTCATGATCTTCGGACACCGTTATCAGGTATTATGGGAACTTCGGAAATGCTGATGGATATGACAGACAAGGAAGACGGACGTCAGGAACTACTTCAAGGGATTTATCAGGACGCAGACTGGCTGAAATCATTAGTCGAGAATATCTTAAGCCTGACCAGACTTCAGGATGGCAAGATTGTGATACATAAGGAAATGGAAGCAATTGAAGAGGTGATTGGCTGTGCAGTTGCTCATGTGGAACGGAGCTTTCCGGAGCGGGAGATACAGGTAGAGATACCGGAAGAGTTCCGGTTAGTGCCGATGGATGCAAAGCTGATTGAGCAGGTCATCACCAATCTGTTGGACAATGCAGTAAAACACACAAAACCGCAGGAAGCCATTACGGTTTCTGCCAGTTACACAGAAAATACCATACTGGTGTCTGTCCGGGATGAAGGAGAGGGAATTGCCAAATCAGATATTCCTAATTTGTTTAAAATATTTTATACGTCTAAAACCCGTTCGGCTGATGTAAAAAGAGGAATCGGGCTGGGGCTTACGATCTGTGAAACGGTGATAAATGCCCATGGAGGAACGATTACCGGACGGAACCGGACGGATAGAAAGGGAGCAGAGTTTCTCTTTACATTACCGCTTACGGAAGGAGAAAATGAAATTGTTTAAAGAAAAAATACTGATTATAGAAGATGATATACAGATACAGAATTTTATGGTTTATACATTGGAAAATGCGGGATTTTCTGTGGAAGGTGTAGTAAATGGGAAAGATGGCATCTCCTATATGGTAAGGAAAAATGCAGATCTGATTTTATTGGATCTGGGCCTTCCGGATATGGATGGCATGGAAGTACTTCATAAAATCCGGGAATGGTCAGAAGTTCCTATCATTATCGTTTCTGCAAGAGATCAGGATAAAGAAAAGGCAGCGGCTTTGGATGATGGTGCAGACGACTATTTGACGAAACCTTTTTCTGCAACAGAGCTGATGGCCAGAATCCGGGTGGCACTGCGGCATTATTATCGTATGAGTCATTCGGAATCAGAGGAAAGACCGGATGATACCGTATATGTGAATGGAGGTCTGAAACTGGATAATGGAGCACATATTGCCTATAAGGATGGTCAGGAGATTCATCTGACTCCGCTTGAATATCAGCTTTTGCTTTTGTTTATGCAGAATCCGGGGAAGGTACTTACCTACCACACGATTTTACGGAAGATATGGGGAGAAGGATATGGGGAAGATACGCAGGTACTCCGTTCTGTGATGGCTTCTACCCGAAGAAAAATCGAACGGAATCCGGCAAAACCGGAGTATATAGAGACGGAAATAGGCATTGGATACCGGATGCGGGAGCATGAAGTCGTAAAATAAAAATTATTTTGGATGATAAAAGAGGATGTAAATCGAGCAGTAAAGATTTGCATCCTCTTTTTTCTCACACCATTTTTACACCATATGTCTGATCTCACAACTTCTTCACACATTCTGAAAAATCTCACAGGATTCTCACAGCCGGTGAACCGATTCCCACACCATTCCCACAGCAAAAAAGCTATACTGCAGGTACATAAGAAAAGGAGGAGAACCAAATGGCTGAGAAATTAGAAGACAGATGTAAAAGGCTGATCGTTCAGCATGAATATAAAGAATGTGAAAAAAAACTGGGAGAGGCAATGCTTCAGAATCCGCATTCAGCGATCCCTCATAACCTGATGGGAATCCTGATGGAAAAAGAGCGTAATCATGTTTTGGCAATGAAACATTTTCGCGCAGCTTATGCACTGGATCCGACTTATATTCCTGCACGTTATAACATGGAACAATATGGAACCATGTATCCTTCCGGAAGATGTGCCTATACAGAGGAAGATTGTCCGGTGCAGAATGATCCACAGTTTAAAGTGGTTTACGATGAACATCATGTAGGACATCTTGTAAGAAAATAGGAGGGTTGGATTATGGAAAAAAGGAATGGATGCACAGTGATTGCCGGATGCGGGCGTCTGGGTGCAAGCATAGCGGGAAAGCTTTCAGAAGAGAAAAAAGATGTAATGGTTCTTGATTGTGATAAAACGGCATTCCGAAAATTGCCATATTCTTATGGCGGACTGACGCTAACAGCCAGTGCTACAGATATGGAGAGACTAGAAACTTTCGGCCTTGCAGATGCAGCGGCTTTTATTGCTGTTACCGATCATGATTGTGTGAATATCTGTGCAGCACAGATTGCAAAAGAAATGTTCCATATTCCGAAGGTAGTGGCACGGATCTATGATGAAGAGAAGATTGCACTGGTAAAAGAGCTGGGGATTGATACGATCTGCCCGTCAGAACTGTCAGAGAAGGAAATTGCCAATTACATTGAAATCGGAGGTGGAACACATGTGGAATAAAAAGAGAGAACAAAAAAATATTCTGATCGTGGGAGGATTCCATAAAGCCAGATCTCTTGCTACTTCTTTGCTGAAAAAGGGATATCGTGTGACAGTAATTAATAAGGATTATGAAGCTTGTGAAAAGCTGGCAGAAGTGAACAGGCTGAATGTTATTTTTGGAGACGGAAGTAAAAAGTTTATTTTAGAGGATGCAGCTGCCGGAAACTGTCAGGTGGCGATTGCCCTGACAGACAGTGACGAGAGTAATCTTGTCATTTGCGAAATGTGTAAACAGTTCTTCCATGTGAAGAAAACAGTGGCTCTTTTAAATGACCCATCGAAAACGAATTTTTTCTACCAGATGGGAATTGACCGGGTCGTCTGTGCGCTGAATATGATTACGAACATCATGGAGGAACAGGCAGTCATGGATGAGATGAGCAGGTTGATACCGGTTGACGAGGGAAGAATTCAGATTTTGGAACTGCCAATTCCGAAAAACTCGTTAATTGCCGGGAAGAAATTATGGGAACTGAATCTTCCCAAGGAAGTGATCATCGGCTGTATCCTTCGGGGAGACCGGAGTCTGATTCCCAGAGGGGATACCCGTATTACAGAAGGGGATGTGCTTCTGATCATTACTTCGGACAAGAGTAAACTTGACCATATAAAGGAGCTGACGGAATATGCTGCATCGTAATGGAATATCAGTGATGGGGAAAATGATGGTATTAGAGGGCGGTATCCTGTTCATTCCGCTTCTGGTTCTCCCATTTTACCCAAAAGAAATTGTTTTTATCTGGCAGTTCTTGCTGCCAGCGGCAGTTTCCATTGCATTGGGGATGGTTGTATGCCACAGAAGAAAAAGAAATATGAGCAGTAGTCGGCTGGTGGTGTTTGCATGGCTGTATGGATTTGCATTAGCAGCAGTTCCCTTCTGGCTGTATGGAAATCTGACCCCTGTGCAGGCACTTTTTGAATCGGTAAGTGGGTTTACCACTACCGGGCTTTCGGTATTGGATGTGGAGCGGTTGCCGCATATGTTCCTCTTCTACAGAGGTTTCTTGCAGTATGTGGGCGGTCTGGGGTTTGTGATGATGATGCTCCTTTTTATACAGGAAAAGGATTCGGTGACCTTGTACCAGGCAGAGGGGCATCCGGATAAATTGATGCCTACCATTGGAAAAACGGTAAAAGTGATTGGAATGATGTACGGATTTTTCCTGATTGCAGGAACGATTTTATATACCATATTTGGGATGCCTGTTTTTGACAGCATCGTTCATACCATGTGTGCATTGTCTACGGGTGGTTTTTCTAATCGGCTGGACAGTATCGGCTATTACCATTCCCTTCCCATTGAATGGATTACCGTTCTGCTGATGCTGATTGGAACAACAAATTTTTCTCTGTTATTGCTTTTATTCCGTGGACGGATTCGGAATTTCCTGCGGGCAAGTGAGATTCGTTTTTTGGCTGGCCTGACTGTACTCACGGTTCCGGTGATGACACTGTTTTTGGCAAAAAGTGGGATATCTGCAGGAGAGAGTACAGAACTGGCTTTTTTTAATGCGTTTTCTGCATTATCCACCACCGGGTATTCCACCTGCAGTTATCGTGAGTGGCCTCAGACAGCACTGGCAGTCATGATCTTGCTGATGATCATTGGCGGTGGGATCGGATCTACGGCAGGAGGAATCAAGCTGGGCAGAGTATGCAGGTTGATGAAGAATCTGGTATGGAATGTGAAGAAAAAGATGATACCGGACCGGACGGTAACGCTCACGTATTATTGTAAGGGAACAGAAAAAGAATTACTGGACAGAACGCAGGTGGAAGAAGCTTCTACCTATGCACAGACGTATCTTCTGGTCTATGTGGTGGGGACGATTGCTCTCACATTCTTTTCTGGATGTACCTTACTGGAAGGTGCGTTTGAGTTTGCTTCCTCACTTGGTACGGTGGGACTTTCCATTGGAGTTACGAATGCAGGAACCACTTCCGTATGCCTCTTGATTGAGACTATCGGGATGATTTTAGGAAGACTGGAGATTTTTGTATTGATTCAGGCTTTTTTCAAAAACAGAAAATTTTTTTAAGATTCTTAATATGGGACAGGAGCCTCTTTATACATTTTTAAAAATGAGAATGATAGTATGATACCAGGGTCAAAAGGTCATGTGTTTCATGCTTGCATGAAAAAACATGACTTTGGGACCCGCAAAAACATGAGAAAGTAGCCCGATTAGGGCGTATTTCGAATGTTTTAAGGATTTCGGGAGCACAAAGTGCGGAGAAATCCGTGTATCAGTCCATAAAAAAACACAAGAGTGTATCAGGAGGTAAGTTCATGAAATACGGAAAAATGATTTATGAAATAGAAAAGTGTATTGAGGATGGTGAATATTCAAGAGGGGAAAAATTGGCAGAACAGGCTATTACCTGAATCCGTGAAGTTCATCCTTTTTTGCAACCAGCTCTCAAAACAGAACTGGT
>UQLX01000037.1 GCA_900541985.1 uncultured Blautia sp. | reverse complement strand
GGTGTGGAGCGGGGGAAAATCCGGAGATAACTTCAAAGGATTACCTATCGCTATCGGGTGCGAAATCCCAGGGGATTAAGCATTTAATGCCTTCTATGAGAAACAAAAAAACAGGAAAATCAGCACATCCTACGTAGATAACCTGTAAATTGCACATAACGAAAGGATATCCGTATGAAAATCGAGTACGTAAAAGTAGGGGACTATTATTTGCCTGATCTTACACTGCCGGAAGAAAAACGGGAAATCGGACGATGGGGGATGCGCCGAAAGGCATATATGAAAGAATACAAATCTGGCAGATACAATTATTTGCTGCTGACTGGAAAGCTTGACAGTTATCTCGCTGATCTGAATGAACAGGCATGGGAGCTTTCTGACCGTCTGGAGGCACAGATGAAGGATGCAGAAGGTGTGACAGAAGAATTGAAAGCTGAAAATCCTATGGAATGGGTACGGCATTGCAATAACATCCGTAACCGGGTGGATGAAATTATTTTGAATGAACTGATTTATGTATAAGGGGGAGTGGCTATGAGATATCGGATTGAATATGCTGATGGACGGTGTTGTAATTTTGCCAATAGCCGGAAAGAGCTTTTGGAATGGCTGAAACTTTTAAAGGATGAAGAAATTACGGACATTCGAAAAATCTACAAAAACGGTGTAACAGATTCTGTATATGAGAAGTATCAGAACTATGTGAACAGGAATGTCGGATAGGAAGGAGAAGACATGGTGAAAGCCATACATTTTATTTTGAAAATCATGTTATTGCCTGTAATAGTTGCTCTGACAGTAATAAGACTGTTCGCAGAGTTCCTTGCAGGAATATCATCAGTTATCTTCCGGAGTATTGCAGGTATTTTTCTTCTGACAGCATTGCTATGCTATGGCTTTGGTCTGGATAGTCCCGGTGAATGTCTACAAATGGTATTGGCTGGATTCCTGTTTTATCTCCTGCCATGTACGGTTGAAATGGTAATTGCAGGAATTGTACTTATAGAAGAATGTATTCGCTCTTTTACATAGGAATAGGGCAGAAAGGGACACGATTATGAAAAGAGAATTAGTGGAAAGCTACTTCGACTGGAATGAGATCAGGTTGGAGGCATATTTGCGGATTGACCCGGAGTTAATTGAGTTGGAGAGGGAGTGTGAGGAAACAATGGATGAATTGGAGCCATATATCGAGCAGTATGGACATGAGTTCTGGACAATCATTGACCGTATCGTATCGGCAAGACATGCAGTAGAAGCCTATGTCAGCCGGGAAATGTATATCCGGGGCTTTCTGGATTATGAACGTCTGGTGTGTGAGATAGAAAGGGATGTATGAGGATGAAAGAGGAAGCATTGAAGGAATTTGTGGATTTTATCATTCAGGAACGGATGCAGAAAGCGTTCAGCCAGATGAAAGTCGGAAAAGAGGCGGATAGAGAAGACGAGATTGAACGGAAGTATCAGGAGGCGGTTGCATTACTTCCAGAGGATAAAGAACAGGCAGTCCGGGAATACTGTGATGCCATTTTTGATAGTGGTGCAGATGCTGAGCAGTTCTTTTACCGATTGGGGTTGAGGGATGGGATTCGGTTACAAAAGATTATTAAAAATATTCTTAAGGAACTATCTTAGCATCTGAAAATGCAATCAAAGGCGATATAACATGAGTAGAAATATGGAATAAAAGAGAATAGTGAGTAATTCAAAGGGCATCAATCGTAAAAAAGTTGGTGCCTTTTTTGCTACCCCCAATGGGCACTGTCTGAAATCACTGGTCGGTGCCTGTTTTTTTGTATTTGAAAAAATACAAAAAAATTTTTAAAACAGGTCAACTTTTACCCTTCCCAGTCCTGTATTAGTAGAAGGATAAAAAATGCAAGAAAAAATCATGTTGTGATTTGGTAAAACCATTTGAAGTTTACATACGGTGGCATTTACAGGAGGTTTTACTAAAATACTGTGCTTTTTAGAACAGAAACGGAAGAAAGAATAATAAAAATGTTAGAAAATCTCATTTTTATTTTGCATCGGATAAAGTCACTTGAATTTAGTATGTGAGGGCATTTTTAGAACCTTCTGCGTACCTTGACAATTTCATGAGTTTCCTGACTGGTGAACAGACTTACGCTATGACGTTTCTAATGGAAATTGAGCGAAGAAATAATGACACTCCCGGAGATGGGTGGGCTGCTCAGAGCCTTAGAGCAGTTGCCTGCGTGCAGGCAGAGGTGGTTTGCAAGAGCCACAGCTAGTCAGGGTGAAAAAACAGATCCGGAAAATTTATTAAATTAAGGCGTAAGCCTGAAAGAAAGAGGTGATGAAAGTGAGATATCTGGAAGTGGAAGAAATGCAGCTGATTTACTGGTTTGGCTGTCCAAATCTGAAGAACACAAGGGAAAGGCTGCGGTTTGTTGCTTTGCTTGCGACAAACAACTGTATGAAAATAAGAATCATCAGGTTATGCAATAAGCTGGAAAAAAGAGGTTTGTCAGAACAGTATTCGGTGATATATTTCCATATCTGCGAATTGTTTTCGCCTGATGATGGAACCAGACCGCCGGGAACCAGTGCAATGATGATACCGAATGATGATTATATGGCAGCATAGCTGCAGAAAGGACAAAAACTATGAATAAAGTTATTTTAATGGGCAGATTGACAAAAAATCCGGAGATCAAATATGCCGGCAAAGACAACGATATGGCAGTTGCCAGATATACGCTGGCTGTGAACCGCAGATATAAGCGTGATGGGGAACAGGAGGCAGATTTTATTTCCTGTGTTACATTTGGCAAGAGCGCTGAATTTGCACAGAAATATCTTCGGAAAGGGATGCGTATCGTAATTGGTGGTCGTATCAGCACCGGAAACTATAAGGATAAGGATGGGAAAACGGTTTATACAACCGATGTCATTGTGGAGGAACATGAATTTGCACAGAATAAGGAGAGTAATCTTTCTTCAGAGAGGGAAAAAGAAACCGGAACCAATTCGGATGGATTTATGAATGTGCCGGATGATGATGAAATCCCGTTTCAGTAAGTGTTATCAGGAAAGAGATTGCCACGTGCAGTCTCTTTCCTATCAACAGATGGATAAAAAGGGATGATAAGAAGATATATTTCATGCAAAATTGGTATTCAACCTAACAAAATCGTGATATAATGAAACTATGTTTGAAGCAGATCAGGAGGTAATGTATGGGTGTAAGCTATAACAGACTGTGGAAATTGCTGATTGATAAAAATATGAAACGGATCGAAATGCAGAATCTAACCGGTATCAGTGGAAATATCCTTGCCCGGATGGGAAAAAATCAGTATGTTTCCATGGAAACAGTAGAGAAAATTTGTAAGAAGCTGGGATGTTCCATTGATGAGATGATGGAATTTACCGATGATGAAGTATAGGAGGTTGCAGCAATGACAGATGCACAGCAAAGGGCAGCTGCAAAAATATTTGCAAAAAACTGGAAAGATCGGGGATATGAAAAAGGGGACAGCCAGATTTTCTGGGTAGAGTTATTGACAACGGTATTTGGTGTTACGGATATTTCCCAGTTTATTTCTTTTGAAGATCAGGTTCATCTTGATCATACCAGTTTTATAGATGGATACATTGAAAAAACGCATGTCATGATTGAACAGAAAAGTATCAATAAGAGCCTGACGGCTGCAATTAAGCAGTCTGATGGCTCCATGCTGACACCATTTGAGCAGGCGAAGAGATATTCATCAGAATTACCGTATTCGAAACGTCCAAGATGGATTGTGACCAGCAATTTTAAGTCTTTTTACATTTATGATATGGAAAAACCGGGCGGTGATCCGGAAATTATTTTGTTGGAAGAACTGGAAAGGGAGTATTATCGGCTTCAATTTCTGGTGGAAGAAGGGAATACGAACCTTCAGAGAGAAATGGAAGTTTCTATTGCTGCGGGAGATATTGTCGGGCTGCTCTATGATGCACTGGCAAAACAATATGTAGACCCGACAACAGAACGGGCAATGAAAAGCCTGAATATCCTATGTGTCAGATTTGTATTCTGTCTGTATGCAGAGGATGCAGGTATTTTTGGCAGACATGGTATGTTTCATGATTATCTGGAAGAATTTGATGCAAAGCATATGAGAAAGGCTGTTATCGAATTGTTTCAGGTACTTGACACTAAACCGGAAGACAGAGACCCCTATCTGGAAGAATCTCTTTCTGCGTTTCCATATGTAAACGGCGGCTTATTTGCCAATGAAAATATTGAGATTCCTCAGTTTACAGAAGAAATCCGTCAGTTGCTGCTTGAAAAAGCATCCGCAGATTTTAACTGGTCAGAAATCAGTCCGACTATTTTCGGAGCTGTATTTGAAAGCACATTAAATCCGGAAACCAGACGATCCGGAGGAATGCATTATACAAGCATTGAAAATATTCATAAAGTGATTGATCCGCTATTTCTGGATGAACTGAAAAATGAACTGGAAGAGATCAGGCAAATATCCGTCCAGCGCACAAAAGAGAAGAAATTGAAAGAATTTCAGAAAAAACTGGCAGGGCTGCGGTGGCTGGATCCGGCATCAGGAAGTGGAAATTTCCTTACAGAAACGTATATCAGTATCCGGCGATTGGAAAATGCAGTTATAAAAGAATTGCAGGG
This sequence comes from uncultured Blautia sp., assembly GCA_900541985.1. Taxonomy (GTDB): domain Bacteria; phylum Bacillota; class Clostridia; order Lachnospirales; family Lachnospiraceae; genus Blautia_A. The sequence continues at coordinate 17,566 of UQLX01000037.1, read as the reverse complement.
TGGTCAGATTACTTTTGGCTTTGATGGTTCATCGCCCATTCAGGTATCCATTGACCAGTTCTATGGTATCGAAATCAATGACTTTGCAGTTACGGTAGCAAAGACGGCACTGTGGATCGCAGAATCCCAGATGATGAAAGAAACAGAAGATATTGTTCATATGAATCTGGATTTCCTTCCGTTGACAACGAATGCCTTTATTGTAGAAGGTAATGCTTTGCAGCTGGATTGGGAGAACGTTGTTCCCAAAAATCAATTGTCGTACATTATGGGAAATCCTCCTTTTGTTGGATATTCTTTGCAGAGTAAAGAACAGAAAAATGATATTCTATCTATTTATGTGGATGAAAAAGGAAAGCCATATAAGACTGCCGGTAAAATTGATTATGTTGCAGGATGGTATTTTAAAGCATCAAAATTTATGCAGGGAACAGCAATCCGAACTGCATTCGTATCAACGAATTCCATTACACAAGGAGAGCAGGTTGCGGGTGTCTGGAAACCTTTATATGAAAGATTTGATATTCACATTGATTTTGCCCATAGGACATTTCGTTGGGATAGTGAGGCGAGTTTAAAAGCTCATGTGCATTGTGTAATTGTCGGGTTTAGCGTTGCAAATAATCAAGACAAAAGAAAAATATATTCAAATGGACGTTTTAAAGAAGTAAAGAATATAAATGCATATTTGCTAGAAGCTCCGAATGAATTTATTTCTAATAGAAATAAACCATTGTGTGATGTTCCTCAAATGATTACGGGAAATAGACCAGCGGATGGCGGACATCTTATTATTGAAAATGAGGATTACGAAGAGTTCCTTTTAAAAGAACCATCAGCTAGACCTTATGTGAAAAGACTTGTAGGCTCTACAGAATTTATAAATAATAAAAAACGTTGGTGCTTATGGTTGGTAGGTATTAGTCCGTCTGAATTGAGAAAAATGCCAATGGTACTTCAAAGAGTAGAAGCATGTAAAGAAGACAGGGAAAAATCACCAGATGCTGGAAGGAGAAAGTTGGCTGAAACTCCAACCTTGTTTAGAGAAATAAATAATCCGGTATCGTTTATTCTCGTACCGAAAGTAAGTTCTGAGAAACGACGCTATGTTCCAATGGGATTTTTGGATAATAATACAATTTCAACAGATTTAAATTTCATTATTCCTGAAGCGACAATGTATCATTTTGCAATATTAACTTCTAATATTCATATGGCATGGATGCGTGCAGTATGTGGAAGGATGAAGAGTGATTACAGATATTCTGCTAATATTGTATATAACAATTTTCCATGGCCGACACCAACTGAAGAACAAAAACAAAAAATTGAACAGACTGCGCAGGCAATTTTGGATGCCAGGGCGTTATATCCGGACAGTAGTCTTGCGGATCTTTATGATGAATTGACCATGCCACCGGAACTGAGGAAAGCACATCATCAGAACGATATAGCAGTGATGCAGGCATATGGATTCACAAAAGGGAGTGAAGCATATAAAAGTGAAACAGCCTGTGTGGCGGAGCTTATGAAAAGATATGAGCACTTATGTACACAACAGCAAAATACGAAGGAGCAATAAATTTGAAAAATAGAAAAGCTGAAAAACCAGAATTCCTTAAAATTGTATATTTTGATGAAGACGCTGCACAGGATTACGTTGATGTTACTAATGGGGGACGCCTTGATTGGACGACAGAAGAAAACAAACAAAAGGTAGCCAAAATAGTAGCAGAGATTGAAGCTCAGGCAAAGAGTGGTTTTAACATTTTGAATTATATTAAGGCAACATTTCAGGGAAAGGTAGATGCAAGTGCGGCGGCAGATTTGACCAGTGCTTTTGATAAAACCATAAAAAATACTTTGTTAACAGATTATATACAAGCAGCATATGAAGATAGTCATGTGAAAAAATTTGAAAATAGTGGGGTCTATGCTCCTGAAAATTCAGTGACATTGTATAAAATGGTCAGTTCATATATGACAATCGTGCCTAAAGAAGAAATGCCGATAGATATGGAAAAGCTGAATGAGGCGATATTGGGTGAACGTGGTTACTATGAAATGCTTTTGAAAACTGAAAAAGATAAAAAGAGTGTATTGAGATTTAATCTTAAAGCATTCAAGAATAATTATAATCTTGTCGATTTAAGTAAAATGAAATTGACATATTATGGAATCAAGGTAGGAACCTGTAGCGAGGATAATCTGTCGATTGACAAAGAATTTAATTTTAAACCGGAAGAAGAAAAAATTACAGCAGAAGATATTGTGAATGACAATGAATCTGTATCTAATGAAGAAGAATCGGTATCCAATGGAAAAGATGAATTAAACGTTTATGATATAGTATTGGCAGGTGTGGTACGTGAAAAAGATTGAAATATTTGTAGGATCAGATTCGGCTTTTGAAAAGATTATTCCACAGAACGCAAGAAATCTTACAGAGTTAGCAACTCAACTGGATGATGATAATAAAAAGATGGAAATGAATGTTATTATTCCAGGTCAGCCTAAGCCAAAAACTCAGAAAAAGCGGAAACCCATTGTTCGAAATCTGGTAATTCATGCTGATGAATATTGCAGTGTCCAAGAGCATGTGATTATAAATTTTATTAATTTTATTTCAAGACTATCAGTAACAAATATGTATATACAGAATCCACCAGAAAATATTCGAGAGCAGTTATACCGTGTATTTGATAAGAGCATTATTCACGAAGAACATCAACATTATTTAGAAGTTTCAAAAAATATGTTGCGGACATTTAACAGCCAATATGGGAAAAGAGTAATCGGGCAGGAGAAGGCAAAAAGTAAATTACTGCAGGCGATATATCCTTTAATGGATGGCAAACAGAAAAAGCCGGTTGTTATTTTGTTATATGGAGATTCAGGATTAGGGAAAACGGAGTCGGCACAATATTTAGCGGATCTAATGGGCGGTAAGTTATTAAGAAAGCAGTTTTCTATGTATCAGAATAATGAGTCAGCAGATTATATTTTCGGTGGAAGATATAATGAGAAAAGTTTTGCTCAAGACCTTTTAGCCAGAGATTCAAATGTGCTTTTGTTTGATGAGTTCGACAAGGCTTTATCTGTATTTCACAGTGCATTTTATCAATTATTTGATGAAGGTATTTACGAGGATCATAATTATAAAGTTACAGTAGATAAAGCAATTATTGTATGCACATCAAATTATAAAACAGTTGATGAAGTAAAAGAAAATTTAGGATTGCCAATTTATAACCGTTTTGATTCGATCATTAGATTTGATGAATTGTCAAATGAGGCAAAGAAAAAAATTGCAGAATTGGAAATAAAAAGGTTGAAAACAGATTTTAATATTGAGGATAATAAACTGTTTGAGAAATTGAAAGAAGCTGCTATTACTGCATCAAATGCCAGAGAAATAAAACATTTGGTTAAGGATACATTTTCTCTTTTAGCAATTAGGAAGATATGTAGTGATGCGGAAGAATAAATCTCTTAGCAAAGCTAAGAGCGCACTTCTATACATGCATTTTTAATGCCATGTATCGTGCGTCCTGCGGAGCTGTCTCCCGATTGAAGATTCATTCAATGCGGGAGATATGCGAAATCAAGATTTCGGACAAGGGTTCCCCTTGCGGCACGAGTGCCTATTTTTACATTGTACTTTATGATAAGGAGTGACCAGAATTATGGAAAAGCAAATAGACAGTATTGAAGTAACTTCCTTTGGTCAGGTTTTCCCGAAAAAAGGGACAAATACAAGAACACCATATTCTCATCAGAAAAATGCGATGGAAGCATTGGATAAGATGAATCAAGAATCATCTTTTAGTACTTTAGTGGTGCTTCCTACTGGCGGAGGAAAAACATATACTGCATCTATGTGGTTATTGAAGAATGCGATTGACAGAAAAAAGAAAATATTGTGGATCGCACACCGACAAATGCTGTTGGATCAAGCGGCAGAATCCTTTCAGAAATTTGCATATACAGAAGTGATACCTCATATTTCTTCCTTCTGTTTCCGCATTGTTTCAGGTGCATCCAGTCATGACAGAACCAGTGATATCAGGAAGGAAGATAATTTATTAATTGTTAGTAAAGACAGTATTGGAAGAAATATAGACAGATTAGATCAATGGCTAAAAGGGGAAAAAGAACTTTATTTGATTGTGGATGAAGCGCACCATTCAACTGCTAAGACATATCGAAAAGTGATTGATTATGTAAAGAAAAAAGTTCCAAACGTAAAACTGATTGGTTTAACTGCAACACCTTTCCGTACGGCAGAAGCGGAACAGGGGCTTTTAGCTAAAATATATTCAGATGGAGTCAAAAATGGACAGGTAGTTCATGGTGATATTGGAATTACATATCAGATTGGACTAAAAGAGTTGATTAACAGGCAGATTTTGGCAAAGCCTATTTTTGAAAGCTACTATACAGATGAAGCCTATGGTGATTCACTTGGGGTGGATGCCTGGGAAAGCATTCAACATCTGGATATTTTGCCAGATGAAGTTGCACAGCAAATGGCAGACAGTGCAGCTCGTAATAAGCTGATTGTAGAAACTTACAAAAATAACCAGAAGCAGTATGGGCAAACCATTTTATTTGCAGTCAACGTAGTGCATGCCATTCAGTTGACAGCGCTGTTTAAAAAGGAAGGAATAAAGGCAGATTATATCGTATCTTCAATCAAAGATGCAGTCACTGGCGTAACGATAAGTCGGGAGGATAATGAAAGAAAGCTGGAAGAATATCGTGAAGGACATTTACAGGTTTTAATCAATGTGAATATCCTAACGGAAGGTGTGGATTTACCAAAAACGAAGACAGTATTTCTTGCAAGACCTACAGTTTCCTCAATTCTGATGACTCAGATGGTTGGACGTGCTTTGCGAGGAACAGCAGCTGGCGGTACATCCAGTGCATATATTGTTTCATTTATTGATCATTGGAATGAGCATATTGCCTGGGTGAATCCGGAGACTCTGTTTGATGGAAATAACGAGTTTCAGGATAGTGATTATGAACAGGAAAAACATGATATCCGTTTGATTGCAATATCAAAAATTGAGGAGTTTGCTTCGATTTTGGACGATTCTGTTGATACATCATTTTTGGAAAAAGTTCCATTTGAACAGCGTATTCCGGTTGGAATGTATGCTTTCACTTATTTGGAAGAGAATGGAATGGATCATTCTTATCAGGTAATGGTATATAATAGCACAAAGATTCCTTATGAGAATCTGATGGATGCTCTTCCAACTCTGTTTAAGAGTTTTGGGGTTACCGAAGAATATTTATCTGATACACAACTTAATGAAATGGAAAGCCAGTGCAGAGATTCTTTCTTCTGTGGTGAAATGGTACCGCCATATGAGAAAAGAGATGTTCTTAATATTTTGAAATATTATGCCCTGTATGAATCAATTCCACAGTTTTATACTTTTGATGAAATTGATAGAAGCAAGTTAGATGTAGGAAGGATTGCACAGCATATCTGGGATGAAGATATGGGAGAACGAAAAAGAACAGAATATATTGATTCTCTTTGGGAGTCAGGGGATGATAATATGCTTCGTCTGTTCTTTGGCAGAAAATTGTATTTCCTGAATCAGATTAATATTGAGTTGATGAAGTTGTCACATCCTGATATATATGACGATGAAAACAACATTCAGTATGGAAGCAGGGCATTGGAAGATCTTCCATTACATGAGATTGGGAAAATAAATCCGTTATTAGAGCAGCAACTTAGAAATGATACGTTTAAAAAGGCAATGGACAAGGATGGAAACTACCATTGTGCAAAATGCGGAATTTCGGATAAATCAAGGATTTTCTTTCAGGTTGACCATATTATCCCTATGAATGCTGGCGGGAAAAGTACTTTGGATAATCTTCAAATCTTATGCCGTCAATGTAATGGGCAAAAAGGGGATAAGTCATGAGGGAGTTTCTTTATTCTGCATTGGATGTTGCAGCAATTATCAGCAGTATGGAACTTGGATGCAGAGATGAAAACGAGATGATTGATTCTATCTGGAATGGTGAAAAATCATTCCTTGTTTCTGAATATAGAAATAATAAACGTAAATTCATTTTAGACGTTTATTACTGGTTGCAGTATTTTTACGAGAAGCCGATACTGGATCAGGAATTCCCTGCTGTATGGCAGGATATGATGACATCCGATAATACCATTGAGCCAGAACAGTATATGAGTGACTTTAGCAACTTAGATTTGTTTTTTAAAAAAATTCGTATTCAGATTTTGTATGGAAAAGGAAACGACTATGTGAGAGTGAAACTTAGAACGCTGCTTAAACATTATGGTTATAAAAGAAGATCACAATTATTGATTCAACATATTAATCGTTGCCTGTATTTTTATCATTTTGAGATAACTGTGCGTGGCGGGATTCCTTGTTTAATAGAGGATGCTACATTAGATCAGATGCTAATATTTCATGTGGTATAGATGTTCATTTTTCAGGAAATTATGTGGCTTCAATTAAAATTGAAAAAATGAAAAGCTGAATTCCAAAACTGTGGAGGTAGGATATGTCGCCAGAAGAGAGAGAACGCTCGTATGAGCATTATAAACAATGGCAAACAAATAAAAACCGATATAAGCATGAATGTGTTGCTTATGTACTCATAGTAGGCGTGGTTGCATTATTTGTACTAAAACATTGGAAGGAACTTTCTATTGGTTTAGTGGTAATCATTGTGGCAGGATGTATTTATCTGTTAGCAATGTTAATCCGTAAATATATTCGAATACAACAGAAAACTGCTGAGATGAAAAAGATTGCAGTAGAAGTTGGAGGTACAGATATCGTGATAGACCATGAAAAGGGAAAAGTCAGTTTTTCTGTACCAGCTGAAAATGCGGATGCAGTTATCAGTGATATTGAAAAAAATATGGGTAACTCAACGTATAAACTCAAAGTATCACGAGTCCAAAATCCTGATAATGAAATGAAAGATAAAAAAACAACGGATGTTGGCTATGTAAATAAGAATAGCCAAAGAAATAATGGAAAAACCGAACATAAAGGAACAGACAATAATCAATGGTTTTATAGTATGGAGTGTCTAAAATGCGGTCATAAGTATTTTGCGAATGGAAGTGATATAAAGATTAGAAAATGTCCAAATTGTCAAGGTGGTAAACCATAAGGTTGTTATCTGTCACGAAAATGGACAATATAGAAAAATTATATAATGCGTAAGCCAAAGGGCATCAACCGTAAAAAAGTTGGTGCCTTTCGTTTTGCCCATTACTTTTACCCATTTTTGGGAAAAAGTCTGGACAGGAAGCCGGTGTGAGTTACGGGACAGAATTCATACCGGCTTTTCGTTTTTGTCAACAATTCAGTTAAGAGAAAGGAGACCATTATGGGAGAAAAAAGGAATCTGAAAAAGCAAAGCCTTGAGAAACTCCAGCAGAATCTGGAACAGACAGAACATCAGATCAAAGTGGAAGAACGCAGGCTGAACCTTGCAAAACAGCAGATGAAGGTGGCAAAGCGGAAAGCAAGGAACCACAGCCTGATTGTCAGAGGTGCGGAGGTGGAGAAAGCATTCCCGGAAGTTAAGGTACTGACAGAAGAAGAGTTCCGGGCATTCCTGAAATGTATCGCCCACATGAAGAGTGTACATGAAATGCTGGAACGGGCAGTGAGCCATTCCGAATATAACCGCAGTCTGGCATCTTCCGGAAAGGAGCAGTAATGTCACTGTATCATTTTTCTGTAAAGCAGGTATCAAGGGGGAAAGGGCAGACGGTGGTGGGTTCCGCAGCTTATATTTCCGGGCAGAAACTGCACAATGATTATTACGAGGAAATTCATGATTACACCAGAAAGCAGGGGGTGATCTATGACGAGATCATGCTGCCGGATTATGTGCAGGACCGTTTCTCTGACCGTCAGACACTCTGGAATGAAATGGAGTTTGCGGAGAAAGGAAAGAGGGCACAGCTTGCTTATTCTTTTAATATTGCATTACAAAATGAGCTGACCATGGAAGAAAATGTGGAGCTGGCAAGGGAATTCTGCAGGGAACAGTTTGTCAGCCGGGGAATGATCGTGGATATGGCAGTCCATGAGGGGAAATCCAGTGACCCGGAGATTGCAGACAATCCCCACTTCCATGTGCTGGTTCCTATCCGTCCCATGAATCCGGATGGAACATGGGGGAAGAAACAGCGGAGGGAATACAAGCTGGATGAAGAGGGGAAACGCATCCGGGATGCAAATGGGAAATATATCTTTTCTGCTGTTTCCACTACCGGCTGGAATTCCCCGGAACTTCTGGAAGAATGGAGAAAACAGTGGGCGGATAAAGTCAATGCAGCATTCAAGGAGAAAGGTCTGGCAGCAAGGATAGACCATCGTTCCTATGAGAAACAGGGAATTGAACTGATTCCAACGATCCACGAGGGATATGAAGTCCGGGCGATGGAGAAAAAAGGCATCCGGACAGTGGTGGGAGACCTGAACCGGGCAATCCGCAAATTAAATGAGATATGGATCCATTTAAAAGAATCCCTTGCGTGGGCGAAAACATTCCGGGAAGAGGTAAGTGCAGAACTGTACCGTAGGGCAAACCCTACATTGATGGAAAGCCTGCAGGATTATTATGAGAAACGTGATAAAGTGGCAGATACCTACCAGTATGGGAGCCGGAAAGCACACCTGACGAACCTGAAAGAGTTTGCAGAGGCAGTGAATTACCTGACTGTGAACCAGATCGCAACTGTAGAACAGCTGAACCAGAAAGTAGAGGAATTACAGACGGTTGCGGGTGGCATCCGTTCCGAAATCAAATCCCGGAGGGGAGAGATTGCCGGGTACCGGGAACTGATGGATTATGACCAGAAAATGAAAAAGCTGCAGCCAGTTATGGATAAATACCATAAGATTTTCTTTAAGGGTTCCAAGCAGAAATATTACAGTGAGCATAAAAAGCAGATCGATCTGTACCAGATGTGTGAACGGAGGCTGAAACCCTACCGGGATGCAGAAGGGAAGCTACCGGTTGCACAGTGGAAAAAGGAACAGGAAAAGCTGGAGGCACTTAACCGGGATTCAAATATAGACCTTACTCCATATGATGAGGAATTAAAAATGGTCAGGAAAGTGCAGAAATGCATTGATGTCATGCTGAATGAAAAAGGACAGATGCAATCCGGTAATACCGGGCGGTCAGAAAAAGAAGATCTATCTGTGCAGCACCCGGTTTCATCTCAGGTAAAGGGATATTCCCCGAAACCAGTGGCAGAAAGGATTTCCGTTCTGGAGAAGCTGAACAAAAACAAGGAGATCAAGCGGAAAGAAGAGGAAGAAAGAAAAGCATCAAAGATGAGAATCAAAAGAAATGACATGAGTTTGTAAGGAGGAAACGAAAATGCAATATTCAGAAGAGCAGGTCAGGCGGGCAAAATCCACTGATCTTGTTTTATTTTTACAGTCACAGGGCGAGAAGCTGATAAAAAGCGGGAAGGAGTACCGCTGGATGGCTCATGACAGCGTGACTGTCCGTGGAAACTGCTGGTTCCGGCACAGCCGGGGGACTGGCGGTGGACCGATTGATTTTGTGATGGAGTTTTATGGGCTGACATTCCCGGAAGCAATGAAAAAACTGACCGGGGAAGAGGGGGAGGAAAGGCGGGAGGCGAAGGATGCCCCAAAACAGGGCATCCCCGCCCCTTCGCCTGATTTCCGGCTTCCAAGGAGAAACAGGGATGAAAAAAAGATACTGGAATATCTGACAAAGACCAGAGGAATACAAGAGGATCTGGTAAAGGTATTTATTGGGAATGGCGATATTTATGAGGATGAAAAGCACCATAATATCGTGTTTGTCGGGAAAGACCATTCAGGGATTCCCCGGTACGCCCACATCCGGGGAACGGAAGAAGAAAAATTCCGGGGAGATGTGGCTGGTTCATTGAAAGAGTACAGTTTTTGCTACAGAGGAAACAGTGACCAGCTGTATGTGTTTGAAGCACCGATTGACCTTTTGTCTTTTATCCAGCTCTTTCCGAAAGACTGGGAACAGAGAAGCTATCTCAGCCTGGGCGGTACATCGGACAGGGCACTGACAGCCTTTCTTTCTGACAGCCCGAATATCACTTCGGTATTTCTCTGCCTTGATAATGACAAAGCCGGGGAGGAAGCCTGTGAAAAGATTGCAGGGAAAGAGGTTCCCTGTGAACGGATCATCCGATTAAAGCCGGTTCTGAAAGACTGGAATGAAATCATCTGCCATCAGGGAGAAATGCAGGGAAGGAATCCGGTTGCAGAAACGGTTGTGCTGAAAGCACCGGAAAAAGAAGAGATCGTGCCTATGATTTATTATCAGGATGTGGAAGCCACAAGTGTGGAATGGCTCTGGTTTCCCTATATCCCTTTTGGCAAGCTGACCATCATTCAGGGCAATCCGGGGGAAGGAAAAACGTATTTTGCCATGAAGCTGACCGCAGCCTGCACCAACCGGAAATATCTCCCGAATATGGAGGAGACAGAACCATTTAATGTAATCTACCAGACTGCCGAGGACGGAAAAGGAGATACCATCAAACCAAGGCTGATCGAATGCGAAGCAGACCTTTCAAAGGTCATGGTGATTGATGATACAAAAATCCCACTGACATTGATGGATGACCGGATTGAGAGAGCCATCCGGCAGAACAAAGTCCGACTATTAATCATTGACCCGGTGCAGGCATTTATCGGTGCGGATGTGGATATGAACCGGGCGAATGAAGTCCGTCCGGTATTCCGGAAACTGGGAAATGTGGCAGAACAGACCGGATGTGCCATTGTGCTCATCGGGCATCTGAACAAAGCCTGCGGTACGCAGAGTACCTACCGGGGGCTGGGCTCCATTGACATCATGGCTGCTGTCAGAAGCCTTTTATTTATCGGAAAGGTAAAGAAAGACCCGACAACGAGAGTGCTGATCCATGAGAAAAGCTCTCTTGCTCCTCCGGGTGAGACACTTGCGTTTAAGCTGGGGGATGAAGAAGGTTTCCGCTGGATTGGCGGTTATGACATCAATGCCGACGATCTCCTGAATGGGAAAGAAGGAAAACCGACAGAGACAAAACTGGAACGGGGAACGAGGCTGATGGAGGAACTGCTGAAAGATGGAAAAGAAATCCCGCTGAAAGACATTCAGGAAAAAGCGGCTGCGATGAACATTTCATCCAGAACCATGCGTGATGTCCGCAACCGGATGGGGGAAAGGCTTGTGTATGGAAAAGGGACAGGACGGGAAAATACTGTCCGGCTGAAATCAGATTAGGTGGCAGGATTTTTGGTTTAAGGGCAGGATTTTATAGATACCTTAAAGCCTGCCACTCTGCCACTAAAACATTTTTGCATGACAGACAGGAGAGATGGCTGTCTGCTTATGGGGAAATGTGGCAGATTATAATTGAAAACATTGGATATTGATGGTATGATAATTCCGTGGCAGAAATGCCATGGAAGAGTTACCCATGACGGGGTGGTAGCCTCCCGAACCTTACAGACCGAAGCCTTTATGGTGACGGAATAAAAAGGAAGGGAGGTGCGTGATTATGACAGCTTATGAGATTTTGTCTCTTGTCATCGGCATATTGACTTTGTTGATTGCCTTTGGCAGCTTGATTGTTGCGTTTCTTGCCTTTCTTGACAGAAAGCACAAGAAGAAATAAAAATGCCTATCCTGTCGGCCAACAGGATAGGCGGTGTCCGTAAGGACAAATAACCATCTCGAGAGGCATCCACTTTGGAGTGGGTGCTCTTTCTATATCTAATGTACCACTAATCTGATTTTTTATCAACGAAAAATCGAAAATTCATTATATTTTCATAAATCCGTCGGAGATTATTTGATTAAGAAAAAAATATGTAGCCAGTGATTGAGCAGTTAGCCTATGAAATATGGGTGAGCTGCTTTTTTTATGCAGAAAATGGAGGGGATTTTTATGGCAGCGAAAAATAAGATTGTAAATATCAAGGTGTTTTTTGATGGCGATCAGGATGCTTCGCAGGTCTTTGCAGAGGTGATCGCACAGAAAATAAAGGAAACGAAAAGGAAAGATTATCTTGCAAAAATGAAAGATAAGGATTATAATGAACATGAGTTCAGTAATCTGAAATCTGCGTAGGATGTGCGAAAGGAACGGAGGTATCAGATGAACAACGCAATGATGTATCAAAACAGCAGACGAAAAGAAAACTGTGATACATGGAGAGTCGGTATTTACTGCAGGCTTTCCAAGGATGATGAACTGAATGGCGAGAGTGCCAGTATTTCCAACCAGAGGGATATCCTGACGAATTACTGCAATTCGCAGGGATGGCAGATTGTAGGGGTATTTCAGGATGATGGGTATACCGGATTGAACACGGAACGTCCGGATTTACAGAGGCTTTTGCAGGCATGTGAAAAAGGCCTGGTCAATCTGGTAATCACGAAAGACCAGAGCCGTCTGGGAAGGAACCACGTACAGACGGGGTATCTGATGGAAGAATTTTTCCCGAAGCATGGTGTCCGGTATGTGGCACTGTATGATAACGTTGACACATATGCCGGGGATAATGAGATCGCTCCATTTAAGAACGTACTGAATGAGATGTATTCAAGGGATATTTCCAAGAAAGTACATGCTTCTTACCATCTGCAGGCAACGAAAGGCAAGTTTACCGGTGTGGTTCCGCCTTTGGGGTATTTAAAAGATCCGGACGAAAAAGGGCATCTCCTGATAGATGAGGAGACGGCACCCATTGTCAGGAAGATCTTCCAGTGGGCGGTGGACGGACGGGGAATCAATTATATTTCCCGGGAGCTGGAGCGCCAGAAAGTCCCTTGCCCGTCATGGTGGCACCGGAAACGGGGAAACCGTACTTATTACACCAAATGGGAGCAGAAAGACCCGGAAAACGGGAAATATGTCTGGGATGAATCGTACCTGAAAGACTTGCTCCGGAATCCGGTCTACTGTGGGGATATGGCATCCCAGAAGAGGTATTACCGGTTTAAAATCGGCTCACAGGGAGACAAGGCACCGGATGAATGGATCACAGTGGAAGATACCCATGAACCGATTATTTCAAGGGATACCTTTGAACTGGTACAGGCGAAAATAAAATCAAGGAAAAGGCAGAATACCACCGGGGAATACAGCATTTTTGCGGGACTGCTTCGCTGTGCGGAGTGCGGAGGGGCATTAACCATCCGCAAAACCAACAGCAAAGACCCACGTGAGATCTACAGCTGTTCCACTTACATCCACAAGGGAAAAGCACACTGCAGCCAGCATCGGGTGGATGCAGATGATCTGTACGATGCAGTACTTTCCAAAATCCGTGAATGTGCCAGAATTGCCGTCGGCGGATGTGAGGATATGGAAGAACGTGTCCGGGAACTTTGCTATGAGGACGAACAGGATCACAGGGACAGTATTGAAAAACTGGCAGCGAAACAGAAAGACAGGCTGGAGTCACTTGACCGGTTGATTGCCCGCCTTTATGATGACCTGATCAGTGAAAAGATTTCAGAAGCTACTTTTGATAAGATGCTGGAGAAAACACAGAAAGAGCAGTCTGAGATCAAACAGGAGCTTGTAAAAAATCAGAAACTGCTGGATGCAGAAGAAAAGCTGGATGCCCAGTCTCAACAGTGGGCAGAAGATATAGGCAGCTATACAGACATCACAGAACTGGATGCCAATATACTGAACCGGCTGATCAGCAAGATTGTTATTTCAGAGCCGCAGGATGATGAAAGCAACAATTCCCATGCGGTGGAAATGGAAATTCATTTTAATTTAAGTCCAATACCGGAGCTTGGAACCATCGAAAGAGGTTCCAGCTCCATAAGATATTTCTAATCTATCATTTTTTTATCAATTTCAAGCCCATTCGGGCAAAAATTTTCTCATATTTGGCATTATACAGCTCATGGCAGGAGCAGGAATCATGCTGCTGGGAACTACCCTGATTCCCCAGCTGGCAACACTGTTCGGTTAATGGGGTAATGGATGAACACCATTATCGAACGAATCACGGAAGCCATCAAGGAGATCCTTATCGGGATGATCCAGAATGGTCTGGAAGGGATGTTTGTGGAGGTCAATGATAAGGTGGGAACGATTGCCAGTCAGGTCGGGCAGACCCCGCAGGGATGGAACGCAGGGGTTTTTAACCTCATCCAGAACCTGTCCCAGACGGTGATCGTGCCCATCGCCGGTCTGATCATCACGTTCGTGCTTTGTTATGAGCTGATCACGATGGTCACACAGAAGAATAACTTCCATGAGTTTGAAACCTACAACATTTTCCTCTGGATCTTTAAGGCATATGTGGCGATTTACCTTGTGACGAACACATTTAATATTACAATGGCGGTATTTGATGTGGGGCAGCACATCGTAAATGGTGCAGCCGGTGTGATCTCCGGAAGTACGGCGGTGGATGCTTCTGCCGCCATTGCTACCCTGACAGAATCTCTGGAAGACATGGAGATCGGGGAACTGTTTTTACTGGCAATGGAAACACTTCTCATCAGCCTTACCATGAGCATCCTCTCCGTGATTATCACGGTGATCATGTATGGCAGGATGATTGAGATCTACCTTTATACTTCCGTGGCACCGATCCCGTTTGCCACCATGACCAATAAGGAATGGGGCAATATCGGGAACAACTATTTGAAAGGCTTGTTCGCCCTGGCATTTCAGGGATTCTTCATGCTGGTCTGTGTCGGTATATATTCCGTACTGGTCAATGCGATGACCATATCCACGAACCTGCATGGGGCAATGTTTTCAGTGGCGGCATATACGGTCGTACTGGCATTTTCACTGTTTAAGACCGGAAGCCTCAGTAAATCAATATTCAATGCCCACTGATGGGCAGGAAAAGAAAGGAGTACTACCTATGGCATATGTACCAGTACCCAAAGACCTTACAAAGGTCAAGACAAAAGTAGCATTGAACCTGACAAAGCGGCAGCTGATCTTTTTTTCTCTTGCCGCAGTAGTGGGAGTCCCGTTATACTTGCTGGCAAAGAAACCCCTTGGTTCCAGTGTGTCAGCGATCTTTATGGTAACTGTCATGCTGCCATTTTTCTTTATGGCAATGTATGAAAAAGACGGTCTCCCTTTTGAAAAAGTGATGGGAAATATCATCCGTCAGAAATTCCTCTGTCCGGCGAAACGCCCATACAAGACGGAGAATTTCTATCAGGCGGTGGATTCCCTCGTAAAGAAGGAGGGTGTGCCGGATGGCAAAAAAGAAGAAACAGGCACAGCAGCAGTGCCTGGAGGCGGCGGCAAGAAAAAACCGTCAGGAAAGAAGAAAAAGAAACGACAAAAAGGAAAGGGAAAAGGAAAAGCTTAGGAAGAAACAGGAGAAAGAAAGGAAACGGCAGAAGAACATTCCCCATACTGCCCGGCAGAGCATCCCGTACCAGCGGATGTTTGCGGATGGCATCTGCCAGGTATCGAAGAACTTTTTTTCCAAAACCGTACAGTTTTACGATATCAATTACCAGCTTGCCCTGAATGAGGATAAGACCACGATCTTTGAAAATTACTGTGATTTCCTGAATTACTTTGACTCGTCCATCAGTGTGCAGCTGTCTTTTATTAACCAGCAGGTGGATGTGGCAGAGTTTGAAAAGAGCATTGATATTCCGGACCAGAACGATGATTTCAACGAGATCCGGGAAGAATACCGGACGATGTTAAAAAACCAGCTGTCCAAAGGAAATAATGGTCTGGTGAAGACAAAGTATATCACGTTCGGGATTGAAGCGGAGAGCTTAAAGGTGGCAAGACCTAGGCTTGAGCGGATTGAGGCAGATATCCTCAACAACTTTAAAGTGCTTGGGGCACAGGCTCATCCATTGAACGGGGTGGAGCGTCTTGAGATTATGTACCATGTGTTCAACCAGGACAGGATCGAGCCGTTTCGGTTCAATTATAAGATGCTTCCACAGACGGGGCTTAAGACAAAGGATTTTATCGCACCGACATCCTTTCACTTCTCAAAGAATTCTTCCTTTATGATGGGAAAGACACTGGGAAGCGTCAGCTACCTGCAGATCCTCGCACCCGAACTGACTGACCGAATGCTGGCGGATTTTCTGGATGTGGATGAGAGTATCAATGTGAATATCCATATCCAGTCCATTGACCAGACCTCTGCCATCAAAATGATCAAGTGCAAAATCTCTGATTTGGACAAGATGAAGATTGAGGAGCAGAAGCGGGCAGTACGCTCCGGTTATGACATGGATGTGCTGCCGTCCGACCTTGTGACCTATGGAGAAGAAGCGAAAAATCTTCTGGAAGACCTCCAGTCCAGGAATGAGAGGATGTTCCTTGTCACCGTCCTTGTGATGAATACGGCAAAGAAAAGGCAGAAACTGGACAACAACATTTTCCAGGTGCAGGGCATCGCACAGAAGTATAACTGTTCCCTGCGTCCTTTGGATTACCAGCAGGAAGCGGGACTGATGTCCTGTATCCCGTTGGGAGTAAACAGAATCGAAATCCAGCGTGGGCTTACCACCTCGGCAACAGCAATCTTTGTGCCATTTACGACACAGGAACTGTTCCAGGGAGGGGAAGCCCTTTATTATGGTCTGAATGCGTTGTCCAACAACATGATCATGGTAGACAGGAAAAGGTTAAAGAACCCCAACGGATTAATTTTAGGTACTCCGGGTTCCGGGAAATCCTTTTCCGCAAAAAGAGAGATTACAAACTGCTTCCTCATTACGGAAGATGACATTATCATCTGCGACCCGGAAGCAGAGTATTACCCGCTGGTGCAGGCACTGCATGGGCAGGTAGTCCGTATCTCCCCGGTATCGACCCAGTATATCAACCCGATGGACTTAAACCTTAACTATTCCGAGGAGGATAATCCGTTATCACTGAAATCGGATTTTATTTTGTCTCTTTGTGAGCTGATCGTGGGAGGAAAGAGCGGTCTGGAACCGGTGGAAAAGACCATCATTGACCGGTGCGTGCGTCTTGTATATCAGGAATATCTTTCCGATCCGGTACCGGAGAAGATGCCGATCCTTCAGGATCTGTATGACCTGCTCCGTGGGCAGGATGAACCGGAGGCACAGCGGCTGGCAACCGCACTGGAAATTTATGTTATCGGTTCATTGAATGTGTTCAACCACCGTACAAACGTGGATATCAATAACCGGATTGTCTGCTTTGACATTAAGGAGCTGGGAAAACAGCTGAAAAAGATCGGGATGCTCATCGTCCAGGACCAGGTATGGAACAGGGTAACGGTCAACCGTTCCGCCCATAAATCGACCCGGTACTATATTGATGAGTTCCATCTGCTTTTAAAGGAAGAGCAGACGGCAGCCTACAGTGTGGAGATTTGGAAGAGGTTCCGTAAATGGGGAGGTATCCCGACCGGTATCACCCAGAATATTAAGGATCTTCTTGCAAGCCGTGAGATTGAGAACATTTTTGGTGCGACACGTTGACGCACAAACATCACGCTATGAGGGTAATACTTCATAG
>UQLX01000036.1 GCA_900541985.1 uncultured Blautia sp. | reverse complement strand
TTTATGAGCAGCGGGAGCCAGAGGTGCTTTTGCGGCAGCGGCGGCTGCCTCTTTTATTACTACCATACTAAATTCTCTGACACCTCAGATATTCCGGTTTACCATTGATTCGGTGCTGGGCGGCAGTAAATATCCGTATTTGTCAGAGCATCTGTGGGTGATGGCACTGATCCTGACGACAGTGGCGCTTCTGTCCGGAGCGGCTATGTTTGTCAGCAGATATTATACCGCCAGAGCAGGGGAGAACTTTGCCAAAAATATGAGAGATACGCTGTTTGCGCATGTACAGAAACTTCCTATGAGCTGGCATGACAAAAACCAGACAGGAGATATTATCCAGCGCTGTACTTCTGATGTGGAAGTGATTCGGAATTTTGTGGTCACACAGCTTCTGGAAGTGTTCCGTACGATTTTTCTGGTGGCAGTTTCCTTTGGGATGATGGTTGCCATGAATGTGAAGCTTTCCATGATCGTCCTTTTATTTGTGCCTCTGGTAGTGGTGTATTCGGCTGTTTTTTACAGGCTGATCGCAAAGCGTTTTACGGATGCAGACGAGGCGGAGGGAGAATTGTCCACGGTGGTACAGGAAAATGCTACCGGCGTCCGGGTTGTTCGTGCCTTTGGCCGGGAAAAATATGAGATGGACCGTTTTCTGGAGAAGAATAATGCTTTTGCAAATTTATGGATCCGTCTGGGAACTCTTTCCGGTCTTTACTGGGGCGTGGGAGATCTGATCACGGGTCTTCAGGTTGTTACGATCATTGTACTGGGAGCTGTGGAGGCAGTACATGGAAATATTTCCGTAGGAGAATTTGTGGCGTTTGCTTCCTATAATACTGCTCTGGTATGGCCGATCCGTGGACTGGGCAGGATCTTATCTGATATGAGTAAGGCGGGTGTGTCCTTTGACCGTGTAGATTACATACTGGGCAGCCGGGAAGAGGGGTATCGGAAAGAAGCTTCTTCTGAAGCGGCCGCGAAGGATGTGGACAGTGGCGGGAAACTGTGGAAAACTTATGATATTTCTTTCAGCCATGTGGATTTTCAGTATGAAGACGGCAAAAAGGTACTGGATGACGTATCTTTTTATATTCCTCAGGGAGCCACTTTTGGAATTCTGGGAGGTACAGGAAGTGGAAAATCTACGATTGTACAGCTTCTGGAAAGGTTTTATTCTCTGAAAGATCAGAAAAGTGCCATTACCATCGGAGGAAAGGATATTCGTGAGATTCCGCTGGAACAATTGCGCCGTAATATTGGTATGGTGCTTCAGGAACCATTCCTTTATTCCAGGACGATCCGGGAAAATATTGCTGCTTCCAGACCGGAGGCAACGATGGAGGAAATCCGTGAAGCGGCCCGGATCGCCTGTGTGGATGATGCGATCATGAGCTTCCCGGACGGATACGAAACTCTGGTCGGTGAAAGGGGCGTGACTCTTTCCGGAGGGCAGAGGCAGCGTGTTGCCATTGCGCGGATGCTTCTTCAGAAAGCGCCGATCATGGTGTTTGATGATTCCCTTTCCGCTGTAGACTCCGAGACGGATCACAAGATCCGGCAGGCTTTGAAGGAATGTATGAAGGATACAACGGTGATCCTGATCTCTCACCGTATCACAACGCTTATGGGGGCTTCTCAGATTCTGGTACTGAACCAGGGCAAGACAGAAGAAATGGGAACTCATCAGGAACTGATAGAGAAAAACGGGATTTACCGGCAGATCTATGAAATACAGATGAGTCATGACGACAGAAAAGAGGTGAGAAGCTATGGCAGCGTATGAAGAACAGGAGTACACGAAACCTTTTCAGTTTAAGATCTGGGCAAAGATGCTGCCCTACTTTAAACCGTATAAAAAATATTTTTTTATCACCTTCAGTCTGAACATTCTTCTGGCGGGAGTGGACGTTCTGGTTCCTCTGTTCCAGAGCTATGCTATCGACCATTTTATCATTCCGGATTCCCTGAAAGGGATCCATGTTTTTGCTCTGGCATACGTGGCGGTGATCGTGGCTCAGACGATCAGTGTGTATCTGTCTGTTCATGCAGCTACAACGATTGAAATGAATATCGGAAAGGATCTGAAATGGGCGCAGTTCAAACATCTGCAGACCTTATCCTTTTCTTACTATAATACTACGCCGGTGGGATATATCCATGCCCGTGTGATGAGCGATACCCTGCGTATTGCAGGAATGATTGCCTGGGGGCTGGTGGACATGTTCTGGGCTCTGATCTATGTGGTTGGCGTGTTTGGCATCATGTTCTTTCTGAATGCCCGTCTGGCCTTTCTGCTTCTTCTGATCGTGCCCTGTATTGCTGCGCTGACTGTGTTCTTTCAGAACCGGATCCTTCACTGGAACCGAAAGGTCCGTAAGATCAACTCGCAGATCACCAATGCCTATAATGAAGGGATCACAGGAGTAAAAACTTCCAAAAGCATGGTTATTGAGAAAGAGAATGAACAGGCTTTTTTTAAGATCACAGAAGATATGAGGTATGCCGGATGCAGAGCTGCGAAGCTGAATGCGATCTTTATTCCAACCATTCTTTTTTTCAGTTCCGTAGCTTCTGCACTGGTTCTTTCCAAAGGCGGTTACATGGTGCAAAAGGATCTGATCCAGCTGGGAACGCTGTCGGTATTCATTTCCTATGCGGTGGTTATTTTTGAACCGATCCAGCAGCTGGCAAGGCTTCTTGCAGACCTGATCTCCTGTCAGGCAAATATTGAGCGTGTTATGGATCTTTTAAGCCAAAAGCCAAATGTAGTGGACAGCAGGGAAGTGCAGGAAAAATACGGAGATAACTTTCAGCCCAAAAAAGAAAACTGGGAAAAGATCAGGGGCGATATTGTATTTGAAGATGTTTCTTTCCGATATCCGGACGGAAAGGAGTATGTGCTGGAGCATTTCAATCTTCATGTTCCGGCTGGAATGAACATTGCCATTGTAGGAGAAACCGGAGCCGGAAAATCTACGCTGGTAAATCTTGCCGGGCGTTTTTTTGAACCGACAAGCGGGCGTATCCTGATTGACGGTGTAGATTATCGGGAACGGTCTCAGCTCTGGCTTCACAGTCAGATCGGGTATGTACTGCAAAATCCTCATCTGTTCAGTGGAACCGTAAAAGAAAATATCCGCTATGGCCGCCTTGATGCCACAGATGAGGAAATTGTCCAGGCTGCCAGAAGTGTGTCTGCAGATGTAGTGGTGAATAAACTGGAAAAAGGCTATGACAGTGATGTGGGAGAAAGCGGCGGCAGACTTTCCACAGGGGAAAAACAGCTGATCTCCTTTGCCCGAGCCATTCTGGCGGATCCGGCGATCTTTGTACTGGATGAGGCAACCTCCTCCATTGATACGGGAACAGAGCAGCTGATCCAGAAGGCCACAGAGAAGCTTCTGAAAGGACATACCTCCTTTGTGATCGCCCATCGCCTTTCCACTATCCGCAATGCAGATTTGATCCTGGTGGTAAAGGACGGAAAGATCATCGAGCAGGGAACCCATAAGGAGCTGCTGGCCGAAAAAGGGTATTATCACGACCTGTATTATATGCAGTTTGAGGAAGAGGCTGCGATGCAGGTGTTTGCGGAGCAGGACGGAATATGAGTTGGCAGTTTATAGTGAAAATATAACTGACGATCAGATTTTAAAGCGAAAAGGGGGGCCTATGTTTACGATTTTAAATTCCGAAAGTCTGTGGATAGGAACAGACATGAAGCGGTTCAATCAACTCCGGGATGTTCTGGAACGTGAAGGTATTTCATATCGTCATAAGGTAAAAAACAGGATGGGTCAGTGGGCCGGGACGGGTACCATGCGCGGAAGGACAGGAAGCGCAGGTATGCCTGAGAGTGCTGCCTGTGAATATGAAATTCTGGTATATAAAAAAGACTGGGAAAAAGCAAAAAGACTTACAGGGATAGAGTGATCTTAACGGGATCTCCTCAATACTGCGGTAATTGATGATTGCAGTATTGGGGAGATCTTTTTTTACAAAGATTTTACCCAACCAGGATTTTGAACTTAACGTTTTGTTTCTATAATGACACTTGTCAATGAGGAAAACAAATAAAAAATTTCATAAAAAAGAGGAGACTTATCATGAAGAAAAAAATCGTTGGAATTTTAGCAGCAGCAGTAATTGGAACAACCGCATTTGCAACAGCGGCAAGTGCAGCAAGCGGAACCATCAATGTGATTTCCCGTGAGGACGGTTCCGGTACAAGAGGCGCGTTTATTGAACTGTTCGGTATCCAGGAAGAGAAAGACGGAGAAAAGGTTGATATGACAACTGAGGACGCAAGCATTACAAACAGCACCTCCGTAATGATGACAACCGTAGCTGGTGACGAGAATGCTATTGGCTATATTTCTCTTGGTTCTCTGAACGATACCGTAAAAGCAGTGAAGATCGACGGAGCAGAGGCAACTGCTGAGAACGTAGCAAACGATACATATAAAGTATCCCGTCCGTTCAATATCGTAACTGGTGAGAAAACAAGTGAAGCAGCACAGGATTTTGTAAGCTATATCATGAGCGCAGACGGACAGCAGATCATTGAGGACAACGGTTATATCAAAGCAGACACAGAGGCTGGCGCTTATGAAGCAACAGAGGCAGAAGGCAAGGTTGTGGTTGCAGGTTCTTCTTCCGTATCTCCTGTAATGGAAAAACTGAAAGAGGCTTATGAGGCAGTAAACAAGAACGTAACTGTTGAAGTTCAGCAGAGTGATTCCACAACAGGCGTAACATCTGCGGCAGAAGGAATCTGTGATATCGGAATGGCTTCCCGTGAACTGAAGGATGAGGAAAAAGAGCTTGGTCTTACAGCAACCGTAATCGCAAAAGACGGTATTGCAGTAGTTGTAAACAACACAAACGAAACTGAGGATCTTACAAGCGATCAGGTGAAGGCAGTCTTTACCGGTGAGACAACTGAGTGGGAGGATCTTGCAAAATAAGGTCCGTACAACAGGATGGAACGCAAAGGGGCCCGGCTTACCGGGCTTCTGTTCTGCAATCTTGAAGTCAGAGAGGAAAATATCTTTTATGAGTATAAAAAATACATCTAAGGTTTCCATAGACAGGATCAAAGAGCAGGGAATGAAAACCGTGTTCATGGTGGCAGCCTGCGTTTCTGTCCTTGCAGTGCTTTTGATCTGTCTGTTTCTTTTTGCCAGTGGAATTCCGGCGATCGGAGAAATCGGTCCAACGAAATTCCTTTTTGGAACAACATGGAAACCATCAAATAATCTGTATGGGATTTTTCCCATGATCGTAGCCAGCATTTATGTAACCGGAGGTGCTATTCTGGTAGGTGTTCCGATTGCTCTCTTTACCTCTGTGTTTATGGCGCGTTACTGCCCGAAAAACATCTACAGACCGCTGAAATCAGGCATTGAGCTGATGGCAGGAGTTCCCTCTATTGTATATGGATTTTTCGGTTTGGTAGTGATGGTTCCGTTTATCCGAAATACATTTGGAGGCACAGGAACCAGCTGGCTTGCAGCCTCTCTGCTTCTTGGAATCATGATCCTTCCCACTATCATAGGCCCTACGGAATCCGCACTTAGAAGTGTACCTGAGAGCTATTATGAGGGCTCGCTGGCTCTTGGGGCAACAAAGGAACGCAGTATTTTCTGCGTGATGCTTCCTGCAGCAAAATCAGGTATTCTTGCAGCAGTTGTTCTTGGCATCGGTCGTGCCATCGGAGAGACTATGGCAGTGATCATGGTAGCAGGAAACCAGGCAAGAATGCCTCAGGGAATCCTGAAAGGACTTCGTACGATGACAGCAAATATTGTTACAGAAATGGGATATGCAACAGGCCTTCACAGAGAAGCTCTGATTGCTACCGGTGTGGTACTGTTTGTATTTATCCTCATTATAAATCTCAGTCTTTCACTTCTGAACAGGAGGGCGGAAAATGCAAACTAATGCAGCAGTTGCCAATTCAGAAATTCAGACAAAAAAGAGAAACAGCTCTTCTGCAGGCAGTCAGCTGAAATCTTATCTTCGCCATCCGGGTTCAGGAATCCTTGCATTGTTAACCGGAGTGGCGGCAGTCCTTACTTTTGCAGTGCTGCTGTTTCTGGTAGGATACATTCTGGTAAAGGGTATTCCTTATCTGACTCCATCTCTGTTCAGTCTGGAGTATAATTCAGAGAATGTGTCTCTGATGCCGTCTCTTATCAATACCTTTATTATGACGGTGATGACTCTTCTGATCGCAGCGCCGATCGGGATTTTTGCATCAATTTATCTTGTAGAATATGCAAAAAAAGGAAATCGGCTGGTGAAGGTTATCCGTATCACCGCAGAGACACTTTCCGGTATTCCATCTATTGTATTCGGACTTTTCGGTATGCTGTTTTTTGTAACTGCAATGGACTGGGGAATGTCTCTTATGGCAGGTATTTTTACCCTGGTGATCATGGTTCTTCCTTTGATCATGCGTACATCTGAGGAAGCCTTAAAGGCAGTTCCGGATTCTTATAGAGAGGCCAGCTTTGGTCTTGGCGCCGGAAAATTAAGAACTATTTTTACAATCGTGCTTCCTTCAGCAGTACCTGGCATTCTGGCCGGAATCATTCTGGCCATCGGACGTATTATCGGAGAAACAGCTGCACTTCTTTATACTTCCGGAACAGTAGCCCAGATACCGGATCTGATGGGATCGGGACGTACCCTGGCTCTTCATATGTATGTGCTTTCCAGTGAGGGACTGCACATGAATCAGGCTTCTGCTACGGCAGTGGTGATCCTTGTTTTTGTACTGATCATCAACTGGCTTTCCGGCAAAGCAGCAAAAAGAATTGCGAAAGGATAAGGATACATGAGCAATAATACAAAGCTTTTGATTGAAAATATGAACCTTCATTATGGGAATTTTCATGCTTTGAAGGATATCAATATGCACATTCCGGAAAAGGAGATCACTGCATTTATCGGACCAAGCGGCTGTGGAAAATCCACACTTCTGAAATCCTTAAACAGAATGAATGACCTTGTAGAGGGCTGTGTGATTACTGGAAAGGTAGAACTTGACGGACAGGATATTTACGGAGATATGGACGTAAATCTTCTGAGAAAAAGGGTGGGAATGGTGTTCCAGAAGCCCAATCCTTTTCCCATGAGCATTTACGATAATATTGCATACGGGCCAAGAACACACGGGATCCGTTCCAGGGCAAAACTGGATGATATCGTGGAAAAATCTCTTCGTGATGCTGCTATCTGGGACGAGGTAAAAGACCGTCTGAAAAAAAGTGCCCTTGGAATGTCCGGCGGTCAGCAGCAGAGGCTGTGCATTGCAAGAGCACTGGCAGTACAGCCGGAGGTGCTTCTGATGGACGAGCCGACTTCTGCTCTTGATCCCATTTCCACCTCCAAGATCGAGGAACTGGCAATGGAGCTGAAAAAGGACTATACGATCGTAATGGTGACCCATAATATGCAGCAGGCAACGCGTATTTCCGATAAAACAGCTTTTTTCCTTCTGGGAGAAGTGATAGAATTCAACGATACAGATACCTTATTCTCCATGCCGACGGATAAGAGGACAGAGGATTATATTACAGGGAGGTTTGGATGATATGACGACACGCTTTGAAAGACAGCTGGAGGAACTGCATGTACAGATCATCACAATGGGAAGTCTCTGTGAAAAAGTCATTGCTTTTTCCGTAAAGGCGATACAGGGAGTGAACTGTTCCAAAGAGGTTTTTGACACAGACAGAGAAATCGATGTGAAAGAAAGAGAAATAGAAAATATCTGTATGCGTCTCCTTCTGCATCAGCAGCCGGTAGCAAGAGATTTAAGAGAAATCTCCGCGGCTCTTAAGATGATCTCGGATATGGAGCGCATTGGCGATCAGGCGGCAGATATTGCGGATCTGGCAAGATTTATTGACAGAAACAGTGTGGAAATACCGAAAGAAATTGAAAAAATGGCAGATCAGACAGTCCGTATGGTGACAGAAAGCATTGATTCTTTTGTAAAAGCGGATCTGGATCTGTGCAGAAAAGTAATCAATGACGACGATATGGTAGATGCAAGCTTTGATCAGGTCAAGACAGAACTGACAGAGATGATCTGCCACAGAAGCATTGATGCAAAACTGGCTCTTGATCTTCTTATGACGGCAAAATACATGGAACGTATTGGAGACCATGCAGTAAACATTGCTGAGTGGGTAGAGTACTCGATCACTGGAATCCACAGAAATAATGAACATAAGAATCAGACCGGAGGAATCCTAAATTGACAAAAAAGATTTTTAAATCTACAGTGCTTGTATCTTCTTCTGTACTGATTCTGGGGATTGCTTTTGTCCTGGGAATTCTGTATCAGTATTTTGGAAAACAGCTGGATACGGAGCTTGCCAGAGAGGCCAGCTATCTTGCTTATGGAGTAGAGCAGCAGGGGGAAGAATATCTGCAGCAGCTGAAAAATACAGATTCAAGAATTACCTATATTGGAGAGAACGGAACGGTACTTTATGATAATGAGGCTGATGCAGCTGAAATGGAAAATCATAAGGATCGTGAGGAATTTCAGGAGGCGCTTGCTGCAGGAGCAGGAGAGGCACAGCGTATGTCAGGTACGTTGTCTGAAAAAACCGTTTATTATGCAAAGAGACTTTCGGATAATTCTGTACTCAGAGTATCCAGTACACAATATTCAGCTTTTGCACTCGTGCTTCAGCTTGTGCAGCCGGTACTGTGCATTATATTTGTGATGCTGATTCTGGCAGGAATTTTCGCGTCCAGGATCGCGGAAAAAATCGTTGAGCCGATTAATGAGCTTGATTTGGAAAAACTGGATGAAAATGAAGTTTACGAAGAGGTGGCTCCTCTTCTTGGAAAGATCAGCCGTCAGAATCGTCAGATTCATACTCAGCTTGAAGAGGCGAGAAGGAATCAGGAGGAATTCTCCATCATTACAGAAAATATGCAGGAAGGACTTCTGGTCATTGATTCCTATACAATGATCCTTTCCGGAAATTCCAGCGCCTGGAAGATTTTTCAGGTAAACGAACCGGGAACGGGACGCAGCGTATATTCTCTGGACAGAAATGAAGATTTCCGAAAAGTAATCGAAACTGTGCTGGAGGGGAAACATGGAAGTACCCTTCTCCATCTGGATAATGAGTTTGTACAGCTGATCGCCAATCCGGTAAACAGAGACGGAAAGACAGTTGGAGCAGTTTTACTTCTGATGAATGAAACAGAGAAAGTGCAGAGGGAAAACCTCAGAAGAGAATTTTCTGCAAATGTTTCTCACGAACTGAAGACTCCTCTGACTTCCATTTCCGGATTTGCAGAGATCATCCAGGATGGTTTTGTAAAAGAAGAGGATGTTAAGAAATTCGCCGGAAGAATCTATAAGGAAGCACAGAGGCTGATCCAGCTTGTAGAGGATACGATTCGGATCTCTCAGCTGGATGAAGGAGAAAATCCGTATGAATGGGAGAATATCGATCTTTATACAGTGGCGAAGGACGTATGCGGAAACCTGAATGAAGCTGCAAAGAAAAAGAATGTTCATCTGTATATCGAGGGAGAACGGCTGATCTGCCGTACAGTTCGTCCTATCCTGGAAGAAATTCTTTATAACCTTTGCGATAATGGTATCAAATACAATAAGGATAATGGCATAGTCAGTATTCTTATCAGGGATCTTGGTAATGAAGTCCAGTTGTCTGTGGAGGATAACGGTATCGGAATCCCACGCGAAGACCGGAAGAGAGTTTTTGAACGCTTTTACAGAGTGGATAAAAGCCATTCAAAGGAGATCGGAGGAACCGGACTTGGTCTTTCCATTGTAAAACATGGAGTTACTTTTCTTGGAGGAACACTGAATCTTGTCAGTGAAGTGGATAAAGGAACGGAAATTACGGTGACTTTGCCGAAACATAAAAATGAAAAATAGAGATCGGGCAGGAAACAGACGAAAATGATCTGTCTCCTGCCCGATTGAGCTTTAGTAGCAGTATGCGCCCTCATATCTGGGGCAGGATTCCTTTTTCCGGGACTGATCCTGATCCTTGCAGGTGCGGCACCGGTCACAGAATTCCTGCTCATAACAGGTAGCGCACACACAGTTTCCGCAGGAACTGCGGTCATACTCCGGAGAGCAGGTAAAGGGAACCTGATCTTTTTCTTCATACTTTTCCTTCATAAAACATCATCCTCCTTTTTAATAGTCGGTCTTATAATAAAACCTTCCGTTGATAAAGTCCGTTTTGATTATGTTTACAAAGGCCTGGGGATCTACCTCGGCAACCTTTTTTACAAGGAGCTTTGCCTCTTCACGGGAGACGACAGAATAGATCATAGCAGTATTATCACCGCTGTAGCAGCCTGTTCCATCCAGCCTTGTGGCAGAGTGATGAGACAGCTTGGAAATTTCCTCATAAACCTCATCAGGATGTCTGGTGATAATAAACAAAGTATGCTTTTTGTATCTCTGGTGGAGCATCTGAACCATCTGGGTGGAAGTAAACTGAAAGATGATCGAATAAAGCGCCTTATCCCATCCAAACAGAAGACCTGCAGCTACCAGAATCACTGCGTTGCCGCAGAGGATATAATTCCAGATATCCTGTCCGTTTTTTTCGGAAAAGTAAATGGCAATAAAATCAGTACCGCCGCTGCTGGTATTTCCGATCAGGCAGAGACTCACCACAAAACCGTTGATCAGACCGCCGAAAATACTGATCAGAAGAGGGTCATAGGTAATAGGCTGTGAGGGAATAAGGTCTGTCAGGATACTGGACAGTACGATCACCACACAGGAACTTAAAGTAAATTTTACTCCGATATATTTAAGACCGATAATCACGGGAATGGCATTCAGGGCGACGTTAATCAGGGTATAGGGGATTTCCATGCCTGCGAATTCGCGGAAAATCCCCTGAATGAGAAGAGTCAGCCCGTTAAAACCGCCTGGATAAAGGCCGCCGGCTCTTACAAAGGTTTTGATATTTACAGCAAAGATCACAGCCGCAATTACGGCACAGCCGTACCGTTTCACCTCAACTTTTGCATCCATATCCTTAAAGGCTGCTGAAATACTGCTCATATAGGCTCCCTCCATATCTTTTGGTAGTTGTCTTTATCTGGCCTCCCAGCGTCCGGAAGCACCACATGGAAGAACAAGTCCGCTGGAAGTAACCGGAAGTCCGATCTCCTGTGAATCTACAGTCCCGTTATACTGTTTCAGCTCTGTTGCCAGCATGTAGGTGAGAACAGCAGGAGCAAGTCCTGTTGTATAGGAATTGATAAGGAAAAACAGCGGATCCGGGCTGAGAAGCTTCGCACACAGCTTCACAAGAGGATGGATCGCATCCTCGATCTTCCAGATCTCTCCCTTGGGTCCCCGTCCATAGGAAGGGGGATCCATGATAATAGCATCGTAGTGGTTTCCTCTTCGGATCTCACGTTCTACAAATTTCACACAGTCATCTACAAGCCAGCGGATAGGCGCATCTGCCAGTCCGGAGGCTGCGGCATTTTCTTTGGCCCAGGTGACCATGCCTTTGGAGGCGTCCACATGAGTGACGCTGGCTCCTGCAGCAGCGGCTGCCAGAGTTGCCCCGCCTGTATAGGCAAAAAGATTCAGAACCTTTACCGGGCGTTCGGCATTCCGGATCTTGTCTCCAAACCAGTCCCAGTTTACCGCCTGCTCCGGGAAAAGTCCGGTATGCTTGAAGCTGAACGGCTTCAGGTGGAAGGTCAGGTGCTTATAGTGAAGACCCCACTGCTGGGGAAGATCAAAAAATTCCCATTCTCCGCCGCCTTTTTTGCTGCGGTGATAGTGGGCGTTCATGTTTTCCCAGCCACGGCTCGCTTTGGGCGTATCCCAGATAACCTGAGGATCCGGACGGACCAGTATATATTTTCCCCAGCGCTCCAGCTTTTCGCCTCCGGAAGCGTCAATTACTTCGTATTCTTTCCATTGATCTGCAATCCACATAAATTGTAATCCTCTCATTAGTCTTTATAGAATCAGTATAGGATAATGAATGGAAATCTGCAAGTGGAAATCGGGAGAGTTTTGGCCATCCTGTATAAAATAAGGATATTATTTTTCACAAATACAGTGATTACAGGACTTGACAACCGGGACTTTAGCATACTAAAATAGACAAGATAATATATTTCAGCAGTTTAAAATAAAAAAGTCCGAAGAGTAAGTGGAACGAGGAGGATAAAGATGGAGAAATATAGTGAAATGAGCAGAGAACAGCTTCTTGCTCTGAAAAAAGAACTGGATCAGCAGTATGCAGATATCAAGGCGCAGGGGCTTGCCCTGGATATGTCCCGTGGTAAACCGGGAACAGAGCAGCTTGACCTTTCTATGGGAATGATGCAGGTTCTGGCAAACGGAGAAGAACTGAAATGTGAAACCGGCGTAGACTGCCGTAACTATGGTGTGATCGATGGTATTCCGGAAGCAAAGCGCCTTCTCGGACAGATCTCCGAGGTGGATCCGGAGCATATCATTATCTATGGAAACTCCAGCCTGAATGTTATGTTTGATTCTATCGCACGTTCTATGACACACGGCGTTATGGGACATACTCCATGGTGCAAGCTGGATAAGGTGAAATTCCTCTGTCCGGTACCGGGATATGATCGTCATTTCAAGATCACAGAGTTTTTTGGCATTGAAATGATCAATGTACCAATGTCTCCGGAAGGCCCGGATATGGATATGGTGGAGAAGCTTGTCAGTGAAGATGACTCCATCAAAGGTATCTGGTGCGTGCCGAAATATTCCAATCCACAGGGATATACCTATTCCGCAAGAACTGTCCAGAGATTTGCAAACCTGAAGCCGGCTGCTCCGGACTTCCGTATTTATTGGGACAATGCTTACAGTGTACACCATCTCTATGAGGAGGATCAGGATTTCCTTCTTGAGATCCTTACCGAGTGTGCAAAGGCCGGAAATCCGGATATTGTATACAAATTTACTTCCACATCAAAGATCAGCTTCCCTGGCTCCGGTATCGCAGCAGTTGCAGCATCCAAGGCAAATCTGGATGATTTCCGCAAATATATGCAGATTCAGACCATCGGTCATGATAAGCTGAACCAGCTCCGTCATGTAAAATTCTTTAAGAATCTGGAAGGAATTCATGCACACATGAGAAAACATGCGGATATTATCCGTCCGAAGTTTGAACTGGTGCTGAATATCCTGGAAAGGGAACTTGGCGGTCTGGGAATCGGAGAATGGACAAATCCCAAGGGTGGATATTTTATCTCTTTTGATTCTATGGAAGGCTGCGCAAAAAATATTGTAACGAAAGCAAAAGAAGCAGGAGTTGTGATGACCGGAGCAGGAGCTACTTATCCATACGGAAAGGATCCAAAAGACTCCAACATCCGTATCGCACCTACATTCCCGTCTATGGAAGAGCTGGAAAAAGCAGCCAATGTATTTGTTGTCTGTGTGAAGCTTGCAAGTGTGGAAAAGCTTCTGGCAGAATAAGAAAAGAGAAAGTTTTCAGAGAATATAAAAGGAGGTTCCATGGAAGAAGAAAAAACAGGTATGAGCACCGGCAGAAAGATTTTGATCGGTCTGATCGCAGTGCTGCTCCTGCTTACGGCAGCAGTCTATGGTTATGGAGTCTATTATTTTTCCGGACATTTTCTTCCGGGATCTCTTGTAAATGGATTTAACTGTTCCTATATGGACCAGAAAGAGGCAGAAGAGCTTTTGGCTAAGAAAACAGCCGCGTATGTCCTTGCCGTACGGACAAGAGGGAATGGACAGGAAAGTATTTCTGCAGAGGAGATCGCGCTTTCCTATAAGCCGGATGGCAGTGTGAAAAAGCTGATGCACGATCAGAAACGCTTTTTGTGGTTTTTGGCTTTCAGCCAGCACAGTATCATGGAGGTTCCATCCTCAGTCAGCTATCAGGAAGACCTTTTTGAACAGAAATTTGCCGGTCTGAAATGTCTGAAGGATAATGTGAAACCGGAAGATGCATATATTGAAGATGACGGAAACGGATTTTCGATTGTTCCGGAGGTAGAGGGAACTTTTGTGGATCAGGAAAAATTCCGGGAAACAGTAGTCACAGCGCTTACAACGGGGGATCCGGTAGTGGATCTTGAAGAGGATGGATGCTATATAAATCCGGAAATTTATCGGGATAACGAACGTCTGACAGCTGACTGTGAGCAGATGAATGAATTGACAGATGTGGTGATCACTTATGACTTCAGTGACCGTAAGGAAACTGTGGACAGAACGGTGATCCGTTCCTGGCTCTCACGAAACGAGGAACAGGATCTTGTTGTAGACAAAGAAAAGATTGCCTCTTATATCAGGACATTGGCAGAAAAATATGATACAATAGGGACAGAGCGCAGCTTTATCACCTATAACAGCCGTGAAATCCGCGTTTCCGGAGGCGATTATGGATGGGTGACAGATCAGGAAAAAGAGACAGAAGCTCTTTTTCGTGAAATTCAAAAAAAAGAAACACAGGTCCGCGAGCCGGAATACAGACAGAAAGCAATGAGCCGGGATACGAATGACATTGGATATACTTATGTTGAGGTTGACCTTTCAGGATCACGTCTTGTGGTATATCAGGACGGAATTCCTGTGGCAGATACCGGGATTTATGCACCGGACGGAACCGGGACGGGAGTGTATGAAATAAGAGAAATGAAATCTCCTGCAGAATCGGGAGGGATCACGGTTAATTATCTGATGAGCTGCGGAGAAAATATCGGAATCGTTGATAATCCGGCGCTTACGCAGGAGGATGTAGGCTACTATGCGGACGGATTTGCTGACAGCTTGATTTCAGCTGATTTTGGTTCGGAAGAAAATTCCGGTTTATCAGGAGATATCTGGACGGATCCGGAGAAAGGATATATTCAGATTCCGGGAGACCGGGCAGCAGATGTCTGGCAGTATGTAAAAACCGGAATGCCGGTTGTAATTTATAAATAAAAAAATAAAATGCTGCAGAAATACCGAAGGGGATCTCTGCAGCAGTTTTTACATGGATGAATAACCGGAAATGCTGACAGTGATCAGGATATTCCGATGGAGAGGGAGAAAGTTATGAGGATTGTTGTTTTAGCAGGAGGAACAAGTACAGAAAGAGATGTTTCTATTGTTTCAGGAACAGGTATCTGTAATGGATTAAGAGCCAGGGGGCATCAGGCTATTCTGGTAGATGTTTTTTGCGGAATAAAAGAGGTAAACTGGGAAGATCCTTTCCCTGAAGAATATGATGTGGAGGCCGCAGCCGCTTATATCAGAAGCTTTAATAAGGATATAGAAACGATGAAAAACGAAAGAAGAGAATTTTTCGGTCCGAATGTGATGGAGCTGTGCAAAAAAGCAGATTTTGTATTTCTGGGACTTCATGGAGCCAATGGAGAGGATGGAAGAGTACAGGCTGCATTTGACCTTATGGGAATCAAGTACACCGGTACCGGATATCTCAGCAGTGCCATGGCCATGGATAAGGGAGTGACCAAATGGATGTTCCAGATGTATGATGTTCCGGTTCCGGGCGGTACGACCATGAAAAGGCAGGAACGAAAAGACAGCCTTGCTGAGGGGCTTTCTTTTCCGGTAGTAGTAAAAACCTGCTGCGGAGGCTCCAGCATCGGCGTTTATATCGTGCATGACCAGAAAGAATATACAGAGGCTCTTGATGCTGCTTTTTCTTATGAAGAGGAAGTGGTTATCGAAGAATATATCCAGGGTACGGAATACACAGTTGCAGTTGTGGACGGCAAAGCATATCCTGTAGTTCAGATTGTTCCCTGCGAGGGATTTTATGATTATGAAAACAAATATAAACCAGGGGCGGTAAAAGAAACCTGTCCGGCTCCCATTTCTGAAGATCTGACCAGACGTCTTCAGGAGAATGCAGTCAAAGGATATCGTGCTCTTGGGCTTGAAAGCTATGCAAGACTTGATTTTATCGTAACAGAAGATGAGAAGATCTACTGTCTGGAAGCAAATACTCTTCCGGGAATGACGCCTACCAGCCTGATTCCTCAGGAAGCGGCTGTTCTTGGAATGGATTATCCTACACTTTGTGAGGAACTGATCCGGGTATCTGAGAAAAAATATCAGTAAAAGCTTGCAGAACAGAGAACAGATTTTTTGGAAAGCAGGAAAACACATGATGAAGAATCTTACATTGAGAAATATAACAGAGGTGTGCAGAGGGATCTATCATGGTCCGGAGAAATTTCTGGATCAGGAGGTTTCTGCAATTACCACTGACAGCCGTAAGGCAGAAAAGGGAGGACTTTTTGTCCCGATTGTAGGAGAACGTGTAGACGCTCACAAGTTTATCCCGGATGTAATGGAAAAGGGCTGTCTGGCTTCTCTTTCAGAGAGAGAGCTTGAAAACGCAGAACATCCGTATATTCAGGTGAAATCCTCTCTGCAGGCAGTAAAGGACATTGCGGAATTTTATCTGGAGCAGCTTCAGATTCCTGTTGTGGGAATTACCGGAAGTGTTGGAAAAACAAGTACAAAAGAAGTAATTGCCTCTGTGCTGAAAGAAAGATATCGTACTCTGAAAACCCAGGGAAACTTTAACAACGAACTGGGACTTCCCCTTACTGTGTTCCGCCTCCGGGATGAGGATGAGATCGCGGTCCTTGAAATGGGGATCAGTGATTTTGGTGAAATGACCAGACTGGCCAGGATCGCCAGGCCGGAAACCTGTGTGATTACCAATATCGGAACCTGCCATCTGGAAAATCTGGGAGACAGGGACGGAGTACTGAAAGCAAAAACTGAGATTTTCGGTTCCCTGCGAGAGGACGGAAACATTGTACTGAACGGGGACGATGACAAACTGTCCACGGTAAAGGAATATCAGGGTATCCGTCCGGTGTTCTTTGGTCTGAAGGGAGACTGCGATGTATATGCAGACGAGATCGAGAGCAAAGGTCTCAAGGGAGTTTCCTGCCGGATCCATTTGGGAGACGAGAGCTTTTCTGTTCTGGTTCCCATGCCGGGAATACATATGGTATATAATGCTCTTGCGGCTTCAGCAGTGGGCAGAATCTATCATCTTACCGTGGAAGAGATCAAGCGCGGAATCGAAAGTCTGGAAGCTATCAGCGGAAGATTTAAGATGATTGAGACAGAGAAGCTTCTGATCGTAGATGACTGCTATAATGCAAATCCAATGTCCATGAAAGCATCTCTGGATGTTCTTCATGACGGAGCCGGACGCAGGGTTGCGATTCTGGGAGATATGGGAGAGCTTGGAGAAAATGAAATCCGTCTCCACGAAGAAGTGGGTATGCATGCTGCCTCCTGCGGCATTGACTGCTGTATCTGTGTGGGAGAGCTTTCGTATCATATGGCCGAGGCGGCACGGGAGACAGATCCGGGCTTCTCTGTAATCTATGTAAAAAACAGAGAGGAGCTTCTGACCCGTCTGGATGAACTTATACAGACAGGAGATACTGTGCTGGTAAAGGCTTCCCACTTTATGAAATTTGAAGAAGTCGTAAAGGCATTGGAGACACTGTAGAAAAGCAGAGAACTTTATAGGAGAATTTGACGAACGATTTTTGTTCCCACCGGGGTCTTCAGGGTGTAGAATGTGATTGAAAAGAAATCTGAGGATCAAGGAGGGGATCATGCTGGAAAGAATTATGGAACTGCAGCTTCCGCTTTACGCAATGACTGTACTGGGAGTGTCCGGGGCATTGGGAATGTTGGCAGTACATCTTACCTACAGAAGAGCTATGCGAAAAACAAAAGCATCGATGAACCTGAAGGAGAAATGGCTGAATCTCTGGAAAACAAGGGACAGGCTTCTGAACAGGATGAATCTTCTGGTATGGGGACCGTCACTTCTTTCACTGCTCTGTCTTGGAACGGCTTTTTTTCTGGTGACAAGACTGGACATGAAGGAGGGACTGCCGCTGCAGTACATTTATATGGGGACGGCAGTACCTGTCAGTCTCCTTCTTCTTCGTCAGGCTCTTGATTTTTCTTACAGAGAAGATCTTGTAATGAACTCTCTGGCAGATTATATTCTTCAGGTCAGATCAAAGAGAGAGGAACTGCCCTCTGCAAGAAAGGCGGTGCCGATTTCTGCGCCTGAAAAACCGGATCCTGTCCTTCAGGAAGAAATGGTGGAAAGAATCACAGCCAGTATCCGCCAGACCGCGGCAACAGGCAGCCATTTCAGTAAAATGCTCAGTCCGGAGGAAGAAGAGATCATGAGAGAGATCATTCGGGAATTTATGGAATAAAATCTGTTTTAAGAAACGCTGTTGGAACCTCCTGCTTGTAGAATCAGGGAGTTTTTGCTATACTGTGTCTGAATCGTATATGTACATCTATTGAAAACAAACAGGAGTGTTCCATGGATAAAAAAATGAAAATCGTACTTCTTGAAGCAAAAAATCTGGGTGAGGACATGGTTTTCACCCCTTTTCTTCCTCTTGGAGAGGTGGAAATCTATCCTTTTACATCACCGGAGGAAATGCCGGAAAGGATAAAAGATGCAGATATCCTTGTAGCGAATAAACTTCCCATGTGTGAAGAAACCCTGAAGGATGCAGAAAATCTGAAGCTGATCTGCCTGACAGCTACCGGTATCAATAATCTGGATGGTGAGTATCTGAAAAAACGGGGGATCCGTGCATGTAATGTGGCCGGATATTCTACCGATGCAGTAGCACAGCATACGTTTGCCATGCTGTTTTATATATGGGAGAAACTGCGTTTTTATGACGATTATGTAAAATCCGGCGAATATACAAAAAGCGGCGGATTTTCGTATTTTACAGAACGTTTTTATGAACTCAGCGGAAAAACCTGGGGAATTGTTGGAATGGGAGCAATCGGAAGAAAGGTGGCAGATATTGCAGAAGCTTTTGGCTGCAAAGTCATCTGTTATTCTGCATCCGGTGGAACCTATCAGCTTTGTGCAGACCGGAAACAGGTAGATTTTGAGACACTTCTGAAAGAGTCGGATATTCTGTCCATTCATGCTCCGTTGAATGAGAAAACTGAGAATCTGATGGATATTCAGGCGTTTCAGAAAATGAAAAAAACAGCGGTTCTGATCAATGTTGCCCGAGGCCCTATTGTAGATCAGGAAGCTCTTTACAAGGCTCTGGCAGAAGATATGATTGCAGGTGCCTGTCTGGATGTACTGAAACAGGAACCTATGGCAGAGGACAATCCTCTGATCCGTATCCGGGACAGCAAAAAGCTTCTGATCACACCGCATATGGCATGGGCGCCGGTAGAAACAAGGTTTCGGTGCAGGGATGAGGTAGTTGAAAACATACGGGCTTTTTTAGCCGGAGAGGAAAGAAACAGAGTGTACTGAGATGGGAAAAAATAGGAATGCTATAAACTTTCCGATTTTCAGGAGGAATGAAAGATGAATGACAAAAGAAAAGAGAAACTATTTCATAAAAAGGCTTTAAAACAGGCCATTGATATGGAACTGAAAGAGCACAGGAGTACCTTTATCGTATTTTCTATTCTCAGGATCATTGTGATCGGATGTATGGTGCGTCAGTTATTTCTACATAATTATGAAGGATTTTTCCTCAGTATACTTACCCTTTTGCTTCTGTATATTCCAAGCTGGCTGCAGGTAAAGCTTCGGATCGAGATTCCGGTAGGACTGGAAATTTCCATCCTTTGTTTTATTTTTGCGGCGGAGATTCTGGGAGAGATCAATGCGTTTTACATTGTGATTCCCGGATGGGATACAATCCTTCATACACTGAACGGATTTCTCTGTGCGGCAGTAGGATTTTCCATGGTGCTTCTTTTAAATGACAATGAAAATCTGACATTTGATCTGTCCCCTTTTTTCCTGGCGCTTCTGGCATTTTGCTTTTCTATGACGGTAGGTGTTCTGTGGGAATTTTTTGAATTTGGAATGGATTATTTTTTGAAATTTGATATGCAGAAGGACATGATCCTGCATACTGTCAGCAGCGTGATGCTGGATCCGGCAAAAGCCAATCATCCGGTTGTGATTCGGGACATTGCAGATGTAATCGTGGTTCATGGAGACGGGACTCAGCAGGCGTTGGGCCTTGGAGGCTATCTGGATGTGGGTCTTTATGATACGATGAAAGATTTGTTTGTTAATTTTATCGGTGCGGTTGTTTTTTCAGTGATAGGATTTTTTTATGCAAGAGGACGTGGAAAAAAGAGAGTGGTTTCTCTTTTTGTACCCCGGAAAAAATCAAAGGACAGAGATTATCTGTCCATGGCAAATAAAAAATAAAAATTCAGTCTTCTTCGATGATCTGTATTTCCAGATAGTCAAAATCAATCTGTTCAATAAAGTTGTCCTGGCTGAATCTGGTTCTGGCATGACGTTTGAAATCTGTAATGGTATTGTCAAGCCAGATCGGATTTTCCAGGTCAAATCTGTAACATATTTCTTCCAGACCGCGGAATACCTTGTGAGTTCTGGTATCTTCTGAATGATCTTCAATAACCGTATCCTGGATCATACGGTTGTTTTTCCATATTTTTCCCCATAAACGAAACATATTTTCCTCCGGTAAAAGTAATCTGCTGTAACCAGTATACCGATTCTTTTCGAATAAGTAAAGAAAAGAATTCATTGCAGATTCTTTAAAAATGCACTATAATAAAGTAATTATCAGAATAGGACTATGAATGGAGGAGCTATTATGAAGTTATATGAAGGCGGCATCTACCTTTTAAATGGCCATGATATTGTCGAAGAGAATTGCATGACACAGCCGGTATCAAAAGAACAGGCTGCAAAAAATACCATGGCATATGGTATTCTGGAAGCCCATAATACTTCCGGAAACATGGAAAAACTGCAGATTAAATTTGATAAGCTGACATCTCATGATATTACCTTTGTGGGGATTATCCAGACGGCCCGCGCTTCCGGACTTGAAAGATTTCCGGTTCCCTATGTACTGACCAACTGCCACAATTCTCTCTGTGCAGTGGGAGGTACCATCAATGAAGACGATCATATGTTTGGGCTGACCTGCGCTAAGAAATATGGCGGTGTCTATGTGCCGCCTCATCAGGCGGTTATCCACCAGTATGCCCGTGAAATGCTTGCCGGAGGCGGTAAGATGATTCTTGGCTCTGACAGCCATACCAGATACGGTGCGCTCGGTACCATGGCCATGGGAGAGGGAGGCGGAGAACTGGTAAAACAGCTTCTTTCCCAGACATATGATATCAATATGCCGGAGGTTGTGGCTATTTATCTGAAAGGACAGCCCCGCCCGGGCGTTGGTCCCCAGGATATTGCCCTTGCGATCATTGGTAAGGTATTTGCAAATGGCTATGTAAAAAATAAAGTCATGGAGTTTGTAGGACCGGGAGTTGCAGGATTAAGCGCAGACTTCCGTATTGGTATCGATGTAATGACAACGGAGACAACCTGCCTTTCTTCTATCTGGCAGACAGACGAGACCATTGAGGAGTTTTATGAGATCCATGGAAGAAAAGAAGATTACAGAAAGCTTCAGCCGGGAACGGTGGCTTATTATGATGGCTGCGTAGAGGTAGATCTCGGTGAAATCAAGCCCATGATCGCAATGCCTTTCCATCCAAGCAATACATATACGATTGATGAACTGAATGAGAATCTGGAAGATATTTTAAATGATGTTGAGAAAAAAGCGCAGATAAGTCTTGATGGAAAAATTCCATTTACCTTAAAGGATAAGGTTGTTGACGGAAAGCTTTATGTAGATCAGGGAATCATCGCAGGCTGCGCCGGCGGCGGTTTTGAAAACATCTGTGCGGCGGCTGATATTCTCCGGGGCTCCAGCATTGGAGCAGATGCTTTTACATTGAGTGTATATCCGGCAAGTACGCCGATCTATATGGAACTTGCAAAAAATGGTGTGCTGGCGGATCTTATGGCGACAGGCGCTGTAGTAAAAACAGCATTCTGCGGCCCGTGTTTCGGTGCAGGCGATACGCCGGCGAATAATGCATTCAGCATCCGGCATACGACAAGGAATTTCCCGAACAGAGAAGGGTCAAAGATCCAGAGCGGACAGATCTCTTCCGTGGCACTTATGGATGCCAGATCTATTGCAGCTACAGCAGCAAACAAAGGCTTCCTGACATCAGCAGAGACCTTTACCGGATCCTACACAGGTCAGAAGTATTTCTTTGATAAAACAATTTATGAAAACCGTATTTTTGACAGCAAAGGTGTTGCAGATCCAGATGTTGAGATTCAGTTTGGACCGAATATCAAGGACTGGCCGGAAATGCCTCCTCTTGCAGAAAATCTCGTCTTAAAGGTAGTTTCCGAGATTCATGATCCGGTTACTACAACAGATGAGCTGATTCCTTCCGGAGAAACGTCTTCTTATCGTTCCAACCCTCTGGGGCTTGCAGAGTTTACTCTTTCCAGAAAGGATCCGGCTTATGTTGGACGTGCAAAGGAAATCCAGCAGGCGCAGAAAGCGCTTCAGGCAGATCAGAGCCCTGAGGAAGCTGTGCCGGAACTGAAACCCGTGCTTGAGACTGTTCGGAAGCAGTTTCCGGAAATCAGCAGAGATAATCTTGGTATCGGAAGTACGATTTTTGCAGTAAAACCCGGCGACGGTTCTGCCCGTGAACAGGCGGCTTCCTGTCAGAAGGTGCTTGGAGGATGGGCAAATATTGCCAATGAATATGCAACGAAACGATATCGTTCAAATCTGATCAACTGGGGTATGCTTCCATTTCTGATCCGGGACGGAGAACTTCCTTTTGCAAACGGAGATTATCTGCTGTTCCCTGGTATTCGCAAAGCAGTGGAAGAAAAAATGGACAGTATTACCGGATATGTGGTAAAAGAGAAAGAACTGGAAGAATTTCAGGTAACTCTGGGAGAGCTGACAGATGATGAAAGAAAAATCATTTTGAAAGGCTGCCTGATCAATTATAATAAAAGATAAGATATAACAGGGACTGCTGATAAGAAAGAGTATAGGACAGATGAGCTTTCTTCAGCAGTCTTTTTTAAATTCGGAATTTTTTAAATTAACAAATTATCTGAAATTAATAGAAAATATAAAAAAATAAATAGTTTTAAAACAAATTAATATAGAAATAAATATATTATTATAAATAAAATTAAAAAATGTATTGACAAATAAGAAGAGCAGTGCTATTATATATTCATCAAAAGAAAACAGAAGAAAAAATAAAAGAAAATCATTCAATTCATAGCATATATAAATGTTACATGAAAGGAATGAAATCAAAAGAAAGGTATAGGTGATTCCATTGGGA
>UQLX01000035.1 GCA_900541985.1 uncultured Blautia sp. | reverse complement strand
CCGCCAATCTGAGTTTTCTTGTCCAGTATAAATATGTGGAGTAGGAAATTTGATTTTCCAGACACCACTGTTTTGCTGATATAGGGCTGTTCTGGCACTCCTCAATCCTGGATTGCCAAAGTTGCTGCTTGTTGGCTGTATCGGCCATGTGCTTAGCACCTCCTCTGATAACTTTTCTAAAGTATATCAAAGGTATTTGTGGACTTGAAGATACGGATTATTACCTACTTACGATTTTCCTCCGTTTTCTGTAAATTCTTCTTAAAAAAGGGTATAGAAAAGGAAGCGGCAGGGTATACCGCCTCCCTTGAATCTATTTCTATATGCTTTTCAATACTTCAAACAAATCCTATTTCATCTTTTCACCGACTATATTTCTGCGTTTTTTACCGGCCTTATATACTTTCCCTATATATTTGACTCTTCATCCCTCTTCAAAACTTAATCATTTTTCTTCATAGTTTTCTTAAAAAGATAATTATAATATGTATGAAACACTGATGCCAAAATTAAATTTAACATTAACCAAATTATAATCACGATATCCGGCCATATGACGCCATAATATATTCCAATTTTCCCCAATTCGATACTCCTAACAATAATATATATAATTCTTATTACCATAATTAACATTTGTATAATCGCCACACACTGACAAAAATAATTTCCTTTCAGTTTTGCCATTCTACTGCGAGGATTCTTATTATAATTTTTGCGAAAGCAACCTTTCACATACAATGGATTGGAT
Organism: uncultured Blautia sp.; assembly: GCA_900541985.1. Classification (GTDB taxonomy): domain Bacteria; phylum Bacillota; class Clostridia; order Lachnospirales; family Lachnospiraceae; genus Blautia_A. The sequence goes on along the minus strand of UQLX01000035.1, from coordinate 22,724 downwards.
GAATCATCTCGTAGGGCAATCAAACTATCTTCTTCACTAATCCTACCAAATTCATTTTCCTTCCAGCTAATAAAAACATAGCTCCAATTGCTCCCCAAAACTAATGGCAGCATTAATAAATGCATAACCATTCCTATATGCCACGCCCAAACATCTTTTGTAGCATATATAAACAACATTATAAGGAATTCTGAAAGATAAATAAAACCTGCACTACCCATTCTAATCTCCTCTCCGTAACAATTTAGCTTTATTTTTGCGCTTTTCTATATTCACTCCAGTCTGTACAAAATATTCTCTTTTATTTTGTATAAGGTTATCATAAACATTATGGGGGGATCCCTATCCGGGAAGATTGTTTATACATTCTTCCCGAATAGTTTATACCAAAAATCTTATTTATAGACATAATACAACTTACCATTTCTGTTATAAATATCAAAATATCTGGGTTTTTCCCCTGGTCTGTAATGCGCACCACTTCCTATATGTCGCCCTTTCACTTCTGAATATATATATGAAATTCCACTGTCCATTATATCTGCTATAATATTATTCTCAATTTGAATAACATGCCATCTATCAAACTTTCTTCTACTGGAACGGAAAACTGATTCCAGCATATCCATTCTACCCATCTTGATATATTTATCATATTCTTGCGCCAGATTCTTAATGAAATTTTTGTGTACTCCATCGTAATTCGTTCCCGAGCCGCAAAATTTTGCTAAAGCTCCACTAGCAACAGCTTGAAAAGCTATTTCTGCTCCATCATCTCCATCTAAAACACAGCTAACAACAGTTGTAGCAACGTTTGTCACAATTTGGCCTATAACTCCAACTGCACTGGCTCCAACTGCCGCAGAAATTCCGTCAACAGCAACCTGAGCGGCAACCTTCCAGCTCATTTCTTTTTTCTGAACAATAAGCTGATCCGCTAATGAAATTGCAGCTCCTACAGCTCCTGCAACTGCTGTCCACAGGTTTCCATTACTGTCACTTCTTGTCAACGGATTCTGATTACAATAGGTATACAAATTCCTGTTATGAAGGGTTTCTGTAGATGCTGCCAGTATTGTCACCGCATCGGAAGATATAAACCTTCTAATCTCCGGATCATAGTACCTGCTCTTCAGGTAATACATTCCCGTCTCTTTGTCGTAATAGTAGCCTCTGTAGCGGAAGGGATTCAGCTGACCTATGGTGTCTTTCTTGCTTCCGGTGATGCTCAGGACTTTTCCCCAACTGTCATAAGTATAGTTTACTACGGTATCTCCGGTCTCGTCAACAAGGGCGATCACGTCATTCTGAAGATTCCTCTGATAGAAGTAATGTTTGCCTCCGGTTACCATGGAGAACAGATTTGCATTGGAATCATAGGTAAACCACAAAGTCTGTCCGTTGGTGGTCTCGGACATCAGAAGGTCGCCTGCCATGCAGTATTCTGTAACTGCTCCATCTACGATTTTTTTTGTTCTGGAACCTGTATGGTCGTAGAAATACTGGATCTTTTTGCCGTTGTTTACTCCGGAAAGCTTCCTTCCCAATGTCCAGCTGTAGGTAATATTTCCCCTGGTAATCATATTTCCGATGGTGTCATAAGTCATGGCTGTACCGTTCCAGTTTATAAGCTGATCCTTCCAGCCGGAAGCATAAGTTCCTTTTTCCTCCTTCACCGGGGCTGCGGGCAGGGTTCCTGTAGTATAAGCGTATTCCTCCACGGAAGTCAGATTACCGCCCAGGTCATAGACATAGACAAAAGTCTTATTCTGCTGCTGGCTGTTTTCACGGATCAGCTGGTTGCGCTCGTCATACTGGTAAGTATCCTTCCATGGTTTTTTCGTGCTGTTCAGTGCCGGAAGGAAATCTATGGAAATGATATTTCCATTTGCATCATATTTATAGAAATAGCGGCTTCCATTTACCCCGACTGTTCTGGGCAGAGATGACAGGTTATTTCCGGAACCATCCCCATATTCAAATACGGTAGCCAGGGGTGTACCCTTCACATTAGTAAAATACCCGCTGACTCGTCCCAGCTGGTCATACTCTGTAGTTCGGGTAAACTTCCCGGATACGCTGGTCGCCAGTTCCCTTCCATCCTTATCATAAGTATAGGTAGTTGTCACATGGGCAGCCCCTCCCTGGCTTCCCTGATGAACCATCTTTGTCATGTGATTGTTAGCGTCATAGGTATACTCATAGAAGCTTCCCTTTTCATCCCTCACACGCATGAGCCGGTCAAGGAAATCGTAATCCAGATAATAGGTCTTGCCTGTCGGATGGTTCACAACCCTGCAGAGATTTCCCTCCTTATCATAGGTATAGGTGTTCAGCTTCTGCTCCGCCGCGCCTGATGATAACCTAAAGTAGCTTGCCGCCAGCCGATCCTGACTGTCATAGGTGTACCGTATCTCATTGCCGTTGGCATAAACAGTTTTACTGAGGTTTCCATTTTTTGCCTCGTAAACATAGCTCACCACCTGCTTTCCTGCAACAGACGCTGCCCTGGTGTTTCCAAATCCGTCATAAGAAAATTCATAACGGAAACCATTGTGGTCAATGGAGGTAAGCCTGTCCTTTGTATAGCCGTAAACATTTTTTACTGTCTGCTTTGCTCCCCCGGATGTCACCTGCTGGGATACGGAAATCATCCTTTCCGCCCCGTCATATGCGTAGGTCAGTTTATTTCCCTTTGCATCCGTCAGAGAATTCAGAAGGTCTGCAGACAGGTTCCAGTTATACTGAGTCTTATTTCCCTCGGAATCAGTAACTGCAGCCACATGATTTTTGTCCGTGGTAAGCTCCCTTGTAATCCACACACCCTGATCCTGAGCCGCCGGCATTACAGTTCCGCTCCTTATGATATTTCCGTTGGCATCATAGACCAGTCGACTTACCACGCCCATGGCGGAAATCCCTTTCGTTACATTGTGCTTTTTGTCATACTCGTATTTGAATTTATTTCCTTTTGGGTCTGTGATCCCGGTCAGGTCGCTGCCGCTGTTATACTCAAATTTCACTGCATTTTTCTGAGCATCCACCGCGGAGACCACGTTGTTTTTATCATCATAGGTATAGCTCTGTCCAAATTCCTCACGGAAAAGAGAAAGACCGTCCACAAATGCAAGGTTTGCATTTCTGTAATAAACATAAGAAACACGGATACTGGTATAATCCAGCTTTGCCACACAGATCTCACTGACGAACTGCCAGTCCAGAATATCCGGACTGAAATTCGCATAATGAGTATCCGTCTTTCCGTCTGCACCTGTAAAGACAACTTCCACCCCAAACCGACGATTTTTGTCATTGTCTGTTTCAGGAAGGGCTGTTCCCCGTCCCCAGGCATTGACCATATAGGTATCGCCTTTCTTTCCGGTAAGATCAAGTGTTTTGCTGAGACGTTTATTTACTTTTGGTTCCCCGATAAACCGGTAAATATATTTATCCAGTCCTCCTACCTTCTCCGGAACAATACATGTATCCAGTTTACTGACCTGTGTCCCCGTATTGACCTGACAATAACGGCTGTTCAGGAAACAAAAGTTTCTGCCATGCTGAACAGCATACCATTTTTCTTCTCCCTTCATACAGATTCCCCGGATCTGAAGCTTCTGCCCGGTTTTCAGATTTGCCACTGCTTTTCCCGTCAGAGAAGGCGTATCAAAAATTTTATCTGCCTGTTTCATAGTACATATCGGGGCGTTTCTGCCAAGACGAATCACATGATCTCTTTTCAGAAATCCCAGATAACGCGTCTTATCAATCTGCAGTCCTACCTTATACCACTTCTGACCTGCGGAATCCACTGTAATAGCCCGAATTACCACTCCAGTCCCTCTGGGAATCACTTCTTCCACAGCCGCACTGCTGTCAGATGCCACAGCCCGAAGTACAGCTCCGGAAACAGCTACCGCACCACAATCGTCTCCATCATTGCCGGCTATATATGCAAATGCCCTGCTGGCAGGGAAATAACCTCTTCTTCCTGATGCGTCCTCTACACGGTACCACATACTTCCGCCATAGGACATCAGTAAAGAGGAACAAAGGTGTGTACCTTTCGTCACACTGACTATCTTCTTTCCTTCCAGAGAAGGTGAACCATAAATATATGACGTTCCTGATGCGAACACAGATACAGCGCAATTTACCGGAATCACATTTTCAGAACCTGCTGTCGTCAGTCCGTCTTCATGATATGCCACTTTTGTATAATCCAGACTTCCCAGATGAAAATCGCTGTTATCCACCAGATTACAGCGGCTGGCTGTGCTTCCTGTTTCCAGCTGTGCCATATCGCCGTACATCACGCCTTTTGCATGGTACATATAAAAATAGAGGCGTACTGTTGGATCCTTGGAATCATTCGGAACAGTGAATGTACAGGAAAGTCTGATGAAACCTGATGTATTTCCTTTCAGCCGCTCACTGTCGCTGTACTTCCAGGCTCCATTTTCATTGATATATCGAATCCTGAGCATAGCACCGCCATCTTCTGCCGCTTCTGACACAGCAGCTTTCACATACATGGAGAAAGTATAAGTACTGCCCTTTTCCAGCGCAACATCCTGCATCCAGCATATATATCCATTCAAAGTGGTACTTTCCAGTTTAAGAGAGCGATTTCCGATTTTGCAGTTTGACTTTTCTGTGTTAATGGAAATTGTACCGGCTCCGCCTGCCCCTGTATATTTATTCCACCCGGTCTTCGCCGCCTGAATAACAGGATCCTTCAGAAGCTGTACCACGTTGGTCTGTAGTTTTGTAGTATTCTCCAGACAGTTGACATGATTTCCGCTGCGATTGTATTTTGCGCTGGCGGCATGACCAAAGCCATCATGAATATGGAGAAGATTCCCGCTATTATTAAAGCGGCAGATCTCACTGCGGTTTTTGTTGTCTGTGAATCTGGTGCTGTTATAGCCATAAGTCAGAGTCAGGCTGTTTCCTGCCGTGCTTCCGGCATATTCCGTAATGGTTCTGACGCGATAGGGATTTGTTCCGTAATATGTGTATTTTACGGAATAACCGTCAATATCTGTCAGAGAAGTGAGCATATGTCTGCTGTCAAAGGTGCAGGATACCTTTTCTCCGTCAACGTCTGTAATGGTCACAAGGTTTCCGCCGCTGTAGCCAAACTGCTTCTTTTTTCCGGACGGTGAAGTAACAGACTGAAGATACGTCGGTTTTCCCGCACTGTCCTTCAGATAGGCAAAGACTGTCCTGCGTCCTGCTCCGTCTGTGATACTCATAATACGGCCGTAGCTCCACGAAATAGCCAGCATGTTTCCGTTTTTGTCTTTTACCTTTACCAGATATCCGTTTCGGAACAGCAGCTGATTATCTTCTTTGTCATGGATCACCAGCTGCTCTGCAGCGTCCGCGTGGATGGTTACATATGTTTCTGATCCGGATTCATCCAGCCACTTCTTTTTCTGTGTATTATAATAAAAATAGTGAACTGTGCCGTCTCCGTCCATATGCTGGTAATAATCAGTTCCTCCGATCTTTACCTTTTTCAGTGTCTGGTGATAACTCAGGGCAAATCCATAACCATACCCCAGATTTACCGTACGGTTATTGGAATTGTATACATGGGAAAGATTCATTGGCACACGGCTTCCCCCGGTCGTCATGGTATTATGGATCAGAATCAGGTTTCCGTTGTAATCGTTCACATGAACCGTTCCCGCTCTTCCCACCTCCTGACTGTGGTAGCTCCAGTAATCCTCAAGTCCGGAGTAATTTACATAGGTCAGCTCAATCCTTGGACGCATATCCTGGTAACCGTTATCACAGTCGGAAGAAAGAAATTCTGTATATCCGGAAAGCTCTTTGTCGTTTTTGAACATCAGACCGTAGTTCCCTCCGTCCTGATACCATCCCTTTACCATTCTGGTGATATCCAGCGTGATATATTTCTGTTTATCGCCTTTATAACGGCATATATCCTCTACTGTATCTGAATACATTGGCTTGTTGTACCAGTTGATGGATCCGGAATTCCAGGAGTGAAGTACCCGGTGTACCTCCACCGCGCGTTCTTTGCCATCCTCCGCCAGCGATACCAGTACCAGTCTTGCATGGATTACCATATCTCCGGTTTTGATCTCCGGAAGCTCGAATCGGACAAAGCTTCTCTGGATATTATCTCCTCCCATATTCTTCAGAATAATGCTCTGCTGGAAGTTGTCCTCTTCATAAAGGGAATCTACATGGGCATCCTCAATGTCCGCCGCCTTTTTGGAGGTAGTTGTCACCGGGTCGATGACTATCGGAAACAGGCGACTTGCAGAAGCCAGCCATTCCATATCCGGGAGAAAGGTAATGCGAAGTATCTCCCCGGATAGCTCCTCCATCGAAAGACGGATAGCTTCGGATTTTTCTCCTCCCGCATCTTTCATGCATGGGGCATGTACACAAAATACCTCCTCTTCCCCATTCAGGAAAAACACGGTATTGTTCCTGAAAACCGGACGGAGTCCCTGCATTCGGTAAAGACAGCTGTAGCCTTCCCTGACCGCTTCCGGCTTATGGAGGATCAGATCCTCTTTTATCCCCTCTCCATGGACACGGCAGCAAAGCTCCGCTCCCTCAAAAATCCCCGGATAAACAACGGTATTTTTTTCCTGTTTCTGCGCGCTTACCGGCAGACAGCCTTCCAGCCCCCAGGAAAGAACCATATTTTCCTTATTCAGAGATACCGTATGTACTTCCTGTGCCGCAGGATCCAGACATATTTCCAGAGACCCCTTACGATTACGGAAGCCACTGTTTCCGTCTTTCAGACTTCTGTCTCCGACGCCTGCTTCTTCCAGAGTATCGTCCATCTCCTTCCATGCTCCGTCCAGATCCTGGTAGTGGACCGGCTCCAGATAGATCTCTACTGTTCTGGAATGATCCTGATTTTCAAACACCTTGCGGTTCGCCGTACGCATTCTTTTATCTTCTGTACGTTTCATATTTCTGTTTACAATCATAAGTTTGTTCCTCTTTTCTCTTTAAATATTTTTTTCTGTAATTTATCCGGATAACTGATTACATATATTATATTAACAAACCTATGTTCTGTTTTTCCATAACAAAACTGACAGATTACTTTCAAATATGGAGCATTCCTATTCAGATTTGACGGCTTCTTTATTTTGTTAAAAAACAGCCTTGACAATATACCCCCATATGGTATATATTATCCACATATTCAATACCCCTATAGGGTATATTTCAATAAAAGGAGGCAACTCATATGTCAGACCAGACCACATGCTGCTGCACCAGATCCACCCACCGTTCTCCGGAAGAGAAGAAAAAGCTTATCAACCGGATGAAGCGTATTGAAGGACAGGTGCGGGGAATCATAAAAATGGTAGAAAACGATACCTACTGCAACGATATCCTGATCCAGTCCGCTGCCGTAAACGCAGCCATAAATGCTTTTAACAGAGAGCTGCTTTCCGCACATATCCATACCTGCGTAGCCCGGGATATCCGGGAGGGAAAGGACGAAACTGTTGACGAGCTGATGACAACTCTGCAGAAGCTGATGAAATAAAAATCCGAAAAGGAGGAATCTGAATGGAACAATATAATGTAACCGGAATGAGCTGTGCAGCCTGCAGCTCCCGGGTAGAAAAAGCAGTCTCTCATGTGCCGGGAGTCACTTCCTGCTCCGTAAGCCTTCTCACCAACTCCATGGGTGTGGAAGGAACTGCTTCTGAGGCAGATATCATCGCTGCAGTGGAGGAAGCAGGCTACGGCGCTTCTGTAAAAGGCTCTGCCGGTCAGAAGGTATCCCCTTCCGAAGCTGCGGAAGCCCTGGCCGACCACGAAACACCTGTGCTTAAGAAACGTCTGATCGCATCTGTTGGCTTTCTGCTGGTACTGATGTACTTTTCCATGGGACATATGATGTGGGAATGGCCGATTCCTGCCTGGTTTGAGGCTAATCACATTGCCATGGGGCTTCTCCAGCTGCTTCTGGCAGGTATTGTCATGGTCATCAACCAGAAGTTTTTTATCAGCGGCTTTAAGAGCCTCTGGCACAAAGCCCCCAACATGGATACCCTGGTAGCCCTTGGCTCCATGGCGTCCTTTGTATGGAGCGTGTATGTGCTGTTTGCCATGACAAGGGCTCAGGTGGACGGCAACATGGACGCTGTCATGGATTATATGATGGACTTTTATTTTGAGTCCGCCGCCATGATCCTGACTCTTATTACTGTAGGAAAAATGCTGGAAGCCCGTTCCAAGGGAAAAACCACCGACGCCCTGAAAAGTCTCATGAAGCTGGCGCCTAAAACAGCCGTGGTGATCCGCAGCGGGCAGGAAACCACGGTTCCCATTGAACAGGTAAGAAAAGGAGATATCTTTGTTGTCCGCCCCGGAGAAAACATCCCGGTAGACGGGATTGTTCTGGAAGGCTCCAGCGCGGTAAATGAATCCGCTCTTACAGGAGAAAGCATCCCCGTTGACAAGGCTGCCGGAGATACGGTTTCCGCAGCTACAGTAAACCAGTCCGGCTTCATCCGCTGTGAGGCCACTCATGTAGGCGAGGATACCACCCTTTCCCAGATCATTAAAATGGTCAGCGACGCAGCCGCTACCAAGGCTCCCATCGCAAAAATCGCCGACAAAGTTTCCGGAATCTTTGTTCCGGCTGTGATCGCAATCGCCGTGATCACCACCCTTGTATGGCTGCTTGCCGGACAGACCTTCGGCTATGCCCTTGCAAGAGGAATCTCTGTTCTGGTAATCAGCTGTCCCTGCGCCCTTGGACTTGCCACCCCGGTAGCCATCATGGTTGGCAACGGAATGGGTGCCAAGCATGGGATCCTGTTTAAAACCGCCGTTTCCCTGGAAGAAACGGGCAGAGTTCAGATCGTTGCCTTTGATAAAACAGGCACGATCACCAGCGGTCAGCCGGAAGTGACCGATATCCTTCCAGCTGAAGGATTTACGGAAAAAGAGCTTCTCACCCTTGCTCTTTCCCTTGAGAAAAAAAGCGAACATCCTCTTGCCAGAGCTGTTCTGAAAAAAGCAGAAGCCCTGTCTCTCACTGCCGCTGACGCAGAAGATTTCCAGGCGCTTCCGGGCAATGGGCTTTCCGGGAAAGTAAACGGAGAAACACTTATCGGAGGAAATATGAAATTTATCAGCAGCCGGGTAACGGTTCCCGCCTCTCTTCGCAAAAAAGCCGTAGAGCTGGCAGAGCAGGGCAAAACGCCCCTTCTCTTTGCCAGAGGAAACCAGCTGGCAGGTATCATTGCTGTTGCGGATGTGATTAAGGAAGACAGTCCCCGGGCAGTAAAGAAGCTCCAGAATATGGGCATCCGGGTTGTGATGCTTACCGGCGATAATGAGAAAACCGCCAACGCCATCGGCAGGCAGGCAGGCGTGGATCAGGTGATCGCCGGAGTCCTTCCGGACGGAAAGGAAAGTGTGATCCGCTCCCTCAAAGAAAAAGGCAAGGTTGCCATGGTCGGAGACGGGATCAATGATGCGCCGGCTCTTACCAGGGCAGATATCGGCATTGCCATCGGCGCCGGAACAGACATTGCCATAGACGCGGCAGATGTAGTTCTGATGAAAAGCCGGCTCAGCGATGTTCCTGCCGCCATCCGTTTAAGCCGGGCTACCCTGCGCAATATCCACGAAAATCTTTTCTGGGCATTTTTCTACAACATCATCGGCATCCCCCTTGCCGCAGGTGTGTGGATCCCCATTTTCGGCTGGACGCTGAATCCTATGTTCGGGGCTGCGGCAATGAGCCTTTCCAGCTTCTGCGTGGTAGCAAATGCCCTGCGGCTGAATCTTTTTAAGATCCATGATGCCTCAAAAGACAAAAAAATCAAACAAATGGTTTCCATTAACACAGAAAACCCTTATAATGAAAATAAGAATGAAAAGGAGAATCAGACTATGGTAAAGATCACTGTAAATGTAGAAGGTATGATGTGCCCACACTGTGAGGCTCATGTAAACGAAGCTGTCAAAGCCGCTTTTCAGGCGGAGGATGTTGTTTCCTCCCACGAAAAAAAGACGACTGTCTTTACAGCGCCGGAGCGTGTGGACGAGAATAAAATCCGCGAAGTAATCAAAAACGCTGGATATGAAGTAACCGGAATCACACAGGAGTAATCATGGATACACAACAAAATATACAGGATAGAAAAGGACTGGAACGGGTTCTTTTCTATTGGAATCAGATATGGGAGTACACAGCGCATCTTCTTAAGTGGCTGGCGCTGGCTGTTATCACCGGGCTGGTTGTAGGCGCGGTAAGCAGTGTTTTTGCTCATGCACTGAAAGCAGTCACCCTGTTCCGCATGGAAAATCTCCAGGTCTTTCTTCTGCTTCCCATTGCAGGCTTATGCATTGTATTTCTTTATCAGAAATTCGGAAAAGACGACGGCGGCACCAATCAGGTTCTTTCTGCCATTCGTTCCCAGGATAATATCCGTCTCCGTTCTGCCCCTATGATTTTTGTCTCCACACTTCTGACTCACCTGACAGGAGGCTCTGCAGGACGTGAGGGAGCCGCCATTCAGCTTGGGGGCAGTATCGGAAATCAGCTTGGTTCCTGGTTTCATCTGGACGAGGAGGATCAGCATGTGATTATTATGTGCGGCATGAGCGCCGCTTTTTCTGCTGTTTTCGGAACTCCCATGGCTGCCGCTGTTTTTTCTCTGGAGGTCGTCAGTGTCGGGATCATGTACTATGCCGCCCTGCTTCCATGTGTAATTTCCTCTCTGGTTGCAGCTAAATTTGCCGCCGGCATCGGCATACACCCGGAAAGCTTCCATGTATACGGTATCCCGGAGCTGACCGCTTTTACCGGCTTAAAAATGCTTCTTGTGGCTGTGGGCTGCGGACTTGTCAGTATTCTGTTCTGTGTAACCCTGAAAGGCATAGGAGATTTTTATAAGCGTTTTCTGAAAAATCCTTATTTCAGGATCCTTGCCGCCTCTGCCGCTCTGATCCTGATCACCGTTCTTCTTCAGACAAAGGATTTCATGGGCGCAGGAAATGAACTGATCCAGTTAGCTGTAGAAGAAGGACAGGCCCGTCCTTTCGATTTTTTCTGGAAGCTGCTTCTTACAGCCATTACCATGAAAGCAGGCTTCCGGGGCGGCGAGATCGTTCCCTCTTTCTGTATCGGTGCCACCTTCGGCTGTGTCATGGGGCAGCTTGTGGGACTTTCTCCTTCTCTCTGTGCCGCTTCCGGGATGGCCGCTCTGTTCTGCGGTGTGACCAACTGCCCCATTACCTCTATCCTTATTGCCTTTGAGCTGTTTGGATTTGAGGGTGTATCTTTTTATCTGATTGCCGTGGTGGTCAGCTATGCCGTATCCGGCTATTATGGGCTATACAAAGATCAGACCATCGTATATTCCAAATATAAGGCGAAATATATCAATCGCCAGACAAAGTAAATTGCGGTATTGCTGTGTCTTCGGATATTTTAGCTGCGTTTCTCATGGCATTGGTCAATGTTTAGTCAACCATTATTTCTACAGATGTAGAAAATAAAATTCAGGGAGAATCCACTATGAAGAAAAGAACAACAAAGTTTATGACACTTATGACTGCAGCAACACTTGGGATTTTTTCAGCCGGAACTGTTATGGCAGCTGGAAATAATGATTTTTATACGCAGCCTCCAGCTGGTTCTGCCTGGGAAAATGCAGATACGGAAGGTACTTATGCAAGCTATACCAATGGAAGTGATTATGTAAATATTTATAAATATTCGCTGGAGGATATCAAAACAGGAATTGCCAAATGCAACGACACTTATGAGGCCTGCTACCAGACAATTTATTCAGAAGGAAACAGCCTGTATATGGCAGTAGGATATGCAAAAGACGCAGATGATATAGGTGATGTCAGGAAATTTATAGAATATATCTCCTACCCTGGAAACCCATCTTTTACCAGACAGACAGAGGAAAATGCAGCAGGAGATTCTGATAAGGCAGAAACTGATACTTCCGTTCAGCAATCCGGAGAAGATTCAAATTCTTCCAATACAGGAAACAATGCCTCCGAAAATTCTTCCGGTACAGAAGAAAATAATTCCTCAAATTCCGAAGATAACAGTGATGATTTGGCTGTTATTTCTACCGCGCCTATGGTATTAGCTGACAGTAACGGAAATACAATTGAAATCAATTATATTCTTTACGAAGACTACTCTTATGAATATCGTGGGGATGATGGAATGAAATATACCGATAATGGGGATGAAACCTATACGGACGAAAACGGAAATACGTATTCTGCTCTGAATGATGATACACATCATATGGGACAGACGCTGGAACAGTATAGTCTTCAGGATGCGGACGGCAATACTGTAACGGTTACCCAGACTACAAATGGCGATTATTATTATCGCGATGAAAATGGTGTAGGCTATACCGACAATGGAGATGGGACATGGATCGACGAAAATGGCAACAGTTATACAGAAATGAACTGACAACGGTTACTAACTAAAACAAAGGGCTTCTGTAAAATATGCAGAAGTCCTTGTTATTTCCGTAAATCATGGTAAAATAAAATTATCAGAAAATTATTCCCAGTACAATGAATACTGGATTTGTAGAGAATATGTAACAGGAGGGCTGAAAAAAGGTGAAAAAAACATATCAGAGACTAACCGAATCAGAACTGGATATTATGCTTGTTCTTTGGAATGGCACTCCTCCCATGACAGACCGGAGATTGAAAAAATAATCAATACGAAGAAAAAGCTTGCGTCAACAACGATCCTGTCGTTACTGACCAGACTGGAAAGTAAAAATTTCGTGGAAGTAACGAAGCAAGGAAAAATGAATCTATATACACCACTGGTTTCGCAGTCGGATTAACATTTGGAGGCACAAGATCCGAAGACAGAGAATCATGCTGTCAGACCCAGGGAGAGTCAGCAGCTGACAGAAACTGTGCCGTCTGCGAGCAATAATATGGAAAGTCAGACCGGGGTCTCAGCGCAGAAAGGATATATCACGTATGAGTCAGGTAAATGGACAAGAATTGCAGCTGTAATTGTTACAGTAATCTGGCTGAGCGTGGCAGCGCTTAAACTGGCAGGCGAACTGCTGTCATATTATCTTTCCATGAGGAATCTGAAGCGGATGAGTATTCAGGTCAGTGATCCGGTGAGTATTCAGATGTACAGAGAGACGTGTCGGAGAAAGCATGTACGAAAAATGCCGGAACTAAGGCGAAATGCAGGTCTTACCACACCGCTTCTTGCAGGACTTTTTCATACAAAATTGTATCCTCCGGCAACCGGATATTCAGCAGAGGAGAGGAAACTTGTTTTTTATCATGAACTTACCCATTATTGTCACCGGGATCTCTGGTATAAGATGATTCTTCGAGTCTGTGCATCAATATACTGGTTCAATCCATTCCTTCTTATTATGCTGAAAGAAGCGGATAAGGATATTGAGAATCTGTGTGACACAGCAGTTGTGAACCGGGTAACCAAAAAAGACCACAGGCTTTACAGACAACTGCTTCTTCGGACAGTAGCCATGGAAAATCAGATCCCCTATGTGACGGCAAGCCTCAATGACAGCGGGATGGTGTTTAAGGACAGAATCCTGTATATGGTGAACCTGCGGAAGCTTCGCAGAGGAATCCTGCCGGGAATTCTTGTAACGGCGCTCCTTGCAGGCGGTAACCTGGTATTTAATGTTTCTGCCGGGACAACCGCAGTACCAGTGAATACAGAAAAACTGCTCTGGAAAAGAATACAGATTCAGAAGAAAAGAACGCACCGGATTATGCGCCGTTTTCTCAACTGGTAAACATGCAGAAAACCACAGCGCCCCCGATTGAAGAGAACCCGGCCGAAAATGCCGCAGCAGAAAATGCAGAGACAGAAACTTCTGTAAGTTTAGAGGAAAACTCAGCCACAGACTATGACAGTGGTTCTGACAGTGACGGGTCTGTATCAAATTATGACACTCTTCCAGAAGGCGTACCGTACACCAGTGGATTCAGTAATGCTTCCGGTGTAACATCAATCGTAGCGCCAGGTGAAGAGGATGACGAATCCAGAGTCCTTTACGATAACGGAGACGGAACTTATTCCGACGATTCCGGAACCAAATACAGTTATCAGGGAGATGGAAACTGGACAGATGAAAATGGAAATACCTGTACGGAATAACATTTATCTCAGGTTCCCCAAAAAAGCCAAAGCCCTTTCAGACAGTCAATACACTGCCTTGAAAGGGCTTTTATTATTTTTAGTATTCTCCTACTACAGTTGCCTTGATCAGATTTGTATTTCCGGAACGTCCCAGAGGAACACCTGCGGTAAGAACCACAACATCGCCTTTTTTCACATATCCGGCTCTCTCTGCCGCCTCTGTTGCATGAAGCAGAAGGATTTCCATGCTGTACTCCTCTTTAATATGAACCGGAGTGATACCCCAGGACATGTTCAGCTGTCTGCAGGTATGTTCTTCCGGAGAACAGCCTACGATCATGCAGCCCGGACGGTATTTGGAGATCATCCGCGCCGTATTTCCGGAACGGCTTACTGTAATGATCGCCTTTGCACCCAGATCAATGGCAGTCATACAGGTTGCATGAGAAATCGCGGTAGTCATATTGATAACAGATTCATGTTCCCTGGAAAGAATACTGAATTCTTTATTATATGCAATGTCGCTTTCTGTACGCAGAGCAATCTTCACCATGGTGCGGAGCGCTTCCACCGGATACTTGCCCGCCGCAGTCTCTCCGGAAAGCATGATAGCACTTGTTCCCTGATAGATGGCATTGGCAACATCTGTTGTCTCTGCACGGGTCGGACGCGGGTTTTTCATCATGGAATCCAGCATCTGAGTTGCTGTAATAACCTGTTTTCCTGCATTATAAACCTTGTTGATGATCTCTTTCTGGATCACCGGAACGTCCTCCAGAGGAATCTCCACGCCCATATCTCCGCGGGCGATCATGATGCCGTCTGCAGCCTCAATAATACTGTCGATATTGTCTACACCCTGCTGATTTTCAATCTTTGCGATAATATTCAGATCACGTCCGCCGTTCTCATCAAGGATCTTACGGATCTCCAGAACATCATCTGCCGTTCTGGTGAAAGAAGCCGCAATAAAATCAAATTCTTCCTGGATACCAAACAGGATATCCTCTCTGTCCTTCTGGCTGATAAAAGGCATATTCACATTGACACCCGGAAGGTTAATGCCTTTTTTATTGGAAACAACACCGCCATTGATTACCACACAGTGGATATCAGAACCTTCGATCTCTTCTACTTCCAGACCGATCAGACCGTCGTCAATAAGGATGCTGTCACCTGGTTTCACATCCTTATAAAGGTCCTTATAAGTAACGGAAACTCTCTCTTCATCCCCCTGGATCTCGTCTGCTGTCAGAGTAAATTTCTGACCTTCTGTCAGGGTTATTTTTCCTTTGGCAAACTCCCGGATACGGATCTCCGGTCCCTTTGTATCGAGCAGCGCAGCAATGGGTCTGTTGATCTTTGTACGGATGGCTTTCAGACGGTCCAGACGACCTTTCTGTTCCTCATGATCCCCATGAGAAAAATTGAATCTGGCAACGTCCATTCCCTCTATAGCAAGCTGTTCAAGTATTCCTTCTTTATCTGTCGACGGACCCATAGTACAAATAATTTTTGTTTTGCGCATATACAACTCTCCTCCTCAAATTTTACGAAATATATATTTATTTTATAACAAATATAGGGTATTGTACAAGCAGATTTCTGTAAAAAATTTTGAAGATTTTCCAAAAAAATTTAATGTATTTTGCAAAAAATCTTTCTCCTATTTTGCAAGATCCCTGATTACCTCTCCGGCAAGAATCAGCCCTGCAACCGATGGCACGAAGGCCACAGAACCCGGAACAGACCTTTTTTGCGGTGCTGTAGAGGAGGTTTCCTCGCTGTAGGAGCGCAGAAGTTCCGGATCAGGCATCACCGGAAGTTCCTGGGAATAAACCACCTTCAGCTTTTTTATCCCTCTTTTTTTCAGCTCACGACGCATGACTTTAGCCAGCGGACACACCGAAGTTTTATAAATATCTGCCACCTGAAAAGCCGTCGGATCCAGCTTGTTTCCGGCTCCCATACTGCTGATGACAGGAACTCCTGCCGCTTCCGCCTCCTCAACGATCTGCAGTTTCGCCGTCACTGTATCCACCGCATCCACCACATAATCATACTGAGAAAAATCAAACTGATCTTTCGTTTCCGGAAGATAAAAACATTTGTGTACATGGACTTTTACATCCGGATTAATATCCATGATCCTTTCCCGCATTACATCGACCTTATATTTTCCTATGGAACTTTTTGTCGCTATGATCTGACGGTTCAGATTAGTAAGGCTTACCGTATCACTATCGATCAGATCAATCTCTCCGATACCACTCCGCACCAGAGCCTCCACTGTATATCCACCTACACCGCCAATGCCAAAAACTGCCACTCGTGCTCCGGCAAGCTTCTCCATGGCTTTTGTTCCAAGAAGAAGTTCTGTTCTCGAAAACTGATTTTCCATCTTACTTACCCCATTACTTTTCTGTGATTTTCGTTACTTTCTAAATATTTTTTATCCTTCTGATATCCAGATTCGTATTATAGCATATCCTATTTTTGTCCACAAGAATCTGATACAGGCATATGAAAGATTTACCTTTGATAAATTCAACAAGATTTTACCTGATTTTGACTTTTTTCTGATAAGAATCACAATTATACGTGCTATACTTACCAAAATCTGATAAAATAGGATACAGAAACAGCAGTTTTCACTTATAACAGAAGATACAGCTGCTGAAGGAGGATACTTATGAAATTTAAACTAAACAGTATGGAAAAGAAATGGATCCTGTATGATGTTGGAAATTCCGCCTTTACGCTTCTTGTCTCCACCATCATGCCCATCTATTTCAACTATCTTGCAGACCAGGCGGGGATTTCGGAAGTAAATTACCTTGCCTACTGGGGCTATGCAGTCTCCATCGCCACCATCATTGTAGCTGTTCTGGGTCCCATCGTAGGGACTGCCTCTGACACAAAAGGCCGGAGAAAAAAGATTTTCCTTGCCGCGCTTCTGATCGGCGCCATCGGCTGTGTCTTTCTTGGATTCAGCCAGTCGTGGCTCTGGTTCCTGCTGCTTTTTGTCATTGCAAAATCCGCCTACTCCCTGAGCCTCGTGGTGTATGACTCCATGCTTCCGGATGTAACCTCTGATGACCGTGCAGATGAGGTTTCCGCCCAGGGCTATGCCTGGGGGTATATCGGAAGCTGTATCCCCTTTATCCTGAGTCTTGTCCTTGTTCTTTTTTATGACAAGATCGGACTTACCATGAGAGCAGCCATGGGACTGGCTTTTCTTCTGGTAGCGATCTGGTGGATCATGATGAGTCTTCCGCTGCTCAGACATTATGAGCAGACGCACTACCAGGCAACAGGCTCCGCAAACAATCTTGCCGCAAGCTTTAAACGTCTGGGTGGGATTTTCTCTGAGCTGAAGAAAAATAAAAAGATCCTGTTTTTCCTGATCGCATTCTTCTTTTATATTGATGGTGTCTATACCATCATAGACATGGCAACTGCCTATGGAACTGCTTTGGGACTGGATTCTACCGGTCTTCTGCTGGCGCTTCTGGTAACACAGATTGTTGCCTTCCCGGCAGCTCTGATCTTCGGTAAATTATCCCGAAAGGTCAACTCCTCACGACTGATTACGGTCTGTATCGGCGCTTATTTCCTGATCGCCATGTACGGTATCATTCTGAAAGAGCAGTATCAGTTCTGGCTGCTGGCCATTGCTGTAGGCATCTTCCAGGGCGCAGTGCAGTCCCTTTCACGATCTTATTTTGTAAAAATCATCCCGGCAAATAAATCCGGCGAATATTTTGGAATTTATGATATCTGTGGCAAGGGAGCTTCCTTTGCGGGAACAATGGTCGTATCCATGATCAGTCAGATTACCGGCAGCGTAAATCTGGGTGTAGGGGCGCTTTCCATTATGTTCCTTATCGGTATTTTCTTCTTCCGCAAGGCGGACAAAATCCCGTTGGCATGATTCATTACATAAAAAACAGAACCACAATGTCTTATCCGGCACTGTGGTTCTGCTTTTTATTCATCAAAATTCACTTCAAAAACGCCCTCCGGAAGCCGCATGGTCAGCACTCCCAGATTAAACTCTTCATCCATGACCGTAATGTGATATTCAAAGATCACATCATCCTCAAACTTGGATAAAAGTACATAGGATCCATTTTCTTTCCCATCAATCTGATCACAGATATCCTCATAAACCGCCGCTCCGGAAATCGGTCTCGGATAGCCGGAACTTTTGATTTTATCTTCAATTGCCTGATATAATTCTTCCATATTAATCATCTCTCCTGTTATAAAATTTCCTGATGCAGCGCATTATAAGTTCTTGCTGTATTCGGTATTCTGGTTCTCATAAGGACAGCGGTATCTTGGCTTTCCAAGAGATTTTTTTCCGTATTCTATGGCTTTTGCCGGACACCGGGTGATGCATGCCATACAGTGAGTGCATCTCTTTCCCCATTCCGGTTTGCCCTTTACCATGCTGATATTATCCAGCAGACAGACTTTTGCACATTTTCCGCAGCTGATACAGGTGTTATCCACATAAAATTTCCCTGCATGCACAAAAAGTGGATAAAAGATCTCATTGATCGGGCCGCTGCACACAGCGCCTGCCATATTTTCTTTTTCCGGCTTCAGTTCTTTCCCTTCCGCAATCCTTTGCGCCGTAGCCTGAAGTTTTTCCCGGGAATTCTGGATAATCCTGCAGGCTTCTTCCTCAGACGGAACCGGGAACATGACAAGATAGTTTTCCGGCATGATGATCTGGGCGCATCCCATATAAACAAAGTCCTTTTCCCTGCACAGCTTCCTTACATATTTCGGTGCATTTCCGATTCCGTCACCACAGGTCATTACAAAATATGCCTTCACTCCGGACGGAAAATCCGATTTCCGAATCCACTGTTCCACCAGTCTTGGTATTCTCCAGGCATAAGTAGGTACCACAAAAACCGCTGTCTCCAGTTCCTTTCCTGAATAAAATCTATGGGATTTTATCCTTTCATTTATTGAGCAGATCTGATCTCCTGTTTTTCTGCTTATCTGACTGGCAGCATATGCACTGTTTCCTGTTCCGGAAAAATAAAAGATCACAGCAGTCCCTCCTTTTTCAGTTTCTCATAGCAAATCCCCGTTCATTTTCTTCCAGCGGAAGAGCCTTTGTCTCCATATCGTCAATTCGGATATACCGGTCGTTAAAAAGTGCCTGAAGGATCATATCCACGGAGACCTCATCTCCCTGAACCTCCGAGGTAACAGAACCGTCAAATTCGTTTTGTACCCATCCGGTTGCATTATATTTCTGTGCCAGATAATACATCTTATATCGAAATCCTACACCCTGAACATGTCCCTTAAAGCAGAATCTCCTGCGTATTTTTTGCTTCATCACTTTCCGTTTCTCCCACAGCATTTTTTATATTTTTTCCCGCTTCCGCAGGGGCATGGATCATTGGGATAAACTTTTTTATTGCTGCTCACCGGCATATTATTCTGGAACATCCCCGGAAATACCGTCTCGTTTCTTCTGTTTCCCATACCTTCCTCATCGGGGGTATGTCCGCACAGTTCCACTTTTCTGGTTGTATTATATGCCTCCATCAAAAGCTCTGCCATTTCTCTGGCCTGCTTCTGTGTCTCAAAAATAACGCCGTTTTTGTTCAGCTGATCCATAGCCTCAGACATAAGTCCACCTGTATAATAGACTCTGTAAATTTCACAGAGATAGGCTTCCGCCAGCTCTATATCCATTCCAAGTTCCTCTGTCAGAAGATGCTGAATCCTTCTGTAAACCGGCGCCTGAGAAGGATATCCATGGTATGTGCAGTCAACGATCTCTTCCTCAAAAGGAATATAAAACTCTCTGTTTTCCTGGTGCTCCAGAAGCATATGATAAATTTCTTTTTCTTCCAGTAACCCCCGCAGACTTATCCTGTCCCCATCCAGTACACAGATATTTTCCCTTTCCGGAACAGACTGGAACAATTCCATGAATTCTCCAAAGCTTACTCTGCACTCTTTTCTCCTTCGGTACATTCTGTATACAGCCCTTGCAGGCGCTGTGCCGTAAAGATATTCCACCATAACCATACATGCAGACAGCCAGCTTCTTTTTTTCTGAAGCATACAAAATTCCGGTGTACAGATTTTTTCAAAAACAGCAGAAACTTCTGCCGGAACCTCTGCATATCCGTCATCGTAAGCTGCAAGATATCCGATGTCACTGGCCCATTCCAGATTTTCCCATTCATTCTCCTCCACATGGAAAAGGCCTTTTTTTATTGCCTTTTCAAAAGCCTGAAACTCCCATTCATTCAGCCTTAAAAGCTCTTTTTCCATAACTTCAGGCTTTAAAACTTCCTCTGCAAACCTGGCCGCAAGCTCTGGCTTCTTCAGTTCTTCTGCACCGGAAATTCCTATTTCTCCGGCAAGAAAAACCAGATCCTCTTCATCGTATGCCTGCAGATACTCTGCAATCCTTGGCTTTCTGCTTCCAGACATATTCTTCATTTCTTTAAAAAGCGCTTTTGTTATGGTTTCTGTCATATCCTTCAAAAGTGAATTTACACATTTTTTGTTATTTTCTGTTTTGCTTTCCGCATTTTCGCTGAAAATCAGAGAAGCTTTTCCCTGACAGATGTCCTCATGAATCTCTTTGCTGGTTCTGTAATCCGGTTCTCCTGCCTCCAGTGTGAACAGCTCCGCCAGACGTTTATTTTTCTGCTCTGTATCCGACCAGAACTCTTCCTCTGCACCTGTTTTTTCTTTCATAATTACAGGACAAAGAACCCTTCCATCCTCACTGACTGCGGGAAGCTTTTTTTCCACCTCTGCCCTGTATTCCGGCAGTTTCTGCTCATCCGTCTTCACCCGGAAGGTAAACCATGTCATCTTATCCAGCAGATCATTTACAAATGTATCGGAAGCATTTGAAAAGTCATACTGATAGGAAGTCACCTGAGGTTCATCTTTTCTGTATTCTCTTACATGAACCTTTTCCTGATAAAATTCAAATTCATATCTGTCAGTAAATGAATACTCAAGGATTTCTTCCAGGACTGCTGCCATCTGAGCAAAAGTAATATTGGAAGGAACAAGACATCTTCTCCAAACCGGCGGTTTTGTTCCCTTTCTTATAATTTTAAGCTGATAAAATTCCATGTTTTCTCTCCTGTATCTGTCTTTCTGTTTATCTTTCTGTTTATCTTTCTCCTTTTCATTTCCTCTATTCTACTTCATATTGCTCAAACACACAACAGTGTTTTGCAGGACAAAAATAAATACAAAAAACAGGCAGTAAACAAAAATACAGGGAATATCTATCCTTCAGAATAAATATCCCCTGTATGAATTCCCTGTATATTTTTATTGGCTTCATGCCTTCCTTGAAAAAATTCTTTTTATCTTTGCTTTAATTACCGGATTGTCCTTGACTGCATCAATTAATACTGCAATCAGAACTACAGCACCTGTAACGATTGTCTCCCAATAAGAAGATACACGAAGTAATGTAATACATGTACTGATTACACTGCTCAGAACACCACCAATAATGGTTCCCACCACATTTCCAATCCCACCGGCCATGGAAGTTCCGCCCAGAGCGTATACATAGCGTCCGAACTTTGTTCTTTTCAACATGATTGTAAGAATCACGCAGATAATAACCATGATAATTACAATGTTTGAAAGAACATGAATTTGCCCAGAACAAGGACAGCGGTGCTGGAGCTGATTCATCAGAAATACCGAAAACAGATATTCAACCTAACGAAATCGTGATATAATCAAAATATATCTGAGCGAAAAAATGGAGGTAATTTATGGGCGTAAGTTATAACAGATTATGGAAGATGCTCATAAATAAAAATATGAAACGGATAGAGATGCAGTACCTCACCGGGATAAGCGGAAATATTCTTGCCCGGATGGGAAAAAATCAGTATGTGTCAATGGAGACTATTGAGAAAATCTGCAAAAACCGTGGATATGAAAAAGGCGACAGCCAGATCTTCTGGGTGGAACTTCTGACAACGGTATTTGGTGTGACGGAAATATCACAGTTTATTTCTTTTGAGGATACATAATTCTTGAGTATATGCTCATAGTACCTCGGAAAAATACACGTGTTGTACTCACAAAATATAAGAATCTCATTACAGGTATAGTTAAGAAAGAAAGTTTTGAAGCAAGAGATACATTTTTTAAACCTGATATTGAGACATTGGAAGTGCAGTATCTGTATAATGCTGGGGATTTATACTATTTCATGAATAATGAGACATATGATCAAATTATAGTTACATCTGAGATTGCCAAAAATGCAGTTTCCTTTATCCGTGAATATGATAATGCCGAAATCATGTTGTTTCAGGGAAAGCCAATTATGGTAAAAGCCCCTGAGATTGTGACGCTGAGAGTGATAAAAACAGAACCTGCTGTAGATAATCAATCGTCAGGGAATACTAATAAATTAACCTGTTGTGCTAGTTAATATAAAAAACTTCAACAAAATATGCCATCCTATAGTTGTAAACCACTACACACTATGAAAGGAGGCACATTATGTTGAAGT
>UQLX01000034.1 GCA_900541985.1 uncultured Blautia sp. | reverse complement strand
TGGGGCAATTTTGAGCTAACAGGCAGTACAATTTTCAAGTAGCACAACGAGTTAAATTATATGTACTTCACCATTACCTGACTTCCCAGCTCTGTATTCTCCTGTTTCATGTAACTTACATATTTTCCCTCTTTTTCTCCTTAAATGGTTTCAAAAAGATCACCCATCCAAAGATCAGCAGATTCATCACCAGCGCCACAGGAATATCTCCCCAGTGAATCTGCTGGTTCTGAAGCACATCTGCAGAGTATGTTCCTGAAAAGACTACCGCCATATTATTATTCAGAAAATGAATGATGACCGGAACCCAGATATTCTGGGTTTTCATATAAGCATATGCCATAAAAAGCCCAAGTGTAATACAGGTAACAAACTGGCTTGCCAGAGCCGCCAGTCCCATATCCGGCGTAGTATAGTAGAAAAAGTCAATTGGCAGATGCCATGCAGCCCACACACAGCCCAAGAGGATCACGCCGCCTTTCAGCCCAAATTTCTTCTGAAGAAGAGGCTGAAGATAATATCTCCATCCGTATTCCTCCCCGAAAAATGCCACTACTGACAGGAAAAAGTTCACCAAAACAGTAAAAAACATGATCCAGGTAGTAGGGTTTGCCATTATTTTTCCAAATTCAGAAAGCTGGCCGCCCAGGGCGCTGGCAAGTACAAATCTGAGAAGATATAATCCAATAAACAGCAGGATCATAAGAACAGAAGTGTTCCAATGACTGCTGTTCAGTCCATAGGCTCTGCGTTTTTCTTTGCCGGATACCAAGAGAAGAATCCAGAAAATAACGCTGCCGCCTATCATAACGTACTGCAGGATCAGCATCCACTGAGAAAACGGCGTGCCCATCAAATCTATATTTTTCGGCACCAGAACAGAGGCCGCCGTACAGACAGCCAGCACTGCCGTAAGCACCACAAAAAATATGTAAAAAGCTTTTGGAAGGTTTTTATCTCCCTTTCTGGTAATTAAATAAGCCAGCATCACACCGGCTGCCGGATACAGCATCTGCGCGTTTGGAAAAGCGCTGAGATCAAGCCCTTTTCCATACCCATACCACATCAGAAGCCCCAGTATATAAGTGATCCCATATGCTGCGATCACATAAATCATAAGCTGTTTTTTCTCTGTCTGCGTAAGTTTCATAATTCTCCTCCTTATTCTCCCGGAAATACTACTGTTACGGAAAAAATCCCGTCCTTTGTTTCTATATTCAGTGCACCGTGATATTTTTCTACTGTATGGCGCACATTTTCCAGGCCAATTCCTTCATGCCCCTGCTTGCCGGAATGCCCCGGGGCATACATCTCTGAAGATGGATTCCATATTTTTACTATTGTAAAATCCTGTATCTGTTCTCCTCTTATTTTTATCCAGAAATTCTTTTTATTTTCGCCTGCCTCTATAGCATTATCCAGAAGATTTGCAAAAATTGTTGTCACATCCATGTCCGTCAGAAAATCCAGGATGACACCGCCCATATTACATTCTGTCTGTCCCGGTTCCAGCTTTTTCAATTTGTCATTCAGGATCATGTTCAGCATTCTGTTGTCTGAATAAAATTTCAACCCAAGAGAATTCAGCATTCCATGAACATCTTCAAAATAATCAGTATTATCCGTCTTTACTGACTGCTCCAGCATATTCAGATGATTCCTGATATCATGAATGATTCTTCTGGATCGGTTATAATTATTTTCCATATCCGCATAATACTGATGTATCAGTTCATTCTGCTGTTTCATCAATTCTACCTTGTGCTTCAGTTCTCTGTTTTCTGCCAGATCATACCACACATAAAGACAGTAAATATTGATAGCCAGCAAGAGGATCATGCAGAGAATAACTCCCCAAAATCCATGCTCCAGAAAAAAACTTTCCCCGGAAACACAGTACAAATATACAAGAATCATGCTAAACAAAGGCACCAGAATCATTCCTCTGATATGCAGTTCCGTCTGATCTTTTACCATACGTTTCCGAACAATCCGCCTCATAAGATAAGTCACGGAAAACAGACATATCATTTTTGCCAGTACAAGCGTATAATAAGAGAGCATCTCCTGATAAAAACCAAATTTTTTACTGATATATACGGTAAAGTAGATACCGATTACCTGAGCTCCGTAATTTGCCATTCCATAAATCAGAGAATACAGGATCCAGGTTCTGCTTCTGTGATAAAAAAGCCAGCAGACGGCAATGTAATATACTGTAAGCACGGACATTGTAATGATGTCATTCCACCATAATGCCGGGAGCAAAAAAGTAAGTACCATAAAGATTCCCCAGGCACAGTATCTTACCCATGGTTTCGACTCTGTCTCTCTTGGCATGGAATACAGAAACCAGATGAAGCTTCCTGTATGGATAATCAGTTCAATGATCTGAAAAAAGTAATATAATACATAATCCATTTCGCTCATCCTCTCCGGTATTCCAGGCGCGCCGACAGCCAGGCCGTCAGCTCCTGTTTCCATATTTTCTGTTTTTTCTGGGAAAGAGGTATTTCCATTCCATTGTCCAGATAAATGTGCTGCCCTTTTACATTTTTCACATGGAGCATATTCACGGAAAAACTCTGATGGGGCATGGAAAACCCGAAGTTCTCCATCCGTTTTGCCACACTCCCAATTCGTTCTACCATATAATATTCTTCTTTATCTGTCACAATCCGTATCTTTCTGTTCTCATACTCAAAAAAATAAATGGACTCCACAGGAAGACAGACAATTCCATCCACCGTGTGAAAATCAAGGATGATCTTTTTGTCCGAGATTTCCATATATCGGAATATCTCTTCCAGAATATTTATGATCTCCCGTCTGTTTACAGGCTTCAGAAGATACTGAAATGCATGAACTCCAAAAGCTCCTGTCACATAATCCCTGTAAGCCGTCACATACACAATTTTTACCTCCCGGTCTATGATACGAAGCGCCTTGCCTGTCTCAATGCCATTCATTCCCTGCATATCGATATCAAGAAAAACCGCGTCATAAGGCAGATAATTTTCCAGCAAATCCTCTCCAGAAGAAAACACCTTTAACTCTACTTCTGAATTCCATTCCAGAATAAGATTTCTGATTTCATCCCGGACATTTTTTTCATCATCACAAACTGCAATTCTGTACATTTCAGCCACTCTCTCCTGTTGTTTTTACTATAATCATTATACCTGAAATTGTAAATACAGTATACACAAGAGACAAAAATCATGTACTAAACGACAAAATTTCAAGAAACAAAAGACTGCTGTAATCCCTTACCAGAGGAAATTTTCTCCCATCTGATACAGCTCTTACAGCAGCCTTTTTATAATATTTTTACATTCTCAGTTTCTTATGAAATTCCCTGACTGTACTCTTTTTCTGGAAAATAAACAGGCCTGCCAGAACCAGAAAACTGATTCCTGAACAGATTACCGAAGGATACGGGAAGCGGATCAGCCCGATCCATACCAGAATCATGGGAATGCATCCTGCGATACCCGCCTGGATCAGATAAAACAGATATTCTTCTTTTTCCAGATGGTTCACCTTGGCAATCACCGGCATGGAACCCAGTACTGCCATAGCCCCAAATGGAAGCACGAAATCAATCGACCAGCCTCGCCATCCTGTAAAATTATCCCACAAAACAGCAATCACCGTAATCAGGATCAGCTGCCACATTTCATTCTTCAGAATATTTCTCCGTTTGGTATATCCCACAGAAACAACAAGCCAGGCGCAGAAGCTTCCCGCCGCCGCAAACCAGAACCAGTTCAGCGTATCCCAGATCATGTAATTGACCATTCCGCAGATCACTGCTACTGCCAGACAGAGAAAAGAAAAAATCTGATAAGCCTTTCTTCCTTCCTGCTTCTGTTCCTCCTGGCATCCCGGAAAATCATTTCGTTCTTCTGTAAACGATATTTCATCTTCTCTCAGGTATCTGAGGAAATTTCTCTGAATACTCTCTCCTGGAATCTTTGAAGTAAATCCCAGAAGAAGCTCGTCTCCATAGGAACAGGAACAGAGCTGTAAAGCTTCCGTACAGGTAAAAAATCCAAACCTTCTGATATAAGGTTCATATTCTTTCGGGAACCGGACCACGCCAATATTGGAATATACTGTCGTAATCCTCCGGCTTCCCCAGGCTGCACCCACCATCAGAAAATATTTCTTGACTTCAAGAGGAACCGCACGGATCAGAGGATTCTTTTCCAGACGCACATAACCGTTCATATGCATGGCGATCTTTTCTTTTACCAGCTCTTCTTCAAACTGTTTTTTTACACCTTCCAGCACATCCCGGAAGGTGGTGGTATCTGTAAACGTATATCCTACCTCGATCCAGCCAAAAAAATTTGCCATGGACTCTGACGGAAAAAAATTCCTCAGATTTACAGGAACCATCAGGGTCACCGGCCGTTTCTGCCGGCTTTTCGGGATCTCCTCATGGATGGAACAGATAAATACAGCTGACAGATACGCTGTAAGTGATGCTCCGTATTGCCGGGCTTTTGCCAGAATCTCTTTTACAGGTATGGATATCTCCAGGATCTCCATTTCCTCATGACTGAGCATAGCACCTCTCAGGGGTACTGCCCGCGGATTTTTGTCTTTATTTTTAGGGGTTTCCGAGGAATAATACTGAGAAAAACTATCCTCCTCGTGATCCCGGAAAGTGGCTTTTTCCTCTGTTTTTATATGGGGAAGTTCTGCCTCCGGATGCCGGAGAAGCAGATAATTCTGTACCAGCTCCTGCAAAAAATTCCTTGCCCCTGTACCATCTGTAAGTGCATGATAAACTTCAAAATTAATGCGGTTTTCATAGTAGGAAACCTCAAAGAGAAGTGACTTTTTATCCGGGATATACAGTCTGCTGCAGGGAGGCTTTTTTTCCTCTTTTGCCACAGCCCGGATGTCTCTTCTCTCCAGATAAAACCAAAAAAGCCCCTTCCTCAGAACCACCTGGAACAATGGATATTTTTCCATTGTCCTGTCAAGTGCGTCCTGGAGGATCCGGGGGCTTATTTCTTCCGTCAGTTCACAATACATCCGAAAGACTCTGGTATCGTTTTTGTCTGTTGCCGGCGGAAATGCCAGCGCTGCATTATCCAGCTTTCTCCATTTTGAATATCCTGATTTCACGATCTGCCCGCCTTATCCACATTTGATGTTTCAAATATATCACAGACTCTGAAATCAGGCAAGAATCAGCTTTTTCTTTTTTCCAGAAACGTGTTCATATGGCGGAAGCTTTCCTGCACATGAAAAAACCGGATTCCCAGAGCAAAATATCCATGAAGAGCATTGGGAATCCTGTGAACCTCCACATAATTTCCTGCTTCTTCCAGTCGCTTTCCATACTCTTCTCCCTCATCCCGCAAAGGATCAAATTCCGCAGTCAGAATCAGGGTGTCCGGCATATTGGACAGATCCTTCTCCATCAGAGGAGAAAAATACGGATTCTGCCGGTCTTCTTTGCTGTTTTCGTAAAGAAGCAGATAATTTTCCATTCTCTCTGAAGTCAGAAGATAGTCGGTTCCATTTTCATGGACAGATTTATAAGGGGATTCCTCTGTATAGCAGTTTCCCAGAGCCGGATAGATCAGGATCTGTCTTTTTGGCATAAACTCTCCTCTGGCTCTGGCAAGCAGGCATACTGCCGCAGCCAGATTTCCGCCGGCGCTGTCGCCCATAATCGTAATCTTGTCCTGATCTTCTCTCAAAAGATCCATATAAAGCGTTCTGGCTGCTGCATAGCAGTCCTCCAGTCCTGTAGGGAAACGGTGCTCCGGAGCAAGACGATATTCTACGGAAATCACAATATGCCCGGTGTCCTGCGCCATCCGGGAGCACACCCGGTCATAGTTTTCCACACTGTCTGTCACCCAGCCTCCGCCGTGAAAAAACAGAAGAATAGGATACAACAATCCCTGAGACATCTCTGTTTTCATAGCTTCCTCATCTGGAAAATAAAGACGCACCGGAACCTCATGGTCTCCGTTATATACCTTTGTATCCAGTTTTTTCAAAAAGATCCGCATTGCATCGAGCTTTTTCAGATCTGCCAGCTTTCTGGCAGCATCCACTTCCACATTACTGTAGGATAATGCATGTAAAATCGCGCGCATTGTTTTTGATATCAATATACATTCCTTTCTGCCGGATTCCCGACCGTCTGTTTTTTAACTGATCTGCCATCTTACATGACTGCCAGTCTCATCCTTTGTCACTATCAGCTGATCTTCAATCTCCTGCTTTAACTCTGTCACATGGGAGATGATTCCGATCAGTTTTGAACCCTCTGCCATTTCTAAAAGAACCTTTACAGCCTGATTTCTGGAATGTTCATCCAGTGAACCAAATCCCTCGTCAATGAACATCATATCCAGATTTACAGCCGCAGAGCTTTCCTGGATCTGATCTGCCATTCCCAGTGCAAGAGCCAGCGCCGCCATAAACGATTCTCCTCCGGAAAGCGTTCGTACCTCCCGTTCCTTTCCGGTAACTGCAGAGTAGACCATGAGATCCAGTCCCCTGTTTTTTCCTTCTCCTGCCTTTTCCAGATCGTACATCCGAAGTTCAAACTGACCGGCAGACATATCCTGAAAACGCCTGTTAGCCGCATAAAGAATTTTTTCCAGGTAATATCTCTGAACGTAGGTTTCCAGATCCATTCTGGAACCGCTGACATTCCCGGAAACAAGACGGTAAAGATGGTCCAGCTTTGCATGTTCCTCCACCAGCTTCTGCCGTTCCTGAAGCTTTGGTGCAAGAGTATCATAAACCTCCTGATTGTCCTTATATACCGAGCGGATCTGATCCCTTACAGCCTCCGCTTCTCTTAATCCTGTTTCTTCCAGTTCCATTTGTCTCTGAATCTCTTCCAGTGCAGGCTCTGTTCTTTTGCCAATCGCTGACTGCATGGATTCTGCACGGCTTTCTGCCGCTGTCTGTTTTTCGCGGAAGTCCTGAACTTCTTTTCGGAAGCTTTCCGCTGCTTCCCTGCTGTATTCTTCTGTAAGCTTTTTCCATTGTATTTCTGTAAGCTTTTTTTCCTCTGCCACAGATTCACAGGCTTTTTTGCGGACTGCAGCTTCTGTTTCATAACGCGGAAGCTCTGTTTCAAGCTTCCGGATCAGCGTCTCGGAATGAACCCGTTCTCTTACCGCTTTTTCTCTTCCTTCTTTCGCTTCCTCATAACGGCTTTTCCACTGTACTTTCTTCCGGAAAGCCATTTCTCTTGCTTTTACCGCTTCTTCCCGGGATTGGAAATCAGAAGTTACTGCATAACTTGCAAGCTCTGCTTTTGCCCCTTCATAAGCTGCCTGCGCTTCTCGCACAAGCTTTTCGGCATCCTCTGTCCGTTTTCTGGAAGTTATCTTCTGCTCCTGAATTTCTTTCATCTCTTTCTGGTTTTTTTTCAGATGCGCCACTTCGCGCTCATATTTCCGCCCATTTTCCTGAACCTTCTGCATCCAGCTCCGCAGCAGTTCCTGTGCTTCCCCAGGGGAAAATTTTTCCGGAAGTTCCGGAATATTCTTTCTCATTTTCTGTTGAAGGCCTTCAAAATCTTCCTGAAAATCCTTTTCTCTTGTTTCTCTTAAATTTCTGTTTGACTGTGCTTCTGTCGCCAGTGTTTCCTGCTCTCTGCGAAGCATATCGGTCTGTTTTTCAAGATCGTCAATGATTTCCTGTGAAAGCTCCTGATGCTCTTTTTTTACTTTACAGGGATTGGGATGCTCTGTAGAGCCGCACACCGGACAGGGACTTCCCGGTATGAGCTCCGCAGCCAGAAATCCCGCCTGTCCATCCAGAAATTCACGCCGCAGGCGCTGATATTCTTCCTGCTTTTTTTCGTAATTTCCCCTGACAGTTCTGTATTTCTGCTTCAGATTATTTTCCCTTTCCCCATACTGCTTTATTTCCCCATAAATAGTCGCAAGCGCTTTCAGAGCTTCTTTCATTCCCTTGATCTCTGTCATCTGTCCATTACAGACTGCCAGCTTTTCTCCTGCATCAGCAAGCTGCTCCGCCTGCTCCCGAAGGCTGCTCTCTGTTTTTTCCAGCTCTTCAGAAACCTGTTTGCAGGTCTGTTCCTGTGCCTGTGCTGTTTGAAGCTTCTGTTCACCTTCCGAAACTTTTTTTTGCGCCTGATCGATCTGCTGAAACAGCTGCAGGGCCTTTTCTGCCTTTTCAGAAACTCTGCTGAATTCTTCCCGGGCTCCGTCCAGCTCCTTCTGCATACTGGTTTCCTCCGCCAAAGTCACCTGTTCTTTTTTAATCTGTTTCGGAAGGATTTCCTTTTGTTTTTTCAGCTCTGACTGTTTTCTCTCCACCTCACTGACTGCGGCTTTAAAGTATTCATAAACCTGTTTTAGCTCATAAGCGTCTGCGATTTTTCCGGCAAGAACTTCCCTTTTTGCCATAGAATCAGACATTTGTCTGTATTCTTCAAGCTGTTTTTCCGCTTCTTTCAGCTGCTGAAATAATCGGGTCAGCTGCTGGGCTTCTGTATATTCATCCCTTCTTTGATCTCTCTGTTCTGCTGCCTTTTCACTGTTTTTTTCTGCCTTTTTCTGTTCTTTTTTCAGACACGCCTGGTATATTTCTAACGCTTCCAGAAGCTCCTCCATCACTGTGATCTCACCGTCTGCAATCCTGTTTTTCAGTTCTTTCAGATGTTCTGTACAGCCGAATATACTTTCATTTTCTTCTTTCGGAGAAAAAAACTTCAGCCTCGCCACTTCACTCTGACATTGTGTTTTGATGATTGCGATATCTTTTTCCCGAGCCCTTTTTCTGTTTCCCAGCTCATTGGCAATCTGTTCATACATTTCCGTATTAAATAATTTCCGGAAAATTTTCTTTTTATCATCAGATTTCGCTCTCAGAAGTTCCATAAATTCTCCCTGAGCAATCATAGCCACCTGCATGAACTGGCTTTTGGTAAGGCCTGTGATTTCCTGAAGTTTTGCATTAACTTCTTTAGGGGGATATTCTGTTCCATCCGGCATAAAAAGAGCAACAGATCCGGTGATTTCTCGGGTTCCTGTCCCTTTGGCCGCACCTCTTGTAATGGTCTTTAAATGTCTTGGAACACGCCGGACGGTATATTGATCCTCCCCTTCCATAAATTCCAGCTCCACGTACGGCTCAAGATTCAATTCTGCGTACTGGCTCTGAAGCACCACACCTTCTTTTTTATTTAATGAAGAACTGGCTTCTCCATACAGGGCAAATACAATAGCATCAAAAACTGTCGTTTTTCCCGCACCCGTATCTCCTGTGATAAGGAACAGGTTCTGTTCCGGCTTTTTAAAATCTATGACCGTCTCTCTTCCATAAGAGCCAAACGCCTGCATTTTTAACTTTAAGGGACGCATTCTACTTCACCTCCTGAACCGTATGGATCACATCTTTAAGAAGTTCTTTTTCTGCCTCATCTGTATCCTGTAAAAATGCACAGCACAGTTCAAAAGGATCCAGGATTTTCTGCTCTGTCACACGCATCTGCGTGGCAGAATTTCTCGTTCCTTCTCTTCGGATTTCCAGAATCTTTGGAAAAGCAAGCCTCAGTCGTTCCTGCATATCGATCACATTCAGATCCACCTTATCCGTAAGAATTACCGTTACATAATCCTCACACCCCTGCTTCAGAACCTCTTCCAGCTTTCCTCTGATCACCCGCACCTGACGCAGAGGATTCAGAGGAAGAACAGTGATATCAGGCTGCTTCTCCTTTTCGGAAATATCCACCATAAGTATTCCTTTCTGCTGCTCTGCCTCGCTTACTGAACATGCCAAAGGTGTTCCACAATACCGGAAAATCTCTTTCCCCACTTTCATTGGTTTATGGATATGTCCCAACGCTGCATAATCAAATCTTTCCAGGATATCCGCAGAAATCTCATCGATATTCCCCACCGTACGGATCTCTGAATCCATTCTTTCCACATCTTCTGCTGTTTTTCCAACAGGAAGATAAAACTGATGACTTACCAGGATATTTCTCTGCTCCTGATCGATTTCTTCCCTCTCGATCAGTCGGTGAAGGGTTTCGTTATAAGAAAGATTATTTCCATTTTCATCTGTCCCTGTGATTTCCTTCACCATAGAGGGCTTCACAAATGGAAGCAGATAAAAATTCACCGGACCATACGAATCCTGCAGGATTACTTTTTCTATTTTTTCTGTTTCTTTCCGTGGAGGAAGTCCGATCATATGCACATTCTGTCGGGAAAGTACACCGCGGAAGCAATTGATCCTGGGACCACTGTCATGGTTTCCGCTGATGATCATAATGGTCATATCCGGAGCAGCCTCTGTCAGCTCCGCTATCAGATGGTCAAATACTTCCACTGCCTCTGCAGACGGAACTGCCTTATCGTAAATATCCCCGGCAATCACCAGCACCTGCGGGTTTTCTTTTTTTACATAGTCTGCAATCTGGTCAAAAATATATTCCTGATCTTCTCTCAGGTCCCTGTTTATTAACTTCAGACCTATATGCAGATCTGACAAATGAAATATCTTCATACCGCCTCCTGTATGCCGAATCCCCCGGCACTGCTCATACAGAACCGAGGGATCCTTTTTACTGAGTTTCTATTTTTAATGTTTTTCGTTCTGAACTTCTCTGATCCATTCTTCCACCTGAGAAGGTTCCACATCAATAACCTCTGATATCTTCTGCACTTCCATGCCCATTGAAAAAAGCCTCTGTGCCACTTCCATGTTTTTTCTTTTTGCTTCCTCCACCGCTTTCTTCGCAGCTTCCTTCGCGGCTTCCTTCGCAGCTTCCTTCGCAGCTTCCTTTAATTCTTTTTCCGCTTCCTCTCTTGCCTCCTGAACCTTGTCTTCCACATATAATCTCATAATGTACTCATCATCAAACAAAAAAGACATAATATCTACAACCTCCTTTTCCCTGGATTCCAGATATTCTTTTAATAAATTCCTGTTTTTACAAATACTTATGGTCTCCATAACTGCTTTTCTGGTGTATCCAAAAATTTTCACCTGATCATTAAAGATTCTGGTAAATCTTATGTATTGATCAATAATATCCCCTTCTGTCCCACAGGACAAAACTCGAATTCCCAAATCTGCGAATTTTGATTCCCCTCCAAAAAACTCTTCCGAAAGAAAGATCCATTCTGGAACATTCTTCCTGCTCCCGGTATAAATCACATACAATTCCGGCTTTGGAATGACAATTTTTTTACTTTTATACACATTCTGCCGGGTTTCCTGTATGTACTCCTGCCATGTCTGAGCTAAATATAAGAAGCTTCTCACCAGAATATTCAGCGACCAGGTACTCTGTGCCTCTACCAGAATCACCAATCTGTCTCTTACGCGAAAGCCCAGATCATTGTACATCTGATCAAGAAGCACATTTTTGATAGTTACAATATTCAAGTCTTCTTCTTTGACGTCCGCATCTTCCGGATGGAGAATCTGATACAGTTCCAAAAGATATTTTGTATTCCCAAACAAATCTCGGAACACACTATCTTTGGTAGTATGTTTTGCAATTTTCAGGAATTTTTCCTCAAGTTCTGCGGAAGTAAATCCTGCTTTATCTTTTGTAGTGGTATTTGTTTTTATACTGGTTTTCTCCATATATACCACCACCTTTATAATATTTTCAACCTTATTGTAGCAGACGAAAATATTTCTGCCAACTCTGTTCACAGTTTTTTTTCATTTTCATACTGGGGTTTTTGCAGATATTTTTAAGGATGTTGTTAATCGAGTAGGAGGCGGTGATTAACCGCCGTCCTCTCACACCATATTGCGTAATCAAATTGATACAATTTGAATGTTTCAAGACAGGCATTTAACAAATACCTAAAATCAAAGGATGCTCCGTGGAAATATCAAGCACTGGCAGATGCAATGCTTGATATTGTCAGCGAAGATGAATGCAATGATACATACGGAAGAATTCGTATGTATCAGGCGTTACAGCTCAAACTGCCTGAAGGAGTGCATATTCCCGGCGAGAGAACTGTTTATCGTGTCATGGAAGAAATTGGCCTTAATCATAAACCCAAACGCAAGCCTAATGGTATTACAAAAGCTGATAAGCCTCTTGAGAAATGCATTACCGATATGACAGAAATAAAGGCTTCCGATGGGAAACTGTATGTTTCAGCTATCTTTGACTGCTATGATTTAGCAGTGTTGGGACTTGCCATGGATACAAAAATGAAAGCATCTCTTTGCGAACAGACTTTAGATAATGCCTGTAAGGCATATCCTATGCTTCGAGGAGCGATTCTTCACAGTGACAGGGGAACACAATATACAAGTGAGCAGTATCGTAAAGCTATCAACAAATATGGTATTTTTCAGAGCATGAATCGTGCCGGTGGCAGATGCCATGATAATGCCAGATGTGAAAGCATGTGGGCACGATTTAAAGAAGAATTACTTTACGGACGTTATGACACCACATCAATGACAGTAGAACGGTTAAAAACTCTCATTTGGAGATACTTCATCAGTTATTGGAATAACCGTAGGATCTGCTCTGCTAACGGTGGGTTACCTCCAATGGTTAAAAGACAGCAATACTATGCTTCACTGCAGGAGGTAGCATAAGGTCGATCATTCTTGAGAAAAAAGTGTAAACTAATATTGACAATATCACATCTTACTTACAACATTTCCAATTATCTGTGTTATTCTGCTTTTGCTCTTGCCATTGTAGCAATATCCCCCACACCATTCAAAACCATAGTTGGACGATAAGCATAAGTTTTGAGTGTGTCCTTTGTTGAACACCCAGAGAGAACCAGTACTGTAGACATACCACTTTCCATTCCCGAAATCACATCTGTGTCCATACGATCTCCAACCATCACTGCTTCTGCGGAGTGACATCCAAGCATATTTAAACCGGTTCGCATCATCAGTGGATTGGGTTTTCCACAAAAATAAGCCTGTGTATCTGTTGCCATTTCTATGGGTGCAATCAATGCACGGCAAGCAGGAGCAATACCATTCTCGATTGGTCCTGAAACATCCGAATTTGCTCCAATCAACTTTGCCCCCTTTAGAACCAGATTCGTTGCTTTCGTCAATGTATCCAACGAATAGGAACGTCCCTCTCCCACAACAACATAATCCGGATTTACATCATTCATTGTAATGCCTACATCATAAAGTGCATTTAACAGACCTGCCTCTCCAATCACAAATGCCGAACAGCCTGCCGCCTGTTCTTTTAGAAAAGCAGCTGTGGCCAATGCACTGGTGTAAAAGTGTTCTTCCGGCACATCAAGTCCCATCCTGGCCAGTTTCTGATTCAATTCCCGTGGTGTATACCCACTATTATTCGTCAGAAATAAATATTCTTTCTTTTCATCATGTAACCACTGAATAAATTCTGGAACACCTGGCAATATCTGATTACCATGATAAATCACACCATCCATATCACAGATGAAACCTTTTTTCTCATTAAAATCAATTATGGAATTTCTCATATTCGTATATGTCCTGCCTTTCTTGGTTATTTGGAACACACTCTGTTCTTTCATCTCTGAGAATTTTATTTTTTACGACCATTTTAGCATTGTATCATTCACACGTAAATTCAAATACATAAAGATGTGAAATCGACGTAAATTTTCCTATCAACAGAACGTTTTATGACAACATATCTTTCACACATGTATTTCGGTAGTCACTCGGCGATATTTTGTATCTTTCCTTAAATACCCGGTTAAATGTTCTCTGGCTTTCAAATCCACTATCCAAGCAAATGTTAGTAATAGAATCACTCGTATTTTCCAAACGATGACATGCATAATTCAGCCTTGCATCGTTAAGATACTGGTTGAAATTTCTATGGAAAGTTTTAGAAAAGAGTCTGGATAAGACATATTTGCCCACTCCCAGATCTCTTGCCATGTCATCCAATGAAAGCTTTTTTTTAAAATTTGCTGATATATAGGAAACTGTCTGGTAAATAAGATCATTGCTCCCCACATGACTCTTCTCTACCAGATTCAGTTTTCCTATGCAACGTGCCAACACAATTTGAAGATACGCCTGTGCAACAGTAATATCAGACTGTTTTGTCTTTAAAATTGCATTTATAACTCTGTATACCTCAGGTTCAACCTTTTCAGCCATGACAACGGGATATTCAGGAGCCATAGATTGCATGATATCTGCAAATTTTCCAATCGTAAATGGCGATGCAATCAGATAAGTCGCTTTATTTTCATCTGGTGTCAGCACCTGATAGTGATGAATGATATCCGGAAATACAAAGCCTATATCTCCTTTTTCCATATGGTAAAGTTCCTGTCCGACACCCAGCTCTAATGTTCCACTTGTTACACAAACAATCTCCAATGCATTATGAAGATGTGGTTCAATATGTTTTGACTTTTTATTTACCGCTATGATTTCCTCTTTTGTGTCAACATATTTTAACTGCATGAAATACTCCTCTTTGCAACATTTGTCTATATCTTCTTTCTATTTGACAAGCAATCCTTTTTCATTTATCCTATAATCAACTTGTAAACAAGGAAAGGAGGAATCGCAAATGAGCAACTTAAAAAAATATCTGAATAACCTTTTAGTATTCTATGCTGAATATTTTGAACATCCATACCATGTATAAATACTAAAAGGACTGTTTTGTGAAAACTCAATATTTTTCTGAAGACCATTTCACAAAAATGAAGTGGTCCTTTTTTTATAAACTGTCAATAAATCTTTTGAATGCATTTTTCCCTTCTATCGTTCTTTTATATACTCCTGCATCCTCCAGAACTTTCGTAAATACAATTCCAATTTCTTTCTGTACGATAGAATGAATGTTGCTGTCTGTAATCTCATACTTCGGCATCCATTTCTCTGCCCAGTCAGCATGGGCGGCCATAGTCGCATTCTGTCTCAGGTCTTCATGATTCAGAATTGCCTGCTCCAGTTCTGCCATTTCTTTTTTCAGTCTGGCAGGTAATACCGCCAATCCCATGACCTCGATCAATCCAATATTTTCTTTCTTAATATGGTGATACTCGGCATGTGGATGAAAGAGTCCCAGAGGATAATCCTCGGTTGTGATATTATTACGCAGAACCAGATCCAGTTCGTACAGATCCCCTCGCATCCTTGCAATCGGCGTAATCGTATTATGTGGAATACCATCTGTCTCACTGAAAATACCAGCTTCTGGCTCTGAATAGCCACGCCATTTCATAAGAATATGATCCGCAGCCTCTACTATACTCTCCGTTGTTCTCCCCTGCAGACGGATTACTGACATCGGCCACTTTACAATTCCTGCATGTACATCCGGATATCCCTCTAATTCAAATTCCATTTCATAAGGTGCTTTTGCCATAGCAAAGACATAACCACCACCCTGAAAATGGTCATGACTCAAAATAGAGCCTCCTACGATTGAAAGATCCGCATTGGAACCTGCCGTATAATGTGGAAACTGCTTAACAAAATCAAGGAGCTTATCAAAAGTCATCCGGTTAATCGCCATCGGAATATGTTTTTCATTAAATATAATGCAGTGTTCATTGTAATATACATATGGTGAATACTGCATATAATACTGTTCTCCGCATAAGATTACTGGTATAATCCTGTGATTTTGTCTTGCAGGATGTGAAATATGACCTGCATATCCCTCGTTCTCCCTACATAACAGACATGCCGGATATCCTAATTTCTTTGCAGCACCAGCTTTTGCAATATCTCTTGGATCTTTTTCTGGTTTTGACAAGTTAATTGTGATATCCATCGGACCAAATTCTGTATCTGTTATCCACTTTTCATCTTTTACAATCCGGTCTGTGCGAATATAGTTAGTTGCCTGGCTAAAATGGTAATAAAAATCAGTTGCCGCTTTTGGAGATTCCTGATATTTTTCTTTAAAAATTCTTCTAACCACCGACGGAGCCGGTGTTAAAGTACCCATAATCTTTGTGTCGAAAAGATCTCTCATAGTCACCGTATCATCTTCTAAAATTCTCTGTGACTGTGCAAATGCAAGCATATCTTCCAAAATGAAGTGCAGTTCTCTTGGTTCTGCAGATTCTATCGTTTCTTGATAATCCTGTTGTTTAAACAGTTCCAATAGGCTATTTGTTACATACACTTTATCTTCATTTTCTATCAGTCCGTTTTGCAGTCCATATGTTACCAGTTCTGAAATTACCTGATCAATCATTTTACTTTTCTCCCCTTATATTATGCTTCATAACCATTCGGATGATTTTTATGCCAATTCCATGCTGTTGTAATAATCGTCTCCAGATCATCAAATTTTGGTTTCCATCCAAGAATTTCTTTTGCTTTATCACTGGATGCGATCAGTGTTGACGGATCTCCCGCTCTTCTAGGTTCTTCCTTTGCCGGAATCGGATGTCCGGTTACTTTTCTGGCTGTCTCCACAACTTCTTTCACTGTAAATCCAACGCCATTTCCCAGGTTGAAAATATTACTTTCGTTCCCTTTTTTTAAATATTCCATAGCAAGAATGTGAGCCTGTGCAAGGTCGTTTACATGAATATAATCTCTTACGCATGTACCATCTTTTGTCTCATAATCATTTCCGAATATGGATATGAACTCCCTTTTCCCATTCGGTACCTGTAAAATCAATGGAATCAAATGCGTCTCAGGATTATGGGCCTCTCCAATTTTTCCATTCGGATGTGCTCCGCAGGCATTAAAATACCGTAAAGACACAAAACGTAAATCATGAGCATTGGCAGTCCACTTAAACATCTTTTCCATGGAGAGTTTGGTTTCACCATAGCAATTTGTTGGGAATGTGCGGTCTGTCTCAAGAATCGGAATACGCTCCGGCTCTCCATATGTAGCTGCTGTAGACGAAAATACGATTTTATTGATGCCATGTGCAACCATACTTTCCAGCAAAACCTCTGTTCCACACAGATTATTATTATAATATTTCAGTGGATTTATCATGCTTTCACCAACCTGGGAATTCGCGGCAAAGTGAATCACTCCATCCACATCTTCTCTTTCAAACACAGAGTCTATAAATGCCCTGTTCCGGATATCACCCTGATAAAATATTGCTTTCGGATGAACAGCCTTACGAAATCCTGTTTCCAAGTTGTCAACAACTACAACATTTTCACCTGCATCAATCAGTTCATACACAGTATGAGAGCCTATATAACCACCTCCACCTAATACTAAAATGCTACTCATAGCTCATTTCTCCTTTTCTCTGTTTTAATGTTTAGGCGTTTGCGAAACGCCAAAAGCTGCATAAATACAGCATTTTTTGTTGTTAAAAATAAAATATCTCCTCAAGGTTTATGGTAAAATAGAGTTGACTAAAAACCAAATTACCAATCCACCTAAAGGAGATACACCTATATGATAACATATAAGCAACTCACTTTAGCAGAAATTTTTGAAGATTGCCAAAATAACTTCAACAACGACAAATATCAGTTTCTTTCACTTCTTGATGAAGCCATTAACCTTGACGAAATTGTTCCTGTTTCTTTTATTTCTCACTTTCACGCCCGTACCGGACGGCCTCCTGATTGTATTTCTGAAATACTCTCAGGAACTGCGTGATTTCTGCGGTTTTGATGTTGTTCCAGATTCCTCCAAATTCACACGCTTCAAACAGGATTTTTTATTGGACTTACAATCTATGTTCCATCATCTTTTTGACCTGACCGAGCCGATCTGCCAAAAACTTGATCCTTTCCTTGCTTCCATGACTATCTTTGATACCTCCGGTATTGAAGCATGGGTTACAGAAAATAACCCGAAATATGCAAACCGCATTATCAAGCAGCTGAAAGCTTTTAAGAAATCCCTGCACCTTGATGATTCCTATGATCCTTACAAAGCTGCCTACGGCTCTATGCCAACCCATGCTGCTTCCAATCAGGCAATCCAGCAGATGTACATCAATGGACATTTCTGTTATGCTTATAAATTTGGTGTCATCACAAAGGGACTTGGCATTGTCCGTGACATCACTTCCTACAACAAAGATTTTCTTAACGCCCATCCTGACATCGTTATAGAAAAGAAATCGGATATCAGAAAGCTTTCATTCCTTTAAAGGTAAAGCTTTCTATGGATGGAACTGACTATATCGTCAACGAAAACGGCATTCCCTGTTGTCCTCATGATCCCTCGCTTCCAATGAAACGGGAAGGAAGCAAATCTCATTTAAAAAGCAAGATACCGACGATGAAATTCGTATGTCCCAAAATGAAATGGGAATATAACCCTGTTGACAAATCGAAACGTCGGGTATGTCACTGTGAGGATCCATGTACTACTTTTTCCTGCGGACGAATGGTTTACGTTTATCCTGAAAAAAATCTTCGTGCCTATCCTGGTGTAGGACGCGGCTCACAAGAGTGGGAAGACAACTATAAGATTCGTGGAAATGTTGAAAAATCAGTCAACCAATTCAAAGATAATTTTTGTGTTACCAATCACAAAACACAAAACGAGAAAACGCTTCATGCTGATTTGCTGCTTGCTGGAATCACTCAACTTGTTGCGGATAAGATCCATCAGTACCAGTACCTTCGAAGTTTGAAGCCTCTCATTGCCTGAGATACCTTTTTCATAATATCTTTTCTTCACAGTTAACCGGTGAGGTTTTTTGTTATGTCTGATACTTAACATCATCAACTCTTCAATTTAGAAATCCTGTGATATAGGATTTCCGCCACATTTTAATCAGAATTAAGAGCTTGTTTCGCAATCACCTAGTTTTAATGTTTATAATACCTTAATCCCACCATACTTACGGATTTTTAATACTTCACAGGAACCTTTTCCAAAGATCTTATCCATCTCTTTTTGATAGTTGGACTCCAGATAAATTGGTACAAATGCCTGTATGGTTCCT
This sequence comes from uncultured Blautia sp., assembly GCA_900541985.1. Classification (GTDB taxonomy): domain Bacteria; phylum Bacillota; class Clostridia; order Lachnospirales; family Lachnospiraceae; genus Blautia_A. The sequence continues at coordinate 6,352 of UQLX01000034.1, read as the reverse complement.
GCAAATCCTCCCCCATGAACTCTACATACACCTTTTTCTCCAAGTATCACATCACTCAATGCCAACGCAACGGATACGTTCTGATGTTGTACATCATCACAGGTATATACGTTCTGAAGATACTTAAAAGAAGAATCTCCGGATTCCTTCACATTTGCCAGAAATTGCGGGAAGTTATCCTTTCTTAACGCATCTACTTCCTTTTGGACACGTTCATTTTCGCATATGAAGTGTAATGCCCTAAGTGCTGCTCGATCACCTGCACGTTCACGAATCAAAGTGATATTATTGATAATCTCCTTTTTTGATACCTCTCCAAGAACTTTCTTCCCAAAACATTCAGCTGCCTGCTTCATTTCCTTTGGAATCGCTGCATAATCCGGCGTCAGGTCCGCATGGGAACCCTTTGTATCTGTAATACACAAGCTATATCCATAAGCATCCATATCAAAATTCACCTGTTCTACCATCGGATTTTCCGGATCTGCGAAATCAATATACACAAGGCTTCCAACCGAGCAAGCCATCTGATCCATTAGTCCACACGGCTTTCCAAAGTATTCGTTTTCTGCATATTGTCCAATCTTAGCAATTTCAACAGCACTTATCTTTCCATCATTGTACATGTAAGAAATCATCGTTCCAATAAGTGTTTCAAAAGCTGCTGACGAAGACAGGCCTGCACCAATTAACACATCACTGGTCACATACGCCTGGAATCCTCCAATCTTGTGACCATTCATTCTCATTTTAGCAAGTACACCACGGATCAGAGCGTGAGTTGTTCCCTCTTCTTCCATTTTTTTCTCCAACTCATTCAAAGAAATCGTAATTAGATCGTTATAGCCATCTGACAGCACTTTCACAAATGGCTCATCCAGTTTTCTTGCAACTGCGATTGCATCCTTGTTAATAGATGCCGCCAGTACTTCCCCATGCTGATGGTCTGTGTGGTTCCCTCCTATTTCACTTCTTCCCGGTGCACTGAATAATTCGATTTCGTCACCATCAAAGTATGTCTGATATTTGTTGATTGCTTTAACATACCGTTCCTTCTCATACGGTATTTTACTCTTATCAACATATATATCCGTCAATTTTTCATCAATAAACTTTCGATTAAGCAATACGTTTATCTCTTTTATTTTCAAAATACTATCCCCTCGTTCTTCTGCTTGTTTTATTGTTTCCTAATATGCAAAAGGCATTGCCTAATCGAATCTCCAATCAGACAATGCCTTTCCCTTCAAATTTTACTCCATGTCTGATGCATCTGTTACTTCATCTGCAGTTATCCCTTTTTCTGCTTTTAGTTTTTCATTTGCACCTTCTACATTCATTCTTGAAAGTACAAACATAATCAATACATCAAAGACTAATGGAAGCCACAGATACATAAACTGCATCATATTAAGTGCAGACTGTGGCTGTGTCGCATTTGTTCCAACATAGCCGCTGAATTCAAGCATCCATCCAACAACCGCTGTTCCAATACCTCCACCGATCTTTACACCAAGTGAAGTACAAGAATACATCGTGCCATCAATTCTCTTTCCCTGTGTAAGATAAGTGTATTCTGAGCAGGATGCGATTACTGCATTCATATCTCCCTGCCATGGTCCCTGTCCTAATGCTGCAAGAGCTGTGAATGCCATCATCAGCGGAACGCTACCCATATATCCGGCAACAACAACCAGTGCTCTACCGATGACTGCTAAAATATAACCTCTTAGATTCAACTTGTACATACCTTTCCATTTACCAACTAAGGTTGGTGTGAAGATCAAGGCAATGATCAATGGGATATTAACAGCCCATGCAAACTGTCCGAACAGATTCTTATTCTTCAGTACCCATGTCATGTAATAAATACCAGCTCCGATCATGGCATTGTATAACTGCTGTAAAATGTAAGTTCCACAGATCATCATGTAATACTTATTTTTGATAAGAAGCTTAAATGCCTGTACCATTCCATACTTCTCACCTTCATTCTTCACTTCCCCTTCATTAAGTTTTTCCTCTGGAAGTTCTTTTACAGAAAGTGCTGAAATCGTATTTACGATAAGACCGATAATTGCATAGATAATTGCAACGGTTCTCCATGCAGCTGCATCTCCACCGCACTTATCTACAAATCCAACCGTAATTGCCTGAATCAGAAGACTTGTTGAAAACGCGAAGATAAAACGGTATGATCCCATCTGCACACGTTCTTTACTATTCTTAGTAATGAGTGATGTAAGTGCTGAGTATGCAATATTATTTGCGGTATAAAACACACCATTTAACAGTGTATAAGAGATGAAAAACCATGCATATTTAGCAGTTGTTCCCCAGCTGACCGGTACCGCAAAACAGCAGACCAGCGTAATGGCACATCCAATATATCCATATAGCATCCAAGGCTTTGCTTTTCCCATTTTGCTGTGTGTTTTATCAATCATCGATCCAAAGAATATATCCGTAAAACCATCAAATAATTTTGATACAGCAATCAGGGTACCAACAACACCTGCAGCAAGTCCTACTGAGTCTGTCAAATAGACCATCATAAATGAGGTCAGGAACGCATAGACTACATTACCTGCGATATCACCCGAACCATATCCAATTTTGTTATACCATTTTAAATACTTTTTTTCTTCCATAGAATTCTTTTGTTCCTCATATTCATCGCACTTAGAATTTCAAGATGCCTAACAGTATGATGCCTAATTCTAAATTCTTCTTTTGCTCTGGTTTTGGCTGATTGTTCTGTATATCCGGACTTTACAAAACAACCAAGCTCTCCTTCCTTGTTTACGGGTTACCTGAAACTTTATTATCCCTTTACATACGGAACCAGGGTAAACTGGAACCGGAATACTACATCATTAAATCTATACTGATCCAATACAACAGGGCCACAACTGTTAGAACCAATGCCATTTAATGCATAATCAACACAAAGCACTACACTGTCTGATTCCGTCAATTCATAATTATGTGTTTTCTTTTCAAATTCTTCCTGTGTATAATAAGACGCATTGAATGAAAAAGCCTTTTCTGCAGATGCCACAATTCCATATCGGCTGTTGTTAAGTTCTACGTATTCGCAATCATAATGGCTTCCATTTTCCTGTGGGCGGATATAGTCTTCATGCAAATCACCTACATTTGCCCGGAACAGACCATGGCTAGCTGCCTGATGTTTGTCCCGGTAGCTTTCCTGCGGTCCCATTCCAAAGTATCTGGCATCTGAAAGTTTTTTATCCAGGAACATTCTCACGCCAAATCTCGGAAGATCCGGGAACTCTGCGTCTTTTGTTACTGCTATATCAGCATCAATCTTTCCAGCAGCATCTATTTTCCATGTAATCGTCACATCAAGAATCTTCTGTACCGTCTCTGCCACAACTGAAGCGTGGCTTGAGATCCTCACACCATGTTTTCCCTGCACAACCTCTGTCGCATAGGCTCTTGTATAAGCTTTATCATAGTGGGCTTTCTTCCATTCAGACTTGATATACATATCGTTATCTGTTGGAGCTCTCCAAATATTCAACTCCATCGGATGATTCAGATATTCCCGTCCTGCAAATTTCATCTCTGTAAAAAGTGCAGTACGTCGATCTATTGTATAACCAAATTCACGACCTTTGATGTGAATCTGTGTATCATTTTCATTTACCTGTAATTCGGAGTTCGTTACTGTTTTTTCAAGCCATTTCTCTACCAGCTGGCATTTTGCATCCTTCTGACTTACCTCAATTTCATCAAATCCCAGAATGTGGTCTTCTTCCAACAGTGGAATTTCTTTTTTCAGATGGTAAATAAGTTTTAAATAGCATTTCCCATTCTCTGGAACATTGACCTTCAGGTTTGTTTTTCCTTCACTGTGTGGTGCCACAGAAACTTCTGAAAGTTTTCCTTTACTGATCACAAGACCATCCTGTGTCAGTTCATAACTAATCTTTACATAATCTTTCAGGTCATCAAAATCCATATAATTGCGAAGTACCAGCTCTCCACTTTCCTTATTATAGGAAACAACCCTTGCTGGACGATATACATTCTTGTATTCAAGCAGTCCTGTGTGTACTGTTCTGTCCGGATATACTAATCCATCCATGCAGAAATTGCCATCATGGATATCTTCGCCATGGTCTCCTCCATAAGCATAGATTGTCTTTCCATTCTCAGCAGTGCCATGTGCAATCGCATGGTCGCACCATTCCCAGACAAAACCACCGCACATTTTATCGTTATCCTGAATCATCTGGAAGTAATCTTCAAAATCCCCAGGTCCATTTCCCATGCTATGGCAGTACTCTACTAAAAGGAATGGTTTGCTTCCATCCTTGTCCAGATATTCCTGAATCTCTGAAAGTGCCGGGTACATACGGCTGTACACATCCAGATTGCTGTAATCATATGTCTCATCATAATTACGGTATCTTGCACTCTCATATTGTGTGATTCGGTCTGGATCAAATTTCTTTGTCCAAGCCAGTGCTTTTTCAAAGTTGCATCCATAAGCACTCTCATTTCCCATTGACCACATGATAATACAAAAACGGTTTTTGTCACGTTCTACCATAAGTTTTACACGGTCAACGATGGCTAATTCCCATGCCGGATCATCCGCAATCTTTTCATTCCATCGCTTGAACCGATTGTAATCTGTGTCTTCTTTTCTGTAGAGCATAAATGGTCCATGAGCCTCAATATCTGCTTCATCTATTACCATAAATCCGTATTTGTCACACATTTCATAGAAAAATGGTGCATTCGGATAGTGACTGGAACGGATTGCATTAAAATTATGCTGCTTCATTAGCGTAAGATCTGTTGTAATCTGTTCCACACTGATTGTAAATCCAGTAACCGGATCGGAATCATGGCGATTGACACCACGGAATTTAATCTTCTGTCCATTTAAGTAAATGACCTGGTCTTTAATCTCTATCTTTCTTAGTGCGATGTGATCTACAATTACTTCATTTTCTGTCTCAAGAATCATTTTATACAGGTATGGATTTTCTGTATTCCAAAGCTCCGGACTTGCAATTTCTAACACTGCTGTTCCTTCTTCAGCAATACTTCCTACTGCTACAACTGCTCCATTTTTATCTTCAATCGAAATCTTTACATTTGCTGGGGAATAGAACTTCACGTCAAGTTCTACCTTTGCAAGCATATCCTCAATCTTTGTTTTTATATGATAATCGCTGATCGCCTGCTCCGGACGTTTCAAAATGTACACATCCCGGAAAATACCACTCATGCGGAATTTGTCCTGATCCTCCAGATAAGAGCCATCACACCACTTCATTACCAGCACTGCTATGGTATTCTCTCCATCCTGAAGGATATCCGTAATATCAAACTCACTGGTCATATGTGAAACCTGGCTGTATCCTACATAAGACCCATTGACCCATACATAAAAGCAACTGTCTACACCTTCAAAATTCAAGAACGCTTTTGGTGCTTTTTCATCTTTTTTGTAATCAAAAGTATGTGCATATGCTCCACATGGAATATCCTGTGGTACATACGGTGGATCAAATGGGAACGGGTACCGGATGTTTGTATACTGGTGTGTGTCATATCCTGCCATTTGCCATACACCCGGAACCTGAATCTCATCAAAGTTTTCTGTATCATAATCCTTCTCAAAAAAAGATTCTTGAATGTCATAGATGCTGTTAAAATACTGGAACTTCCAAGTTCCGTTCAATAACTGCATACGGTCTGATTCTTCCCTGTATTCCACCAGGTTATCCATTCTTTTGGAAGCCGGGATATAATAGGCTCTGGCTGGCATGGTGTTTTCATGCAGTATGCTTAAATTCTCATAATAACGTGGTACGATCATAAACAACTCTCCTTCAATACATATACAATTTTTTGAACTTTGTTTCCCTGTAGCAAGTGTTTTCCTTTACTTTTCTATTTACGTTTCTTTGTTTTGCTATACATAGCTTATCCTAATCTGCAAAATATGTCTATGAATTGGATTAGACAAAATATGCACTAAATGATACAATGATATAAGATGTTAAAAGGAGCTTCTTGTATAATTTAAATATTTGTCATTTTCAAATTTATCTTGGCAATCTAAAAAAAATCTGCCAAAGAAAGCTGTTTATATGGTATCATAGATGTCAGAATAACTCCTTTCTTGGATGTATGGTTTATAGTTCAAGTCAACTCTATTGTACCATATCCGGTGAGGGGTTATTTGTTTTTTGTAGTTAAAAAATACCGTATTTATGCGGCGTGTGGCGTTTCGCAAACGCCTGAAATCTTACTTAACGACCACCGGCTAAAAGCCGGTGGGTTATTTCGGGCTGAAGCCCAAACC
>UQLX01000033.1 GCA_900541985.1 uncultured Blautia sp. | reverse complement strand
CCGGGCGGATTCGGGACTTTAACCCGTTAGAAACGTGCGCCGCCAGGCGCACATTTCAAAACCCCCGGTTTTCCGAATAGAAAAACCGGGGGTTTTATTTTTTATATCACTCTGTGCAAATATTTCTCTCTGGTAGCAAGTCCTCCTCTGATATGGCGTTCTGCCTTGTTGACATCCAGAACCTGGCGCACCTCTGCTGCCAGACCGGGGTTAATCTCCGCTAATCGTTCAGAACAGTCTTTATGTACCGTACTCTTACTAATCCCAAACTTTTTTGCCGCCTGCCGGACTGTCGCTCTGGTTTCAATGATATAAGATGCGATCTTCACTGCCCGTTCTTCGATATAATCTTTCACAAAAATTCCCCTGGATACATCTTTTTACAATGTATGCAGGGGAAATACAGATTATGTGGATTCAATTCCGCAGAATTTTTTTAATTTTCATATTCAGGAACCCTATTCTCTGATAAAATAAAGACACTAACCCTTTTCAAAGCTTTTCATATCAGCTCTGAGACAGTTCTCCTGCCCCCACAGATCCGGGAAGCCGGATCTTCTGTATAATTCCGATGATCTGTCCTGACAGGAGGACTGTTAAAAGTGAATACATGATTCGGCTGAACGGAATATAGCTGAGAGATGCCAGCAATACAACAAGATCACTTGCCAGATAAATCCACTGGATATCCACAGGCAACACAGAGGACAGGCTCATTGCAAGCGCATCATCTCCGGTAGGCGCGCCGCCTACACGCACACATATCCCCACGCTGACACCTACAAACAAAGCTCCCACCACTGCAGCCAGAAGAGGTTTTTCCGCAATCTGAGGAAACAACGGATCAAACTGCTCAAATATTCCGTAAAAAACAGAAAATCCCACTGCCGAAATAAAGGAGTACACCAGAAACAGTTTTCCCAGAAGCTTCCAGCCTAAAAAGTAGCATACCACCGTCAGAAGAAAACCGGAAAACGAAGGGGAAATTCCAAACCAGTGCTCCAGAAGAAGAGTAAGTCCCAGGATTCCTCCCTCTGTAACACCGGATATGGAATGGACATTATAAAGGCCAAATGCCAGCAAAGCACTTCCGCCCAGCAAAAGCAGCACAGAAGACCATTTCATTTCTTTCCAAATAAAACGCATTTTTGATTTCCTTTCTACTACAATATATTTGTGGTTAATAACCCTTACAGCCAGTAAGGAATTATCCATCTTGTTGCTTAAGCTGTTAGAATGTAGGTAGCAATTGGATATCTTCTCCTTTCTTGGACTTCGCGTCCGTTAAAAAGACTGGTAACCAGCTCCTCATTCGCAGCGTTCGTTTTATGCAGGTTGAATCGTCATAGGCGCATTCGTGTCACACCTCAGTGGATTGAATAGGCAATGAGTAAAACTGGTACTTTTCCATTGCAATAATTCTTAAGGAGTGGCAAATTTATGAACGCAGTAGGTATCGATGTTTCTAAAGGTAAAAGTATGGTTGCAATCATGCGCCCATTTGGCGAGATTGTCTCTGCACCTGTTGAAATCAAATACACAGCCAGTGACATCAATTCACTTGTTGAACTCATCAACTCTGTTGAAGGCGAGGCACGAATCGTGATGGGCATCTTCGGCCACTGCTGTTCGGTTACTGTTTTAAACTCCATAATAATCTCCTCTTTCTTCTTGATTTCTCCTTTGTCAGAAGGTATCATATAATGTACAGTAACTGTACAGTCAAGGGGGTATGGATCAAAAAAAATATTTATATTCATCTGGGGAGTTTGCAAAATTTACCGGTGTCAATAAACGTACTTTACACTATTATAATGACATTGGATTATTTCAGCCGGAAGTAATCCGGGAAAACGGCTATCATTACTATACCTGCTTTCAGTTTGCACAGCTGGAATTGATCCTGACCTTACGCAAGGTGGGACTTTCTATTGATGAAATCCGGGAATATGTAACAAGACCATCTGACGAATCCTTTTCTCAGATGATGACAAAAAAGAAAAATCTGATCGACGAATCCATCGAGCAGCTTTTATCTGCACAGGCTTTTCTGGAGCAAAAAGCAGAACGTCTGAGACTGGGAGTGCAGTCTCAGCATGGCAGAATCGAATTATGCAGTCTTCCGGAAAAAAAGCTGATTCTCTCCTCCCCTATTTCCGGAAAATATGATGAAGAAGATTTTTCTGTTGCTGCTGAATTTTCACTTCGCCTGAAGAAACTCTTCCATCTTTATGACAGCTTTGGAAGCCGCATCTCCACAAAGAATCTTCAGGAAGGCAATTTTACCGGTTACGACTCCTTCTTCGCCTATTGCCCTCCTGCCTCTGATAGCTGGGATATGATCCTTCCTGCCGGAAAATATCTGCGGGCCTTCTGCATCGGTGACTGGAGCCGGATTCCTGCCGTTTATCAGTCTGTTCTTGCCTACGCCCGCGAACATGATCTGACCCTTACCGGACATGCCTACGAAGAAGGATTAAATGAAATGTCCATCAACGATCGCAGCGATTACATTACTATGATTACAATCCGGTGCGAATAATAACGTCATATCACGGATTTTTCTGTATCACGAATGTTGTCTTGCATAAATTTTCAGGCAGACCCAGTAGCTTCCTGCCATCAGAAGTCCCCCCAGGATCAAGGCAATCCCCGTCAGAATTCTTGGATCTGTCTGAAAAATCCTGCTTATCCACTGACCGCGGCTGGACAAACCATAAAATAACGCAGAAATAATAACCATACCTATATAAAGAATGGTTCCTTTTTTATTTCCCAGCAGATAAAATCCAATGCTGAACACCGCTGTTGCGATCAGAGATACTGCAATGCCGGCTGTTACATAAAACATCCCTGTCCGGATATCCACCGTTTTTCCCAGATATACATAGCCCAGTACCATAATTACAGAAATCACTGTGTTGATCCCCATATAAATAAAATTATCAATAAAGCGCGCCAGAATGATCTCTTTCTTTGTAACCGGGTAAGTCAGCATGATCTCATCAAACTGAACCTTCTCATCCTGTTCCAGAGCCATCTGAAAAACGGAAATCGTAGTCATGGGAATGCACAAAACAACAAAAAGCATCATCATGTACCTGTTGGGTCCCATAAGGACTGCAAGTACAACCATTGCCAGATATCCAAGTACGTTACTCAGCAGATTTTTAGGAATACAAAATGTATCATAAAAATCTTTTTTTATAATTCCCCACATACTATACCTCTCCCTTCACATACATCAGCATAATGTCTTCCACAGACGCCTTGTCCATTTCCAGATCCGGAAAAACACTTAAAATTCCATTCCTGTTCCTTACCAGAACCTTATATTCATAGGGTTCTTTTTTAAATGAAACAATATCTTCCTCCCGAAGAGACTCAAAAAATTCTTTTCCGCAATGCAGGACTCCATAATCATTCTGCAGCTCATCATAGCTTTTTACAAACTGAAGCTTTCCTTCATGAAGAAAGGCAATATAATCTGCCACTTTGTCAAGATCGCTGGTAATATGGGAAGACACCACAACCGTATGATCTTCCTCCTCTGTAAATTCCCGGATCAGTTCCAGAATCTCATCCCGGAAAACAGGATCCAGACCGCTGGTTGCTTCATCCAGGATCAGAAGTCTTGGCTTGTGGCTGAATGCTATGGCAAACTCCAGCTTCATTTTCATTCCCTTGGAGAATTTTTTCAGTTTCTTATCTGCCGGAAGTCCAAATCGGGACAAATAAGCGTCATACTTCTCCATATCCCAGTTCCGGTAAACCTTTTTCAGCATTTTTCCAATAAATTCCGGCGTATATTCCAGATTGTAATGGCTGACGTCAAAGATAACTGCAATATCCTCCTTGATCTCTTTTTCCCGATTTTTTAACTGCTTTCCTAAAATTTTTATCTCTTCATAATCTGCCCTGATCAGTCCAAGCAGTGACTGGATCAAAGTGGATTTCCCGGCGCCGTTTTCTCCCACCAGCCCCAGAACCGTACCCTGGGGAACGTTCAGGCTTAAATTTTTCAGGGAAAAATCCCTGTATTCTTTTGACAGATTCTTTATCTCAATTGCATTTTCCATCATATACCTCACACACCTTTACGTCTTATTCGCTGTAAAGCAGCTCCAGACTTTCCTTCAGAGAATCCAGAGACACACTGTTCTGTTTCGCCAGCTCACATGCTTCTGTTAAATATTCTTCTATCTTTCTCAGATTTTCCTCCCGTATAAAATCCTGATTCTGTGCAGATACAAACGTCCCTTTTGCCGGAACTGTCACAATAAATCCGTCCTTTACAAGATCGTCATAGGCTCTCTGAGTAGTGATAACACTCACATGGAGTTCCTTCGCCAGCTTTCGCATAGACGGCATGGGATCTCCCGGTTTCAGTTCCCCGCTCATAATCATCCCCTTGATCTGTGAAGTGATCTGTTCATAAATCGGTTTTGTACTGGCATTGCTTAAAATTATTTCCATATTAAATCATCCTGTACCTTTTACTTGAAACAGAACCTGTGCACCAATTCTGAATCTGTACTTATGTTACAAGTACAGTATATACTACAATGTATATGCTGTCAATATCAAATATATACAGCTTCGACAAAAAAACACCGGTTTCCTCTTTTGTAAAGAAACCGGTGTTTTCCACTTATTTAAAAAATCCCGCCGATCAGGTAAACTGCCAGAGCAGCCACCCACGCGATCACACACTGTCCGACCACTACACCGACAGCCCATTTGCCGCCCAGCTCTCTTTTGATCGCTGCAATTGCCGCAACGCAGGGCGTATAAAGAAGACAGAACACAAGAAGGCTTGCCGCTGCCAGAGGCGTAACAGCTGCCAGCAGCGCCTCTGTACTTCCAAACAGTACGGAAAGGGTGGAAACCACACTTTCCTTTGCCATAAATCCTGTGATCAGAGCGGTGGATATCCGCCAGTCTCCAAATCCCATAGGCTTAAATACCGGAGCGATCGCTCCTGCCAGCATGGCAAGAATACTGTCTTTAGAATCCGTTACAATATTCAAATGCATGTCAAAGGTCTGTAAAAACCAGATGGCAAGTGTTGCAAGGAAGATTACAGTAAAGGCTCTCTGAAGAAAATCCTTTGCTTTATCCCACAGAAGATGTCCTACGTTTTTTGCCCCCGGCATACGGTAATTTGGAAGCTCCATAACAAACGGAACCGCCTCTCCGCTGAACATGGTACGGCGGAGCAGGAGCGCTGTCAGGATTCCCATGACAATTCCTCCGAAATACAGAAGGATCATTACCAGAGCACTGTTTTTCGGGAAAAATGCCGCTGCAAAAAATCCGTAAATAGGAAGCTTTGCAGAACAGCTCATAAATGGTGTCAGAAGAATGGTCATCCTTCGATCCCGCTCGGAAGGAAGGGTTCTGCTTGCCATAACTCCCGGTACGGTACATCCGAAACCGATCAGCATAGGAACGATGCTCCGTCCGGAAAGACCAATCTTCCTCAGCAGCTTATCCATCACAAAGGCCACTCTTGCCATATATCCGCTGTCCTCCAGAAGAGACAGGAAAAAGAACAGAGTTACAATAACAGGAAGGAAACTCAGCACGCTTCCCACGCCGTTGAAAATACCGTCCATCACAAGCGACTGAAGCACACTGTTTACATGAGCCGCCGTCATAAGCTGATCTACATAACCGCCCAAAGCAGAAATACCCATATCAAGGATGTTTGCAAGAAAAGCTCCGATCACACTGAAAGTCAGGTAAAAAACAAGAGCCATAATGCCGACAAAACATGGGATCGCTGTATATTTTCCAGTAAGGATCCGATCGATCTTCGTACTTCTGATATGTTCCTTGCTTTCTTTTGGTTTCACGACAGATGCATCGCATATCTTCTCAATAAAGTCGAAGCGCATATGGGCAATAGCGGCAGAACGGTCAAGGCCACGTTCCGTTTCCATCTGTTTGACAATGTGTTCCAGCATTTCCTTTTCATTCTGATCCAGATTCAGTTTTTCAAGAATCAGCTCGTCTCCCTCTGCAAGTTTGGCTGCTGCAAACCGAACAGGGATCTCTGCGTCTCCGGCATGATCTTCGATCAGATGCATAATGGCATGGAGGCATCTGTGTACGGCTCCACCGTCGTCCTCCACATCACAGTAGTCCATTTTTTCCGGTTGTTCCTGATATTTTGCCACATGAAGGGCATGGCTTACAAGTTCATCAATACCCTCATTCTTTGCAGCGGAAATCGGAACAACCGGAATTCCCAGCATTTCCTCCATGCGGTTGATGTTTATGGAACCACCGTTTTCTCTTACCTCATCCATCATGTTCAGGGCAAGAACCATAGGGATATCCAGTTCCATCAGCTGCATGGTAAGGTAAAGATTTCTTTCAATATTCGTTGCATCCACAATATTGATGATGCCTCTTGGATGCTCATTCAGCACAAAATTCCTGGTTACAATCTCCTCACTGGAATACGGAGACATGGAATAAATACCCGGAAGATCCGTCACCAGTGTATTGCTGTTTCCACGGATAGAACCATCCTTCCTGTCCACCGTAACGCCCGGGAAATTCCCTACATGCTGATTGGCGCCTGTCAGCTGGTTAAACAGCGTGGTCTTTCCGCAGTTCTGGTTTCCTGCCAGGGCAAAGGTAATAAGTTCTCCCTCCGGCAGGGGATTTTCTGTTTTTTTATAATGAAACTTACCGCCTTCCCCAAGTCCCGGATGAGGGATCGGCTGGCTTGAACGTTTCTTCTTTTCAGCAGGAACTCCTGCATCTCTTATATTCTCTATCTCAATTTTTTCCGCATCGGCAAGACGAAGAGTAAGCTCATAGCTGTGAATACGCAGCTCCATGGGGTCTCCCATAGGCGCGTATTTGACCATGGTCACATCTCCCTGGGGAATCAGTCCCATATCGAGAAAGTGCTGTCTTAATGCCCCTTCACCGCCTACAGAACGTATTGTTGCCGTCTTTCCGATCGGCAGATCCTTTAACGTCATTCATTTTTCCTCTTTTCACTTTCGTCATAGTTATCATAGGAACAACTACTGTTTGTCAAAGATAACTTTATGACAAATCCATGTATTTGTCAATAGAAAAGCCCTTTATTTTTTTGACAATATGACCAGTGTTTTTTCCTTGCGAAAGCTTTATAATAAACCTCAGATTTCTATCAGGAGGAACAGACTATGGAACGTAAATGGTGGCATGATAAGGTTGCTTATCAGATCTATCCAAAAAGCTTTTTTGACTCAAACAGCGACGGAATCGGTGATATTCCCGGAATCATACAGAAACTGGATTATCTGAAGGATCTGGGTGTGGATATTTTATGGATTTCCCCCTGTTATCCTTCCCCCTTTGCCGATCAGGGCTATGATATTTCCGACTATTATAATATTCATCCATCTTTCGGGACTCTGGAAGATATGGACCGGCTGATAGAAGAAGCGCGAAAAAGAGAGATGTATATTCTTCTGGATCTTGTGGTCAATCACTGCTCCGATGAGCACGAATGGTTCCAAAAAGCCTGCGCAGATCCCGAAGGAAAATATGGAAATTTCTTCTATATCGAAGACCGTAAAGACGGAGAACTTCCCTGCAACTGGCGCAGCTACTTCGGCGGATCTGTATGGGAACCGCTTCCCGGTCATCCAGACAGGCAGTATCTCCATCTTTTCCACAAAAAGCAGCCGGATCTGAACTGGGAAAACCCGGAAGTGCGTGAGGAAGTCTACAAAAATATCAACTGGTGGATGGACAGAGGTCTCAGCGGTTTCCGCATTGATGCTATCATCAATATTAAGAAAAAACTGCCTTATAAAAATTATCCAACAGACCGTCCGGACGGGCTTTCCTGTGTGGATCATATGCTGGCAGATGCCAAAGGTGTGGGGGAATTCCTGGGCGAAATGCGTGACCGCAGCTTTGCCCCTCATGAGGCGTTTACCGTGGGGGAAGTATTTAATGAGAAGGACGAAGAGCTTCCGGATTTCATTGGAGACAATGGGTATTTTTCCACTATGTTCGACTTTGCTCCGGTTGTTTTCGGCGACAGTAACAAAGGCTGGTACGACCGCAAAAGAATTACTCCTGACGACTACAAGCGCTGCTGTTTCCACTCTCAGAAACGTATCGGAGACATTGGTTTCCTCTCCAATATCATTGAAAATCATGATGAACCAAGAGGGGTCAGCCATTATATTCCAGACGGAGAAGCCAGCCTCCACAGCAAAAAAATGCTGGCTGTCATGTACTTTATGCTGAAAGGTCTGCCCTTTATTTATCAAGGTCAGGAGATCGGTATGGAAAATATGAAATTCACTTCCATCGACCAGATTGATGATATCAGTACCATTGATGAGTACCATGTTGCGCGGAATGCAGGCTGCTCGGAAGAAGAAGCGCTGAGGTGTATCTCTCTATACAGCCGGGATAACGCACGTACTCCCATGCAGTGGGATTCTTCAGAAAATGCTGGTTTTTCTTCCGGAAAGCCATGGCTCAACGTCAATCCCAATTACAAAGAAATCAATGTGAATAATCAGTTAAATAATCCTGATTCTCTGCTTTCTTTTTACAAAGAATTGATCGCGCTCCGCAAGCATCCTCAGTACAAAGAGACCATTGTCTACGGTGAGCTGATCCCCTATCTGGAAGACCGGCACAACCTGATGGCATACCTCCGAAAAGGAGAAAAAACACTGCTTGTGATCGGGAATTTCCAGACCGGTCCACAGGATATCCCTCTTCCCAAAGCGTGTAAAAAAGTTCTTTTAAACAATTATCCGGAGGCAGATATCACTGATTGTATACTGCATCTGAAGAACTATCAGGCAGTGGTTCTGGAGCTTTGATTTTTCCCCAGTACGATCCGTACACGGGTTCCCAGGCCGGTTCTGGAAAGGATTTCAAAATATCCTCCATGCTTGTCCACGATCCACTTGGCAATGGCAAGTCCCAGACCGGTACCCTGGTAGCTCCGGACCTCATCTGCCCGGTAAAAACGGTCAAACATGTGCGCTACGTCCGCCTCTTCCATACCAATACCGGTATCCTGAACCTGCAGATAGGGAATCCCTTCCCTGGTCTTTCCAAGACTAAAGACAATCTCATCCCCTTCATGGGTATATTTGGCACTGTTATCAGTCAGGATACGCACTGCCTGCTTCAGAAGGGTTCCGTCCGCCTGCACCACGATCTCTTCCTGTGGTTTTCGGTAACGATACGGATGCTTTTCATCGATCATCAACGATTCTTCATAAATTTCTTCCATCAGCTGAGAAAGAGAAATCTCCTCCAGTGTCAGTTTTGTCTTGCCGCTGTCACCTCTTGCCAGAAAGAGAAGCTGTTCCACCAGGTATTTCATGTGTTCGGACTCATGCTGAATGGCCTCTATGGATTCGTTCAGAACCTTCTCATCTCTGCTGCCCCACCGGGCAAGCATATTTGCATAGCCCTGAATGACGGCAATGGGCGTCCGAAGCTCATGGGAAGCATCATTGACAAACCTTGCCTGCTGCCTGTAGGAATCTCTCATACGCATCAGAAGGTTGTTCATGGCAGCTTCGATTCCCTGAAGGTCGGAATCTCCAAATGACAGAATCTCCTGTTCGTTTGGCTGAAGGCTGGAAATCGCATCTTCAATCTGCTGATATTTTTCCTCGGAAAAGGTCATCCGGCTCAGTTCATCTGCCTTTAAGGCGATCTCATTGATCGGCGCAAGAATACGGCGGATACTTTTTTCTTCTTCCATATAGTCAAAAAAACTGCCAATCAGCTGGACCGCAGCCACGATCCCGATCAGAATCCCGATCACCCGAAGAGCAGAAAAGACCGGCAGCTCCAGAAGCAGCTTCCCGTCTGTATCCAGTACCATATAAGTCAGTTCCTTTATTTTTTCAAAACCCACCAGTCTTCTCTGATAGTTCCATACCAGCTCTCCCAGACGGGTGATCTCCTGATCACAGATCCACCCGACGCACAGTGTCACAAAAAGAAACAGGTCAAAGCCCAGATACATGCCAAGCTTTCTTCCGATCCAGCTCCAGTGAAGCTTCATAACAATAGAGGACATTCTTTTTGTTTCTGTACTGACGTTTTTTTCCACCATAAATCATTCCTCTTTGATCACATATCCTACACCACGGACAGTGCAGATCATTTTTTCTCCATATACCTCGTCAATCTTTGACCGGAGAAAACGAACATACACATCCACGACATTTGTCTCTCCCATATAGTCATAACCACATACTTTTTCCAGAAGGATTTCCCGGGAAAGTACGATATTTTTATTTTCCAGAAGCACCTGGAGCATACGGAATTCCCGGTTGGTAAGATGAATCTCCTGTCCGTTCCAGGTAACCTGATGACGTTTTTCTGACAGCCGGAGATCTTTCCAGTACAGAGTTCCCTCCTCCCGGACAGCTGCGACAGCCGGAGACGTTCTTCCATGAAGCTTCAGACCTACACGGATCCTTGCCAGTAATTCTTCAATAGCAAAAGGCTTGGTGATATAGTCAACTGCGCCTGCATCCAGCCCCGCTACCTTATCCATCACTGCATCACGGGCAGTCAGAAGGATCACCGGAGTTCCGATCTGTTCCTGCTGAAGCCGTCTCAGAACCTCCAGTCCGTTCAGTCCCGGCAGAAGGATGTCCAGAAGGATCAGATCATAATCTCCCTCTTCTGCAAGCGTCAGTGCCTCTCTTCCATTTCCGCTTTTGCTTACCTGATAGCCTTCATGAAGAAGCTCCAGTTCTACAAACCGTGCCAGCTTTTCCTCGTCCTCTACGATCAGAATATGTGCCATTTCAGATGTTCCCCTTCCCCTTGTCTTATGGTATAAAATGTCAAAAATGCCAGGCAGCCTGCTACAGGATCAGTTCCTGCTCACGGAACAGATTACCGACCCATATCTTGTATTCACTGATCCTCTGAGCCTTCCGTATCTTTTTCAGATACTTCTCCGGACTGGTAAATGAAGTACCCAGATATGCCCATAATTCTTTCATTTTATACAGCGTATTTGTATCTCCGGACATATAATCCACATATCCGTTTAACAGCTCTTCATGGAATTCCTTCAGCTTTTCCTTATACTGCTGCGGATCCTTTTTTTGCCCGTTTCTGATGTCTGATGGCAGCCATGGTTTCCTCATGATCCCTCTTCCCAGCATGATTTTATCTGTCTCCGGAAACTTCTGAAGAAGCTCTTCATAATCGGAAACACTGCTGATATCCCCGTTATAACACAGAGAATGGCAGCTTCTTTTTGCTGCCATTCCGAAAGCCTCCATGTGGATCGTTCCGGGCTTATACTGATCTGTTTTCAGTCTCGGATGAACGATCAGCTCCTCCAGAGGATACTTTTCATAAATTTTCAGAAGCTGCTGCCACTCCTCCTCATCCTCTACACCGATCCTTGTTTTTATGGAAATTTTCACAGGACAGGCGGTAAAGATTTCGTCCAGAAACCGATCCAGTTCCCTTGTCAGTTCCAGAAATCCGGCACCTCTGTTTCTTGAAGTCACCGTAGGAGAAGGACAGCCCAGATTCAGATTGACCACCTGATATCCATAAGACTGTATGGCTTTTGCGATAGCCAGAAAATCCTCCGCACGGTTGGCAAGTATCTGAGGCACCAGCTCCATCCCCTTGTTGTTTTCCGGAAGAATATCCCGGATTTCCTTTTGATTCAGCTTTTTACTCATGATAAAAGGAGCAAAATATCGATCGATGTCTCCGTAACATTTATAGTAAGCATTTCTGTAAATATAACCTGTGATCCCCTCTAAGGGAGCCATATAAAGCTGCATATATCCATTCCTTTATCTGTATTTTACCAGGTCGCCTTTTTCTCCCGGCATCTGGTAATTGTATTATAACGGTTTCTGCAGTTTATGACAATCCGGGATTTCTCCTGCCGTGATCACAGCTTTTCATACTCATCCTTTACCCTGTCCGCAAACTCACCGGCCTTTTCCATTGCCCTGTTCATCCCTTCCAGATCATCCTTTCCCTTAAAGGAATAGCGGCAGTCAAAAAACAGCGCGATCACAGCGGCCGGTATCAGAAACTGCCAGAAGAAGAGCAGAAGGATAAGCATTGCGATCACCGGTACTCTGAGAATTTCCTCCCCTTTCCTTGAAACACAGAAGGCATTATCTCTGGTCTTTCTGATAAAGATCCGGAAAAGATGTCCCAGCTTTTTCCAGGTTTTTCTGGAAGCCTCTTCTTCCTGCTCCTGCACCTTTTCTTTTACATCCACATACTGTGTCTGTTCGTCACAATTCGTCGTATAGGATTCCTGACTGGGCGGTTTTACCTTTCCCTGTTTTTCCAGATAAACCATGGCATCCAGAAGATCCCAGTCTGATGCCTCCAATGCTTCCCTGGCCTCTTCATAAGAGATATTCGCTCTTTGTCTTAATTTTTCAACCTTTTCCAACTGTTCCATATTTTCACCCTGTCCTTTCAAGAAGTTTGTTTTCTTTTGATGCTAATACTCTAACAGAAGTTTCTTAATCCATTCTTGAAGAAAGATTAAAAACTGATTAATTTTTCAGGCACATAGACAGTCGAAAAAATCAAACGTATAATAAAAATGGTGTTATCTGCCAGAAAGCGAGGAGAATATTATGGAGATCACAATCACAGAATTTACAGAAAAAGACACAGAAGACGCCATCCATATCTGGAATCAGGTGGTGGAGGACGGCGTGGCCTTTCCCCAGAAAGAATGTCTGGATAAAGAAAGCGGCCGGGCTTTTTTTCAGGAACAGTCTTTTACCGGGATTGCCCGGGATCAGGAAACCGGAGAAGCAGTGGGCCTTTATATCCTGCATCCTAACAATGTAGGACGATGCGGTCATATCTGCAATGCCAGCTATGCTGTCAGGAAGGACAGATGGGGTCAGAATATCGGCGAAGCACTTGTCAGACACTGCCTAAAACAGCAAAAGAGCTTGGCTTTCGTATCCTGCAGTTTAATGCCGTCGTAAGTTCCAATACAGCAGCGCTGGCCTTGTACAAAAAACTGGGCTTCATTCCGCTTGGAACAATCCCCGGAGGATTTCTCCTGAAAGATGGAGGCTACGAGGATATCATCCCTCATTATCATTTGCTGTAAGCATAAAAATCCGATGCATCCGGCAGTATTTTACCGTATGCATCGGACTTTTCTTCCTTATAGCATCTGTTTCATCGCATCACGAATCAGCAGGTTGAATTTTGCAGCGTCCCAGGCAGCTCTTCCTACAAAAAGCCCGTCAACAGACTCTTTTGTAATCAGTTCATTTGCATTACCCGGATTTACACTTCCTGCATATAACACCGGAATTTCATTGCCGCTTTCCCCAAACAATTCATACAGACATTCTTTAATCGCCTTATGCATCTCCTCTGCATATCCACTGATCACAATAAATTTTATATCGCATCCGATGTCCTTCGTCATAGAAATAAATTGCAGTCCGTCGATTTTAGGCATTCTGATATCCGTAATGACAATATCCGGATACTTTCCTTCCCGGATATTATTAAACGCAATTTCTCCATTATCAACTACATCCATACATTCTAAACCGATTTCATCCCAATGAATCAGCTTTTTTATTAAGAGACCTATCCTGATTTCGTCATCTATGATCAAAACCTGATATTTTTTCATCAGATAATTTCCTCTCTTTCACATCAATCCATTTGTTTACTTCAGAATTTTATTGTATTTTTTCTAAATTAAGATGATATATAAACACTATGTATGCTCTATTTTACCATCAGACATATTTTTTTACAATCATCTCTGTTGTGATCTTCAAACTGTGTTTTTCTGATTTGAAAAATAAAAAGGCAGGTTTTTCTGTTCACATTTTTTTCACAAAAAAATAGCACTCGCCTCTTGACACTGCTAACAACATGTGTTATATTACACATAGAACAAAGGAAGGGAAATAAAAAGGATAGCAACTATCCTGAATTTCCTGAAACCTCCCGGTTCCGCTATAACAACATATTAATATAGATAAAATAAAAAAGGAGAGATGACTTATGTTGATGCCCAGTATTTTTGGAGAAAATTTATTTGATGATGACTGGATGAACTTTGGATTTAATGATAACTTCTGGGGTAAGAAAAATCCACTGTATGGCAAACACGCCCAGAACATGATGAAGACCGATATTCGCGAAAGCGAAAACAGCTATGAACTTGATGTAGATCTTCCGGGATTTAAGAAAGACGAAATCAAAGTCCAGCTGAAGGACGGTTATCTTACCTTATCCGCAGCCAAAGGACTTGATAAAGACGAACAGGACAAAAAGGGAAACTACATTCGCAGAGAACGTTATGCCGGCACTATGAGCAGAAGCTTTTATGTAGGGGATGATATTACTCAGGAAGACATCCATGCCAGATACGAAGACGGTATCCTGAGACTTTCCGTGCCGAAAAAAGCTCCGAAAAAAGTTGAGAATGCCGGTTATATCGCCATTGAGGGCTAACACCTTCACCTTCCTTGTATTACGGGAACGCCTGACGGCGCTCCCTTTTTTATGTTTCTGCTCCACTTACTGAAGCAAAAGATCATGTATATTGTCTGCTGTTACCTTTTTATACGGCAGCCTTATATACTTCCCGTCCAGGAGCTCAAACTCTTTGCTGAGTTCCTCTCCTGTGATCAGTGTTTTGGCAAGCTCAATCATTCCCCTTGCCTGCCCTCTGGCATCGTTGATCACTGTCCCCAGAAGTTCTCCTCTTTCTACAGCCTTTAATCCCACTGTCGTTCCGTCCACCCCCAGGATCACCGGCCAGTGTTCAGAGTCTCTGCTGATCCCACTGTCCTTCAATGCATCTGCAGCTCCAAGAGCCATATCGTCGTTATTGGCTAGTACCACTTCTATTTTGTCTCCGTATTCTCCGATAAAGGAAGACATTTTGTTTGCAGCCTGATCCCTGTTCCAGTTTGCGATTTCATCCGCAAGTTTTTCTACCGTATAGCCGCTTTCTGTGATCTCCTCGATCACAGACATGCTGCGGATCATGGAATCATTATGTCCCGCCTCACCCTCCAGCATAATATACTGGAGAATACCATCTCCATTTTTATCTATTCCGGCAAAATCTTCTTCGCATTGCTCTACAAGAATCTGCCCCTGCATTTCTCCTGACTGAAACGCATCTGCCCCTACATAATAAAGTTTATCCCAACGCTCCAGATCCTCTTTTACAAGCTCCCTGTTATAAAAAATCACAGGAACGTCATTGCTTTTGGCTTTTTCTATGATAGTGGATGCATCTGTACGATCCACCAGATTAATGCAGATAACGTCACATCCATCCTCAATAAAATCATCCACCTGTTTATTCTGCAGAAGCTGGCTCTGATCTGCATTCTGGATATCCAGAGTGACAGGGATACCCCAGTCTTTTTCCTTTTCTCTTGCATATAACTGAAGCTGAGAGATCACTTCCGCCATAAACGTATCATACTGATCATAAACACTGATACCCATTTTCAGATTTTCCGGTTTCTGATGTGCAGAATTTTCCTGTTCTCCGCAGCCACCCAGCATGGAAATAAGAATTATGACCGCAAGTATTCCTGTTCTTTTTTTTCTGTTCAACCCGTTTCCCCTCCCCGGCATCAGGTGTTGGAAAACAACAGCCTCTCATTCTCATCCTCATACAGAGATTCCTTTGTGACCATTCTGTAACTGATGCCTGTATTTTCTTCTATCCATTTCTTTTTGCGTTTTTCTGCCAGACAGGTAATCCCCTGATATCCCATGTTGAATTCATTCTGATACATAAGAACTGCAATATTTTCATTGTCCAGTGCATTGACTGTCTGTGCGGTATTTCCAATCCCATAGGTACGGCATGAAAATTCTCCGTTTTCATACTCCTGCCGGTAGGCTGTCCAGGACGCGGCAGCCTGTTCGGTAACATATTTGTCAAGAGCTACCAGATATGGACTTTCATCATAAAAAACCGATCGGGTAAAGCGTCCCAGACTGAAATCTCTGTTCATCCGTATCCGTTCTTCTATGCGCACTTCCGGTTCTGCAGATTTCAATACGTCCGTCAGTCCCTGATATCTCATCTGTACACTGTCCCTTTCCAGATATTCCGTCAGGATCGTCACCTTTCTTTCTCTTCCGGTGCTGTCCATATCCCTCAGAATTTCTTCTCCCAGGGCTTTTCCCATAGCATAATCATCTGCACGCAAAACCGGAAACGCTTCTCCGGCTCCCGTCTCCACACATAATACCGGAACCTTAAGATACATTGTATCGAGAATCCTCTTCAGACCATTCGTATCCACCGGCGCCATAAGAATTCCGGAGGTCCCTCCATTGATCTCTCTGCGAATCGCTGCCGCCTGCTCCTCTGCCGTATCTTCTTTTGCAAGGTAAACATAGTTTATATGAATATCAAGGTCCTCTTCCGCCTGCTCCGTACCTTCCACAAGCGTTGTCCATTCATCATTGGTATTCTGGTAAAGGATCACTGAATAAACAGGTGTTTTTTCTTTTTGCTGGGCAAAAATCCCATAATAATACAAAATCCCCAGAATCACAGCTGCCATAAGAAAAACAGTCCATATCCGCCAGGGGTACTTCTTTTTTGTCATAGTCGATTTCCCCTTTCTTCCCGGAAATCCTCTTCCGTTTTTGGCAGATGGATCCGTACAATTGTTTTTTCATCCGGCTCACTTGTGATCTCCAGTCCATAGTCTGTTCCAAAGTAAAGCTGAATCCTCTGATGGACATTTTTCAGACCGATACCGGAGCCCTTGCTTCTTGTTTCAGAATCTTCTGTCAGAAGTCTCTGTACCTGTTCTTCCGGCATTCCCAGACCATTATCCTCTACTTCGATAAACAGATCCTCTCCACTTGTATAGGCACGAATATGAATCTCACCCTCTCCATCCATATATTCCATCCCATAATAAATCGCATTTTCTAAAAGAGGCTGAATGATCAGCTTAATGGTTCTGTATTTTTCAATTCCTTCCTCTATATCAAAATAAGATGTAAATTTATTTTTATATCTGTATTTCTGAATATCCAGATAGCTTTTGGCATGTTGAAGCTCATCTCCGACGGTTATGATATTTTTTCCCTTGGAAAGACTGATCCTCAACAGCTTGCCCAGCGCATGAACCATAGCTACCGCATCCTCATAGCGCTCACTCTCGATCATCCACATAATAGAGTCCAGTGTATTATACAGAAAATGTGGATTGATCTGCGACTGAAGTGCATCCAGCTCACTTTTTCTTTTTTCTTCCTGTTCCCGTACAATATCATCCGTCAGCTCTCTCAGCTGATCCACCATAGAACGGATTGTTTTGCCAAGATGCTGGATCTCCACAGAACCTCCGATATAAATCTCCGGCTGTCGGTCCACATCAATACCCTTCAGGGAATTTTCCAGTTTTTTCAAAGGCTTTGCAATACGGACAGCAACAAACTGATTGGCAAATACCATCAGAAAGATTGCCAGAATGATAATGATCACCGCCATGATCTTGGTACTGTTAAAATCCTGAAGGAGATCTTCTTTTGGCGTTACACTGACAATCTTCCATCCGGTATACCCTACCGTCTTTACAATAACCGTCCGTTCTTCTCCCTGAAAAAGCTCCTCGTAAACTCCATCGTCATACTGGCTGGCCACCTTATTATTTTCTTTCAGCATGTTAGAAAAAATAAGATTCTGTTTCGGATGATAAATAATCTCTCCTTCACTGTTTACCAGATATACATACCCCAGTCCCCGACTGTTGATCTCTGTAAAAATCTGTCGGATACCACTGAAATTCATATCGACCAGGAGAATCCCTCCGGACATTTTTCCCTCCGTAGTAAGCTCCACTCCACGACTTAATGACACTACCCAGTAATATCGTCCATTGCTGTTTTCAAAAATATTCTGCACATGAAGCCTGGAAAAATGCAGATTTTCCATCTTATCCTGCGCATTGACAAACCAGCTCTGTTCTGTGATGTCCACATTTTTCTTTGCACTTCCTACCGGAGCCGCGCTGATCAGCTCTCCGTCTTCTGAAAAACAAGCCACGCTTACAAGGGAATCTTTATTCACTTCATATAACAGATCCAGTTCCTGTGAGATATCATCTGTTTTCATATCCACCTGCTTGATCACGTTATAATACATGGCATCTGAGATCCGCATCATACTTCTCAGATAATTATTCAGGTTGATCTCCACCTGATTGATCAGCTGACGGTTGTCGTTCAGGATCATTTCCTCTGTAGCTCTCCCGTAGCTCTGATAAAGAAATGCACCAATAAAAACCATTCCTACCAGGGCAACCAGAGTAAAGGATACGGATATCATAAACTGGAGTTCTCTTCTGTTGATGTAGGCAATCAGCCGATTCCATTTGTTTTTTATATAATTCATAGACTATTCTGTTTTTTTCTCCTGTGAAAACATATTTGCCCGATATCTGGACGGAGAGATTCCATACTGTTTCTTAAATACATAACTGAAATAATTCGGTTCCGTATAACCGACCTGCGCTGCGATAATATAAGTCTTGTCTTCTGTTGTCCGCAAAAGCTCCACAGCACGTTCCAGACGCACCTTTGTAAGGTAAGCCACAAAGCTCATTCCCACCTCCCGTTTGAAAATCGTGGAAAAATAAGCGGTGCTCACATTAAGATAACGGCACAGACTGTCCGCAGAAAAATCATTTTCTCTGTAATGCTCGTTGATATATGCTTTTGCCTGCTCTGTAAGCCGGGTCGTAGAATCCTTTCTCTCATGGTGAAGAGTATGGCGGAGATTGGTACATACCTCCCGGAGCCAGTTTTCCAGCTCATCTATCGAAATATATTTATAAAGCTCCTGCCAGTAGCCTGCATGTTCTCCAAAAATCTGACTGGGATGAAGCTTATATGCACGGCCGATCTTTATAAGCTCTGATGTAAGCTCCATAAAAATAAGCTGATATTGTCCCGGTGAAATATTTTCTTTTCGGATGCCGTTCATAAACTCTGCAATCGCTGTATTGGTTTCCTCCTGATTTCCCAGCTTTACTGCATGAACAAGCTTCTGCAGATCCTGCTCTGTTACAAACACATCTTCTTTGGAGCTTGGTTCAATATCGTTAATATAGAGTACCTGCCCGCCGCCAAGAATCGTTCGGTATTCCATAGCACTGACAGCCTCCTGATAGGAAGCATGCAGCATATCGATCTCAGAGCATACCTGACCTGCCGATGCAGTTACCGAGGCTTTCAGTACACGAAATCCCATTTTGCAGATCTGATCCAGATGATAAAGGACTGTATTGATCTCTTCTTCCTGATCCAGCATAAAAACAATAATCACCTGATCCAAAAAAACCGTACTCAGAAAATCCATCTTATCGTGAAGATAGTCCTGTATCATGTCCTTCAGAGGCAGGGTCAGAAACTGAGGGGGCTGCCCCAGCTCTTCTTTTGCATTCACATCTGCAAACAGAGTTGCTACCGCATAGAAAGGAGCCTCCAGCTGCATCTCATATGTTTCCATCATCATTCTGGCACGTTCTCCTGTAATACGTCCCTCCAGAATCCCCAGCATCAGCTGTTCTCTCATGGCCGGAAGACTCTTCCGGTAATATTCCGAAAGCCGGTTCAAATTCCTGTATTCATCATATTCCTGATCCAGTTTTTCTTTAACCCGGGAAAAAACATTTTCTATATCTCCGGCACTGATCGGCTTCAGAAGATACTCCTCCGCCTCCAGATGTACGGCTTCTCTGGCAAATTCAAAATCATCAAATCCGGAATAGATCACCACTTTCATATTGCGATAATTTTCCTTCAGCTTCCGGCAGAGCGTCAGCCCGTCCATGTAAGGCATTTTGATGTCTGTCATAACCACATCTATATGAAGCTGATCTGCCATTTCCAGCGCTTCCTGTCCATTTTCGGCAGTACCGGCAAGGCAGAATCCAAGTAATTCCCAATCGATTTTTTTCTTCATGGCAACCAGAACGTCCGCCTCATCATCTACAAGTAAAACATTATATAAATCCATAAGATATCCTCCACATTACAGAAATATTATATCATGGGAAGCTGGTTTTATAAATGAATTTTTGCTCTGTACGCCTTTCCAAAATTTACAGAATATATTGAATATTTCATTTGAATAATGTTATAATTAGATATCATTTAAAACGGTCAAAAAGGGAGGTTGTATCTATGGAATCAAAAATGTTTAAAATCTATGCCCGCAGTGATGAACGTATCCAGCTGAAAATTTATCCCGGTCACTTTGCAACACCCTATTCCCACATTACCCATTATCTGGACATGACAACTATGAAATCCAGAAGTTCGGAAGCCCGGCGAATCGCACAGGCGCTTGCCGTTAATTATGAGGCCTCCATTCCGATTGATACTATTGTATGTATGGATGGTCTTGAAGTGATCGGTGCATATCTGGCTGAAGAACTCTCCAAGGCAGGGGTTCTCTCCATGAACATGCATCAGACCATTTATATTATCTCCCCGGAATACAACAGTGTGGGACAGATGATATTCAGGGATAATATCCAGCCTATGATTTCCGGAAAAAATGTACTTCTTCTGAATGGCTCTGTAACCACAGAGGAAACTCTTTCCCGCGCTGTGGAAAGTATCCTTTACTATGGAGGGGCCATCCGGGGGATCGCTGCCATCTTCAGCGCGATAAGCAGTATCGCCCAGCTTCCGGTTCATTCCATCTTTCAGAAAAAAGATATCCCGGATTACAACAGCTACAAGCTACATGACTGTCCTTTGTGCAAAGCCAGACAAAAGGTTGATGCAATTGTAAGTGGAAATGGATATTCAAAACTTTAACAGACAAAAACAGCCAGCACCGAAAAGTGATGGCTGTTTTTCATATATCCTTATATTATCTGCTGATCTCCATTCCACACGGAAGCGCTTCTCCGGCTGCCTCACGATCGCCTGTCACAGTCTCGTACAAACGAAAACCTCCTGAGAAATTCCTGCAGTCAAAGCCTTCCTGTGTCAGTATCCTGTATGCAATATAGCTTCTCAGTCCACTCTGACAGATAATGTATACTTTTTTATTTTTGTCCAGTTCCGAAAGTCTGTCGCGAAGTTCGTCTACCGGAATATTGATAAACCCTTCAATATGCCCTCTGTTATACTCCCATGGTGTCCTTGTATCCAGAAGGATCACACTTCCATCCCGCGGAAGCTTTTCCACATCCTCTGTAAAAAACTGTTTCAGTCTGCCTTCTGCAATATTTTCGATCATAAATCCTGCCATGTTCACAGGATCTTTTGCAGAGGAATACGGCGGCGCATAAGCCAGATCCAGTTCTTTCAGCTGAATTGCCGTAACGCCTGCATACATTGCTGTAGCAAGAACGTCAATCCGCTTATCGACTCCGTCATAGCCAACGATCTGTGCTCCCAGAAGTCTGTAGCTGCCCTTCTCAAAGATCACCTTCATGGTCATAAGCTTTCCGCCCGGATAATAGGACGCATGATTTGCCGGAGATAAGTAAACCTTATCATAATCAATTCCAGCTTTTTGCGCAGTACGTTCGTTGATTCCTGTAGATGCCACAGTCATATCAAATACTTTGATCACGGATGACCCCTGAGAGCCCGGGTAACGGCTGTCTCCTCCGCAGATATTGTCTGCAGCTATACGTCCCTGTCTGTTTGCCGGTCCTGCCAGAGAGATCAGCGCTCTTTCTCCGGTGATGTAATGCTTCACCTCTACCGCATCGCCTGCTGCAAAAATATCCGGCGCTGAAGTCTCCATTCTGTCATTTACTACAAGACTTCCCTTCAGACCAAGTTCCAGCCCGGCCTCTCTGGCAAGATGAGAATCCGGAGAGACTCCAATCGCAAGAATCACCATATCTGCTTCCAATGGCTGTTCATCCTTCAGAAGTACTCTGGTTCCTGTTTCTCCTTTTTCAAAACCAGCTACCGTATGCCCAAGCATCAGCTTCACTCCGCGGCTTCTCATTTTTCCATGTACAAAAGCTGCCATATCAGAATCCAGAGGATTCATCAGCTGCTTCGGACGCTGAACAATGGTTACCTCCATTCCCAGTTCCCGAAGATTTTCCGCAAGTTCCAGTCCAATATAACCACCGCCTGCCAGAACTGCAGACCGGGGATGGTTTTTGTCCACAAATTCACGGATCTTCAGCGTATCTTCCACCGTACGAAGAGTAAAAAGATTGTCCAGATCTGTTCCGGGAAGATCAGGCCATACCGGCTTTGCGCCTGTAGCGATCAAAAGCTTATCGTATTTTTCCTCAAAGAATACACCTGTATTCAGATTTCTGACTTCCACAGTTTTTCTTTCCGGGTAAATCCGTGTAACCTCATGTCTTACCTTCATATCAATCTGAAAACGCTTCCAGAAGCTTTCCGGTGTCTGCAATGTCAGCTCTTCCGGATCTGTGATCACCCCTCCTATATAATAGGGAAGTCCGCAATTTGCATAGGAAACATATCCCGATTTTTCAAAAACAGTGATCTGTGCTTTTTCATCCAGTCTGCGTATTCTTGCTGCAGCAGTTGCTCCTCCCGCAACACCTCCGATAATGACAACCTTCATTTTATCTTTCCACCTTTCCTCGATAGCTGTTGATACCGCCAAGATTTGTAACCTTTGCATATCCCATCTGCTGAAGCTGCGCCACTGCCATCCGGCTTCTGGCTCCGCTCAGACAGTAAACAAAAAGAGGAGCTGCTTTATCTATAAGCCGTTCTACTTTTTTCAGTTCCTGAAGAGGGATATTCCAGCTTCCCGGTACTCTTCCCTCCAGATATTCTTCCGGTGTCCTTACATCCAGAAGAACCGCATCCTCTGTATATTTATAAGTTTCGATTCCCTCATTAAAATCTGTTCCCTTTAAGAAATCAAATAATCCCATTCTATTTCCTCCTCCAGCCTTTTATCTGCTGTCTTTTCTTATCTTCAGGTTCTTGCCATTCCATCTACGCTGAGTACCACACCGGTAATGTAAGATGCCTCATCAGAAGCAAGGAACACAAAAGCGTTTGCAATATCTTCCGGCTGGCCCAGCCTGCGAAGTGGAATCTGCTGGATCATTGGCTCGATCACGCTCTTTGGTACTGCCTTCATCATATCTGTTTCCGTGATGCCCGGCGCCACTGCATTCACCCGGATTCCTTTTGGTCCCAGTTCTCTTGCCAGTGAAACGGTCAGTCCATTTACTGCAAATTTAGATGCCGGATACGCGATTCCACTTGGCTGTCCATAAAGACTTACCATAGAAGAAGTGCTCAGGATTACGCCATTTCCTCTTGCCACCATACACTCAGACGCGGCTCTCGTTGCATTAAATACGCCTTTTACATTCAGATCCATAACCTTGTCAAAGGCTTCCTCTGTATACTCAACAAACGGGGTGCTTTCTGATACCCCTGCATTATTTACCAGAATATCCACACATCCATATTTGGAGGTCGCTTCCCTGAATTCCTTTCTCACGCTTTCCAGACTGCTGAGATCCGGGCTGATGCCTGCAATGATCCTGTCCGGATATTTTTCCTTCAGGCTTTCCACTGCTTTATCTGCAGATTCCTGAGAACTGGCTGCCAGAATTACAGTAGCTCCCTCTCTCAGAAATGCATCTGCTGTTGCATAACCAATTCCTCTGCTTCCACCTGTAATGATCGCTACTTTATCTTTTAACCTCATATGGGATACCTCCTTGTACTTTATGTCTGTATCATACACGTTCCAGACAGATCTGTCTGTGATAATGTCACTGTTACTTCCATAAGATCCCGGGAGTTTTTTTACAGAAAAACCTTTTTAAATAACTGACTGGAACAATAATACCATCAATGGCATTGTGAGAACTGACGCCAGAGTTGTCAGTACGCCGATCGCACTGGCATATTCTGAATCATTCCCATAAAGCTGGCTCATCTGTGTCACCGTTGATGCTGCCGGTGTTGTCACTGCAAGAAATACAATCAGCAGGATCTGACGGCCGTCCGCATGGAAGCCGGCTAATCTGCTGATTTTCAGAATCAAAAGGGAAAACAGCGGTACGACGATCAGTCTCATACCTGTTACCAGATAAGCTCTCTTATTTGTAAATATTTTTTTCAGATCAGCGCCTGCCATCAACATTCCGGTCACAAACATACTTGCAGGTCCTACCATACCCGATACCGATGCAAAAGTTTCCGTCATCAGTTTCGGAAGACGGATTCTCATAAAAAACAGCGCTACTGAAATCACAACCAAAATAATATTAATATTTGTAAAGATCTTTTTTAAATCAATCTCTTTTTCCCTGCTCAGTTCTTTTTTACAGTGAGTCCAGAAAAAAACAATCTGGATACTCATATATACACATGCATATAAAACCCATTCCTCGCCCAGAATAAAAGTCACCAGCGGAATGATCAGATTTCCGGCATTGGAATAATAAACCGAAGTCCTCTCCACTTCATTCAGTTTCAAAAATCTTCCCACAAGATTTACTGCCGGGAGCGTTACAAACATAAGCAGCAGAGATGCCACAAAAGCGAGAAAAAGTCCGCTTGCTTTGTCAGGTGAATATTCTACCTGAAATGCATTCAGGATTACACAGGGAACGATCAGGTAAAGAACAACTGCAGAAAGAACTCTGCTGTCCTCTGCTTTTAAAATTCCCGTTTTCACGATCAGATATCCCATAAAGATCATAATAAATAATTTTATAATCTGCTGCATCAATAATAAACTGAGTTCCATGTGTTCCTCCTTCTGCTTACATAATAATTATGTGTAAATATATTTTACTGAAGATTGTATTCTTTCAGGTGTCTGTATAATGTAGTTCTGGAAATATTCATAATTTTTGCCATCTCCTGCTTGCTGTACCCATCCTTGATAAGCTTCTGAAGCTGCATTTTTTCCAATTCATTAATAGATTTTTCCGAATTTTCTATTTTTTCTTCTTCAATATAATCTCCGTTTTTTGCGATCCTTTCAATCATCATTTCCAGATCAACCAACAAATTCCCTCTGCATTTTCTCCATATTTCCTTTTTTCGATCAATGCTTAATTCCACAATCTCTTTTTTATAAATATTACCGTAATATTCCAGTCCACTTTGCATATACCTGTAAAACACACCAAAATCTTCATGAAGTGTTTTTGTCATATTAATTTTATTTTTTGAAATGATGTGGTACAATTCTTCATTGAATTTCTTTTCTTTCACAAGTCCTTCTAAGTCGGATGTCGTACAGAAAATAAATCGAATATCCAGATCAGATCCTTTTTGATTGTTAACTGTATTCTTTTTTTCAATGAAGCTTAATAAATACTCCTGAATATACATAGGAATTTTTTCCGGCTGCATAATAATAATAGTTCCATTTTGTAGTTTCCTTAAAATTCCTGTTTCTACACTTAAATACGAATTCAGGAGATTTCTGTAAGAATTTCTAATTTGGAGAACCTCTACATTCTCCAGTCTTCTTGGTGACTGATTATAAATTGCTTTTCCCAGCATTTCATTTAAAGTATCATCACATCCACAGATTAAAACTGGCTCATCCAACTCTGCATAATATTCTGCAATTGCCAGGGTTTCCACATCACAAAACTTTCTGAGCCATTGAAACGTAACCTGAGTCCCCGGCATAAAAATTTTGGATGATTTATAAATATTCTTATATGGCTGAAAACACAGGATAACCGTATATTCATCTTCTGTCTGGTAAATTCGTTTACTGTTTACGATTCCATAGAAACTGCATCTGTCATTTTGTATACAGATTTTAAAATCCTTAAAAACATTTTCTTTTTCATACCATTCTCTCAACTCCGGATATACATAGGTAATATTTTCACCTATAAGGTCTTTATCAGCTCCAAAATCCTGTTCAAATTTTTTATTAAAGTAAATTACATTACCATGTGAAACGATAAAACTGTGCATTTCCGGTACTTTTATTCAAATGCTCATATCCTGCTTCCTTGACATACTCCCAAAACTGCCTGCCAAACTCCGCTGTTATGGATTCAACAATCAGTACAATATCTACATCTTTTGTAGCCCGAAACGGTAATTCTTCGTTTTCCATAATCAAATCCCACCGATGATGACATATTGATTTTCAAAACCCTGAAATCTTTCCTTAAATTTTGTAAATCCGCTGACCATTACTCCTGCAACCTTCTTTCCTGCAATTCATCTACTGCTTCTTCAATTCTTTCATCGTTTGTATCTCCAAAAGATAAAACAATAGAAATATCATCAGCACTGTTATCCTCTGAAAATTGTTTCGGGCTGTATGCCCATAATTCAAGTCTTACCTGCTTATCCGGGTCTATCAATTCATCGGTTAGCAAGGTTTTATCATAATCTTTCTCACTAATTGCATAGGTAACAACTCGGCTTGGATTTAACATTGTTTTTTCAGAAAGTGCCGTTTCCCCTGCAAAGACCATATTTTCCGTAACTTGCGTCTTATCTATATATCCTGCTTTGCGGACAGGAGTCGTCAAATATACTTTTGCTTTTTCAAATAATTCATCTCGCTTATATTTTGACTCAATAAACTTGTTGACACCGTCTTTTGCTACCAAAAACAAATCCGTCGTTTCCAACTGCTTTACTGCTCTGGTCAAGGTCATTGCTGTAAATGGAAGCACTTTTCCGGCTTCTGAAATATACAATCGTTTTTTCTTACTGTACAGATAAAATAAAAACAACTGCTGCGTGGAGTAAACAAACTTACCCGTCAGCTTTTGGGGTTCTTTTTCATCAGAAAGCATTGTCCCAATGAAAGGAAGAAAGACCTGCTTATCAGTAATAAACGGTATATTATTTTCTATAAGGCTTTTTCTTCGATAATTTGATACCGTTATAAGTTCAAATACGACTGGCACATTATCAATCTGCTGTATTTTTACAATTTGTTTTTTCAATGCCGGAAGTGTGGCAAGTTCTTCTGTTGGAGCAAGCATTATACAGCGTCTGTTTCCAATATATGCTGTATGAAAATCATAACTCCCTGCAATATAAACAGGCAAAGAATCCTGATGATTCCATGCTTCATATTTTATAGAAATCCCGAATACGCTCGTAAACATATTTCTCGTTCTCCTTTTAACTCATTTACTTTCATTTTAACTTTGGCAATGTTAAAAGTCAAGTTTTTGAGTTGTTTTGATTTTTCTAAAATTCTTTTCTCTCACACCCTGTATTTTCCCCCTCCATCTTTTGTATATGTAAGAGGGTTCGTAGATTAGAGCAAGATCCACCCAGGTATTACCGTATCGCCATTTTATGGCTACGGCATACCTCCGGGTAAGTCTCTTGATGGGGATTCCGATTCCCCATACCCTCGTACAGACATCAAAGATATCTGTAGGCTTTCTATCAAAGATAGTCGCAGCACTTTATATTCCTATGGCTCTTTCTTCTGAGATATTTATTGATGAAACATTAAAAAATCCTTGATTTTAAGGGAAAAAAGACTTGACTATATAGTAGGGAGGAACAGGCCTATGGATCACATTGAAACAGCCATCTTAAACTGCTATGGGATCCAGAAAGCAGAACAGAATATGGTCTTTGCTGCCAGGCTTACACAACACGGTCATACGATTCAGAACATGGCCGATCTGATGGATCTTTACCATCAATCCTACAGCCAGAAGACCGTAGAAAACATTGCAGAACTTCCTCATAGATTGATTAAGGAAATGGCGGAAAAGCAGGGCGTGACGGAAACACTCAAAGCAGAGCAACCTTGGGAATGGATAGGATTGATGAACA
>UQLX01000032.1 GCA_900541985.1 uncultured Blautia sp. | reverse complement strand
AATGATTCTTTTCCCCCCGCCGGCCGGCGGCCCGCCCCCCCCATCCATACCGTCTTCAACCGGGTTCATGTCTATGGCAGCCTCGCTGTTGGTAGTTGTTTTCATTCCCTCCTGAAGAAGTCCGGAAGGATATGCGATAAGATCTTTTTTCGTCAGTCCGTCCGCGATCTCATACTCTCCAAGCTCCTCGTCATACTGACCAAGTATCACACTTCTCTTTTCCAGACGGTTATCCTTATCTGCAGCCCACACATAAGGACTGTTCGTCTGTGCATCCACAATATAATATTCGCTGAGCCACAGACCTTCTTTTTTATCTTCCTGCCCTTCATCCATTTCAATATAGACATGCTGTCCCAGCATCAGGCCGTCAGAAGAGCCAAGCTCCACATAAAACGGATAGGTAGAGGACGAAGTCTGAGAGTCTCCGCTGGCATCCATCATTCCCCAGGCATAAGAACTGCTGCTCTGAGAATTTGCACTTTCCCGGTCAATCGCTCCCATGGTTCCTCTCCATATCTGTTTCTCATCTACACGGGAGCGGACGATCACCGGCTGTCCTTCAATAATACTGTCCATATTCATTTCATTTACTGTACCCTTGATCCTGTAAGCCCCTGTACTTAAAATGGTAATAAATGCATTTTTTCCGCTTCCGGAACTTCCGTCATCAGAATAGCTGTATGAGTCACCAACTGCCAGATCATCTGATCCATCATCACCAGTGGTCAGTTTTGAGGTGTCGATCTTCTGGATCACACCGTCTATAGAACTTCTCACCTCTGTATTTACCATTGTGTTCTGCAGCTTGGTGATCTCCGCCTGTTTGCTCTTCTGGCTGTATTCATTTTTTTTCAGGTTCATTTTATTTGTTTCGATTTCAATGGTATACGCCAGCTGCTCATCCTGTTTTACCTTTTTTTTCTCTTTTTCAAGAGTGGCTATCTGTTCTTTCAGACTGGAGGCTTCATTTTTCAGACGGTCCAGTTCCAGCTGCGCCTCGTCCAGATCCTCCTGAATACTGGACAGATCATACTGAAAAAGCAGCTGTCCCTGCTTAACTTCATCTCCGGTCTTTACCTTAACTTCCTTTACCGCACGCCCATTTTCAAGCTCCACCTCAACGGTTTCCTGCGGTTCGACCACACCCGCATAGCGGTTTGTCACTCCGGATACCGCGCCTGTCAACTCGCTGATCTCTGTCACATATGCTCTCTGATCACTCTCTTCTTCCTGACCAAAAAAGCCCATTTTCCAGCAAACGCCGCCTGCGGCTCCGCCAATTATAAGAATCCCCAAAAGGATTAAAAGTCTTTTTTTCATAGTTTCTGTGCTTACCTCCCTGTAATAAAGGATTTCTCTGATTTTCTTATCATAACAGATTCCCGTCTAAAAGAAAAGTCCTGGCCGGAATCACCTGCGTTTTCACAGTTTTTTCACTTTTTCCCACATGATTTTATCACCTACCTTCTCAGGCCTCGTATTTTTGACTTTTCCTCTGTTATCTGGTAAAATGAAAAAGAATATTTTGGAAAGGAACGAAACCTATGAAGATCGCAAAAGGTCTGATTCCGTTTCTCCTGCTTATCTTTGCCGTATCTATGGTAATCGGCTGTTCCCACACAGATAAGTCAGATGTAAAGGGAGTCATCACAAGTGAACTGGACCATCTGAAAAATCTGGACTCCGACACAGCTCAGAAATATGTTTCCTACAGGAAACTTTTTTCGGATGCCACAGAAAAAACCGCGCTTTCCACAGAAGTAAAAGAAGTTTTTTCTCTCTTTTTTCAGGATTTTGATTACAGAATCCTGCGCATCAAAGTCGACAGGAATAAAAAAGAAGCAGCTGCCAGTCTGGAGCTGACCACCATTGACGCAAAAGCTCTTGCCAGGGATTATGCTGTTTCTCATCTGGAAAAAGCAATTCTTACAGCTGCTGATTCCGCTTCCCATCATACAGAAGACAGCTCAGATTCTCTTGAGGATCGTTATCTGATCCTGAATGAGCTTCTGAAAAACAACACCTATAAAACTGTAAAAAAAGAATGTACTCTGCTTCTGGTCAATACAGGCTCTGATCAGGAGGAATGGGAAATCCGAAGGACGCATGATCTGGAAAACAATCTTGTCGGCGGTCTTATTACTTATCTTTCTGACAGTGATCTCCTTACTCCGGAAGAAACACTGACCGTCTATTTAGATACCCTGAAAACCATGGATCAGGATCAGATGAGCAATTATCTTGGTCTTGAAAGTCTTTTATCGACCTCTGATGAAGCCAAAAATGCCATAGCAGCTGCTCTTGTGGAGCAAATGCACAGAAATTTTGACTTTCAGATCACAGACTGTCAGATCAAAAGTTATTACGCTACGGTAAAAGCGGATATTACCACCTTTGACAGTGATGCGATCCTCGAGGCTTATCAGGCAGAACTGGAAGAGTATCTGGCTTCCCCGGAGGCTGTGATCGACGGTGCTCAGAAACGCTATGAACATTCTCTGGAACTGCTTCTGAAAAATATCGAAAAAAACACAGAAACGCTTACTCATTCTTCCGCCTTTGTACTGACTAATGATGGAGCCTCCTGGAAGCTTCAGGATGACGGACATTCCATAGGCGCAGGAATTTTTGGAAATCTCAGTGTCACACCTGTAGCAGAGGAAGACTCTTCTGAAGAATGATTTTTCTGAGTAGCTGATACATAAAAATCCTCTTTCCACCGGCACTACATTCCGGTGAAAAGAGGATTTTTTTATTCTTCTGTTTCTTCTTCTGACAGTTCCAATCCCAGTTCTTCCAGCTGTACACTGCTTGCCTGGCTTGGAGACTGTGTCATCAGACAGGAGGCATCCTTTACCTTCGGGAAAGCAATAACATCACGGATACTGTCAACCTTCGCCATCAGCATAACCAGACGGTCAAGTCCATATGCCAGTCCTGCATGAGGCGGTACTCCATATTTAAACGCATTCAGAAGGAATCCGAACTGCTCGTAAGCAGATTCCTCAGTG
Source organism: uncultured Blautia sp. (assembly GCA_900541985.1). GTDB lineage: Bacteria > Bacillota > Clostridia > Lachnospirales > Lachnospiraceae > Blautia_A. The sequence goes on along the minus strand of UQLX01000032.1, from coordinate 25,335 downwards.
AATCCAAGCATCTGGAACATTTTTTCCTGAATGTCGTTCTGGTGGATTCTGACACTTCCTCCACCGATCTCATTTCCGTTCAGAACAATGTCGTAAGCTTTCGCACGAACCTTGCCCGGATCAGTATCCAGAAGAGCAATGTCCTCTTCCATCGGCATAGTAAATGGATGGTGCATGGCAGTAAAGCGGTTTTCTTCTTCATTCCACTCAAGAAGCGGGAATTCTGTCACCCATACAAAACGGTATTCGTTTTTATCCAGAAGCTCCATCTGCTTGGCAAGCTCTACACGGAGAGCGCCCAGAACATCATAGACCACTTTGTTTTTATCAGCTGCAAAAAGAAGCAGATCTCCCGGCTTTCCTTCCATAGCCTGTACAAGAGCATCCATTTCCTCATCTTTCATAAATTTGGCAAAAGATGATTTTCTTGTTCCGTCTTCTGCAATGGCAATATAGGCAAGACCTTTTGCTCCATAGCCTTTTGCAAATTCTACCAGCTTATCGATCTTCTTTCTCGGCATGGATCCCTGGCCCTCTGCATTGATACCGCGAACAGTTCCGCCTGCCTCAAGCGCGCCCTTAAATACTACAAACTCACAGTCCTTTACCACCTCACTGACATCGCGAAGTTCCATTCCAAAACGCATATCCGGCTTGTCAGAACCAAAGCGGTCCATAGCCTCCTGCCATGTGATGCGCTGGATTGGAAGCTGTACCTCCACACCAAGGACTTCTTTAAACACATAGGCAAGATATCTTTCATTTACATCAATGACGTCATCTACGTCCACAAAAGAAAGCTCCATGTCGATCTGTGTAAACTCCGGCTGACGGTCTGCACGAAGATCCTCATCACGGAAGCAGCGTGCAATCTGAATGTAGCGGTCATAACCGGAACACATAAGAAGCTGTTTGTAAAGCTGAGGAGACTGTGGAAGTCCGTAAAAGCTTCCCGGATGAACTCTGGAAGGAACCAGATAATCTCTTGCTCCTTCCGGTGTTGTCTTTCCAAGGATCGGAGTCTCAACCTCAAGGAAGCCTTCCTCTGCAAAGAACTTTCTGGTAAGCATGGCAACCTTGCTTTTCAGCATCAGGTTTCTCTGAAGATCTGGTCTTCTCAGATCCAGATAGCGATATTTCAGACGGATCTCATCTTTTGTTTTGCTGTTTTCTTCGATCGGGAACGGTGGAACTTCTGATTCAGCCAGAACGTGAAGTTCATTTGCACGAAGCTCGATCTCACCTGTGGCAAGATTTTCGTTTACAGCGCCGCCTCTTTTTTCAACGATACCGGTAACGGCGATCACAAATTCACTTCTCAGTTTTCCGGCCTTTTCAAAGCCTGCCTCATCAATGCTTCCGTTTTCAAAAATCACCTGCATGATTCCGGAACGATCCCTTAAATCTACAAATACGATACCGCCTTTGTTTCTGGCCTTCTGAACCCAGCCCATCAGCGTTACCTTATTTCCTGTCATCTCATTTGTCACTTCCGCACAGCGGCAGGTTCTGTGCAGTCCCTTCATACTTTCTGCCATGGTTTCTACTCCTTTTTATAGTTTATCCCGGAAAAACTCAACAAACTCGGTATATCCCTCGCCCATCATCTGTTCTTTCTGGAATTTCTTGTTTTTCTTCATAATAGAAAGATTTACCTGAACTCCGTTTCTTCTTTCTTCTTCCGCCTGTTTCAGAATGGTAAGAAGCTTGTCTGCAGGCATGTTCTTTTCAATCAGATATGCTTTTTTTGCATTGCTTCCCGGAACTTCATAGCCTCTTTCCAGAAGCAGCATGACAATGCGTTCAAAGCCAATGGAAAATCCGCAGGCAGAAGTATTCTGACCTGTAAATTTACCGATCATCTCATCATAGCGTCCGCCGCCGCCTACGCTTCCTCCGAACTCGTCCATTGCGATCTCAAAGATCGGTCCTGTATAATAAGACATTCCCCGAACCAGTGTCGGGTCAAAAGAAATCTTAAAGTCGGCACTCTTTACGGCATCCACAGAAGAAATGATTGTTTCCAGATCCTCTGCCACCTTCGGATCCAGAACATCCTTCAGTTTCTCTTTACAGTAACGGACACCTTCGATATCCGATGTGATCTCACGGAACATACCAAGATAAGTGTCAATGCTTTCCTTTGCAAATCCTTCTTTTTCCAGTTCTGCAGCAACCCCTTCCAGACCGATCTTATCCATCTTATCCAGAATGATAAATACCGTATCAAAACTTTTTGTCGGGAATCCGCTGTACTGGGTCATTGCCTTCAGGATCTTTCTGTCATTGATGCGGATAGTGAAGTTGTGGAAATCCAGTTTTCCCAGAAGAGTTGTGGTTGCCAGTACCAGTTCGATCTCCGCAAGATAGGTAGGCTCTCCCAGAATGTCAATGTCACACTGCATAAACTGACGGAAACGTCCTCTCTGAGGACGGTCTGCTCTCCATACATTTCCCATCTGCAAAGCCTTGAAAGGAGCCGGAAGCTCATTTGCATTGTTGGAATAATATCTGGAAAGAGGAACTGTCAGGTCATAACGGAGGCCGGAATCCACCAGATCCACTTCTTCCTTTGCGCTTTCCAGTTTCAGCTTCTCTCCTCTTTTGAGAATTTTAAAAATCAGTTTTTCGTTCTCTCCGCCCTGCTTGCTGCTGAGATTTTCAATATGCTCCACACAGGGAGTTTCAATAGAAGAAAATCCAAATTTCCCGTATGTTTCACGGATCATGTTCATCACATAATTACGGATTTCCATTTCTTTTGGTAAAATGTCTTTCATACCGGTTACCGGTTTTTTCTTTAATGCCATGCCTGCCTCCTGTTATTCTTTTTTATGTATAACTCTCTGAAATGCAAGAAAAACTTCCATGTCAAAGTTTTTGATCTCATCGATCATAAGCTCCACCACTGTAGCCACATCAAACGCTGTACGATAAGGTCTGTCTGAACTCAGTGCCGCAAACACATCACAGACTCTTAAGATTCTTCCGCCAATGGGGATCTCCTCTCCTGCCAGATTATCCGGATAGCCGGTTCCATCATAATTTTCATGATGATACAGGATACTTTCCAGAACGAAGTCCGAATATCCCTGGCCCTTCAGTTCCTCATAGCCAAGTGTGGAATGCATACGGACGTATTTCAGTTCCTCAATCAGAAGAGGATCCTTTTCCCGTCCGTTAATATATTCTGTCAGCCTCAGTTTTCCAATATCATGAAGCATACCGGCAATTGCCAGCTCATAACAGACAGATTCCTCCAGCCCCATTTCCGAAGCCACCTTATACGCAAGATTACTGACCACGATCCCGTGATCCAGCTCGGCCGACAGATCAAAGTCCAGTATTCTGTCTGATGTTTTCATCTCTTCTGCCGCACCCAACCTGTACACCTCCTATTACAGCCATTTCCGGATTCCAGCCCGCTTTCTCTCGATCATTTCGTCCACGCGGGTAATATAATTGGAAACATCCTTTACATTCTCCACACGTTCGATCCTTTTTCCATGGTCAAAAACCAGCTTGGATGAACCGCCTGCTCCAAGTGCAATAATGGGCTGTTTCTCTTCCATAATCAGTATATTGTAAATCCCGGCTTTGTCAACCTCTGCATAGCCTACATTTTCAAAATTACCCTTCATGTTTTTCTGACGGTACAGATAATACGGGCTCATTCCCATTTCGTAAGCCGTTTTCATGGTCAGATCCATGATCTCCTGATTATTCTCAAAAGTCATTTCCTGATACTGGTCCTTAAACATGTTCAGCCTTGCCGCACGTTTCACAGCCAGGGAATGTACAGTCAGACTGTCTGGAGCCAGTGCCCTTACTTCCTCCAAAGTATGAGCCACTTTTTCTCTGTCCTCGCCGGGAAGACCAACAATAAGATCCATATTGATGTTGTCAAAGCCACATTCTCTGGCCAGAGCAAATGCGTTCTTTGTCTCCTCTACTGTATGACGTCTTCCAATGATGTCCAGAGTTTCCTGATTCATTGTCTGCGGATTTACAGAAATTCTGGTGACCGGATATTTCCGGATCATCTGAAGTTTTTCTTTTGTAATGCTGTCCGGACGTCCGGCCTCTATGGTAAATTCCGCCAGATTCCTGCAGTCAAAATGTACGGTCAGTGCATCCAGAAGCCGCTTAAGCTGTTCCGGCTCCAGGGTAGTCGGTGTCCCGCCTCCGATATAAACGGTATCCAGCTTCCTGCCTTTTTCCTTCATGATCCGGGACACTGCCTCAATTTCCTTACACAGAGCATCCAGATAAAGATCCACCTTGTTTTTCCACTGCTTCAGGGGATAGGAGCTGAAGGAACAGTAAAGACAGATACTTGGGCAAAAGGGAATTCCCACATAAAGGCTGTATCCATTTTCGTAATCAATATCTTTTAAAAGCTCTCTTTCTCTGTTTGCAATAGCAATAGCAAGCGCTGTTTTTTCCGGACTGACCAGATAGCGTTCTCTCATTTCCCGCGCAGCTTCAGAGTTTTTCATTCCGGATTCGAGCATTGCCATGGCAAGCTTGGCCGGGCGGATTCCCGTAAGATTTCCCCAGGGAAGCGTCCTGCCTGTAAGCTTCACCAGAAGCCGGTAAAGTACCTGCTTGATCACATCCTTCTGCTCTTTTCGGAGCTCATGAGCCTTTTCTTTATCCGCAGGATCTTCTTTACAGGAAAGAAGGGCATCCGAAGACTGCCCCTTTATCATCTCTCCACATGTTACACCTGTATGCTCCTCACTACGGTAATGGATCAGGAAACTCTGCTCCTGTTCTTCCACCCGGAATGCAAGATCTGCCTCTGCTTCCTCTTCTTTTTCATAAGAAACAAGGATTTCCGCATCCGGATAAAAGGCCCGGATCAATTCATAAATATCATGTTCAAAGTCTCTGTTTTCAAACAGAATTCTGATCTTATACAAATGGATTATACCTCTTTTCATATCCAATGGTCGTAGACATATCATGTCCCGGAAAAACTTCTGTATCCTCAGGAAGATTGTCTGTCAGTCTGTGAAGGCTCCGGACAATCTGAGCTGTACTTCCGCCCGGAAAATCTGTTCTTCCTACAGAACCGTAAAACAGCGTATCTCCGCTGAAAAGAATTCCCTCTTCCTCCAGGTAATAGCAGCAGCTTCCTTCCGTATGTCCCGGGGTATGGAGCATTTGTACAGAAAAGCCTGCCGTCTCAAAAACCTGAAGATCCGTAAGAAGCACATCTGCTTTCAGGGAACAGACTCTGCTTCCGTATCCGGAAAGATTTGCTGACGGATCCAGAAGTATCCCTGCTTCTTTTTCACAGGCATAAACCGGGATCTCAAATTCCCTTCTCAGTTCCTCCACTGCCAGAATATGATCATAATGACCGTGAGTCAGGAGAATTGCCTTCGGTTTTGCCTGCATTTCTTTTATTTTTGAAGAGATTACTTCCGCATGATCTGCCGGATCAACGATCAGAAGCTCTCCTGTTTCTTTGTTTTTTAATAAATAGCAATTGGTAGATACGGAACCAAGAATACATTTCTGAAGATCTGCATTTTTCATATCGTTTCTCTCTTTCTTATCTCCCGTACGTTTCATCAGCCTGTAGTACGTTCCACATCCAGAACACTTTCCACCTGACGGATCTTTTCGATCAGAGATGCCAGTTCTTCCTTGCTGGCAATCTCAAAGCTGACTGCAAGAGTTGCCTTATCCTGCTTGTTGGTACGGCAGTTCATATTTTTCATGTCGATCTTCCGTTCTGTAAAAAGCTTGGAAAGATCTACGATCAGGCCGGTTCGATTGTTCGCAAAGATCCGGAGCTCTGCCATATATTTTTCGGAGGCTTTTGTATCAGCCTGCCATTCTGCTTCGATCAGTCTGGTTCGATCCGCCTCTGACATGTTCAGCACATTCACACAGTCTGTGCGGTGGATGGTAATCCCCCTGCCTCTTGTAACAAAGCCTACGATCTCATCTCCCGGAATCGGACTGCAGCATTTTGAAAATCGCACTGCCACATCATGAATACCACGGACAACAATACCGCCTTTGGATTTTACCAGCCTGAGTTTTTCCTGCGCATCGGAGGCAGCATCCAGAACATCCTGATCCGTGATCTTTTTGGTATTCTCCTTCTCATAGGCTTCCATCAGCTTATTAAATACCTGGCCTTCTTTCAGACCGCCGTGCCCAATCGCTGCAAGTACAGAGTCCCAGTCACGGAACCCGTATTTACGCATAACCGCTTCCAGATACTGGCTTTTCGTATAGGAACCGATCTTATATCCTTTGGTCTTTGCATACTGTGCAAGCATGTCTTTGCCCTTCAGGATATTATCTTCTTTCAGCTCTTTCTTAAACCACTGATTGATCTTATTCTTTGCCTGTGTACTTTTTACCAGCTTCAGCCAGTCGCGGCTGGGACCCTGAGAATTCTGGGAGGTGATGATCTCAATACGGTCTCCGTTCTGAATCTCATATTCAATAGGAACCAGTTTCCCGTTTACTCTCGCTCCTACCATGCGGTTTCCCACTGCACTGTGTACACAGTAAGCAAAGTCAATCGGCGTGGAACCTGCCGGAAGAGTTTTGACATCTCCCAGAGGGGTAAAGCAGTAAACACTGTCAGCAAAAAGATCCAGGTCATTTTTCAGAAGACTCATAAACTCCCTGTTGTCTGACATGTCTCTCTGCCATTCCAGAATCTGACGAAGCCAGTTCAGTTTCTCTTCTTCACTTTTTCCTACCGGAGCCTTTCCGTCTGAGGACTCCTTATATTTCCAGTGTGCAGCAATACCATATTCTGCAGTTTTATGCATTTCATAGGTACGGATCTGTATCTCAAAGGGCTGTCCGCTGGGTCCGATCAGTGTTGTATGAAGGGACTGATACATATTGGGCTTCGGCATGGCGATATAGTCTTTAAATCTACCGGGAATAGGCTTGTACATCTCATGGATCACACCAAGAGCCGCATAACAGTCCTTTACGTTGTCTACCAGAATACGCACTGCAAAAAGATCATAAATCTGATCGATGGTCTTATTCTGGTTTACCATTTTTTTATAAATACTGAAGAAATGCTTGATCCGGCCATCTACCTGCGCCTGGATCCCTGCATCCTCCATATGCTGCTTCACCTGCCTGACAATGCCGTTGACAAAATCCTGTCTTTCGCTCTTTCTCAATGAAACCTTATCTACCAGATCATAATAAACATCCGGTTTCAGATATTTCAGAGAAAGGTCATCCAGTTCAACCTTAATCTTGGAAATACCAAGACGCATGGCAATGGGAGCATAGATATCCATAGTTTCCCGTGCTTTTTCCTGCTGTTTTTCCGGCCGCATATACTGCAGGGTACGCATATTATGAAGTCGGTCAGCAAGCTTGATAAGAATAACCCGTATATCCTTTGCCATGGCAAGGAACATTTTTCTCAGATTCTCAGCCTGAAGTTCCACTTTATCTTTGGAGTAATTCAGCTGTCCCAGTTTTGTAACTCCGTCCACCAGAAGAGCCACCTCTGACCCAAATTCCTTTTCTACCTCTTCATAGGTCATCCAGGTGTCCTCCACTGAATCATGAAGAAGGCCGGCAACAATGGTTTCCTTGTCCAATTCCAGATCTGCCAGGATAATTCCCACACAGAGAGGATGGATGATATAAGGTTCCCCGGACTTTCTCTTCTGATCCTTATGTGCTTCTTTTGCAACCTCATAGGCCTTCTGTATCATAGTAATATCCGTAGACGGATGATATTTTTTCACACTGGAGATCAGCTCCTGATACAGGATCTCCGGGCTGGTAAAATCGCTCATGGATTTCACGGCTGCATCTGCTTTTTTCACCGTTTCCAGCTTTTCTTCCTCTGTCAGCCCGGCTGCTTTATTAAGCTTTGTATTTTTATCTTTTTCTGCCATTCTCTCCCACCTGCCTGATATTCTATCTGTCTGTGGTCAGTTACCTGTTATTTTCCCTCATAGCGGATTACAGAAGCGATATCATAACCGGCCAGTCTCTCACGCCCTTTCAGGCCTGCCAGTTCCATCAGAAATACGATTTTAACAACCTCACCGCCAAGCTCTTCGATCAGCTTTACTGCTGCCTCTACCGTACCGCCTGTTGCAACCAGATCGTCGATCACTGCAACCTTCTGACCCGGTTTGATAGAATCCCTGTGCATCTCAATGACAGCGCTGCCGTACTCCAGATCATAGCTTCTGGAAACAGTTTCACATGGAAGCTTGCCTTTCTTTCTTACCGGCACAAATGGTTTATGAAGATTATAGGCAATCGGTACGCCAAACATAAATCCCCGTGATTCTGTTCCAACGATCACATCCACATCTGTGTCCTTCAGACAATCCTGCATAAGATCGATCGCCAGTGTCAGTCCGTCTGCATCCTGTAAAATGCTTGTTACATCCCGGAAAATAATCCCCGGCTCCGGAAAATCCGGAATACTTCTTACATAATCCTCAATTTTCTTCATAGTCCCGTACCTCCGCCTGTTCTATTAAAATTGCGGCAAAAAGCCGTTTTTATCATAAATAATCTCAATAAGTATATCACTTTTTTTTTACGGAATCAATCCAAACCCGACAACTATCGCCAAATCCCGGCTTTTTTCTACCGTTACATATAATTACGGATCACCGTCTGCAGGTTTTCCTTTCCCTGATATACATTGATCTCCGGATAATAAGTAACAGAAACCGTCTCTTTCTGCTGTACATAAGCCTGAAATTCCAATGCCTGGCCGAAATACACAGCGTCCACCGAAGTACCTGTTACATCCACAAGCTTCATCTTGGCCACATTTTGATTCTTGCCCAGAATTCTCAGATTTAAAACACGAAGATCTTTCTGGGCAAAAAGAGGCTTTGTATTTCCCTTCCCAAACGGCTCCAGAATAGAAAGCTGTTCTGTCAGTTCTCTGGTAAGATAGGAAATCGGCATGGGAACATCAATCGTGACCTTCGGCGTCAGTTCTGCCTGTGTAAGTGTACACAGCTCATTCAGCCTCCTTCGAAATGGCTCTACATTTTCTTCTTTCAAAGAAAGGCCTGCTGCCATGGGATGTCCTCCAAACTGCTCCAGAAGATCGCTGCATCTGACCAGTTCTTCATACATGGAATACGCTTCTATGGAGCGTCCACTGCCTTTTACTCCATTTTCCGCCCTGGTCAGTACAAAGGCCGGTTTATAATATTTCTCCCTCAGACGCCCTGCAATGATTCCCGCGAGACTTTCATGACATTCCGGAAGGTACACTACAAGAACTCTGTCCTCAGAAAGCTCTGAGTGTTCGATCATTTCAATCGCTTTCTCTTTTCCTTCTTCTGTCATTGCTTTCCGGCTCTGGTTCAATGCCACCAGATCTCCGGCCTCTTTTGCAGCCTGATCCCACTCCTTTGTACAGAGAAGGGATAACGCTCTGGATGCCGTATCCAGTCTTCCACTGGCATTGATACAGGGTCCCAGGACAAAACCTACATGGTACGCCGTAATTCTTTCTCCTTCCAGACCATTGGCCTCGATCAGAGCCCGAAATCCCTGATTTCTTGTTTTTGGAAGTCGTTTCAGCCCCTCTTTTACAATGATTCTGTTTTCCCCCTGCAGATCCATAACATCTCCTACCGTAGCTACTGCTGCCGCTTCAGAAAACTCCAGAATCTCATTCCGATCGATTCCGTAAGTTTCATACAGAGACCAGATCAGCTTCCATGCCACTACCGCTCCACAGATATTTTTATTCGGATATGCGCAGTCCGGCTGTTTGGGATTGATCACTGCATCAGCCTGAGGAATGATCCACACTCTCCCCTGTTCCGTATCCTGATATGGAATCTCATGATGATCCGTTACGATTACTGTCATTCCGCCTTTTTTTGCCTGAGCGATCTCCTGAGAAGCCGCGATTCCATTGTCACAGGTGACAATCGTATCCACTCCATCAACCGCCGCCTTTTCGATCAGCTGGCTGTGAAGTCCATAGCCGTCCCTGATACGATCCGGAATATAGGTATCCACATCGGCTCCGAGGCGTTTCAGGCCTGTAAGCAGAATATAGGTAGCTGTCACACCGTCAATGTCATAATCTCCGATAATGCGGATTTTTGCACCAGAATCAATTTTTGCAGACAGGATTTCCGCTGCTTTTTTCATATCCTTTAAAAGCCAGGGAGAAGGAAGTTCATCCGGTGTTCCGTACAGATAGGAACGGATACTTTCTCTTCCTTCAACATCCCGGTTCCGGATCAGTCTTGCCACTACCGGATCGATTCCAAACTCTCTGCCGATTTCCTGAAAATCAGCTTTTTTAGCCATTACTACCCATTTTTCCATCTTTTTCTCCTGTTAAAAATATGCCCCGGGACAACCTTACTGCCCCGGGACCATTTTTCTTATCCTGATTTATTCAGTTTTATCCTTATCTGAAACAGAATTTTTCTCTGCTTCCTGAGCAGCCAGACGCTCTGCTACTCTTTTACGGTTTTTCTTTTTCGGCTGTTTCTGTCCATTTCCCTGATTCTTAACCGGAGCTGCACTCTGCACACTCTCATTGTTTTTCTGTCCTGAGGTCTTTTGTACAACAGCCTGTACTTTGTTTTTTCCAAATCCCTGCTTCATTACCAGCCACAGAGAGCCTGTAATGCAAACAGAAGAATATGCACCGCAAATGATACCTGCCATTAACGGAAGTGCAAATTCACGGATAGAAGATACTCCCCTTGCAAAAAGTACAGCTACCATCACAAATGTAGTAAGAGAAGTATAGATACTTCTGGTAAGAGTCTGTGTGATACTGTCATTTACAATCCCTGTAAGATCTGCGCGAGCTCCTCTTTTCCTGATATTCTCACGGATACGGTCAAAAATAACAATGGTTGCATTGATACTGTAACCCACAATGGTCAGCATACATGCGATAAATGTATTTCCCACTGAAATTCTTGCCAGTGCATAAAAAGCAAATACTACAAGGACGTCATGCACAAGTGCAAGAACTGCACTGCCGGCAAAGCGGATATCTTTGAATCGGAACCAGATATAAGCAAGCATGCAAAGAGTTGCCACAACAACTGCAACGAATGCATCCTGTCTCATTTCTGAGCTTACTGTAGATGAAATACTTTCAGATGCGATCAGAGATCTGTCAACATCAAATTTCTCTACCATTGCATCATTCAGAGCTTCTCTTTCCTCCTGGGAAAGAGCACGGGTCTTAATGATCACCTGATTTGTTCCCACAACCTTGGTCGGCTGTACATTTTTATCTCCGGTAACCTCTTCCACTACAGGAGTCACTTCGGAGTCGATGGTCTTAATATCCATATCCTCCTTAAAGGTAACTGTAGTTGCCGTACCACCGGAAAACTCCAGGCTGTAATTCAGGCTGCTTCCATCTGTCTTCTGATGGATCATCATCGATACCGGTCCTACAAGGATCAGGATCAGTGAAAGGATAAAGAATACATTCTTCTTTCTGACAAAGTTGAAAGATTTTCTCTGTTTTGCTTTTCCATAGAACTTCGCATCCTGGAATCCCACTGCATAAAGAGCATTCATGATCAGTCTGGAGATCACAAGCGCCGTAAACATGGAAACCACGATACCAAGAGCCAGGGTATATGCAAAGCCTTTAACCGTACCGGAACCCAGCCACATCAGAACTACGGATGCAATCAGAGTGGTGATATTTCCATCAATGATCGCGGAAAAAGCTTTGGAAAATCCGGAACGGATCGCTGTTCTTACAGAACTTCCTTCTGCAATTTCTTCCTGAATACGTGCATAGATGATAACATTTGCATCTACCGCCATACCAATACCCAAAATGATACCTGCAATACCCGGAAGGGTCAGGGTAATATCAAAAGCATTCAGGGTAATCAGCTCAATGGCTGTATAAAGGATCAGCGCAAAAGCTGCAACGATTCCCGGAATTCTGTAAACAAGGATCATAAACAGAATTACAATCACAAGTCCGATCGCGCCTGCAGTAACACTTGTTGTAATCGCCTCTTCACCAAGCTGGGCTGCTACGACACTGGAGCGAAGTTCCTCCAGTTCCAGACTCAGAGATCCGATGCGGATATAGGATGCCAGATTCTGTGCTTCCTCCACATCTGCCATGCCGTTGATCTCTGCCTGACCGCCTGTGATCGCTTCTTCTACAGTTGGAGCGCTTAATACTTCATTGTCATAAATGATCGCAATCTGTTTGCCTACATTTGCTTCTGTAGCTTCCGCAAATTTCTTTTTGCCCTCATCTGTCAGTTTCAGGCTGACTGCATATTCTCTACTGCTGCCATCCTGTTTCTGATAGGCGCCGCCCTGCGCATCTGCCACATCTGTACCTTCCAGTACAACAGATCCGGCTTCTCTGATCTCGTCGATGCTTCTTGCAAGCTCATATTTGGTTTCTCCGGCAACAAAGTTTGCATTTCCTTCGGAGTCTGTCTCCTCGATAAAGCAGAGAGAACCTGGTTTACCCAGTTCGTTAAGGATCTTATCTGCATCTGTCACACCCGGGATCTCAACTGTGATGCGGTTGTCTCCCTCCTGGTAAGCCTGCGCTTCTGTACTGTACTGTTCCACACGCTTCTGCATTTTGTAAACAGTATCAGACATTTCTTCTTTACCTGGGTTTTTGTCCTTTGCTTCATAAGTGATACTTACTCCGCCTGACAGATCAAGACCGGTATTAATGTTTTTCGCCGCCCCGGTTCCTGTTGGACCAAACCCCACACCGGCTGTATAACACAGGAACGCTGTTAAGATCACAGTCAGGACCAGTACAATGACACCTCTTTTTTTCTTCATTGTTTTTCCCTTCTTTTTTAAGTCCCCATGATACCATATGTTATCCTGCGGACTGATTTATCTAGTCCGCAAGAGCGGCTTTGATCATAATTGCACACTCCACTCGTTTTCTCTGGAGTTCACATCCGATCTCATAATTTCCTTTTACATCATTCTGGAAATGATATGCATTGGCTGCACATCCTCCACTGCAGTAGAATCTTGCAAAACAGTCTCTGCAGGCTTCCTTTGTATAAACATTACAGTTTTTAAATTCATCCCGGACCTGTGGACGGGTAATCCCTTCCTCTACATTTCCCATCAGGAACTGCTCTTCACCGACGAACTGATGGCATGGATAGAGATCTCCCCACGGAGTCACTGCCAGATATTCTGTTCCGGATCCACATCCGGAAAGGCGTTTATACACACAGGGACCTCCTGTAAGATCGATCATAAAATGGAAGAAATTAAATCCTCTTCCCTCTTTTTCCCTCTTGATCATTTCTTTTGCAAGGGTATCGTATTCCTCAAGGATCTGGGGAATATCTTCCTTACGGATCGCATAGTCCTCTTCCTCCGGAGCTACAACCGGCTCAACAGAAATCTGTTTGAAGCCCATATCTGCAAAATGCAGAACATCCTTTGAAAAATCAAGATTATGGTGAGTAAAGGTTCCTCTCACATAATAATTTTCCTGGTTTCTGGACTCCGCAAACTTCTGGAATTTCGGCATGATAAGGTCATAGCTTCCGGCACCTTTACGGAAGGGGCGCATGTAATCATTGACTTCCTTACGCCCGTCAATGCTGAGAACCACATTGGACATTTCCCGGTTGCAGAATTCCATTACTTCATCATCCAGAAGTACGCCATTGGTAGTAATCGTAAAGCGGAAATTTTTATTATGAATTTTTTCCTGCTCTCTTCCGTATTTTACCAGATCCTTTACTACCTGCCAGTTCATCAGCGGTTCCCCGCCAAAGAAATCCACTTCCAGATTTCTTCTGGAGCCGGAATTTGCGATCAGGAAATCCAGTGCTTTTTTTCCCACTTCAAAAGACATGATTGCCCGTCTTCCGTGATATTCACCCTCTTCTGCAAAACAGTAGCGGCAGGCAAGATTACAGTCATGAGCTACATGAAGACAGAGAGCCTTCACTACCGGTTTACTGTTTTTTGTAAACTCATCGATTGCACCCTCGTAAATATCTTTTGTAAAAAGCATGCCCTCTTCTTTCAGTTTCAGGCATTCAGAAACAGATGTCCGGATATCCTCATCTTTAAATCTGTCATTCAGCTTTGCTGAAATTTCCTCTGCGGACAGTCCCTCCTCTATATAAGGTAAAACCTCGTATGTTACAAGATCCACCAGATGGATACACCCGCTGTTAATGTCAAGAACAATATTATAACCATTGCTCTGATATCTGTGAATCAGACTCATTTCTCTAAAAAAATCCTTTCCTGTAAATTCATCTGCCGTGTTTCTGTCAGAACCTTTTATTTGTTCCGGCACACAGCAAAAGAAGAAGCAGCGGTTTTCACCCCGCTGCTTAAATGACTTCCTAAAAATCTGTCTTATTTATGCTCGCAGCTCTGATTTCCTACAGTACAGGAAGTCTTGCATGCTGACTGACAGGAAGTCTGGCACTCGCCACATCCACCTTTTTTCACTGTGTTCTGCAGATTCTTTGTATTTAATGTTTTGATATGCTCCATTGTATATCCTCCTTTATGTATATAAAATTATCTGGGCATAGTATAGCATAAAATCCAGCCAATTAAAAGCCTTTTTTTAGCTTATGCAAGCATCCCTCCCAGGGCACCGCCTCCCAGGCACATACAGAATGTAGTGATCAGATGCTGAAATGACATATCCCATCTTTTCTCTGCCACAAAAGATACAAACACAAGAAGCAGAAAGTAGCATAGACCTACCAGGATACCCCAGAAGTATTTGTTCTTTCTCATAAGCTTTCCGGCAAAAAAACCTCCGGCAAGACAGGAAATCACATAAACTGCCACAATTCCCGCAGATACAGGTGCCACTCCCAGGTCAAACCGGAAAACCAGAAAGGCAAGCAGCAGCAGACAGACTCCTGTTAACAAATAAGAAAGAAAAAGTGATTTTAAAACATTTTTTGTTTTCATACAAACGGCCCTCCCAATAACATGTATATGGGAGGGCTGTTTTACCTATGTACGTTTATTTGTTTTTTCTTTTACGAAGATAAAGAATGACTCCTACGATCACCAGTGCTGCAACTGCCAGCACCACAAAAGCGCCTACAGGAGTATTATCCCCTGTGTTTACCGCCGGAGCAGAATCGCCCTGATCCTCATCTTCTGTCTCTGCGCTGCTCTGTAAATCAGAAGTTCCTGTGCTGCTTCCGGATTCTGAAGCATCATCTGATCCTTCGTTATTCTGGGAAGGTGTCACCGTTGCAGACGTACCGGATCCATTGTCGGATGAAGGCGCGGAAGTAGGTCTGACAGTACCGTCATAACCATCCTCCTGAATTTCTTCACCTACGAGAGGCTTGCTTCCTGCAATCCCAAACGGGCTGAAGGAATGAGTGCTGAATACCATGGTACTGCCATCCACACTCGGAACAATCGTCTCCATGGCGCCACTGTCAAGAAGGTGCTCAATCGTATAGGTATATCCTGCTTTCACCGGAACTGTCACACTGATATATTCTCCGTCCGGAATCTCATATTCTGTATTATTTTTCAGATCCCATAACTCAAATTCATAGGATTTGAATACGTTTGCTTCATCCTCGTTGGAAAACTGATAATCTTCTCCACTGGTCGCACGGAACTGAACATACCAGGGAAGATTGATTCCCGATACAGAAATACCATTACAGCTGTGATTTACTGCTGCCGCTTCTTCCTGCTCTTCTTTACTCAGTTCTTTATCTGCCTCTGCCGGACGTTCGTCTTTATCTTCTTCCCGGTCAAAAATATTATCTTTATCTGCTTCTGGTGTAATGGTAGGCTCCGGTGTTTCCGTTATCTCAGGGGTTACCGTTGCTTCCGGAGTTCCCTCTGCCCCCGGAGTTACCGTTGCCTCCGGTGTTTTCTCTGCCCCTGGGGTTGCCGTTGCTTCCGGAGTTTCCTCTGCCCCTGGCGTTACTGTTGCTTCCGGAGTTTCCTCTGCTCCCGGAGTTACCGTTGCTTCCGGAGTTTCCTCTGCCCCTGGCGTTACTGTTGCTTCCGGAGTTTCCTCTGCTCCCGGAGTTACCGTTGCTTCCGGAGTTTCCTCTGCCCCTGGCGTTACTGTTGCTTCCGGAATTTCCTCTTCTCCATTTTCTGTATCTTCTGTCTCAGATTCAGTCTCTTCTTCCGGAATTTCATTTTCCGTTTCTTCCTCTTCTCCTGTTCCCTGCTCTTCGCCTTCTTCTGTCCACTCCTCCGGATCTTCATATTCCTCTTCTGATCCGTTTTCCTCCAGACTGCTTACTACTACCGTAACCCTTCCATATATTGCATCTGAGCTTCCATCCCATCCGGAAATATCTGAAAGATCTACAGAATCAGAAGGGCGGAATACTACATCATAAGACTGCACTCTTTCTGATGGTATACTGGAGCTGTCTGCCCAGGAAAGAGTACCATAATCACTGGACGGAAGAGAAATATCAGATAACGGGACGGGGTGATCAATGGTTATATTATCCGGGATCAGGCTGCTGACCTGAATTTCCGTGTTTCCACCAAACACGGATATCGGTTGGATCTGTCCTGTTATCAGCGCAGCGGTCAGGGCTGCAGCAGCTAAAAACTGTACGTTTCTCTTACTTTCATTTCTCTTCATCATCATTACACCTCATCTATTTATATACATCTGTTTATCGTCATAATCATTTATATATCAAGCATCTGCACATTAATATATAATCTGCATTTTTTATATCATTTATCTTTTAATATATCAAAGTTTTACTCTTTTGTAAACATTTCGTAACACAAATTTTCATATTTCGACATCCGTATTATATCATAATTCTTCTTTTTCTGACACCCCTAAATTATATTTTTTTGAGTCTCCGGACAAAAGGCCGGATCCTGTCTGATCCGGCCAAACAATTTTTAATCCATCATCAGAGAAAACTGGCTGATAATCCTAGTCACTTCATCCATCACTTCTCCAATGCTTTCCTGTGTTTCTCTCCAGTTTCCACGGCTGATGCCATCTGGAAAGGAAGGACATACCAGAAATTCAGCCTCCGGATAGGCTCTGTGATAATACATCAGCACACGTCTTGCGTGATATGCTTTGCAGCAGAGAATCGCCTTATTTACAGTAATTCCTGCTGCATCAGTGACTTTTCGAGAATATAAGGCATTTTCCCAGGTAAAGGTAGCCTGATCTTCTTTCAGGATATCCTTGTCACTGACTCCGTTTTTTATAAGAACATCCTTCAGAAATTCCCACTCTGTCCGATAATCACTGTTATAGATTTCTTCCTTTAATAATACACCAGAAAACTTTCCTGCTGTAATACTGTATTTCCCACTTGGCAGAATCCATGGTGCATATCCTTCTTTATATAAGGAAGCTGCTTTTTCTGCCATATGTGGATAGCCATTACCGGGAACAAAAATAATATCTGCTTTTTCCGGTTTATGTTCTATAAATATAAAATCTTCTGTTTTTTTCAGAAATTTCTCATAACTGGTCATGTTTTTCTCCCTTTATCATTTATCTTGTTACTATTATAGTACTGTATCCCGCATCACGCAATCTCTGTTCCATATCAACTGCATTTCCAATCTGTTGAAAAGCACCTGTCTGTACTTTATAAAAATCATTTTCCTTAAGAATATAGGATGGAAATCCCTGATCCGTCAACTGGTAAAGCATCCTGTCTGCATTTTCCCGTTTTCGGAATACACCTGTCTGCACACGATAATACAAAGGGTTCTCAACGGTCTCTTCTGTCAGTGTCCCTAAAATTGCGCCGGCAATCCCTTCTGCCATATCATCAAACTGTTCATTAAAAATCCGGTTATCTTCTTCGGAATTTAAAAAACCTGCTTCAACAAGAAGCGCAGGCATTTTAGTCCTCCTGAGCACCACAAGTCCGGGGCGCTCTTTTACCCCAATCTCCCGAAAGCCAATCTCTCCCATTGCCCCCAGGATATTTTCCGCCATCTCATATTTAATGCCGTTTTTATCATATAAGAGAACCTCTACTCCCTGGTACTGATCTGCCTCAGGACTGCTGTTTCTGTGAAAGGAAATGAAATAATCCGCGCCGGATTCATTTGCAAGTTTTGCCTTTTCAAAAGGAGTCTGATACACATCCGTTGTCCGTGTATATACAACATTGATACCATTTTTTTCCAGAAGTTCACCTACTGCCAGAGTAAGTCGAAGTGTGTCATCCTTCTCCTGTCTCCCCTGATAAACCGCTCCCGGATCTCCTCCTCCATGTGGCGTCACTATTCTGCGAAAATCAGCCGGAACCTGATTGAGAAAAATTATAATATACATCCAGAAATTTTTCTTCCCTGACTTCTATATGATCGATCAGTTCCATCAGCACTCTTTTTTTCACAGCAGCACTTATTGTCTGTCGACCAAATCCCTCCTCCCTGTTTGCATGATTTCCCTTCCATGTCCTTTTCTCTTCCCGCAGATCTTCCATATCTTTTAGGTGTTCCATCTGATCCATATAAAACTGCTCTTTTTTTGTATAATCCTCTGTATAATTCATAAATTCTCTTCGCGATAAAAGCCCTTCCCGATAATCCTCATAAACCTGTTGTTTCAGTCTCCGCATTTTATTGCAAGAAGTCTCTGCCCGGGACTGTTCTTTTTTTCTGCTGAGCCTTTTCTCTTCCATTTGCTGCTTCCAGACTTTCTGTCGAAGTTCCTGCAGATTCATATCATGTTCCAAAAGTTTTTGCATATCTCTGTATATTATACTTTCCAGAAGTTCAGCTGGAATCGCATGAGGAGTACAGCCGCTTTTTCCCTTTCTTTTGTAAGTACCGCAGTAAAAGGAAGCGCTCATTTTTCCATCCGCACGCTTCCAGCGATTCAAGATCATAGGTTTTTTACAGCAGCCGCAAAAAATCAGGCCGGAAAAAGGATTCTCACTGTATTCTCCGGAACACGCTCTGCGTCTCTGTCCAAGAAGCCTCTGTGTTTCTCTCCACGTTTTCTGATCAATGATCGCTTCATGCGTATCCTGAACAATAATCCATTCGTCCTTTTTTACCATATGCTGACTGCTCCTCATCTTCTGATATTTTTTTCCCTGAACCATTGCTCCCGTATAAATCTGATTGTGCAGCATATTGTATATGGTGGAATAAGTCCATCCCGAATCTTTTTCTGCTCTGCTCCTGTAATTTTCTCCACAGCTTTTTTTGTACCGGGAAGGACACAAAACACCTCTTTCATTCAGAATATCCGCAATCTCCTGCTTACTTTTTCCTTCCAAAAACAGTGAAAAGATTGTCTTCACTATTGATGCCGGATATTCATCAATGAGCAGTCGGTTTCTGTTACAGGGATCTTTCCGATATCCATAGCAGGCAAAGGCACCGATAAATTCCCCTGCCTTTTGCTTGGCTCTCATGGTTGCTCTTATTTTCTGAGAAATGTCTCTGGCATACTGTTCGTTAAAAATGTTTTTAATCGGAAGGAGTATATCGTAAGTCTGATACAAACTGTCAATCCCGTCTGTAACAGAAATAAATCGAATCCCCAATTCGGGAAAAACACGTTCCAGATAACGTCCCGTATCAATATAGTCTCTCCCAAATCTGGAAAGATCCTTGACTATTACACAGTTTACCAGTCCGGCATAAATATCCTCCATCATTTTTTTAAAACCCGGCCTGTTAAAATCTGTTCCGCTGTATCCGTCATCTATATAAATATCATAGATCTGAAATTCTCCCTTCTTCAGGTATTCTGTCAACAGTTTTTTCTGATTGGATACGCTGTCACTTTCCTCTTTATCTCCATCCTCCCGTGATAAACGGATATACAGAGCTGCAGAATATATTTTTTCTGTAAAGCTCTGACATTCCCGTCTCATTGACTTTCCCTCCGGGTTCCATTCTCTCCCAGTATTTTCCCGGAGTCCCCGTCAGAGCCTGTACCATAAAATTCTTCTGTTTTTTCGTACTGTTTTATCATACGAATCAGAATCTCCTCCACAGAAGTTTTATTCAAAAAAATTCTGTTCACTGTCCAATCAGCTGCTTCTTTCTTTTTCAATGCAGAAATACTCCATTTTGGTCCTCTACACAAATTATGAAGCATACCTGTCCACTATGTGATTTTTCCGCAGAATACTTCCTCCATGTCCTGCATCAAGCATAATTTTATATGCCAAAGGTCATTCCCCCTGTTTTTCCTTTTATGACCAGTATATGCAGTTTTTTTATCCGTGTTATTCCCCCTGACTTTCCGCTTCTTCACAAAGACTGAAAATCCCTGTTGCCCTGTTATAATGATAAATATGCAATGTCAGTACATCCGCTTCGGGAGTCGTTTCCCGCACAGTATCTGCCAGAACATGGAGTAAATCCTCCGGATTCGCAGTTTTTTCATTATGTATCATTACCTCATGAACACTGGTAAAGACCAGATACAGATTCCCATTCATCAGATCTGCCAGCCTTTTTGCTACACCCGGAAGAAAAACTGCCACAGCTCCATTGGTACGCCGTACCGTGCTGAGACAATTTCCCACTGCATTTTTACGGATCGGATAATCTGACAGAAGATTCATGAAGTTTTCACCCTCATAGCTGGAATTAAAAATCATCTTTTCCCAGCAGTAGATTCTGGGAGGAGAAATAAAGTAAGTATTCAGAAGAGCTGCATCGAACACTTCCTCTTGAGATCTGTCCCAGCTTTCCAACATATGACTTTTCACTTTCATGCTGCTGGTATACCCTTCCACTTCTCCCATATGCACATAAAGTACCAGGGCAATATCCCCGATCACACGATAAACAGAATCATTCAATTCCTTTTCATATTTGGTTTTGTTTAGCAGACGAACAAACAGGTATTTCTTGATCTTATTGTAATCATTCAGTATTTTGGCCTTCTCTATAATATCCGTTCTGGTAAGACTGTCCAGCCGCTTCTGTACGTCTTCCACAATCACATCCAGAGTCATTCCCTGACTGTATTCCTCATACAGATCCTCCACATACAGGGCACACACCTCCGACACACCGCTTTCCTCATACTGCTTCACAAAAATACGATCGCCGGCAGTAGGAGGATAATCCTCTTTTTTCTTATAATAAATCCGGCTTTCCTCATAACCCGTTGCTTCAACCAGTTTCTGCCTGAAGCTTTCCACAAAACATTCATATTTATTTTTCATTTACAATCCTCGTCTTTCCTGAGAATGTGGGCGATATGCCCATGACATTAACCAGATGCCACATTCAGACAATGTCCTTGCGGCTTAGAATCCAAAAGGGATAAGAATTCCCTCAGAGCTGCTCTACTGTCAGTATAGAAGCAAAACCGCCAGATGTAAAGAATTTTTCATCGACAAATTCTTTCTCCGGCGGCTGCGTAATTTGTATTTATTGTTTTATTATCGGGTTTTCAGTCATACTATGTTCCAAGGTTGTAGTATTCTCCGTTTATCTGACATCACCCTTTTGTTTCAGATATTCCAGAAAAGCAATGCACCCTTCCTCTACATCAGCATAAGTTTCATCAAAATTTCCTGTATACCAGGGATCTGCAATATCCCTTGATGAATTATGAAATTCCAAAAGCTTATGTATTTTTCCATCCGGATCGCCACCTGCGATCCGTTTCATATTCCGGATGTTCCAGGTATCCATACCAATCAGATAATCATACTCCCGATAATCTTTTTCAGTCATTTGCACTGCTTTATGGGGAAGTACCGGAATTCCCATTTCCCGACATTTTGCCACGGTTCCATAATGCGGTCCGTTGCCGATTTCCTCCCGGCTGGTAGCTGCTGAATTAATATAGAACTGGTCAGTAAGCCCCTGCTTATTGATCATGTCCTGAAAAACAAATTGGGACATTGTGCTGCGGCAGATATTGCCGTGGCAGATGAAAAGTACTTTAATCATTATATTTTTCCTCCTGAAATGCCTCGTTTTGCCCTATTTTACGCACTTTTTTGGATTTCTTCAAGAGTTACAGCTTTCCGGAAACTGTAGCCAAAGTGGCAAAATACGGCAGTTCGAGACCAAGTGTAGTAGTCTATAGTAGTCAATTGGTAGTCGGTTTAGGGGGTGCAGACTACCGAGGTTTTCGAACCTTTTAACGATAGAAAATGGAAGGGGGGGTGCATATCTGAGGTTCTGATTACCATAGCACATTAATGCTCATTTTCTTGTATTGTTTTTCTAAACTCATTCAACATTTTTCTAAGAATCTGCATATTTCTATATTCTTCACGAAATGCATCCATATTATATCCTGGTAACTGCTCCATATAAGGAATCCAGATATCTTTTGCAAACTCTTCTTTTCTATCCCAATTTTTTCTAACATAGTTTCTGAAATGCTGATGTTCTGTGTCATTCTCAAAAATCAAGATACAATTTTCATATTCATTATGGGCATGCCGTGCTTCGTCACCATCATCTACATAATAGAATTCATGAACCAAGTGATTTAATTTTCCTTTTATCATATAACGATACGGTACATCCCAGTGATGATACTCTGTAAGTGATATACCATCCCTATCCGGCGTTGCTGTAAAATACCTACCACCATCAAGAATCACACCACCGAGTTCTGCAAGGACAGTCTGATAATAGCAAATTTTTATTTCACTCCAATGGGGTCTTGGATCAGTTTGTGCAAACAGATAATATTCATAACCATCCCTTCCATCTTCGGGCTCATAGGTATGGTCAATCGTAAATTCTGGAGCATACTTATAGTATTTCTTATCTTCGCTTGACGGACTATTTTCCCAGTGTTCAGGATGCTTCAGATATAATTTCACTTTTTCAATTGGTGAAAGCAGCATTCCAAATCTCTTCTTCCAAAGATATTCAACATGATGAAAATCTGCTGATTTATCAGACGGCGTATTACTGTCCTGAAGTCTTACATAGATATTATTAGCAAATATTCCCTTATACTTCTCTTTTAAAAAATAAGGAGTATTTGTGTTATTATGAATCACAATAACATCTACTAGCCCATTAGCCAATTGCACCTGCTCTACAGTCACAACTGGTCGAAAATCACCCGCAAATTTCTTGCCTCTAATGAAATCTGTGAGCATCTGCGTATTCCTACGATTAGTGTCCTGTGTAATATCTTGAATGGTATAATCTCTTTCTTCATCGACACCAATAATGATATAAGCATCTCTATCCACCAAGTTATTGGCCATACAAATGATATCAATAAGCATATCACCGTCCTTATTGTCACCATACCATTCTCTCTTGAAATCCCAGTAAGGACCTTCCTGATGCATAGCTATTAGCGTTTCTATTTCATCTATTAATTTCAAAGAAATCACCTACTTTCACCTATCCCAAAAGTTATCACTTTTTAGGAAATATACTTCAAACTTTCTTGAAATACCTGTAATTCCGAAAACACTTTTCAAGCGCTTAAGGTCATCTTCACTATGATAGTAAACCATCCATTTTATTTCTGGACGAACTTCATGCTGAATTCTATCAAGGTAAGGAACATCAACATCTCCAAAAGACAACCCCAAGCACACAACCTGATTTACATTCCACAAGGCAGAAAAAAAGTCATCGTTCTCACTTATTATTGCATCAGTATCTTTATACATTGACTCACAAAAATCGGCCGTTGCATTACAGATACTTTCGTACCATTCAACATATTCTTCCTGCGCCTCTTTTGCTTTCCTACGATATGAATCAATAATATACTTATTTCCATGTCCCATAATAGGCGCTATATTACAACATGACGGAACTCCACCATGTGGGTGGAATACATAACTAATACCATAAGCACTTTCAAGAGTATCCGTATAATTAAAACTCATAAACAAGTCGTTTTTATTATTAATGAGATTATCTTTTTTGCAAGTAACCTTGGATGTATCAATAGTTTGTAGCCATTCTAGAACATACATCTGAAGTTTATCAACAAATCCATACTGTTCTCTCCAATATTCATCCATAGTATCAATAATACCTTCTGCCGGCATTGTATCTATCATTGAATATGCAGAATCATACATTCCTTCCACATCCGGATGCCCAATTCGCTCTTCGAAACTCCACCACAAATCATCTATAACTCTCTTGTCCCATCTTTCTTGAGCCTCTTTCGTATACCAAGGCTCTGTATCATCTAATGGTTGAATATAATACATACTTTCAAAAGTAGTCAAAAATGACTCATGGTTCTCTTTTAAAAATTCTCTAAAAGCAGCATATGGCGTTTTAATTCCATGGGCTATATCAAAGCCATTGCCAAATATGTAAAGAGTCTGTAACAAAATCATCCCTCCTGTTTGCTTAAAAACGAATCATTACCATCAAAAATAACTAACTTCTAATCTGCCTCAATTATACTATCTTTCTTGTTCCTCCACAATTCCAAAGCACAAAAATAACGCCCAAGGTCTCCCCTGAGCGTATCTGCTGTCTCTATACTACTTTAAACATATTCTGCCTCATCGGCTTCTTGCCTTCCGTCTTGTCCACTTCTTTTCTCGCCTGCTCCAGTTCCTCCATACGAATCATCTCGTTCTTCGCATCATCCAGTCCCAGATGAGTGTAAGTGTTCATCGTCACACCGATATCCGAATGTCCCATCAGGTACTGCAGCGTCTTCGGATTCATACCTGCCTTTGCCTGATTACTGCAGTAGGTATGCCTGCAGATGTGTGGACGTGTCAAGTATGGGACAAAAAAAATATTTCTTTTTTCTTGCCGGATAGTACCTGACCATTCCAATCAGGTACCCCAGCACTTTTATTATCTTCCACAAAATCGCTCTTGTCCAGAACATTTTATCTCTGCCCTAAAAATACATCATCAAAATTCCATTCAATTTCGATTTCCTCCTGGCTATGCACCCGGATAACCTTGATGATCTCCCGTAACTTCTCTGTATCGAATTTCTCCATGTTCAGAAATTCTTCCAGTTTCATTTCCTTCGCAGTATTGTCCTGCTTAAGCATCTTTGCATCACGTTCAGACTCTGCTATCTTTCGTCTGATTTCTTCCAACTGTCTGCCTATCTTTTCTGCTTTCTGCTTGTACAGTTCCCGATCAATACAACCATCTTTGTACCCATCATAAAGTCTCATTTTTTCAGAAGACAACTGGCGGTTCTGTTTCAACAATTCTGCAACATTCGTCTCCATACCTTTGCTCTGGTTCTTTGATTTAACAATCTTCCGGTTTTCCAGCATGGAAGATGCAAACTGATGAACAAGTTCCAGGATATGCTTTTCCATTGGCTCACGTCTGACCACCAGGCTTCGACAGACATGATCACCGCTGGTACGCCCATCCGAGCATTTCAGTAGATGC
>UQLX01000031.1 GCA_900541985.1 uncultured Blautia sp. | reverse complement strand
TTCAAAAATACAGGCTTTTGGTAGACTGACTTGCATTGAGTTTCACGGATTCAGGTTTACTTTAATTATCTGCTGGTATATGTTCCAGATACAAGGGTTTCAGCGCCTGTACCACTTTTTCGATGACCCGGATCACAGCGTCCGGATCCCGGTCTTTGTAATTCAGATACGCATGAAAAGAACCCTGAACACAATAAGACAAAAGAATATTCCATTCTGTGTCCTCTTTATATTTCGGATATCTGGCACACATCAATTTCTTCAGCTCTGTTTCCAGACAGTCTCCAAGCCTTGCCCTTTCTCTTCCTGAAAACAGAATATTTATAAGAGAATTATTCGAAAGAAAGGCAAGATACAAATTCCTGGTAAAAATCTCAGGATCCCGAAAAGGATCCTGCTGCTGCGCAGAGATATTTTTGACAATAGATGTAATGGTTTCTGACTCCATATAATCTGACAGGGCAAAAATGTCCACATAATGACTGTAAAAAGTCGATTTATTCACACAGGCAAGCGCGCACAGCTCCTTAACAGTGATCTTTTCCAGAGGCTTTTTTGCTCGCAGTTCCAGAAAGGCATTTTTGATTGCCCGCTGCGTTTTTTCTATTCTAATATCCATAAGCTCCTCCTGTTTTTTTTATTTATCCAACACTTTCTGCAAACCGTTGTTTATCCGTCTGTTTTGTTATTTTGTTGGTGGACAGTATCTCTTTCTTTTCTTATATTATAATCAGAAAAACAACTAATGTCTATTATCTATAAGGAGATTATTATGGATCTGTACGGATTTTATACAGGAAAAATCTTTGACGCCTACCAGTATCTGGGAGCTCATCTTCAGGACAGGGGAGTCTGCTTCCGAACTTTCGCTCCGGCAGCTTCTCGAATCACAGTGATCGGAGAATTCAACAACTGGCAGGAATGGGAAATGAATAAAGTTTCTGACGGAAATTTCTGGGAGCTTTTTGTTCCTGACGCTGCCGAAGGCATGATGTACAAATACTGCATTTACGACAGAGCCGGAAGCCGTGTGGAGCACTGCGATCCCTATGGCTTCGGCATGGAGCTTCGTCCCAATTCCGCCTCTGTGATCCGGGATATGAAGTCTTATTCCTTTTCTGATGAAGAATGGATGAACAGCCGCAGCGACTGCCGCCAGAAACCCCTGAACATCTATGAGATTCATATGGGATCCTTCAAAAAACCGGAAGACAAACCGGACGCCTGGTATACTTACAAAGAAATGGCAGATATCCTGATCCCGTATCTGAAAAAAAATGGTTATAACTATCTGGAGATCATGCCTTTAAACGAGTATCCCTGCGACGAATCCTGGGGCTATCAGGCTACCGGCTTCTACAGTCCTACTTCCAGATATGGTACTGCCGGACAGCTGAAATATTTTGTGGACGTCTGCCACCAGAACGGAATCGGTATAATCATGGATTTTGTCCCGGTACATTTTGCACTGGACAGCTACGGACTTGCCATGTATGACGGAACTTCTCTGTATGAATATCCTAATTCAGCTGTAGGCGTCAGCGAATGGGGCAGCTGCAACTTTATGCATTCCAGAGGAGAGGTTCGGAGTTTTCTCCAGTCCGCCGCCAATTACTGGCTGACCGAATACCATATAGACGGTCTGCGAATGGATGCCATCAGCAGAGCCATCTACTGGCAGGGAGATCCGGCCAGGGGCGTAAACGGAAATGCAGTGGAATTCCTCCAGTACATGAACCAGGGACTGAAAAAGCTCCATCCTTCTGCGATCCTCGCAGCCGAGGATTCTACATCTTTTCCAAAGGTTACCGATCCCGTGGAGCACGGGGGACTGGGATTCGACTATAAATGGGATATGGGATGGATGAACGATACTCTGGATTATTTCCGCACAGATCCTGAATACAGAAGCCGGGAATATCATAAACTGACTTTTTCCATGATGTATTACTATGACGCCCGGTTCCTGCTTCCTCTTTCTCATGATGAGGTCGTACATGGAAAGGCCACCATTCTCCAGAAGATGAACGGCGGCTATGACGGAAAGTTTCCTCAGGCAAGAGCTTTCTATATGTACATGTATGCCCACCCGGGAAAAAAACTGAACTTCATGGGAAATGAGTTTGGACAACTGAGAGAATGGGATGAAAAAAGGGAACAGGACTGGATGCTTCTGGATTACCCGATCCACCGTAATTTTGCCCGGTTTATGAAGGATCTTAACACCCTTTATCTGGAGCATTCCGCCCTGTGGGAAAAAGACTATGAAGCAGATGGCTTCCAGTGGATCGACTGTCATCAGGAAGAGAGCTGTGTTTATGTTTTCCAGAGAACCGGCAAAACAGAGAGGATCATTGCTGCCTTTAATTTTTCTGACAAAGACCTGTCTTATGAATTAAGGCTTCCCAGATGCCAGAAGATCACTGAACTGCTTAGAAGTGATATGGAAATCTACGGTGGAAACCGGAAACGCCGCCGCCCTGCCCGAAAGATCACCGACGGCAGATATCCGGCTGAACTTCCAGCCTTTTCCGCAGTATATTATGAAATTCAATAATTAAAAATGATATAGTTCTGTCTGTAAAATAACATACAGGTCTCCTCCCATCTGTTACAGAAACTAATTTATGGTTTCTGAACAAAATGGAAGCAGACCTGTATTGTTTTTTCAATCTGCCGTTTATATTCTAAAAGTTCCCGGCTGATCACTCCTCTGTCTCCGGAAGATTCTGTGTTTCCACCGCGCCTTCTGCGCTTCCTGCATCTCCTTCTACAGAGACTACGCTGTTGGCAGGTTCTGCCTCATTATAAGCAATAGTGATCCTGTCACCTACGTCATATTTGACGATTCCCAGGAAATCTGTAATCGGAACATCAAAAATCAGATCGTCGTGGCCTTCGAGCACAATATAATAATGGGTATTTCCATCAATAACGCCCTGAGCCATACGCTTGATCTTACCGGTAAGCTTTTTGGTGTTTTCTCCTGCTACTGCCGCGCTGTTTCCTTTGATCATTTTCAGGTAGGTTTTTTCGCACTGCTTCACTGTATCTCCAATGGCTACGTTCTGATACTTCTGGATATTCAGCATGGCATATTTTTTTACCAGACCTGCATTATCCTTCAGTGCAATGAAATAAGTAGGTTCGTCTGCGATGTTCAGAAGAAGAGGGAAGGTTGCCCGATAGCCCAGATTCTGTACCTGACCTTCTGCAGATTCCATTGCGGAATACTCTTCTGCTCCCGGTATCTCATAATATTTTGTTTCCTTTGTTCTCTGGTTCATCAGAACAAAGCCTACATTAGAACGGTCTCCGCTTACAGAGGTTACGCCGGTATATACCCATACGTCGTCATCAATGGCAAGATAATTATAACCTTCTGTTGTCTTGAGACAGCCCTTCTGTCCCAGCACACTGTTGATAAATCCATTGATCAGCGTGCCATGATAATTATAAAGCTCAATCAGAAGATCCGCCGGATAAGCACGGTCTACCCATGTAGGACAGTCTTTGATCTTATAATCTGTACACTCTCCGGTAACTGCATTACAGAGAACCACTCTTCCAATGGTCTGTCCGCCAAAAAGTCCGATATTGTATTTTTTCACAGGGCATACCCAGTAAGGAGTCCCTTCTTCATCAATCTCAAAACTCAGCTGGTCAAAAATATATGTCGGATATTTAAATCGCAGATGACGATAGATATTCCGGTTAAAATACTCTGCCTGAGAATACCGGATTCCGTCCTTCATCTTTACCAGCTCTGTGTTCTGGGTAGCCATATCAATAGTAATATATGCCGGAATACCCTTGCTCATATTTGTCAGCCACTTAATAGGGCTTGCATACACAAGAGGGGTCACACGAACCGGACGTCCCTTATAGTTGATCTGAGAATAGAGATCGCTGACCTCAAACTGAGAGACCATATCTACCATACTTCCCATCTTACGGTTGCCAAGAAGGGCTGCGGATTCCTTATCCAGAAGCGGAATCTGGTCGTAGCTGATCTGCTGGATATCCCCTGTAAAATCTCCTGTTTCCGGAACCATCAGATCCCGGTATTTTTTGGCATTGACAATCGGGGAGGAAAGAATACTTCCCAAAACATATACAAGGATCAGAAGACCTGCAAATCCCACTCCCAGTTTCAATACCTTAGAATGTCTGATCTCACCGGGAGAACGCACTCCCTTTTTTCCTGCGTAAAGCAAAAGTCCGAATACCACAACGGCAATCAGAAATGCCCAGAATCCGCTGGCATGGATATTGATCGCCGGGATCGCTATATAATAGTAAATACCGGCTGCCAGAAGGATCACCAGCAGCATTAAAAACTTGCCTTTTTTTCTGGAACCGGATGATCTTTTCCTGCTCATAAAAAATACCTCCTTATTTTTGGGATATCTCCTGCTTTTCCAGCAGTGTACCCAAGGTTGTAGGATATTGTATCATCTTTGAACAGGAAAGTCATCTGAAATTAGAATTTTCTTCTAAATCTTAATGTTATCTTTATAAAGTCTCTCAGCGATTATAATACCTTCGTGGTCCACTTACTCATATCCCACACTTCATTTACCACATCCTGATAAAATTCCGGCTCATGGCAGATCAGCAGCAGACTTCCCCTGTACTCCTTCAGGGCTTTTTTCAGCTCATCCTTGGCGTCCACATCCAGATGATTGGTAGGCTCGTCCAGCACCAGGATATTTGTATCCCGGTTCACCAGCTTACACAGGCGCACCTTTGCCTGCTCGCCGCCGCTTAAAACCCGTACCTGGCTTTCAATGTGCTTGGTTGTCAGACCACATTTCGCAAGAGCGGAGCGGATCTCATACTGGCTATAAGAAGGAAATTCCTGCCACAGTTCTTCGATACAGGTATTTTTATTGTCTCCCTTTACTTCCTGCTCGAAATATCCGATCTGAAGGTTTTCTCCCTGGTCGCAGGAACCGGAAAGAGACGGGATCAGCCCCAGCATACTTTTCAGAAGGGTTGTCTTTCCAATTCCGTTGGTTCCCACCAGAGCGATCTTCTGACCTCTCTCCATATAGAAATTCAAAGGCTTTGACAGAGGCTCCCCATAGCCGATCACCAGGTCATGTGTCTCAAAAAGCATTTTTCCGGGAGTCCGTCCATAACGGAAGTTAAATTCCGGCTTCGGTTTTTCCGCTGCCAGCTCGATCACATCCATTTTATCCAGCTTTTTCTGACGGGACATAGCCATATTCCTGGTGGATACACGGGCCTTATTCCTTGCAACAAAATCCTTCAGTTCACTGATCTCCTGCTGCTGACGGCGATAAGCCGCCTCCAGCTGGGCTTTTTTCACCGCATAGACCTCCTGAAAATGGTCATAATCGCCCACATAACGGTTCAGCTCCTGATTTTCCATATGATAAATAAGATTCACCACTTCATTTAAAAAGGGAATATCATGGGAAATCAGAATAAACGCATTCTCATAATCCAGAAGATACCGCTTCAGCCATGCAATATGTTCCTCGTCGAGATAATTGGTAGGCTCGTCCAGAAGAAGAATATCCGGTTTTTCCAGAAGGAGTTTTGCCAGAAGAATCTTCGTTCTCTGACCGCCGCTCAGGTCTGTTACATCGCGCTCCAGCCCCAGATCCAGAAGTCCCAACGCTCTTGCAACCTCTTCCACCCTGGCGTCGATCACATAAAAGTCATGAAGGGTAAGCTCATCCTGAATATTTCCCAGTTCCTCCATCAGTGCATCCATTTCCTCCGGATCCGCACTTCCCAGCATATCGCAGATTTCATTCATGCGCTGCTCCTTCTGAAGAAGGGGATCAAAAGCAGATTTCAGCACGTCACGGATGGTCATGCCTTTTTCCAGGACCGCATGCTGATCCAGATAACCTGCACGGACATTTTTTGCCCATTCCACCTTTCCCTCATCCGGCATCAGCTTCCCTGTCACAATATTCATAAAAGTGGATTTTCCTTCTCCATTGGCTCCGATCAGACCAATGTGCTCTCCTTTCAGAAGACGGAAGGACACGTCAGTAAAAATAGCACGGTCGCCAAATCCATGTGACAGATGTTCTACGTTCAAAATACTCATAAAATACCCCCTGATGATTTCTGTTATATTCTATACAGGATCTCTGTCCTGTACTGTATCAGCATCTTTCTCTGTTTTTACAGAGTTTCGTCTGCTATTATATTATTTCTCATAACAAAAATCAATCAGAGGGTTGTTATAAAATATGAAATTTCGCCTAATCTGCAGCTATCACACCCAGGCCGCTGCCAAGCCTGCCGCCCTGCTTCAGATATTTCCTGGCATTTCTCTGAAGACTGGTATTTTCCGGATATTTTTCTGGATCCTCCATCAGGCAGTCAAAAATCCTTTCTTCCCCTTCCCGGAACTGAAAATCCACCGACTGGATTTCAAACATCTTCTGGAAGCGGAGAATATTGGAGTTTTCATCCAAAAGCTCCTTTAATCCTGGAAAAAGCAGCCAGGAATGACAGAGAAACGGAAGCTCTCCACCCCAGAATTTCCGGCCCATATCCAGAGATTCTCTGCAGGCTTCCGGATCCAGCGGCTGTCCCTCCGGAATGTGGATACTGATCACCGGATCGCCCACTTTTGTTTTTCTGCCTTTATATTCAAATTCCCACAGGGACTCTGTTTTTTCAAACTGCAGCCTTCCCAGACGAAAAAGCGTCATTTCCACATGACGCCACAGCCATCCATATTCCTGAAGCCCATATTCTCCGTATCTTCGGAAACAGACCTGGCACCAGACGGCAATATCGGAGAAGGTGTCAAAAAACACCCTGTCTCCGATTCCTGCTTTCTGGTATTTCTCATATGTTTCACATGCCAGTCTGCAGTAATAATACAGAAATCTCTGTCTGTATCCAGTAAGAGATGCGGTCTCCCGGAAAATTTCCTCTCTGTCTGTAAAAAACAGTTCACGGACATACTGATATCTGACTTCAGAGATCTCCTCATTCATTTTTTCCACAATACACACTGCGCCGGAAGGCAGACCGATCTCTGTGCAAAACCTTCTCAGATCCATATTACCGCTCCTCTGCTTCTTTTCGGAATTCCCTGAGATCCACGGTCTCTCCTGTCACTCTGGATCTTTCTGCCGCAAGAGCGATCAGATGGCTTTCCACAGACACGGAAGCTCCGGAGCGTACCTGGACGCTGTCCTCTCTCAGATACCTTACAAAATCCTTCATCATATTTGTATCACTTCCGCTGTGCCCGGTAGGTGGTGTATAAAGCCGGATGATTTCCTTTTCCCCTGTGGAAAAATCAGAAACTTCTATCTTGCCAAGCTCCATATTTCCCCGAAGTTCACCTTTGGTTCCCATAATATGGATTCTTCTGGCACAGTTTTCCGTGAAGGCACTCATCGTCATATTGACCGTTACATGATTTTCAAACTCCAGATTCACAACCTGATGATCCACCACATTGTTGTCACAGTGGAACACACAGCGTCCATAAGAACCTGTCTTCAATGCCTCAAGAACTGCTTCCCGGCTGGTATCTGTAGATACTGCATGGATGAATCCGTCCGACTCTGCCTTTGGATGCCCAAAGTAAAACTTCGGTGCATAAAAAGCACACTGGTCCCGGTGAAGGCAGCCATCCAGACAATAGGCAGGAGCCCCCTCCGGTGCATTTTCCTCGTTGAAGTATGTCAGATCTCCGAAAGAGCTGACCTTCGTACAGGAGCTCCCTGCCAGCCACAGAAGAATATCCATATCGTGACAGCATTTCTGCAGGATCATGGGGCTGGTTTCATCACTGCGTCTCCAGTTTCCCCGCACAAAACTGTGGGCATGGTGCCAGTAGCCTACCTCTTCAATATGCTGAATACTGATCAGCTTTCCAAGGCGGCCTTCCTCAATAAGATTTTTGATCCTGGAGAAAAAGGAAGAGTACCGGAGAACATGACAGATCATCAGGATCCTTCCATATTTTTCTGCCATCTTTCCCATAGTAACAATTTCCGAAGCATCCGGAGACATAGGTTTTTCACAGAGTACATGATATCCTTTTTCCAGAGCCTTTGTTACCGGCTCAAAATGCATGGTATCCTGTGTGCAGACAAGGGCGCAGTCTGCCATTTTTTCCTCTGCCAGTAACTCCTGATAATCCTGATAGCAGCGTTCCTCCGGTATCCCGTGAATCTCTGCGATCAGATTTCTTCTTTCTTCATCCGGTTCTGCTACTGCAACAATCTTCAGATCCTCCGGATGACTCTGAGCATAAGCCGCATACACCCAGCCGCCCCGCAGACCTGCTCCGATCAAAACTGCTGTTATCACTTTCATGTTTTTTCCTCCTCTTTTTAACCTTTTACCGCACCGCCGGAAAGAGCTTCCACAAAGAATTTACTGAACACACAGTACAGAATCACCGGCGGCAGGATAATAATCACCATCGCCGAAAACAGACCGTTGTAATTGGTACGGAAGGATGTGGTAAACGTGGACAAAAGCGCCGGAACCGTCAGCTTTTCTCTGTCAACGATCACCAGAGAAGCCCAGTAATATTCATTCCAGTTATTCAGAAACGCCAGAACTCCCGCAGTCATGATTCCGGGTCTTGCAATAGGAAAGATTACCTTCCACCAGGTCATAGCATAGCCGCAGCCGTCGATCCTGGCTGCCTCCTCAAGCTCATGGGGTATGTTTGCATAATAATTTTTGATGACAAAAAAACTGACTGCCAGCCCGCTGCATGCATAAATAAAGATCAGAGCTCCTCTGGTATTATAAATATGCATTTTATTTACCAGATTATAAACCGGATAGGTAAGGGCTGTAGCAGGAATGAACATGGTGGAATACAACATCAGGTTTACCAGCTTTTTCCCTTTAAATTCCATTCTTGCTACTACATAGGCGGACATGGAGATCATCAGGATACTGATGACTACAGACACACCGGCAATAATCATACTGTTTCCGAAATATCTCATAACATGGAGATCACGGAAGGTCGAAATATATCCATCCAGACAGATGGAATCCGGAAGCTGGAACCCGGGTCTTGCCAGCGGGTCTTTTTTCAGACTGGAGATGAACAGCCAGACCAGAGGCATCAGAGCCACCAGAACTGCCCATACAAGACAGATATAAGTAAAGATCTTTGTTCCCCGGGACATTGTACGTACCTGGGGATTGGATTTCATTTTTCTGTTCATGACTGACCTCCGTTTCTTCGGATTCTTTTTCCTTTAAAAAGCTGACTGTACAGAAGATTTACAAATACAATGATCAGCATACCTGCAAGGATCTGGATCACTGCTACCGCATTTGCACGGCCAAATTGTGTTCTTGTACTTGTGATTGCAAGCTCACGGATCACATAACTGATACTGTAGGTTCCTGCTGCTCCCTTTGTCAGGAAATAAACCTCATTATAAAGCAGGAAGCCCGCTGTTGCCGAAAGGATAGATACCGTACAAAGCGTATCCTTGATCATGGGAATAGTGATATACCAATCCTGCTTCAGACCGCTGGCGCCGTCCAGCATAGCTGCCTCTCTTACATCTTCCGGTACTGCCATAATATTTCCCAGGATCATCAGTGTAGTGGTTCCTGTAAAAAAGATATAGGCACAGGTCATGGCGATAAATGCCGGTCCCTTGAGAAGAAGTATATTTTCGGAAAAATTCTGTTTAAATAAACGAATCACCGGATTCACTACTCCGTATAACGGACTGTACAGCTGCAGAAAGATCATACCCATGGCTGCAGATGAAATCATGCTGGGGATGATATATACATTTCTTGCAAATTTTACCCCCTTTACTTTACGGGAAAATGCAAGAGCGATCAAAGCAGAAACAGGTATCTGCACAAACACTCCCAGAAGCGCCCATATAGTAGAATTCCGAAGAGCTTCCCAGAAATACGGATACAGCTCAAAAATATATTTGTAGTTATTCCACATGTCCGCAAATCCAAAAAACTCCGGGCTGGTGATATTGGTATAATCCCATTTGCAGAAAGAGGTCACAAAGACTGTTACAATAGGATAAAGATAAAATAATACAAACGCAATTACTGTGGGAGCAAGAAAGGCCAGGATAAAGCCTTTTCTCTTCCAGCTCATATTCCTTGTTTTCATAATCGGTTTCCTCCACTTTTTATGATGATAAAAAGGAGACGACCGAAGCCGCCTCCTACTACCGCCTTTATGCAACAAGGGCTGTCAGCTCCTGCTTTAACTGCTCAAAACGTGCGTCAATATCGGTCCCTTCAACTGCTGATTCCATCAGTGCATTGATGATAGCGCTTCCTACGTCAGACCCCCATACATAGTTCAGATCAGTCACTACAGTTTCTGCAGAATTTACCTGTGTACATGCTTCTGCAAGTTTCTGAGTGATCGGATCACCGCTTTCTTCTGCAAGTGCCTTCAGGTCAAGTGTGGTATTGCATGGATTTGCCTGTACACCGGTAAAGATCTTTGCCTGTACCTCAGGACTTACCATATATGCCAGGAATTCCAGTGCCAGTTCTGTTTCTGCTTCACTTAAATTAGCAGAAATGGAATGACCGGATCCTGCTGTTACAACGGAAACATTACCCGGGAAGATCTGAGATTCAATCTTATCTGCAAGACCGGCATCAATTCCACTTGCATTCCATACACCATTAAAGAGAACTGCTGCTTTTCCGTTTTTATTAAAATCATCCATAAGGTTTCCAACATCTTCTGTGGTATGGTCGGATCCGTTTGCCTGGTCAAGTTTTGCTGCTGTCTTAAAAGCTTCTGCAAACGCTTCGGATTCAATCCCTTCCGGTGTCAGTTCTCCTTTAAGAAGCTCTCTGCCCTCTTCTGTAGATGCAAGAACCGAATTGAGGATGTAGCTGGATCCCTGTCCTGCTGCATATCCATAGATATCTCCGCCCAGCTCATGAACCTTATCCATAGCTGTTCCAAAGCTTTCCCAATCCTTAAATGCCTCTTCTGCAGTGATTCCTGCCTGCTCAAAAACTTCTGTATTATACCAGAGTCCGCGGCTTTCCAGCTGGTCATGAACGGTATAGATATGACCGTCTACATCATTCTGGGTATAGTTCAGTCCCACTGCATCCTGAAGATTGTTTTCATCAATGTACGGTTTCAGGTCAAGAACAAGTCCCTGGCTGATGGCTGCCAGTGAAAGTGGAAGTCCGCAGTCTACCATATCCGGGAAGTTTCCGCCTGCTACCTCAGCGCTGACCAGCTCATCTCTGTTCTCTACAGCGATCGGCTCAAATTTCACTTCTCCGTCTGCATGAGTTTTTGCAAACTCGTCATAAATATCTCTCATTACCTTTGCTGCCGGCCACTCGCTCTCATCATGGTAGTATCCGTGATAAAACTCCAGAGTGTCTTCTTCTCCCGCAAATGCAGTCACAGTAGATCCCATAACCGCTGCCATTGTCATTGCTCCTGCAAGAAGAATACTGATGGTTCTTTTTTTCATTTCTTTTCCCTCCATAACATGAAATAGTTTTTGCTTTCCGTCTTGTGCATTTCTGCTTAACTTGTATTTATCTTATTTCATTTTATGGTGATTTTGAATGAAAGATATTGACTGCAATCCGGGATTATTTTTACTTTTTCACAAAAACATGGATTATTTTTACTTCAGAGAATGAAGAAATTCCTCATCAGAGATTTCTCCTTTCAGAACATCATCAATTCCTTCCATAAAATTGTCTCTGGCACCGCTGCTCCACAGATTATCCGGAACCTGTATTCTGACTCCGGCCGCCTTTACTATATCGGCAGCCTGTACAAAACGCTCCATGCCCTTCTGATACTTCCTGATGTCCACATGGGGATTGGCAGGAGCCTGCTCTGTTTCTTTCAGAATACGTTCCTGGACCGGAGTACTGAGCATATATTTTACAAACCGGACACTGGCATCCTGTTTTTTTTCATCTCCGGTTTTTCCCAGAATATACCCCAGACAGGCCGACACACAGGATATCTTCTCTCCTTTTTCAGATGGAAGGAGGGCATAGGCCGCATCAATCTGATCTGAAATCATAGGTGCACCCCAGATACCATTGATATACATAGCTGTTTTTCCATCATTAAATGCATCGGTTTCATCTCGGTAGCTGTAGTCTCCATCTGCCCTGGAATACCGATAGATTTCTCTGAGTGTATGGAGAGCATCTTCTGCTGCACTTTCTTCCAGATAAAGCCGTTGACTGCGAATGGCATCTCCACTTGCAGAATTCTGGACTGCCAGAAGATGATCCATAAAATAAAGGTACGCCTCCGACGACATCTGAAGACATTCCACTCCGTTTTTTTCTTTCTCTGCCCAGTCTTCAATCTGTTCACAGACTATCAGAAACTCCTCCCAGGTCTCCGGAATTTTTTCCACTCCTGCAGCCTCAAAAATCCCCTGGTCATACCAGTAACCTCCGCTTAAAAGAAGCACATCCGATATGGTAAAAAGCTGCTCCTCCCCTGTAGTCCAGAAGTCGATATTTACAGGAGCAAGATTACCTGCAAATTCCCGATCTTCTCTGATATAAGGCATCAGATCAAGAGCAAGATCATTCTCCACCATAAACTGATAAACAGTATCCTTACCTGAACCTCCCAGAAAAACAAGATCCGGAATTTCTCCTGCCACCAGCAAATCCTCTGTCTTACGGACCATTTCACTTCCGGAGGGCATGGAAAGCTGGTTCAGCTTCACATCAGGATTTTCCTGTTCAAAGTCCTGATAAATATCCCGCATGACTACATGGTCTTCCTCTGTAGTCCCCCATCCGTGTATTAAAGTGATTTCCACCGGCTCCGGTGTTTTCTGTCCGCATCCTGCCAGACAAACTGCTAAAAAAGCCGCCACTGCCGTGATTGCAGGAAACCTTCTTCTATTCTTCATCCCCGCCTCTTTTCCCACTTTGGTATTCCTTGGGAGAAACTCCTGTATATCTTTTAAAGATTCTTGAAAAATATCCGGTGTCATCAAAACCTACGGACTGAGAGATCTCGTAAATCTTTTTATCGGTAGTTTCCATATATACCTTGGCTTTTTCAATTCTTTTTTTCAGGATCACGTCAAAAAGATTCTGTCCGCTTTCTTTTTTATAAAGCCGGCTTAAATAGCTGCTGTTTGCATGAAGCTCTTCTGCCATATCGTTAAGAGTGATCTTTTGGCTGTAATTTTTTTCGATGTACTCCTGGATCTGATCATAAAGACTTTCTGCTGCTTTTTTCTCCGGCATTCTGACCAGCTGCTCCTCCAGTTCTTTTTTCTGTTTCTGAAGCTTCTGTGTTACCTTTTCCACCGCAGGAGGCAACTCTTCCAGAACCGACAGCTTCAGTACATAATCTGCCACATCATATCGAATAGCTGTCCGGGCATATTCAAAATCCGTATAAGCACTCAAAATAATGGTCTGGGTTTCCGGATACTTTTCATAAAGCTGTCTGCATACCTCCAGTCCGTCAATCTCCGGCATCCTTATATCCGTAATCACAATATCCGGGTGTTCTTCTTCTACACACTGAAGAAGTTCTTTTCCATTATTAACTACACGGATCAGTTCACATCCCATTTTTTCCCAGTTCATCAGTTTTTTCAGAGCGGTTCTGAGATAAGCCTCATCATCGGCTGCTGCTACCTTCCACATATACGCTTCCCCTTTCTGCAGGCAGAATGATTTCTGCCCTTGTTCCTACATTTTTTTCTCCTGTAATCTTCATACAGTATCTGTCGTGATAGAGGATTTCCAGCAGGCGTTTCATATTAGCCAGTCCTGTATGAGTATGCTCCGTTTCTTCTTCCAGATCCATCTCCAGGTTCTCTTCCTGTTCTTCGTAACCTACCCCATTGTCTTCCACTACAATATGAAGCATATCATTCTCTTCAAAAAGGTGTATCCGGACTATACCCTCGCCGCTTTTTGGCTCGATTCCATGAGACACTGCGTTTTCTACCAGGTTTTCAATAAGAAGTCTGGGAATCCTGAAATTTTTCACATCCTCGCTTCCATATTCAATTTCATAGGAAAGCTGATCCTCAAACCGGCTTTTCTGAAGATAAAGATAAAAATCCACCAGTTCCATTTCCTCAGATACCGGAATCCGTATTTCCTTTTCCCGGAATATTTTCCCCCTCATCAGTCCGGAAAAAGCCTGCAGCCCTTTATACAGTTCCTCATCTCCGGCCAGTCTGGCACGGATGCTGAACATGGCAAGGATATTAAACTGAAAATGCGGATTGATCTGTGCCTGAAGGTATTTTGTCTGTGACCGGGCTGCAAGAAGCTTTTTTTCATAAACCTGCTCAATAAGATACTGGATTCTTTCTGCCATTTCATTAAATATCACACTGATCTCATGGATCTCGGAAATAGAAGAATCCTCCATACGCACATCCAGATCTTTTTTTCCAAAAGCCTGCAGATTGTCTGCCAGTGTCTTTAACGGTCTGGTAAAGCGAAAACTGATTCCAAGCATCATGGCTCCAATAAAAATCAGCGCCAAAAAGATCACTGCAAAAAATGTAACCATCGTAGGTTTCAGGATCACGTAAATGTTATCCATTCCAACAGAAACTGCCGCACAGGTACCAAATCCTGTTCCCATAGATGCATACAGCGTACGGTTTCCCGCAATTCTTTTTTCTCCTTTGGCATTCATTCCCAGCCGGCTCAGCTCTTCTGCCGTCTGTTTTTCTCCTTGAAAAATCATAATATTTCTTTTCTGGTCGCTGATGCCCCAATTTCCATGACTGTATGTTTCAATCTGTGCAAAAATATCCTGAATTCCCTCTTTTGCGATTCCAAGAACACAGATTCCCAGCTCTTCCATGCCGTCTCCATAAACACGAAAACAGAGGTTGATCTCATCAGCCCCTGACGTCATCCGATACCGTTCTTCTGTTTTGCGAAAGTCCCGCATCATTTCCAGATACCCGATTTCCTTATTCCTCCCTGCCGAAACCGTCATTGGATAATAGTGCTCCCTGACATACTCATCCTTTTTATTAAACAGACACACACTGGTCACAAAGGGACTCTGCCCTTCTGTCATATTCCGGTTGGAAAACAACTCCATGCTGTAGGAAAGCTGTTTTTCCATTTCTGCCCTGTCTGTCCAGTCTGCGTCAAAAAAATCCCGCAGTATAGAATTGTGACGGATCATTACAGCTCCGTCCTGGATAAACTGCATTTTTGCCTGATAATTCTGAAGGGTATTCTGGAGGATATTTTCCATATCCTCCCGTATATCCCCCAGAAAAAACACAAAAAACATCACGATCATCACTGTCCCAAACAGAACCAGAGCTCCAAAGGATGTTGCCATCGTCAGAAGTGTGATCTCTCGTTTTAATGTCCGTTTCTTTTTTTTGCCGCTCATGCTCTCTCCTGTCTGTTTTCTGCCGGTCTTCCGGTCAGCTGTATTTTTCCAGACTTTCCAGAAGTTGTGTATAAACCCGGTCAAATTTCTCCGGATCCCTGCTGTATGTGTTATTATTCGTAAACATCTGATCCAGAAGCCGGTCATGAAGCTGCGGATCTTTTTTCAGAAGCAGCCCCCAAAGCGCGGCATCCTCCGCACCTCTCCGCTGTGCTTCCAGACGCATACTGATCTCCGGCCCCTCTTTTCCCGGATACACCAGAAAAGAATCACCACATGGAAAGGCAGTTCCTATTCCTGTATCGTTTGGACAGCTGGTTCCTTTGAAT
The DNA here is from genome assembly GCA_900541985.1 of uncultured Blautia sp. Lineage (GTDB taxonomy): Bacteria > Bacillota > Clostridia > Lachnospirales > Lachnospiraceae > Blautia_A. The sequence goes on along the minus strand of UQLX01000031.1, from coordinate 12,651 downwards.
GGATCCATTCCTCCCGGAAACTGGTTAAATCCCCAGTGGAGGAATCCGGAAATCCTGTTTCTGGCACAGCCCCAGAACAGAAGCCTTCCACGTATCAGATGAAAATCCAGAAAACGATTCAGCCATTCTCCCTCCGGCCCGCAGCAGACATAAGTCCACACAGTTTCACCCAGATGGATAAGCTGATCAAACTCAGCCTTCTTTTTTTCATATCCGGCTGTTCCCGGAACCCAGATATCCACTCCTCCATAAAACTCCGCAGTATCAACCGCTTCTATGATCTTTACACCAGGAAGATATTTCCGAAGGATACCTGCAGCCAGATAATACTGCCGGCGCCTTGCCTCCAGAGCCTCCCTGTCCTTTACATGGATATCCGGCTCATCATGGATATGGAACAGGATCTTTTTTTCCCATCCGTGCTTTTTCAGATAGGAAGCCAGCGCCTGTACCAGCTTCACTGTATGAATATAACCTTCCAGTGTATCAAACTTCAGATTTTTATCCATCATACAGGTAAAGCTGTCCGTATACATATCCGGACTTCCGTCCGGAAGAAATCCACGGTGAAGAAGTGCTCCAATCTCCATGATCTCCATTCCTTCTTCAAAAAAGCATTGGATCACCGGTGTTAAGTACTCAAAGTCAAAAGCAGGCGGTTCTTTGGTGTTTACGCATTGCCCGTCCAGCTGAATATAAAAAATTGTCTGATGCAGTCTCCTCATAGCACGGATGTATACTTTCAGCATATCCAGATACTCCGGTGTTCCCATTTCCACATGATGGAACCGGCTTATTGCCTCCAGGGAAAACCAGTTTGTAACGGGAAACGCATCCTCCGGAATCCGCACGCTGCAGACCTTTACGGACACACCGCATTCCCAGAAGCCTTCTTCTGTTTCTGCCCCAAGACTCAGGTGGTATTCTCCCGGCTCCAGATCCTTGTCGGGCACAAGGCAGAGATACGCTGCGGCCTTCCGGTTCTTTACGGGAATCTCCCCGCTGTCTGTCCTGCAAAGACAGTCATAAACACGAAAAGGTGCCAGACGGGTCACATAATCCGGTTTTTCTCCCGGCGGTGTTTCCAGCACCATAGCGCCTCCCTGAGAAACTCCGTCTCCGGTATTATATTCCACCGGAATGTCTTTCATTTCATACCATTCTCCACAAAAACCCTTTCCCTTCAGGAAAAAGTTCACCTTTTTTCCACTGGTCTCAAGTATCAGCTGGATCCCTGGTCTGCCATTTCCAGCCATGGTGATCTGCAGTTCCTCCGGAAGTCTGCCGCACAGACTGTCCGGATAGAGAAATTCTTCTCTTGTGGTTACCATACCTGTTAATTCCATAATACACTCCTGACTCTATAATTTTATCATACCTTTTTTTCCAGTTTTCAGCAACAGGATTCTTCTGTTTTTCAATTATTGCACCTTATTGTCAGCCTTTGACTCCTGATGCCGCAATGCTCTGCTTCAGCTGTCTGGAAAACAGAATAGACAACAGTATCACTGGTGTGATGGTCACAACAGCAAGTCCCATCAGAGCATTCTGTTTGGTTCCTGCATTATTGGAAATATTATAAAGAGCAACATTTAAGGTCCACAGATTCTGATCCTCTGTTACCAGCCATGCCCAGAAAAAATCATTCCAGTTTCCAATAAATGTCTGCAGCGCAATAAGAGAAATAATCGGCTTGGACAGGGGCATACATATTCTGGAATAAAGATACCAGCTTCCGGCTCCGTCCAACGCGGCTGCTTCAAAATAGCTTCCCGGGATCTGATCAAAAAATCCCTTGTACAGATACACATAAAATCCATAGGGATATAAAAATGGAAGCAAAAGAGCCGCATAGTTATTGTAAGCTCCCATTTCCCGGTACATAATCAGCTGCGGAAGCATAATACTGGCAAAGGGGATCATCATTCCCCCCAGGAAAAACATCAGTACAAATTTACCGGCTCTCTGAGAGAGCTGACGGCTGATCACGAATGCACAGACAGAACACAGGATCACCTGGGCGATCATTGCAAATCCGATCACGATGACACTGTTCATCACAAAAGTCAGAAATCCGTATTTTACAACCCTTTCACTTTGGGGATAAATATAGGCCGGCATATCCAGATAATATTTGAAGCTTTCCAGACTGAGAAGGTTTTTGGTTCTGTTTCCAATACTGACCAGCGTTCCTGCTGTAGTATATTTTTCCTGGATTACAGGCGCTATCTGATCCTGAAAATCATCTGCCAGCCCTTTTTCCGGTACTTTATCGATTCCGTTTTCATCAAACTCATAACCAATGGATTCACAGGCACGGACATAGCGGTCATCATGAAGAAGGATTTCTTTTTTGATTGCAGTTCTTTTGTAAATTCCATAATCGCATTCCATCTGAAGCTTCATCTGATGCGCTCTCGAATGGAACAAAATTCTGCCTTCTCTGGTTCCATAAACATGTATCTCCATAATCGACTGATCTGCAAATTTAAAGTTGGTTCCAAACATTACAAGAACATTATCCTTAAGCATCTGATCCTTCATTTCTTCTGCATTCTGAAATTCCTGCCCGGTATAATCCAGCACAAAGGATACGCTGTTTGCCTTTCCCGGAAGAAGCTTCGGAGGAACCTTATAGATCTGGGAGTTATCCTTCATGGCGCTGGATACGGCAAAAACCAGCGGATACAGCATCAACGCTGCAAAAAGCAGAGACACTGTAACTGCAACAATTTTCAGAAAGCGTTCGGATTTTCCGCAGCGGATTCTGTTTTTTCTGTTTTTCTTTCTCTTCATGTCCATGCCTCCTTTAATTCTTCTCTGACTTCTCAAAATGCATCTGAAGCATAGTCAGTACCGCGATCACGATCAAAAGTACCACCGAAGCTGCTGAACCACGGCCATAATTCAGATCATCATTAAATGCATTATAGATAAAAATACCTTGTGTGGTAGAAGCTCCGCTGGGGCCTCCGGACGCATACATGTATGGAGCATCCAGAAGCTGCATGGTAGTGATCACACACATGATCAGCTGGATAAAGATCATAAAAGAAATATTCGGAAGAATAATATGTCTGATCTTTTTAAATCCGGTACATCCATCCAGAGCTGCCGATTCCATAATATCTGTAGATACCCCCTGAATCGCAGACAGATAAAGAAGCACTGTCAGCCCTCCGCCCAGTACCCCTGGAAAGATAATACAGAATTTGACCAGATCCGGATCACTGAGCCATACCTGCGGCTCTCCGCCAAAAAATTTTACGATCTGATTTGCCACGCCATAATCCGGATGCCAGATCCATCTCCAGATGATCACATTTACTGAAGTCGGAATCAGCGCCGGAAGGATATAAAGAGTGGTCAGGCATTTCTGCAGCTTAATCAGCTCATTAAGCAGAAGCGCCTGGATCAGAGGGATAAAAAAGCACATACACAGCTGAAGGAGCAGAAAAATAAAAGTATTTTTCCAGGACTCCCAGTAAAACTGCATCTGGAACATTTCCAGGTAATTTTTCAGTCCCGCGAATCTTCCCGGGGGATTTATGGGGTCATATTTAAAAAGTGAAATATAAAAAGCACTGAAAATCGGATAATATTTCAGCCAGACCGTAAAAGCCATAGGAAGAAATAAAATACACCAGGGTGTTACTTTTTTACGGAATGTATAGCTTCCCGGCTTTGCGGTAAAGGATTTTTTCTTTTTCGTACTCATTTTTGTACTCATTTTCCATACCTCCATTTTTTGCATAATCCTGTTAAAATAAAGTATAAAGAAAATTACTTTTCAGGAAAATATACATAGCTTACTTTTATGTCACCTTTTTTAACCTCTTCATTTTTTCCTGGAAGACACCTTAAAAAAAGTGACATTTCTATGAAATATGGTTAAATTTATTCTATTTTCAGAATCCTTGTAATCTGTTATGATTAGTTCAGGACAAAATACCGGCACAAGATCAATGGACCGGATAAAAAGGAGGATTTCATTATGATGAAGAAGAAACTGCTGGCCACACTGCTCACGCTTTCCATGACAGCCACAACTCTGGCCGGAGCTACTGTTGTTTCTGCGGCAGAAGAGCACGAACCGGTTGAACTTACCATCTGGGTCACAAGCCGTAATCAGGATGACTGGTATCTTTCCATGGAAGAAAAATTCCTGGAAGAGCATCCATGGATCACATTAAACAAAGTTGTCAAAGAAGGGGATCCGGGAAATGAATTTTATCAGGGCGTTGCCTCCGGAACTGCTCCTGATCTGGTAAACTGCTCCTTTACCATGATGGATTCTTATATTGCAGCAGGAATCCTGGAGCCGCTGAATGCCTATACCGACAGCTGGGACGAATGGGGAAGCTTTACCAAAGAATATGTGGATATGTTTACAAAAGACGATAATATTTATGGAATACCATCTACAGTTGCTCCTATGCTTTTTGGCTATAATAAGGCTCTCTTTGCAGAGGCAGGTCTGGAAGCTGCTCCAAAAACATGGGAAGAGGCACTGGATTTTGCAAAGAAAATCAACAATCCCGACAATCAGGTTGCCGGATATGCCACTCTGGCTGCTGAATGGACTGAATGGTTCTTCCAGTATTATGTATGGCAGGCAGGCGGCGATCTGACAAAAGAAAACGAAGACGGAACAGCAGAACTGACCTTTACGGATCCGGCTGTGATCGAAGCTGCCAAATATTATCAGCAGTTAAAGAGCGAGGGTGTACTCCAGAGTGATCTGACCCTGAAATTCGGCGATCTTACCGCTGATTTCGCAATGGGCAAGATCGGCATGATGCCATTTGCATCTGACTGGGTTGCCGACGCTGTATCCAATGGTATGGACCCGGATGATCTGGGACTGTGCCTGCCGCCTGCAGGACCTTCCGGTGAGCAGACTACTGCTGTTGCAGGTACTGCTTATGTGATCAACGCAAAATCAGATCAGGCCAAAAAAGATGCTGCATGGGAATACATCAGCTTCTATAACTCCAAAGATTATTTTGCATCTTACTTTGAAAACCTTGCAACCAAAGGCGCTCTGAGCCCGGTGATCATTCCTCGTGATGACATGAGTGTGACTGATTTCTATGATTTCCCGGAAGAATACAGAGATGTTCTGGAAGCAGCAAAAACTATTGGACGCCTGGAATTCTACGGAAAAGCAGATTTCGGCTCCTATGTTGACCGTGCAGTCCAGAAGATCCTCACTGATCCAAATGCGGATCCGGAAAAAGAATTTGCAGATGCTCAGAAGCTCTGTGAGACCGAGGCTCTGGAAAGCTTTAATGAAGCCAATAAGAAATAAATCCTATCCATTTTCTTTTATATGCCAAAGGAGTGCGGTTGATCCGTACTCCTTTTATTGTGTCTTTTTCCCAAAAATGGTGTTATAATAAAAAATAATTCATGCATTATGTTTACATACATGTTACGGAGGTCCCAAATGAAATTCATCCATATGATCCGCACAGCAAAACAAAAATGGAATTCTCTGGTAACAAGACAGCTCCGAAAGGTGGGTATCTTTAAACGCCTGAATGTTTCCTTTCTTGCACTCCTGCTTATCTCAGCGCTGTTTCTTACCTTTTTTTCCTTTTTTCAGTATTCCAGAGAAATCAATCTGAACCTTACCCGCTATACCTCTATGCTGGTTCAGAACACCCGGCTGAAAATACAGGATACCATGGAAGAATATGAAAATATGGCGCTTAATTTTTATAATGACAGCCGGATCATCAGAGCTATCTCCGAAAATTCTTCTCTGCCGGAAAACAGAAGTCCCGGTCAGGAGCAGCTGTTTCAGACAAACACCTTTCTGATCGAAAACAGGCTCTATTCTTTGCGCCAGAACAAAAAACATATTGTAAACATCCAGTTTGTCACTCCCTCCCGTCAGTACCATATGGTAGAGGATAACGGCTTTCAGAGAGGCGGCACTATCCGGGATCTGGATGCCTTTTACAAGTCCGATTTCTATCTTTTTCCACAGGATAAGCGGGGCTATCCTGTCTGGATGGACGACAAAGAACAGACAGGGATTTTTTACAAAAATGAACAGGTTGTCTATGGCTTTGCAAATATCATCACCATGGAAATTGCTGTATATGAACCAAATACCAGAGATTTTCTGGGTATACTGCTTTTTAACATTGACCGCAGTACCTTTTCCGATATCGAAACTCCTTCCGGAAATGACGATCAGGGCAATACCTTTCTGATCGGAAAAAGCGGAGTCCTTGCCTGGTTTGATCCCAGCATCAAATCTCCTTCCTTTCCCCGTATCCCGGAACTTTTTGGAGAAATGCTGCAAAAAAGAAAAAGCATCGAACAGCTTCAGATTGACCGTCAGAATATCCTTCTGGCTTACGAGCAGATTCCCGACACAGAAATGTTTGCCTGTTATATTGCCAATCTGGACGCACTTCTGGCACACTCCTACCATATCCGGAATCTCTGTATCCTGGTATTGATCGGCACAGTGATCGCCTGCTTTATCCTTTCCTATTATGTTACCTTCAGTATTTCGGATCCTCTGAAAAAACTGAACCGGGTCATGAAAAAAACAGGAAGCGGAAAGTGGACCGCCCGCTATGAAAACAGTGGGCATGATGAGATCACAGCTCTGGGAGACCGTTTTAACGAAATGGCTGAAAATACCAATCAGCTGATCGATCAGGTATACCTCTCAGAAATTCACCGCCAGAAGCTGCAGCTCAGCTGGAAAAATGCCCAGTTAGACGCTATGCTTATGCAGATTAATCCACATTTTCTTTATAATACTCTGGATATCATCCGCTGGGAGGCCATGTATGAAGCAGACGGGGAAAGTCCGGTTACAGAAATGATTGAAAAATTCAGCCGCCTCTGCCGTCTGGGAATGAAAACAGGAGGCAATACCATCACACTCAGGGAAGGAATCGAACATGCTTCTATTTATCTGGATGTGATCAATTTCCGCCACAGTGAAAAAATACAGCTGTTCCTGGAAACAGAGGTAGACGATCAGTCTGTTTACATTCCGCAGTTTATTCTTCAGCCAATCATGGAAAATGCCGTCGTCCATGCTTTTGGAGATGCCAGCAGCGGATATTTTATCAGAATCCATTCTTCAGCCTGCGATAATGTCCTTCATATTCTCGTGGAGGATAACGGACGGGGAATGGAAGAAAGCGAACTTCAGGCTCTTCAGATCTCCTTGGATGAAGAAGAAGCTTCGGACGGAAGCATCGGACTGGTAAATGTCAACCAGAGAATCCGGCTTTTTTACGGGGAAGCCTATGGGCTTCGGATTTCCAGTGCCCCTGGAAAAGGTACCAGGATAGAAATTTTACTTCCCCTTAGAAATTATTCTGAAAATATGACAGACATCACAGGAGGTGCAGACAGCTTATGACCTATCAGGTATTGATCGTAGATGATGAAGAAATCGTATGCCGGGGACTGGCTCGTTTTGTAAAATGGGACAACTATGGTTTTGAGGTAGCCGGAACTGCATCCGGCGGGGAGGAAACCCTGTCTCTGCTCAAAAAGAAGCATATTGACGTTGTATTCATGGATATCCGCATGCCCGGAATGACAGGGCTGGAGCTTCTTAAAATCCTCCGGAAGGAATATCCTGATATCCGGTCTGTGATCCTCAGCGGATACTCTGATTTTTCCTATGCCCAGGAGGCTATCCGTAATGGTGCCATCGACTATCTGACCAAGCCCGTGGTACTGAAAGACATCGAAGCTCTTCTGGAACGTCTCCGCGGAGAGTTTGCCATCCGTCAAAAAGAATCGCAGATCCACACCAATCGCCTGGAAGCCCTGCTATTATCCTCAGCCAAAGGTTATTCTCAGATAGATTCTGACAGATATGATCTTCCGAATCTGAAACAATGGTATGGATTTTCTATGATTTTAAAAAACAAGGAATTGTGCCAGCAGGAGATTGATTTAAAAAAACAGCAGATGAGAAACCAGTTTACATCTCTGATTCCCTCTGCCATATTTCTGGATGATGAGATATTTTCACTTTTTGTCCTGCTTCCCTGGGACTCGGATTCTTCCTTTGATTCCCTTACCTCTCTTCTGGAACAGCTTTGTCCTGGTCTTGAAGAATGGTTTTGCGGTGCCAGCAGCCGGAAATTCGGGCTTGAAAAGATCCACGAGGGCTGGGAGGAAGCACGCAGAGCACGTCATTATCACCGTGCAGGTACCAGAGATTCTATCATCCTCTACCAGAATATTGAGCAGCTTTTTTCAGCCGGTTCTCAGTCTCTTCAGGATATTCTCCCTGAAATTTTCCGCAGGCTTACGAATCCGGAGACGCGTATAAATGCCATCCCCTTGTTAGAAGAGGCTATGCATTCACTTCTTGAGCAGTCTCCATCCCTTACCCAGTACCAGACCGCCTGCATCAGTTTCCTGATTGAACTGAACAGCTATCTGAAGGATCTTCGTCTGAACGAAGAAGAACTGCATACACAACTCAATTCCACCCTCAGCCACATTCTTCTGGCACGAAGTCATAAAAGCAGTGCAGATTCTATGACTTCTTATATAGAATGGCTTATTTCACTGCTCAACCGCTCAGATGAACAGACACTGAGTAAGGATGTCATTCGGGAAATCCAGCTTTTTATCTGCCAGCACTATGCTGAAAATATCAGCCTGAATTTCCTGGCAGAGCAGTTTTATCTCCATCCCAATTACCTGAGCCGTCTTTTTAAAGAAAAAACCGGCCGCAATTTTATCGAATATCTCACAGAAATACGGATGGAAAAAGTTAAGGAACTCCTTCGGAGCTCCGACAAAAAGATCGTTGAGATCTGCGATATGACAGGATATGATAATCCCCGGTATTTCAGTAAGGTTTTTAAACAGTATACCGGAATGACTCCCAGAGAATACCGGGAAACTGCAGAATAATAAACGAAAGATAACTTATAGATATAAGAAACCCCGGAAACTTTCATTTCCGGGGTATTGTCTTCTCTGATAATCTTAAAATTATCGTTTAGAGAACTGAGGCGCTCTACGAGCTGCTTTGAGACCGTATTTCAATCGTCTGAGCGATGATTTTCCTTGATATTCCGGGCTTTTTTGAGCCTCGGCCCCTCGGTTGTCCTATTCCTTAACCAAAAAACAGGCCACTTTTACGAGGGGACAGCTTGATGAAATGCAGAATTTACTACATCGAATAGCTGTTCTGGTTTATTATACTTTACTCTTGCATAGATGTCCATAGTTGTCTTGCTGTTCTCATGTCCGGCAAGGTACTGGACCGTCTTGGGGTCAACACCTGCATACAGAAGATTGGTGATGTAGGTATGCCGCAGCAGGTGCGGTGTCACATCGAAGTCCAGGCTATACACAATGTTGGGATTGTTTTTCTGATGTCCTCCCAGACTCGGCTGAACAGTGTACTTGATGCTCTGTCCGTTCACATACTTATAATAGGTACGCTCCTTGGTAGACCGAACAACGATGTACTGCCAGACACGTTTGAACTGCGAATATGACAAGGGCTGTCCCTCACTATCGGCAATCACATATTCCGATTTGGAGGCAGCCTTGGCTTCCCGCAGACAATTCACAAGGCATTTGGGAATGGGAATATCCCTTCTTGCTGCTTTCGTCTTAAGCGTTGTAGAGATAACCGGTCTGTTATGCTCTGATCGCCATGCGCGCCGCACAGAGATATATGGAGTGGGTGCATCGAGGAACACACAATCCCATTGCAAGGCGAGAGCTTCTTCTCGGCGCAGACCGGCATATAAGCCGATCATGGTAAACAGATACGGCGGAAGTCCTTTGACGGTTTCCAGCAGCACTTCCACCTGCTGGTCTGTCAGCGAATCTTTCTTTTGGGTCGGTTTCCCTCCTTTTGCCGAAATCCCCTCACACGGATTGTATTCCAGCAACTGGCTCCGCTCTGCCGAGTAAAAAATGCACTTGAGGAGCATATTCACCGTATTGTGCAGGCTCTCGGACTTATTGGACAATGGGATCAGCGCCAGACGAATATCATCCGCTGTTACTTCCTCCATATACATATCTCCCAAAGGCTTGATAATGTAGTTCTTCATATTGGAGGCGTAGCCCTTCAGTGTAGCCGGCGACACTTTTGCGGATTGCATCAACAGCCACTTCTCACAATACTCGGCCACAGTAGGATGCTCCCGGTGGAAGATGATCTCCGCTACCTGGCGTCTCGCCTCCTGCTCTTTATCGTACAGTTCCTCGCAGGTAGTCCCATACAAGCTCACCTGCTTGCCGTCTGCGTCCAGAATCCGGGTTCTGTAATACAGGACACCCTTTCGTGTGACGGTTCCATATTGAGGTATGTTTTTTTTCTTCTTTGCCATAATTAATTTCCTTTCTCGCGTGGTGATGTATCTACACCTCCTTTTTATCAGAGATTTCAAATTGAATCAAAGATACGGCCAAGGAAAAACTAAGAGCGAGACATCCTTGTCTCGCTCTTACTTCATTTTCTGAATTGTTCGGAACTTACACAGCGTCCCATAAGTCAAAGGCACAGCCCATTGCTTTGACAAGATCATCCGGCCTGTTGTATTTGACCTTTGCGTAAATGTCCATCGTGATTTTGCTGCTTTCATGGCCCGCCAAATATTGTACCGTTTTGGGGTCCACCGAAGAATGAATCAGATTGGTGATGTAGGTGTGCCGCAGCTGATGCGGTGTCACTTCAAAATCCAGGCTATATACCACATGGCCGTTATTCCTGGCTTTTTCTCCAAGTTTCGGGTAAAGCATATATTTTACATACTTTCCGTCCACAAGTTTTCTGGCCATTCTCGGCTTTGCAGTCCGCGTCACAATATACTGCCACAGCCGCTTAAACTGTGTATAGGATAGCGGATCACCGTCCCGATTGGCAATCACATAATCCGAAGTGGATTTTTTCTTTGCATCTTTCAGACATTCAACCAGACAGACCGGGAGAGGAATGTTTCTTTGTGCCGCTTTGGTCTTTAGCTCGGTAAGAATGACCGGCCTGTTATGTTCTGTGTGCCATGCCCGCCGTACCGTTAAGTACGGAGCCTCTGCATCCAGATACACAGAATCCCATTGCAGCGCCAGGATTTCTTCCCGGCGCAGACCGGCATATAAACCGATCATCACAAATACATAGGGCGGCAAATCCCGGATCGTGTCCAAAAGCCGCTCAACCTGTTCATCCGTCAATGCCTGTCTTTCTTCCTGGGGAACTCCTCCCTTTGCATCCAGGTATATGGTCGGGTCCTCGTCAATCACATGGCTCTCCTTGGCCGCCCGGAAAATGGACTTGCAGAGAATCACCACAGACTTATAAACCGAAGCCGACTTCTTGGAAACAGGTACGAGGGCAAGTTGGATGTCATCCAGGGATACATCAGCCATTCTCTTGTCTCCCAGCCCTCCAATAATGTGCCGCCGCACCTTAGAGGTATAATCTGTCAAGGTGGTGGCCCGAACATGGACGGACTGCATCAGCAGCCACTTCTCACAGTACTCAGCAACCGTAGGCGATCTTCGACGAAACGTAGTACTGTCAATCTGCTCTAACGCCTCCAGTTCCTTGTCATAAAGCTTTTCGGGCGTCTTTGCATAAAGCGCCACTCTGTTTCCATCCGAATCTTCGACTCTGGTTCTATAATATTCAATGCCGTTAAGCACGACCGTACCATATTGAGGAATTGCCCTTTTTCTTTTTGCCAATTCCGTCACCTCCTAAGAATAATGTCCAGCGCTGTACCTTTGTTTTATCAGACATATTAGGTTCCAGCAAGGATACGGAACAGCTCAAGCTCGGACACTTCGCAGCTTGCGGTATGTAGCGCTTTTTTCCACTGGCTTTGCACGATGGGTGCATTTTGCGATATACTCCTGAAGGCCAGCATCTGTAAAGTACACGCAACCATTTTGCACATACTGAACATAGGAAATTAGCCCACTGTTTCGAGCTGCATCCAAAGTGGCAATGCTAATCCCCAGTAATTTGGCAGCCTCTTTCCGCGAAATCAATTTTTCCATAGGTGGTCCCCCTTTCTGTCAAAGATGTGGTTGTTGCTTTCAAAATCACATGAATGCGCTGGCAACCGAAGCTGCCAGCGCATGGTATCTGACTTTGAAAAATTTACTCGCCACATTTGCCACGCACCCCTGGCGATGGGGACATTCCGGTCTCCGCTGGCGCGGCTGTCATAACTCCACAGCGTCGTTTTACTCGTGCGCCGCAGAGTTCCCCCCAAGTCTTTAGGAGGCCGTGAGGAAGTATCTTTAACCCCTATGCAGTCATCGCGCCCTGAAATGCCACTTTCGGGTATCAGGCTGACGTGGATCGCTCGGAACAGTCCTATTCATCACCTCCTGGGGCTGTCCATCTTCGCGGCGTGCCTGATTCGCTCGTACATAGGTTATGTACCGGAAATGCCGTCTATGAAATTGTCAAGCTCCACATTGGGAGAATGTTCTTCCCTCAATGGGTAGGCACTGATACGCTTCATTTGTTAAGTGTTATTCAAAAATTTTTTTATTTTTTTAAACCTTAATCCGTGGAGTTTAATTATTATTTCATGCTGTAATCACTTTGTTTATGGGGTCTGTCGATACGTTTAAAAAGATTAACAATATCACCCATTTGGTGATGTTTTC
>UQLX01000030.1 GCA_900541985.1 uncultured Blautia sp. | reverse complement strand
CTATTTCTTATCAGAAAGATTTACTTTCCATAGACACAAGAATTTTTACACCCTCGGTTCTGCTCTTATGGGTCATAATACTACCATCTGGATTTCGCTCAAAGTTTGCCTGCCAAGTATCATAACGATTCTGGTAGTCAATTTCAGTGTTATGAGAAGCAATATCTCCAACAGCAAAGTTCGTAGTAGTTTGGATATGTGCATCGTTACTAAGGTCAAGCGTCAGCCCACCATTTTCTGCAATAAAATCCTCACCAATGGTTACAGCCATTTGATTTGTGAACTGCTCCCAGACCACATTTGCAATCGTCTGTCCAAGGGTATCGAAATTATTAATATCCTGTAATTCCTCTTTCAAAGAACTTAGATCCTCATATTTTTCAGCCAATGCGTTTTCTAAGGTCTGTTCGAGGGCGCTTTCACAATCATCCGTAGCACCATACTTAATAACATCAAGTATAGCCTGTTCAGTTTCTTTTGTCATATGTTGTGGCTCCTCTCTTTTATAGTAGGTAACCGTCGTTCTTTCCAATTTGGCAAGACCGTTTGGTTGCATCTCTTGTTGATTACATGGGAGTTCTTTACGCCTGTTAGCATTACACAAAAAACTTGACAAATCCTCATTATTTCAAATCACTAATATCACTAATAATGCGGTCTAATTTTTCTTCAACGCTATCATAACTGTCATCACCTATGCAAACTTTTATTTCACTAATAGTGGTTTTTAGTTCACTTATATCAGATGAGGATGGCAGGTTACTAACAATACTTTCCAATTTATCCTCAAGCTTATCAGAATAACTATATCCTTCATATCCCAAATACTCTTTCAATTCGTTAATTGCAGTTTTTATTGCGTCTACTTCATATTCCGAATCATCAATTGATGCTTGAATAGAAGACAGTCTACTTTTCATTTCTTCAAGAGACGCATTTATCTCTGAGATATCAGATTCTTCATATATTTCTCGTAACCCTTTTTCTGCATTTTCAATTTTTTTCTTAAATTCTGATATACTTTTCGTGGTTTCATTCGCAAATCTATCCTGTAATTTTAGTGTGTTATCTGACATATGTTCAGACAAGGAGTTCATTGTCCGCCCTATATCGGCAACAGACTCTTTTACACTTCTTTCAGTTCTGTCAATTTGCTGACTCATACTCAGAAATAGTTTTTGAGTTCGCTCGTCCAAAGATGCAGCTATTCCGCACAGTTTACCTTCAAATTCCTGCCCGGTAGAATCAACCTTCTGTACTACAGATACTCTCAACTCTTCTATTTTTTCGTCAATCCCATCAGCAAGAAATTTTTCTTCGAAACGATCAAGACGAGAACCATATCCTTGTAGCACCATAGCGATATCAAGTAAAATATCTTTTTCGCTTTTTCCAGCCAATTCTTCCATGTTACATTCGTGCCGTTCTAATACAGTCCGTACTTTCTCCTCTGCCGCTTTCTTTTCGTTTTGTATTTGTGACGCTGATTCTTCCTTAACTAATTTTATCTCTACTTCAGCATCTTCTTTTATCTTTTCGATTGTCGCTTGCGTTTGCTTTAAAATATTCTCCATCTTCTTTTCAGCTTGTATTTTTACATCTAAAATTTCCTGCGAATGCTTCGCTTTTTCATCTAATAACTGTTCATCTGCTTTTTTCTTAATATTTCGCATTCGAATTTCTTGAAGCACAAAATATCCAATAAGCATAATCAGTATTACAATGTATATAACATCACGCATTATTTTTCCTCCCGTAACTTATTTGTCTGTTTTTCCAGATTTCCTTTTCAATAGTATTCTTTCCACTTTATCTAATCCAACTTCTACGCCTATTATACTTATATTCCTTATATTTTTCAATATTTCAGCATCCCCTTAGTTGAAAATTGATCGACCCATCTGTGATTACTTCCATGTTAAAGCTCTAAATCATGTTTTATCAATTTATCCTTATTAGTTTTTTTAAAATCCTTCTCTCGTAGCTCTTTCTTATGCCGCTCCAATCTCTCCAACACCGAAGCCCTAGATTTTTTCTCTATCTGTTCTGTTACTTCTTTCCGAACTTCCGGTTTCCTAAAGATTTCTTCCAATCGGCTAGATAACTTCTTTATCGCATTCCGTATATTCTTTCCAAGGCTTTCCATCTGAGAGATTGCATAATTCCGCATTTTCTCCGAAGCCTTTCTATCTGGACTGGCCAGCCATTCTTTATAAATCTCAATCTGTTCCTCCGCTGTATTCAATACCTCCTCCCTTGCTTTGTCTGAAACAATCTCCACCGCCTTTTCATAAGCAACCGCAGAAACTTCTTGAATCAATGTTTCTGAATCTAAAATCTTTTCTTCCAGTCCCCTGATTTTCTGTTCTTTCTCTGCGATTTTCTCCTGCTGTTTCTGAATGATATAGTCCTGTTTTTCCAGATATTGCCTGCCGCCATAGATGGCTTCCGATTCTACTTCGATTCCGAATTTTCGGCATTTCATAATAAAACGCTGTCTCATATAATCATCAAAAACCATCTTACGATTATTATTCTTTCCCTGCTTTTTTGACGGATCAGGCAGTTCAAACCCGATTTCTTCCAATGCCTTTTCCTGTTTGGGACACAGTTCGCCATATTGATTTTCCCATACAAATACATGACGTTCATGGATATGAGGAGTACCCTCGTCCACATGTAACGCCCAATCTATAATTTTTACATTTCGGCCAAACAGTCTTTCTATAAAATCAAAGAATTCCTGACAGATGCAATATAAATCAAAATAATCAATCGAGGAATCAATATTTCCAATCTGATAGATTGTTTCTTCCGGACAGGTTCTTTTATCATTCAGCAAATCCTTTGCTGTCCTGTTTCGTTCCGGATGGCGATTCTTTATATTGCGAGCATTCTGTCCTTTGATAAAATCTGCAAAAATTTCCTCATAAAATTTTTCTTCCACCTGTTCAAAAGTCATCTCTGCCGGGTTTTCATCTTTGAAAATTCCCTGATAACAATCCCAATAAAGATTTTCCTTTTTCCGTTCTGAGTCAATGTGGTCGCTGTGCTGAACATTGAATCTTCGATCATTGTGCTTCGGGTTGTAGACTCCATGCTTCCCGGAGCGTCCATTGTGTCTTGATACTCTCATAAGTTTTCTCCTTTCCTTTCTCAAATAATCTGCTTCGGTGTTGAGAAATGTTTCTTATCTGCTTTCACAAAGTAGTGATTTCTTCCATGTTCTTCGTCAGATAATACCCAGTATTAAGTGGCGAAACGCCGCTTAACTGGGCAATGGCGCTGCCCTTGACCTGCAAAAAAGCCGATATATTTTTGCCTTCGCTCAAATACATCGACTTCTTCATCTGACCTCTGCGGTCATATTCAGTTATGACAAAATGATAGAAATGACAGGCTGATGGTTCCATCCGTTTTTCATCAAGCACCATTTTCAAGAAGTTCCTCTTTCATTTTGTCATTTTTGTCATTTTCCGGAAACGAGGATAGATGAATTTGTTCAAACGGATTCTCTATCGTATCGTCTATTTCCGTAAATTCCGTTTCTTTCGGTGTAGTATCTTTGAAGTAATACACACCGTCAGAATATCGTTTTATGATATATCCCTTATCTCCCATATATTTCCAGAACTGTGATTTCCCATGAGGGGTTCGTCCGTTCTCTTCACAATAATCCACATACATTTTATAGACATCACTTCGTCTCATCTTCTCATTTTTCTTATGGCACAGCATATCATCAGTAAATGCTTTCACACTGTCCGCAGAGCGATATAAATTTTCAATACACTCTTTGCTATGATTACTCTCAACAAAATGCTGCTCCTCATACAGTTTCTTCAATGCCCGCAGCGCCATATGAATCCCGTAATCCGCTTCCTGATACATTTTCTCCTTTAACTGTGAATCCTTTTCTTTTTCTGAAATCACATGATTCACATCCAAAACAAGAAGGCGACGATAATAGGCGTTTGTCTTATCATCCAGATTCAGCGGAAGCTCATTTGCAGAAAACAATAATTTCGCATAACTGTTGAACTGGGTAGGGTCTTGTCCTTTCTTCTCATAGAGAATCGTATCTTCCCCAACCGCTTTTTTAATTACATCCACCCGTTCCATCGCAGTGCTGGGAATATCTGCACAGGCATTCAGCAGCTTTCCAAATAATCCGGTTGGATAGAAGCGTTCATTCAGGTTCTGCAAAGACATACTGACATAATTCTCTGCACCAATGAGCCGTTGTGCAAAAGAAATCATAACAGATTTACCAGTACCGCCTTTTCCTTTTATCATTAAGAACTTCTGGAACCTAGTGTCTGTGGTCATGCAATAACCAAGATATTGCCAGAACGTCTCCTGATCGGTTTTATCCGGGATAGAAGAATCCAGATATTTTCGGATGGTTTCTCCACCAGTCAAAACTGTTTCTGCCTGTTCCGGATGGAAGGAAAACGGAATCTGATTAATCATCAGATACTTTGCATCATGCTCCATCATTTGCCATTCCACCACATCAAAATATCCATTTTGAAAGTTAATCCAATGAGACGGCTGATTATTCAAATCCGAGAATCGTTTTTGAACCTGTGGCTGTGACACCAGAAGATTGTAAATGCTCTGAATCGTCGTCGCCTTAATACAATCCCGGAAAATCAATTTCTGAATCATTGCTTTTAAACGAATTCCCTTGTTATCCTCATGGTAACATCCATTTTCGTAAAGATATGGTGTATTTCCAAGCATAAAAAAATGGACCGTCTGCATCAGATAGTCCACAATCTCCATGTCGAATACGCCAATTCGCTTGCCCTGTTCGTTATATTTATGAAACCGGTTTAAATCCGGCAGTTCATTCTGCCTGCCTTCAAATCGTTTGATGAAATCAGATAGAATGGATTTTAATTCCGGCTGGTATTCTGTTTTCCCGAGATATTCCTTGTTTTTAAATAACCTCCATCCCTGATGATACTTCATCAGATTTTGTTGGAAATATTGTTCCAATGTATCATTGATCCTTTTTTCGGAACAAGCCGGAATATAGCAATATTCGCTTTGATAAGTTCCTGTCAGCATAATTTTATCCATATATGTAATAAAACTATCCACATTATAATAACCGTCTTCCTGTTCCAAAATCAAAACCGCCTTGTAACCGGCAGCAATGATATTAAATCCGATCTCCCTGTCATCTGTCAAAAATAAATATTTCTGCTCCGTTCCCTCCGGAGCTGTGTGCATGTAGTGTTCTAAGAATAGTTTGTTCATACGTCTCCTTTCCCAATTACGCTCCAAAGAAAAAAGCACCCCGAATGAGCGCTGATGATTTGGAGAGTAGCTGTTTACCTGTTTGTTTTGTCGTTTGTTTCGTATGCTTACATAACTACTCTTCGGTGAAGCTCTCAGAAGTGTTCAGGAACAGCTTGATTCCAAAAATTTCTATGCATTTAATCCGGATTTTGATATGCCATGTGAAGCTTCCTGTAAAAACAACTAAAAAACTCCCCGGCCTCACAGCCGGGGGTTTTTCTGAATCGTTTAATTTATCGCCTCTTTAGCTGAAGCAGCTATGGCATCAGCAGATTAGGAATAAAGGTTGAAAAAGCAGGTACATAAGTAACCAGTAATAATGCAACTACCGCCACTGCTACAAACGGTAGAATTGCTCTGTATAGTGCCGACAGTTTTACCTTTCCTACGTTGGAAATAACAAAAAGCATCATTCCCACCGGAGGTGTCAGATTTCCAATCATCAGGTTCAGACACATGATAATACCAAACTGTACAGAATCAATTCCATATGTCTGTGCAACCGGCCAGAGAATTGGAACCATCAGAAGAATTGCCGGTGTGGCATCCAGAACCATTCCAAGTAACAAAAGCAGAAGGTTCATAAACAGTAAAAATACAATCTTACTTGTTATGAATTCCAGACAGAATGCAGCCAGTGTCTGTGCTACCTGAAGTGTCGTAATCGCCCATCCCATTGCTGTGGAAACTGCAATGATAAACAGTACATTGGCAGTTGCCTTGGCTGAACGTATACAAGATTCTTTAAAGCTCTTCCAGGTAAGCTTTTTCTTGATAAGAGAAATAATGATCGCATACACTACCGCCAGAGCACTGGATTCTGTCGCAGTGCAGATTCCGCTTATGATAGAGCCCATAATAATAACCGGCAGTAACAGTGCAGGCAGTGTCTCCTTCAGAGAACGTGAGATTTCTTTGAAGCTGGAACGCTTTTCACGATAGGGCATCTTATATTTCACTGCCATAAAGTAACATAAAACCATGTAGGAAATACCAAGAAGAATTCCTGGTATGGCTCCTGCCAGAAACATTTTTCCTACTGATACTGTTCCGATACAGCCTGCAAAAATAATCATAATATTTGGCGGAGGAATGATCGGTCCGATAATCGCACTTGCAGCTGTGACCGCCGCTGAAAAGTCGCGCTTACAACCGCCATCAGTCATCAGCTTGATCTCAACCGGTTCCAGACCGGAAGCATCTGCAATTGCAGAACCGGAAAGCCCGGCAAATACCATACTTGCCATAACATTTACATGGGCAAGTCCTCCTTTAATATGTCCTACCAGTTTTTCGCAGAAGGTCACGATCGCATTTGTAATGCCGCCTACGGACATCAGATCAGTTGCCAGAATAAACAGCAGAATACATACATAGGTATAAGTGTCAATTCCGGAAAACAGCTTCTGAGCAATCATAGACTGATCTCCGCCAAGGATTCCAAAAGAAATATTTGTCAAAGCTCCCATGGCAAGACCAACCGGTGTACCAATCAGCATGATCAGCAGAAAAAGAACGATTAAAAACATTAACATTCGCTTTCTCCTCCTTTCTCCGTTCCCGGATACTGTCTTTTTTCGCCAGCATAAAAGGGCTCAAGGATTCCGGAGAACACACCGATTATTTCTGTGATAACCTCATATGCTACCAGAATGCATCCAAACACAGGCGCTGAATATAAGGCATAAAATATTCTTTAATGGATTCGACGAACAGTTCATAGGTGCACTGGCAATGGGTGCTGAAGCAACTATTGGAACTACCGTTAATGTTTTTGCTCCACTTTTTATCAAAGCCAGAGAGCTCTTTTATTCCGGAAAAGTTTCTCAGGCTTTAGAAGTACAAAACGAAATCAATTATTGTGTAGAGGAAATGTGTAAAACAGGCATATTCAGCGCTGTTAAATATATTCTTACCAAACGTGGAATCATTTCCGGAAGCTGCCGGAAGCCTTTTCATCCGCTTTCTCCGGAAGAATGTGAACAGTTGGATAAACTTATCTGCCAATATGATGCTTTTCTTCAGCAGATTTCCTAAAATCAAAACCCTTCCTGCCGCATTGCGGTGGAAGGGTTTTTACTTATTCAATCACATATGCATTTACGATCTCTCCGTAATATGCCACATGCACATCACGGTTGGATCCGGTAAAGGCGCTGTCCACATTCTGAGGGTAAAATTTCTCAACTGTTTCCGCATCCATTGCTTCGATGTCCTGCAGCTGCTTATACACAACGCGACATTCCAGAGTCAGTGGAAATTCTCTGATCCCGGGTACGGAAATGCTTTCCGGCTCTTCCAGAGTCAGACCCAGTTCTTTTATTTTATCTGTATCACGGCCGGATTTTGAACCGCAGAAGCCAAGCGCCTTTTTCTGGCTGTCATCCAGAGGAATGTTCACTGTAAATTCTCCGTTCTTTTCCAGGATTTCTCTGGTAAAACGACCTTTCCGGATCACCGTGATAAACACCGGTTTTCCCCACTCAATTCCCATCATTCCCCAGGAAATCGTCATGGAATTTACTTTGTCTCCCGCTTTTGAAGTGATCAGAACACCGTTTCTGACCCCTTTCAGGATTTCTCCAGTATGTTCAAATACGTCAATCTTTTTCTTCATGTCCATTAACCTCCTCATAAGATATAAACTGACTTTATCATATGACAAAAATCTTTTGATTGCAAGCGGAAGCATTTTTCGGTCTTCTTCCATAAAATTTTCCTTCCGTGTCTGGTTCCTGTGGACGGACTCTTCTGTCCCTGCTATAATAAAAGAACTACACAAAAAGGAGTTTTTTGTATGACAGACACCATAAAATCCCCAAATCTTACCCTGCGGTATTCCTTTATTCAGGGTTTTTACTGGATGAATTTTTCCGCCATCATGGGCTTTGCCAGTCTTTATCTTCTGGACAGTGATTTTTCCAACACAGAGATCGGTATGATCATGGCGGTTGCCGGAATCATCTCTGCCATTCTCCAGCCGATCATTGCAGGCTATGCAGACTATCCGTCAAGTCCTTCTCTGAAAAAAATAGTGCTTACGCTTACCCTGATCCAGATGATCTTAGGAGTCCTGATGCTGCTTTCTTTCCGAAAGTCCATCCTTTTTACCGGAATCCTTTATGGAAGCACCATCATGCTTCTGCAGCTTCTGAATCCCTTTATCAATTCTCTGGGTATGGAAAGCATCAATCAGGGAAAAGCTCTGAACTTCGGAGCAGCCAGAGGCATGGGCTCAGTTGCTTATGCGATCATGTCCTATATTCTGGGAGCCATTGCAGAAAAAACAGGAGCTGTTTCTGTCCCTCTGTCCATCGCAGTCCTTTCTCTGGGCTTTATCGGTATTCTGGTTCTGTTTCCCTTCCATAAAACAGCCGTTGCCGTTTCTGTCCGGAAACCGGCTGCTTCCAGCCCACTGGCATTTTTTATAAAATACAAACGCTTTGCCGTTGTTTTAATCGGCTGTATCTTTATTTACCTCAGCCATGTACTTCTGAACAGCTTTACTTTCCAGATCGTAGAAAGCAAAGGCGGAGGAAGCGCTGAAATGGGAACCGCAATGGCCATAGCCGCGCTCATCGAACTTCCCACCCTGTTCCTTTTTACTTTCATGCTGAAAAAAGCTCCCTGCCACTTCTGGTTTCGGATCTGCGGAATCTTCTTTATGCTGAAATCTCTTGGAACGCTTTTAGCCCCTGACATTCCTGTTTTTTACGGTGTCCAGATTTTGCAGATGCTTGGCTGGGGACTGATCGCGGTTTCTTCCGTCTACTATGTCAACTCTGTTATGGAAGAACAGGATGCGATCAAAGGACAGGCATATATCACTATGACCTATACTCTTGGAAGCGTGATCGGCGCATTGCTTGGAGGCGCCCTGATCGATGCTGCAGGTGTCAATGCCATGCTGATCTTCGCTACGGTATCTGCCGCTGTAGGTATGGTCATTCTTCTGTTTGCCACAGAACGTACAAACAGCAGCCGGATCTGATCCGACTGCTGTTCTTATTTTTCCCAGCGGCTTTTCTTCTTTTTGCAGATCTCATCCCACTGACATCCGCCGCATATTTCTTTTCTTTTTCCTGGCTTCAGAATCTCTCTTTCCACTTTGGATACAAATTCCTGAAATCCAAGGATCTCATTTTCCCTTAAACCACACCGGTCCAAAACAGACCGGTCATAAAAGGCTGTCCGTTCTGCCGTGCTGCACATACCCTGTTTCAGATTCGGACATGCAGCACAGATCTCATCTCCTGCGACAGTAAGCTTTACTCTCGCACCCTTTTCCAGTTTTTCCAGAACTTCTCCCATATGTACACAAAAACTGCTGCTGTATCCTTTCCCTTCAAAATATGCCAGGCACATACCATGGTGGGGACGAAGCGTGTATATTTTTTCTTTTTCCATATTACATCACATATTTTTTCAGTTTTCTGGACAGTCCATAAGCCAAAATGATCTTAATGATATCCGGAATGATAAACGGAAGTACGCACCAGCCAAGAACCGCCGAAAGACTTACCGCACCATTTGTCCGCATATAGACCGTCATAAACCACAGAGTTCCAAAAGCATAGCAGACGATCAGTCCTGCTGCCATAGAAAGAATCTGTATCACAGCTTTCTTTCCCGGGAGTTTCTCCATTACCCACATAACAAGTGCCGAAAATAAAAATCCAACGATATAGCCGCCCGTAGTTCCGGCAAGGATTCCAATTCCCCCGGTCATTCCTGCAAATACAGGCACACCGACTGCCCCAAGAAGGATATATAAAAGCACTGCTATCGTACCTCTTTTTCCTCCCAGCATCCCCACTGCCATAAAAACCCCAAAGGTCTGAAGCGTGAATGGGACTGCGGTGGGAATGGAAATCCAGGAACAGATTGCCATTAAAACTGCAAATACACCGATATATACCATATCATAGGTTTTACTTCTCGATACTGCCATTGTACTCATTTTTATCCTCCTGCTGCACATAGACTTTTTCCAGGTTTCACTCTATCACAGCCGGAAATAATTGTCAACTTTTATTTAATTTAAGTTTACAATCAATTTTTCTCATGTACATATATCTCCATCTGATTGTATGGGATCACAATTCCCTGGGCGTCAAATTCTTCCTTGATCCTCTGATTCAGTCTCCATTTTACCGGCCAGTAGGACTCGGTGGGAACCCATACGCGAAGTCCCATGATCACAGCACTGTCTGCCAGCTGATCCACAAAGACAACCATCTCGCTTTCATCTCCCCTGGTATCCGGATCGTCTAAAAGGATCCTGTAGAGGATGTCTTTCGCCTTCTGGATATTTGCTTCGTAAGAAATCCCTACTTTGATCTCCAGCTTTCTGGTTTCTTTTGCCGTCACATTAATGATCGTACTGTTAGAGAGAGTACCATTCGGCACTACGATTTTTTTATTATCAATACTTAACAGGGTGGTATAGCACATTTCAATCCTTGCCACGGTTCCCTCACAGCCATTCTGCTGATTCTGGATGATATAATCTCCTACGGTAAATGGCTTGAACACAAGAAGCAAAACTCCCCCTGCCAGGTTTGCAAGTCCGCCCTGAAGCGCAAGACCGATTGCCACTCCCGCAGTACCAAGAAGCGCTGCCACCGAAGATTCTGTAACGCCCAGGCTGACTGCGATATTAAAGATCAGCATCGTATAAAGCACAGCCTTTCCCGCAGAACAGGCAAACTGAACCACACCTTCGTCTATCTTTGTTTTTTCCATGGAACGTTTGAGAAGCCGGATACACCATCGAATCAGCTTCCGTCCCACAAAAAATACAACGATCGCCAGAAGTACTTTGATTCCAAAACCTACGATCGCCGGAATCTGTTCCGCAAAATATTCTTTAAAATTTAAAATCTCTCTCAGATTATCTCCCACACCTTCAATACCCAATTCTTCCAGTCCCTGGTCTACCTTTTCTACAGTTTCACTTACAGTCTGAGTATCCATAAAGCTGTCATCTCCTTTCTTTCAGTTCTTTTTATGATACCATAAAACAATATTTTCAGACAATGAGGTTCTCTAAAAATACATGAAAATAAGACAGATTTACCTATTTAAAAACATGTTGTACAGTGCTATAATGATTACGCTTATATTAATATCATTTTATAATGGAGGAAATTATGCATATCATAATCGTTGGGTGCGGAAAAGTCGGCCGTACTCTGGCAGAACAGCTTCAGGAAGAAGACATAGACCTGACTGTGATCGACACTGTTGAAAAAACTGTAAACGACGTTACAGAAGACATTGACGCCATGGGAATCGTAGGAAACGGCGCCAGTATTAATACACTGATGGAAGCAGGCATCAGTACTGCAGATATCCTGATCGCAGTAACTGCTTCTGATGAATTGAATCTTCTCTGCTGCCTGATCGCACAGAAAACCGGAGACTGTCATACGATTGCCCGTGTCCGCAACCCTATTTACAGCCAGGAGATCGGATTTATCAAGGAAAAACTTGGAATATCCATGATCATCAATCCGGAATACGCTGCAGCTCAGGAAATTTCCCGCCTGCTCCGTTTCCCAGCTGCCATTAAGATCGACCCATTCTCCAGAGGAAAGGCTGAACTCTTAAAATTCAAGGTTCTTCCCGAATTTGGTCTGGATGGAATGAATGTTTCCAAAATAACCGAAAAATTCCGCTGCGATATTCTGTTTTGCGGCATAGAAAATAAAGATACCTTATCAATTCCCGGCGGTAATCATATCATCCACAATGGAGACTTTGTTTCCATTATCGCCACACCTCAGAATACAGCCCTGTTTTTCAAAAAAATCGGTCTGAAAACCAATCAGGTCAAAAACTGTCTGATCATTGGCGGCGGAACGATTTCATTCTACCTTGCCAAGGCTCTGATCGCCTCTAAGATCCAGGTTAAGATCGTAGAGAAAGATCCTCAGCGCTGTGAGTTCTTAAGTGAACTCCTGCCGGACGCTACGATTATCAACGGTGACGGAACGGATCGTGCCCTTCTTCTTGAGGAAGGTCTGGAAACCGTAGAATCCTTTGTGACCCTGACAAATATGGATGAGGAAAACATCTTCCTTTCCCTTTTTGCCAAAAATATATCAAAAACCAAACTGGTTGCCAAGGTAAATCGTCTTCCTTATACTGATGTGATCGATCAGCTGGATCTGGGCAGTGTGATCTATCCGAAATATATCACCTCGGATTCTATTCTGCGTTATGTACGTGCTATGCAGAATACCATCGGAAGTAATGTAGAAACCCTGTACCACATTCTGGATAATCAGGCAGAAGCTCTGGAATTTGCGATCCATGACGTTTCTCCTGTTGTCGGTGTCCCTCTGGCTGAACTGAACCTGAAAAAAAATCTTCTGGTATGCAGTCTTGTCCGGGATGGTAAGATCCGTATTCCAAGAGGTCAGGATACCATCCAGATTGGTGATCATGTGATCATCGCAACCACTCACAAAGGTCTTCGCGACATCAGCGATATTCTTGAAAAGTAAGGAGTAAAGTCATGAATTACCGTATTATCGCCTATATTGTCGGCTGGGTCTTCAACCTTCAGGCAATATTTATGGTACTCCCGGTTTTGACAGCTATGGTCTACGGAGAAAAAGATATTTTTGCTTTTTTTGCCGCCATTGTTGTCTGCCTGGTCATCGGACTTCCTCTTACACGAAAGAAGCCCACAAATAAAGTATTTTACATAAAAGACGGATGTGTGGCAGTAGCTCTGAGCTGGATCGTACTCAGTATCACCGGGGCCATTCCCTTTGTGCTCTCCGGAGCTATCCCACATCCCATTGATGCCATATTTGAAACCGTCTCCGGCTTTACCACCACCGGAGCCAGTATTCTTACTGAGGTAGAAAGTCTTCCAAGATCGATCCTCTTCTGGAGAAGCTTCAGCCACTGGATCGGAGGAATGGGAGTACTGGTATTTCTTCTGTCTCTTCTGCCGCTTGCAGGAGGGTACCATATGAACCTTATGCGGGCGGAAAGCCCGGGACCTTCTGTCAGCAAACTTGTTCCAAAAGTACAGTCAACGGCAAAGATCCTTTACGGCATCTATCTTGGAATGACAGTTCTTCAGATTATCTTTTTGCTGTTGGGAAGGGTTCCGTTATTTGATACCCTTTGCATCACCTTTGGTTCTGCAGGTACCGGTGGTTTTGGAATAAAAAATGACAGTTTGGGAAGCTACAGCACTTATTGCCAGGTTGTAACAACTATTTTTATCATCCTGTTTGGTGTCAACTTCTCTGCCTACTATCTGATACTGACAAAGAAGTTCAAAGCGGCATTTCATATTGAAGAGATCCGATACTATTTTGGGATTATCCTGGCAGCCATCATTCTGATCGCTATTAATACGCGGCATATGTTTTCCGGTTTTGCCCAGGCATTCCAGCAGTCTGCTTTCCAGGTTGGTTCTATCATCACCACTACCGGCTATTCCACTACAGACTTTAACCAGTGGCCGGCATTATCAAAAACCATTCTGGTGCTGCTGATGTTTATTGGTGCCTGTGCCGGAAGTACCGGAGGCGGAATCAAGGTTTCCCGTATTGTGCTGCTTCTCAAAGCTGCCCGTAAAGAATTCCAGCTGTATCTGCATCCCAATGCGGTCAAAAAGATTAAAATGGATCAGAAAACCGTACCTCATGAAACACTGAGATCCACTAATATTTTCCTCAGCGTGTATCTTGTGATTTTCTGTGCATCTGTCCTTCTGATCTCACTGGACAACTTTGATCTTATTACAAACTTTACCTCTGTTGCAGCTACGCTGAACAATATCGGACCTGGTCTGGAAATTGTAGGACCTATGGGGAATTTCTCTTCTTTCTCCTACCTCTCCAAATCCGTTCTTATCTTTGATATGCTGGCAGGCCGACTGGAGATTTTCCCTCTCCTTCTCCTGTTCTTTAAAAACACGTGGAAAAAATTCTAAAATATTATTCTTCATATATTATTAAAAAGTTCATCACATTTTTTTCACATTTATAGGTTATAGTATTAAACATAGAAGGCGATATGCTTTCTATACAAATATTTTTCTTTTTCATACGCGCCGGTACGAAAGTACCGGCCTCCTTCCATTTACAGAGAATTTTTATGGAGCAGTAATACTCCTCTTCCAAAAAACAGCCTGGGAATAAGATAAATTATATCATCTTACTCCCAGGCTGTTTTATTTTTACCATTTGTATCTGTTCAGAACCCCCGTTAGTTGAAAATGATATCCGAGTTTCCGTTCAGCGCTTCGCGGATAGCCGTGAATGCATTTATTCCATGCTTGCGGGCTGATCCGATGTAACTCATGATTGTAAGATATTCCTGTGCGCCTTCTTCGCTCCGGAAGCATCCAGAGACCTTGGTCTTTACTTTTACCATTCTCAGATCACGTTCCGCCTGATTGTTATCAAAGGGCACACGGAGATTCTTTATAAACAGGCAGACTGATTCCTTGTAATTATCCAGTCTGCAGATCAAATTTAATACTTTGCCCTTTTTCTTGCGACCACGCTTTTTAGCAGGAGTTTCGGGAATGGGATTCTCCTCATATGCAGTTTTGAGGATGGCATCATACTCCATATCAAACTTATGGCGGTGGTAGTAGCTGACCTCATCCTTATCTGAAAGAAGTGCCTTATCACGCACCTTTTTCATGTCGAGCAGAGGCTTCTTAAACTTTGCTGCCCATGTCTGCTCCGGATGATTTTCGATGACACCGTTTAATTCCCGGAGAAGATGCGCACAGCAGATGGCATGTGTCACATCCTGATACTTCCAGTAAGAACCCCAGCAGTCATGGACAATGATGCCACGGACATGTGGCAGTACATCTGCTGCGTCCATACCTATCTGTCCACGTTTCTGATTTATGGTCAGATATGTATAATCCTGATCGGATGCGACGTGAACCCAGCAGGTTTTCCCATCTACGCGGCTGCCGGTCTCATCACAATGGACCAGCCCGAGCATGGTCATTTTCAGGCGGATTCGCTCGTAAGTATCTTTCAGCGATTCCGCACAGCGTGTCACCATGTTTTTGATGGTGCCTGTAGCCAGCGGAATGTTAAACACACTGGACAGGATTTCGTGCGTACGGTTAATGCTGACTGCACCAACGGTGTTGAAAGCCACAACCATCGCCTGAAGGTTTTTGCCATACTGGACAGTTGCCTTTATGTTTTCAGGAAATGATCCGGTTTTAACGCCACCATGCAGAGGACATTCACGCACTTCAATAGCATTGTGTGCAGTGACATCCACAGTCACAACCGTATCAATTTCATGACGTGTTTCTTTTATGCAGGCCTTAGAAAGACATTCCGCACGATGAGGACAGCCGGTACAGTCAGAATGCATATGATTCTCGATGTGATCCGGATCCGAGATGACGGAAAGATGAACGCCGTCATGGCCTTCCTGTGCACCCTGCTTCTTTCCGGAGGATTCGCGAAGGCTTTTGTTCTTATTTACCGCAGGCTTCTTAAGCCCGTCTGATGAAGGCGGTTTGGAACTGTTTTTGGAGTTTTTGTTTAACTGTTCCTTCAGCTCCTTGATAGTCTGGTTCAGTTCAGTAATGGTCTGATTCATGCTATCAACAGTAGCTATTAATGCGCTGTTTTGCTTTGTCAGAAAATCAATCTGCGCCATAAGCTGACGAACGAATTCTTCTGTGATGTTAACCGGCATTCAGACCACCTTCTTTCCGCAAGATTTTATGTTTCTATTGTAGCGGAAACGCTGTAAAAAAGCGAATCTGCTACAAAAGCCACTTGGCAAAATGACGGTGGATAAGTATTAAATTTGAAGGTACAAATGCTAATAAATATATTCAAAATCGTCTTCAAAGACGAAAATGAATCGGATGAAATACTGATGGTTGTGATTTATCCACAAGGCTGATATCCGAATAAAAAATCATCGTTTTTATCCACAAAGTAACAGCAACTCAGAGCAGAAAAAAATTTTTCAATTCTCTGTTTTGCACAACAATTGGTCATTGAACCCGAGGGGGTTCTGAACAGTTACTACCATTTTTTAAATTCTGTACTACTGCAGATTATCGCTGATCACCTGCCAGATACTGCTGTTCTCAAAGCCCAGCTTCCACTGTGCAACACCCGCCAGCTTGTATTTCGGAATCAGTTTTACCTTTTCTGCAATAGACTGCGCATCCTCCAGCCAGATATCATAACTGGATCCTTCTTTCTCAAATGAGGCCTTATTCTGTCCGACACTTCCATCCCATATAGGTTCTGCCTGATTTTCTGCCAGTACATTCTGCGCCTGATCCATTCCAATGGCTTCACTGGTCAGAGCGCCTCCTGTCGTCTTCCATAGTCTCGTATAAAATGGAATAGCAAGTATCGTCCGTTCCGCAGGCACCTCTGTAAGAGTGTCTGCAACCCCCTTTTCAACCCATGGAAGAGATGCTACCGATCCGGCTTCTTCTGAGCCTACATAGTGCTCATCATAGCCCATGATAATCACATAATCAACCACCTCACCCTGTTCACCTCTGTCGTAATGACTCGTAAAATCTTCAGGAACAGGATTATCCACAGAAAGCACCAGATTCCGTTTGTGACATTCAATCGAAATTTCCCTTAAAAACTGAAGGAAATGCGGTCCGGCATCTTCGCTCAGTGTCTCAAAATCAATATTAATACCATCAAGCTTTACCCGTTCTGCAGCTGCCATCAGCTGGCTGATAATGTTTTGCCGGGACGAAAGCTGAGAAAGTGTATCTGTTGTGCTGACATCGGCTGTAAAATTATCAATCAGCCCCCATACCTTCATTCCCCTGTCATGAGCCTGCTGTACATAATCTGCCGAAGAAATATCTGCGATATTCCCCGCTGTATCTGTCAGATAAAACCAGGTTGGAGAAATTACATTTACCCCGCTTACATTTGCCACTGCATCCGCAAAATAGCTGTTGGCTTCCGCAGAGGTTACCTGATGCCAGGAAAGATTTACCGGCACATCCATGGAAAGATGCTGATACTCCTCTGCCTGAAATTCTCTCTCAAAATCCCTGATTTCTGCCGGAGAAATATCTTCTTTTTTTACAAATCCGATATAGCCATCCATGGTGGCCACCTGTACCCATTCCTCATATTCCTTCATGTAAATCAGCGTATCTCCCTGACTGGTCTGCGTAAGCACCGGAGATTTGATTCCGCCGCGATACCGGACATATGTATCTTTCTTTACCGTTGCAGTATTCACTCCGGTAAACTGATTCTGAATAATAACTCTGGAAGGGTTTTCTCCTACATAAACATCCATATCCGTATATTTCTGTACAAACGGCAGGCTCAGATATACTGCCCCTTCTCTGAGCCAGACTTCTGTTTCGCCGTTCTCAGAAGCCGGATACGTCTGAAGCTCTGATGGAGTTGCATAAAGGATCTGACTGTTTCCGCTGTCCCAGTAATATCTCTGGTTCAGTCTGTTGTTTACAAGTTCCAGCGGAAGAAAGGTCTGACCATTAGAAGTCACGGCACGCTCCTCCATGATCTCTATCCCCAGAACGATCACAGCTTCTCCTTCTGCCGCCTGCCCATAATATTCGTTAAGATCCATACGTTCTTTTGTGGGAATATATTTCTTGATCACTGCCGCCCCAATTCCGGCCACTGCCAGCAGCAAAATCAGTATACAGACGATCACAGCCGGCATATATTGCTTTTTCATTTGCTTCTTTACCTGCTTTTTCATTTGCTTTTTCCTTTCGGTTCAATAAATAATATACAAACGCATCTGCCTTTGCTGTTAGAAAGGCTGTTCTATTATATCATATTTTTGATAACTGCGGTATAAAAATATTACTTTTATTATTTTTCATATATAGGGATCCTCCGCCTGGTCAAGCATGAGAGGGGAATTCCTGCTGTTACGGAAGGATCCCTTATTTCTCTGTATGGTATCTGATCCAGAATCTGGTTTCTCTTATGTTATGTGTGATATATTTTCTTCTCTGCCCCCTTTCTTCCGGATTTTAGAAAACACAAAACAGTTTTAAGAAAAAACATCCGTACATGATTCAGCTTTATCTAATATTTAATCGGTGGAATCTGTATCGCTGCCGCAGCCGGAAGGCTGCATGACTGAAAAAATGGCAGGTCTGTATTTTGAAAAGGGTTACTATGTAAGCAATAACTTGTGCTGTGCTGCATTTTTCTGGTCTGATCATGCACAATCTGTTTTTCTTAGGATTCATTATACTATTTTCTTCTCTTCATGCAATAGCTTTCAGCAATTTTAATTATTTTTTCTATTTTATTTCCAAATATTTTATATTTAGGCAAATTGAATTTCTTTACATTCCCTACAGTTCTGGTATATAATAGATGCTAAGTTGATATGCATTTTTTTACCGTGGCAGAAGTCATGGAATCTATCCTGTATGTGTAAGAATACCATATGTCTGTATTTCTGAGTATAATACAGTATGCATAGGGTAAATTAACAGGACGAAAAGAATAGGATGTGATCATATGAAAATAGAAAAGATCAATGAAAATCAGATTCGCTGTACCCTGACCAGAGAAGATCTGGAACTGCATCAGATTCAGATCAGTGAACTTGCATACGGTTCAGATAAAGCTAAAAAGCTTTTTCGCGATATGATGGAACAGGCACAGCTGCAATTTGGATTTGAAGCTGATAATATACCCCTGATGATCGAGGCAATTCCTGTCACCTCTGACAGTATTATCCTGATCATAACCAAAGTGGAAGATCCCGAGGAACTGGATACCCGTTTCTCTAAATTTACACCTTTTAAAGACCGGGGTCAGGCAGAACCACTTCAGCTCGACGGAGCAGACAGTATCATAGATATCTTCCATAAGGTTGTAGAATCTCAGCTGAAAGGTCTGTCAAAAAAGACCTCTTCCGATACCGGCACACCTGAAAAGGAATCTGAAACAGAAGAAACGCCTTCTGTCAATCTGATACGGCTTTTTACATTTTCCCGTCTGGATGATGTGATCGCTGCTTCTCATGGACTCAATGGCTTTTTCACAGGCAGCAATACCCTGTACAGGGATGTTTCCAGCGACCGCTATCTTCTGGTTCTCCACCAGTCCGGTACAACTCCCGAGGATTTTAACCGGGTATGTAATATTCTCTCTGAATATGGAAACTCAAAGGCTTTTTCACAGGCAGGAGAAGCACACCTGAGAGAGCACGGAAGGCTGATCTCCACAAATGCACTTCAACAGCTTACACAGCTATGATCCATGACTTCCTGTAAAGCAAAAAAGCGTTCCGTGTTAAAACGGAACGCTTTTTCTGATGAACTTTATTTACTGAGAAAATCGTTGATCTGCTGAACCAGGATGTCTGCATCAAATCCATGAACCATAGCAGCCTCTTCCAGAGACTCCATCTGTGAAGACGGGCAGCCAATGCAGTGCATTCCCATTCTCATAAGGATTGCAGCGCAGTTCGGATCTATTCTGAGAAGCTCACCGATTGTCGTTTCTTTTGAAACCTGTGCCATTTCTGTTTCCTCCTTTTTGTATGCAGAAAACAATTTAATCATTTACTGCAGTGTTATGCTGTTTATAGCACATTCATTATAATATAAAAAGAGATGGGAATCAACGGGCTAATTATAAAAATATGTTTATAATTTTATACTTGTAATCCCAGGAAAGATATATTAGAATAGCAATATAGAACCGTAAAGGTACTAACGAGAAAAAAGGAGGATATTATAATGGCATACGTAATTACTGACGAATGTGTAAGCTGTGGAACATGTGCAGCTGAGTGCCCGTCTGAGGCAATTTCTGAAGGTGCAGATCATTTCGAGATCGACGCAGATGCTTGCGTTGACTGCGGAACATGCGCAGATGTTTGTCCTACAGAGGCTATTCATCCAGGTGAATAATCACAATTAATAAACAGAAGAGCTGTGGCTTTTACCACAGCTCTTTTCTGTTTATTTATCTGTTCTTATGTATTTTTATGCTTCTTCCGGATTTCTTTTCCATAAATGCCGCTGCCGATTCTCTTCTGGCAAGCTGCTGTCTCCTGATTGCAATGTCAAGCGAACGATATCGCTCTTCTTCTTCATTCTTTGACTGTATCTCCTGTGCGATCAGCCTCTCCAAAATAGACTGAAATTCCAGAATCTTGGGATCTACTGGTGTTTCTGCCTCAACTTCAGCAGCACAGACAGCTTCCTCTTCTGCAATTGTCTCCTGTACCTCACCTTCAAGAAGTTTGATCTTACTTTCTGCAGAACCCGGAGCTCTGTGTGCGATCTGAGGAATCAGATCTCTGATTGCTCTCAGCTGCAAGCCTCTCTTCTTCAGTTCTCTGATATTCAGAAAAAGCTGAATATCGTATTCTGTGTAGTATCGGTGGCCAAGTTCGTTCCGCTGAATGCGAAGGTCAAGCTCATCCTCCCAGTAACGCATGACATAAGCCTTGATGCCTGTCATTTCTGCTGCCTGTCTGACTGTATACCTTGTCTCCATGCCGCACCTCCTACGAAACAAATTATAGCAGAGTATAGAAGGATTTCAACAAAAAGTGTTCGACAATATTTGCAGACAACTATTTCTTCATATTCACAAACTGGGTATATCTTGGCAGCCATACGAGTTCTATGGTTCCAATGGGGCCATTTCTCTGCTTTGCTATAATGACCTCTGCAATGTCCTTTTTTTCAGTGTCCTTATGATAATAATCATCTCTGTAAAGAAACATAACCACATCCGCATCCTGCTCAATTGCTCCTGATTCTCGAAGGTCAGAAAGCATCGGTCTGTGATCCGGCCTCTGCTCCACTGCACGGCTAAGCTGAGAAAGTGCGATTACCGGAACCTCAAGTTCCCTGGCAAGAGCCTTCAGCGAACGGGATATATCAGATATCTCCTGTTGCCTGGAATCACTTTTTCCACTTCCGCTCATCAGCTGCAGATAGTCGATCATAATAATCCCCAGATTGTGCTCCAGCTTGTATTTCCGGCATTTGGAACGCATCTCTGCAATGCTGATTCCGGGTGTATCGTCAATGATCAGGTTGGAGCGTCCGATGATATCCGCTCCTTCTACCAGCTTCGTCCAGTCCTCATCTTTCAGATTACCGGTACGCATATTCTGGGAATCCACATGAGATTCCATGGCGAGGAGTCGGTTTACCAGCTGCTCTTTTGACATCTCAAGGCTGAAGATCGCAACTGTTACATTTTTCCGAAAAGCCATATACTGGGCGATATTCAGAACAAATGCTGTTTTTCCCATAGAAGGTCGTGCTGCGATCAGAACAAGATCAGAAGGATGCATTCCCGAGGTCTTGTAATCCAGATCTACAAATCCTGTAGGAATTCCTGTTACACTGCCTTTCAGCTTAGATGCCTTTTCAATATTATTGATTGCATTCAGCACAACCTGCTGGATAGGTACATAATCGCCCCCGATGCTTCTCTGAAGAATACTGAACAGTTTTTTTTCAGCTTCCTCCAAAAGAGTCTCTGTGTTTTCTTTTTCCAGGTAGCAATTATTTGCAACCTCCTCCGTTGCCTTGATCAGACGGCGGAGAAGCGCCTTTTCACTGACAATATTTGCATAATACTTCACATTTGCAGAAGTAGGAACCGCTTCCAGAAGCTCCCTGACGTATTCCATGCTGCTGATATCCGGAGGAAGATCTTTTTCCTTCAGACGATTCTGAAGGGTAATAAGATCTACCGGCTGCCCTTCATTACACAGCTCTACCATGGAATCAAAAATGATTCCGTACTGATTTTGATAAAAATCATCACTTGTGAGAATTTCCGATGCCACAAGGATCGCATCTCTGTCCATGAGCATGGATCCGATCACAGACTGTTCTGCCTCAATGCTGTGGGGGAGTATTCTCCTGACCAGTGATTCTTCCATATTTCCGGTTCCTCCGTCTTATGCTTCCTTGATCCAGACTTTCAGACTGCCTGTTACTTTTGGATGAAGCTTTACCGGAACCTGGGTAACGCCAAGCGTCCTGATCGGTCCGTCAAGCTGAAATTTCTTTTTGTCAAGCTCCAGATTCAACTGGGCTTTGGCAGCTTCGGAGATTTCCTTTGCAGATACGGAGCCAAAGGTTCTTCCGCCTTCCCCCACCTTCAGAGTAAGAATCACTTCTTTGGATTCCAGCTCTTTTGCAAACGCTCTGGCAGCATCAAGATTCTCCTGAGCCACCTTTTCTTCGTTTGCTTTCTGAAGCTTCAGGTCGTTCAGGTTCTTCGGTGTTGCTTCAACTCCCAGTTTCTTTGGCAGGATCATATTTCTTGCATAGCCGTCGCTTACATTTACAATCTGTCCCTTTTTTCCAAGGGATTTTACATCTTCTAATAAAATTACTCTCATTTTGATTCCTCTTCTTCCTGATACATCTCGTCAATAATCTGTTTCAGCATTTCCTCCACTTCGTCAATGGGACGTTTTACCTGAGCTCCGGCGATATTGATATGGCCGCCGCCGCCCATTTTTTCCATCATAACCTGCACATTGACTTCGTCAATGGCGCGGGCGCTGATATACACCTCACTGTTATAGGGAGTCAGGACAAAGGATGCCTTTACTCCTGAAATATTCAACAGCTCATTTGCCGCCTGTGCTCCTACCACAGTAGGACTTTCCAGGCCTTCACTTGGACACTTGGCAATTGCAAAGCACTCCTTGTATATACCGGCCGACCGGACAGCCTCTGCCTTTGCCTTATAAGACTCAATATTATCCCTGAGCAGTTTGCGGACTCTCGTCATGTCAGCACCGCTCCGGCGCAGGAATGCTGCCGCCTCAAAGGTACGCACACCGGCTCTCGTAATAAAGTTATTGGTATCGATCATAATTCCGGCATAGATACAATCCGCTTCTATATTCCGTAATCTCAGATCATCTGAAAAATACTGCAGAATCTCAGCTACCATCTCACAGGTAGAAGAAGCATAAGGCTCCACATAGGAAAGGACTGCATTCTGGATGATCTCATTTCCTCTCCGGTGATGATCCAGTACGACGATCGTTTTGGTCATATACAACAGTTCCTGACATTCGGTGTAGCTTGGTTTGTTTGTATCCACCACAACAACCACCGTATTGTTATCCACAAGCTCCATAGCCTGCTCCCTGTCAATGAACATAGAGGGTTCATAATCCGGATTATTCAGGTATCCCGCTATCAGAGGCCGGATAGATGTTGACGGATCATTTACCACAATATGGACCGGCTTTCCGAGAGTCTTTCCTGCACGGTAAATACCAATAGCAGCTCCCAGCGCATCTACGTCTGTAATCTTATGTCCCATGACTACAACACGTTCCTTTGTGCTCATAAACTCTTTCAGAGCCTGAGCCTTCACACGAGCCTTCACACGGGTCGTTTTTTCCATCTGCTGAGCCTTGCCGCCATAGTAGGAAATATTATCTCCGTTTTTAATAACTACCTGATCACCGCCCCGTCCAAGAGCCATCTCAATGGCAATACGGCAGTATTCGTAATTCTGCAGGTAACTGGAGGCATTTAAGCCTATACCAATACTGAGTGTCACAGTCATTTCATTTCCGATATTGACTGTTTTTACCTCCTCCAGTATATGGAATTTCTGTTCTTTCAGAGCTTCCAGAGAGCTCTGTTTCATAATGAGGAAATACTTGTCCTTTTCCAGTTTACGCACAAGTCCGTCATAATTGGAAAAATATTTCGTGATCTTCCTGTCAATAAGGGCGATCAGAAGTGATCGGCGCACATCCTCCACACTTTCAAGCGCTTCTTCATAATTGTCAAGATAAGCAAGTGCAACAACCAGCTTATTGTCCTCGTTTGCCTGGATATACTCTCTCAGTTCTGTTTCATCATACAGATACATGGCGATCAGACTTGTATTTTCAGAAATCCCTTCCAGAACTTCTGAATGAACCATTGTCTCCCCCAGAAGAACTCTCTGCATAGAAATCCTGTAAATACGTTCCCCCGCCTGCGTACTGATCTCAGTAATATCTTTTTCTTCTGAGGATGGAAGCTTATCCTCCGTAATCTCAGGAAAGATGGTACTGATATTTTTCCTGTAAAACTGATCTCTGCCTGTCAGTTCTGCAAAAACTCTGTTGCACCAGATCAGTTTGCCATGCATATCCATGATGGCATAAGGCAGAGCAAGCTCTTCCAGAACCCTTTTTTCAAGAAATTCATACTGACTTGCAAATGCCACAAGGTCATTAAACATCTGTGGCCTGTGATAAAAGAAAATGCCTGCTGCACACACCAGATAGATCAGTGTGCCGAGGGTTACTATCACCCCTGCCTTGACGCTGATCGCGTAAACCATAACATTCATTACAGCCAGCAAAGCCGTCAGATACAGCGGCCATCGTGTCAGATGCTTCAGGTGTCCTTTTAATTTAAATTTACCATCCATAATTTATTACCATTCTTCTTGTACATTAACGTGCTGCTGTTTCCTTCAACAAACATTATTATAGCAGATTTTCACTGACATTACCATATAATTTAAAAGAAAGAGCTATGTACATGCATCTTTATGCAAATTAACCCAAAAATGCCGCTGTCACAGAATTCATGACAGCGGCATCTGATTACGGATCAGTCCTGAACGTATGGCATCAGGGAAAGGTGACGTGCTCTCTTGATGGCAACAGTCAGAGCTCTCTGATGTTTTGCACAGTTTCCTGTGATTCTTCTCGGAAGGATTTTTCCTCTCTCAGAAACATATTTTCTAAGTTTTGCTACATCCTTGTAATCGATCTCATTATTCTCTTTACCGCAGAATACACAAACTTTTTTTCTTCTGCGTCCGCCCCTTCTCTTCATGGGAGAGTCCGGTTTTTCGCCTCTATTGTAAGCCATGATAGTTTCCTCCTATTTTTTTCAATTTGATTTCGTCCCTGTCATTTGCAACTGTTTCAGTTAAACGGCAGTTCCTCGTCGATTCCATCAGGAATGTTCATGAATCCATCGGCACTTGCTGCACTTGGACCCGGCATAGACGGAGCCGGGCTTGACTGCTGCGGATGGGAAGCGGCATAATTGTCGCTTGCAGCCTTACTCTCAGCAAACTCCTGCTCTTCTACCACAACTTCTGTTGTGTACACCTTCTGTCCTTCTCTGTTGGTATAGCTTCCGGTCTGGATACGACCACTTACCACAATACGGATTCCCTGGTGGAAATACTTTTCTGCAAACTCTGCTCCGCGTCCGAATACCACACAACTGATAAAATCAGCCGTTGCTTCTCCGTCACGACGGAATCTCCTGTCAACTGCCAGAGTGTATCTGGCAATGGCCAGAGCATTTTCTCCTGCGGAATATCTAACCTCAGGATCTCTTGTTAAGCGTCCCATTAAAATAACTTTGTTCATTTTTCTACCTCTCTTTTCAGTAAGTGAACGGGTTCTAATGGTGCTTTCTAAAATCCACCTGTATGAAGATTAAGCGTCTTTACGAACGACTAAGAATCTTAATACATTGTCCATGATGCGTACATGTCTTTCTACTTCCGCCGGACACTCTGCGTCTGCTTCAAACTGAATGAAATAGTAGAAGCCTTCATGCATTTTCTGAATTTCGTAAGCTAATTTCTTCTTACCCCATTCTTCAACTTCTGTGATTGTGCCGTTGTAACGTGTAATGTAGCCTTTTGCTTTCTCTACTACTGCATCACGCACTTCGTCCTCAACTTTGGCACTCACAACTAATGCTAACTCATACTTGTTCATGCTTTTTACCTCCTTATGGTCATTATGGCCCTCTGTACTGTCAGAGAGCAAGGATATGAAAATATATCACACAGTTGCTTATTTTAGCATGTTTCCCAGCATATGTAAAGCAAAATAATATAATTTTTTTATCTTTTTTGCAGCTTATACTTGATGTATTTTTTTTACATATTATAATAAAGTCGAAAGATATCAGAAAAATGAATCCCAAAGGAGGACTTCTCTATGTTATTAAAAAACGGGTTCCTTGTAAACCCTCGCACAGGTACAGAACAGGCCAGCGACATCCGTATCACAGATGGGCGGATCTCGGAACTTGGTACCGGGCTTGCCCCATTGGAAAACGAACCGGTTCTTGATCTGAACGGACTTACCGTTGCACCGGGCCTGATCGATACCCATATCCATTTCCGGGATCCGGGACTTACCTATAAAGAAGATCTGCATACAGGCGCTCTGGCAGCTGCAAAAGGCGGTGTGACCTCAGTCATCTGCATGGCCAATACAAAGCCTGTCGTTGATTCTGTGGAAACACTGAAGGACGTCCTTTCCCGTGGAGAAAAGGAAAACATACGCATCTACCAGACAGCTGCGGTTTCCCAGGGATTAAAGGGCGAGGTCATGAATGACTTTGATGCTCTGAAAGATGCCGGGGCCTGTGGTTTTACCGATGACGGAATCCCGCTTCTGGATGCTGTTTTCTGCAGTCGTGCTATGGAAAAAGCAGCAGAATTAAATATGCCCATCAGCCTTCATGAAGAAGATAAGAGTTTTATCACCAATAATGGAATCAATGCCGGAGAAGTATCCCATAAACTGGGGATCAAAGGTTCTCCTTCCATTGCCGAAGAAGTTATGGTGGCCCGCGACTGTATGCTTGCTCTTCATACCAAGGCTCCTGTAGTGATCCAGCACATCAGTTCCGGAAACTCCGTTGCGCTGGTACGCCTTGCAAAAAACCTTGGAGCTGATATCCACGCAGA
This sequence comes from uncultured Blautia sp., assembly GCA_900541985.1. GTDB lineage: Bacteria > Bacillota > Clostridia > Lachnospirales > Lachnospiraceae > Blautia_A. Next base: position 1,626 of record UQLX01000030.1, on the reverse strand, counting down.
AGCAACCCCCCACCATTTTACACTGACAGAAGACGCTGTACTCACCTATGGTACTCTGGCCAAGATGAATCCGCCTCTCCGCACCGAAAAGGACCGTCTTGCCATCATAGAAGGCCTGAAGGACGGTACTATCGACCTGATCGCCACAGATCATGCCCCTCACAGTGAAGAAGAAAAAAACAGACCGTTTACAGAAGCTCCCAGCGGCATCACAGGTCTGGAAACCTCTCTTGGACTTGGTATTACGAATCTTGTAAAACCTGGTCATCTGACACTTATGGAGCTTCTGGAAAAAATGACCTGGAATCCGGCTGCACTTTACCATCTCCCTTCCGGCTCTGTTGAAAAGGATGCCCCTGCAGATCTGGTGATCTTTGATCCGGAAGAAAAATGGACTGCAGACACTTTCCTTTCCAAGTCTTCCAATACACCATTCAAAGGCGCAGAGCTTTACGGAAAAATCCATTACACGATTTGCAGAGGAGAAGTGGTTTATAAGGGATAAACTGACATTTTTCGATATTCGCTTGGAGTCCGGTTATATTTGTGAAGAAACGTCCGGTTAAATGTCCGCTGGCTTTCAAATCCTGCTTCCAGATAAATATCAGTGATGGTCCGGTCGGTACTTTCCAGCAGAGAGGCCGCGTAATTCAGTCGGATTTCATTCAGATATTGATTAAAATTCGTGTGAAAGGTTCCGGAAAATACTTTAGACAGGGTATATTTATTTACTCCAAGGGCTTCCGCCACACTGCCCAGAGTAAGTTCTTCCTGAAAATGTGAAAAAAGATACGACATCGTATCGTAAATGAGGTCGTGACTTCCTATGTTTTCTTTCTCTGTCAGCCGGTATTCCTGGATACACCTGTATAAAATAATCTGTGTATAGGCCTGACCTGTGATATCATTTACGTTTTTATCTTTGCTGAGACAGATAAAAGCATTCCGTATCTCATAATGTGAATTTGCCCTGGGGATCACCGGATCCTCCGGGCATTTTTTCTGAAGTTTTTCCAGAAGAGAACCGCTTAATTCCGGAGCAGCATATAAATACCAGGCCATGCCCTCTTTTCCGGAAAATATCTGATAATGATGAATCAGATCCGGAAATACAGCAGCAAAGTCTCCTTTTTCCATGTGATACAGTTCGCATCCGATTCCCAGCTCCAGTTCTCCTCTGATCACATGAACAAATTCTATGGCATTGTGCAGGTGGGGCGGAACATGATGTGATGCTTTCTGAACAAAACAGAATCTTTCTTTCTGTTCCTCGTAAGATGGATGCATCTTGCTCTCCTTTCAATATTTGTCCATCATTTTTTATGATCTGGCATGCAAAATCTCCTCCCTGCCCTTATAATCAATACAGAAATCAGGAGGAGATCATTATGAAAAATCTATTGAAATATATGCAGAAGGTTATGGATTTCTATGCCGTATATTTTAATCATGCATATCCTGTTTGCCAACCTGTTTCTGTCTCAGTTCTTCATTGGCATGTTCCACATTCATCTTATAGCAATTCAATAAATTACTGCACATAATCACACGAACGAAACCACCCTAAACTCCCATGCCCGCACACTTGGCACCACCATAAATGAAACTGTGTAAGCCGGAAGGTAT
>UQLX01000029.1 GCA_900541985.1 uncultured Blautia sp. | reverse complement strand
CCTAACCCGGATAAACCGGAAAAGTTTTGCATTTCCGCTACGTTTTGATTACAATGAAAGAAAAACGTTGGAGGATGCATTGATGTTTCTTACAGATAAATATACTGACAAAATTTATGGTACTCTTACCTGTTATGACCGTATAATCGTTCAGGGATATATTCCCGGATGGAGTCATGCGGAAGGTATGACCAGTTATCTCAAAGCCAACGGCATCCGTATTTTTGATTTTCCAAGTTTCTCACAGCCTTTTACTGAGCAAGTCCGCCAGAATGCACAGCGAATCGCTGATGAGAATGGCATTGAAATTGAATTCATCCGTAAACTCCGCGCTTTCCGTAAAGATGACCGCATCCAGGAAATTATCTCTAATACCGGCAAGACAGAAGGATTAATTCACATCTTTTCTGCCATGGAACAGTGCAATACTTATAAACCATGGCATGATAAAACAACTGGTAAAACATTCCTCAAATTTGACCGGAGCAAATGTCTCCATTATTACTTTTATTTCATTGATAAAGAACTTGGCCTGTGCTATTTGCGTGTCCCTACCTGGGTGCCGTTCCGTTTGCAGTTCTATATGAATGGGCATAACCTTCTTGCCAGTAAGCTGCAAAAGAAGAATATTGATTTCCGCATGCACGATAACGCTTTCCTCGAAGTCTCTGATGTTGAAACCGCCCAGAAACTCTCGGACAGGATCAATCCGGAAGACCTTCATAAAGTCCTGGATGTCTTTGCCAAACGATACTGCCCTGTTGTGGAAAACCTCGGGCTTAATTATACATGGACAATTCAGCAGATTGAATGTGCTACGGATATCATGTTCAAACAGCCGGCTGATCTGGAACCCCTTTATGATGAAATCGTCAGGACAGCAATCTTTACTGTAAAACCGGATAACATTGCTACTTTTCTTGGACAACGTATTACCTATAACTGTAAGAAAGAAGTCGGAACCAACTATAACCAGCGGATTCTCGGAACCAGGATCAAACACCATATGGGTGATGTATCAATCAAAATGTACGATAAGTTTGGCCATGTCTTACGGATAGAAAGTACCTGCAATGATATCGGGACTTTCCGGGTAAAACGAAAGGTAGAACACCGGGACGGCAGCACCACGGAACAAAAGGCTCCATTAAAAAAGAGCATTTATAGCCTCTACCAGTTATTCACAATTATGAAAGCGGCTAACTACCGGTATCTGGAATTCATCTCGTCGTTTGATGACCACAGTAAAGGCAACGGGAATCTGACAAAAGTCAGCGGCCCGATTATGGAAAATGAGCGTTCCTACCGGGGGCTTAATTTCTTTGCAGAGCGTGACCTGCGAATACTTGAAGCCATCAGCCGTGGAGAATATATGACTTTTGGAATGCAGGGAAAAGACATCCGCCAGTATCTGGGAGATATCAGTTCCTCCGCTATGTCCAGAATATTCAAGAGGCTCCGCCTTCACGGGATTATTGAACGAGTTGAGGGAACTTATAAATATTTTCCAACAGCCTACGGCAAAGAAGTCATTGCCGCTGGGTTTGCTATTAGAAATCTTGTGCTTATACCAGCTTTGGCATAAGTGTATTTTCTACGCAGAAATTTTGCCATTTTGCGCTAAAAATCATTTATAAGTGGCCTAAAAGTCGGGGGACGTATTTATAAAACTGTATTCGCTGTATTTGTATGCTTTTTTATTGATACAATTCGTAACGCTGGTGCTCCGTTTTATGCGGCTATTGCTGCCATTCTTTGTATGCGGCGGAATCAGCAGGACAGTTTTCAATAATCCAAAAATAGAGAATTTGCGACCATAATAGATGGTATATGGGGAATGATTTTGCTGCCGCCCTTTCCCATAATCGAAGAAAGGGGGATTTTTCATGACTGATTCCAAACACTTAATATTGAAGGTTGTATTGTTCGATTTAAAGAACTATAATAGATTCTATGGAGGTGCGAGATGGACTATATGACATTAAAAGAGGCCGCCGAGAAATGGGGCGTGACACCTCGTAGAGTGAATTATTATTGTGCCGGTGGGCGTATCTCCGGCGCTGTGAAGATGGCCGGTGTTTGGCTGCTCCCTAAAACTGTGGAAAAGCCAGTTGATGGCCGGACAAAACAAGGAAAGGAGCAAAAGCATGAGTAATATATTACTTCTTGAAGATGATCTGAGCCTGATTAACGGGCTTTCTCTTGCGTTCAAAAAACAGGGATTTGAATTAGTTGTTGCCAGAACCCTCAAAGAAGCAGACAGTTTGTGGACAGATGGAAAATATGATTTGCTGGTACTTGATGTATCACTGCCGGATGGCACTGGATTTGAATTTTGCAAAAAAGTGCGGCAGGTTTCCAAAGTCCCCATCATGTTTTTGACAGCGGCAGATGAAGAAATGAACATTATCATGGGATTGGACATTGGCGGAGACGATTATATTACAAAACCGTTTAAGCTGGGAGTGTTAGTATCCAGAGTAAATGCATTGCTTCGTCGGGCAAAGGATTTTAGCTCCGCAGATACACAGCTGGAATCCAACGGAATGAAAGTGCTTTTGCTGCAAGGGGAGGCGTTCAAGAATGGAAAGCTATTGGATCTGACTGCCGCAGAATATAAACTGCTGTGTCTGTTTATGAGAAACCCTAACATGGTACTTACCAAAGAACAAATTTTAGATAAGCTATGGGACTGCGATGGAAATTATATTGACAGCAGTACCCTTACCGTATATATGAGGCGGCTGCGTATGAAGATCGAGGATAATCCGAGTGAACCACAAATGCTCCTGACGGTTCGGGGAATGGGTTACAAATGGAATGTGATCGGGTGAGGGGTCTATGAAAATATTTGCAAACAAAGAGATCAAAAGATTGTTTCTTGTATTATCAGTTATTTGGGTGACCTCCTTTCTGCTGACACAAGGGTTCTTATGGCTGTGCTATCAGCAGTTTTCTTTGTTCCTATTGCTTGTTTTTGTATTGGAAGGAGGGACCATATTGGCAGCGTGTTGTTCCTATTTCACCAAACAAAATCAAGTTATGGAACAGGCGGTATCACAGATCAATGCGTATCTTGACGGAGATCACAATGCCCGTATTGAATGTGATGATGAGGGCGAACTGTATCGGTTGTTTCATTCTGTTAATTCTCTGTCGGCTGTCTTAAATGCTCACGCAGATAACGAACTTCGGGAAAAGGAATTTCTGAAAAATACAATCTCCGATATTTTCCACCAACTGAAAACACCGCTGGCTGCTTTGAATATTTATAATGGTCTGCTTCAGGACGAAGATATGGAATTGAGTACGGTAAAAGAGTTTGCTGATTTATCCGAACAGGAACTTGACCGCATTGAAACACTGGTACAAAACCTGCTCAAGATTACAAGACTGGATGCCGGTGCCATCGTGTTGGAAAAGGCCACAGAGAATGTGGCGGATATGATACGGGATATTGAACTGCATTTTGCATATAGAGCCAGACAGGAAAAGAAGGAAATCATTCTGTCTGGCTCGGATCAAGTTTCTCTTTGCTGTGATCGTGATTGGCTGTCTGAGGCAATCGACAATATTGTGAAAAATGCGTTTGACCATACGGAAAATGGTGCTGCCATTCGCATCACATGGAAGGCGTTGCCATCTGGTGTTCAAATTGTGGTAAAGGATAATGGATGTGGCATCCACCCGGAGGATATACACCATATTTTCAAGCGTTTTTATCGCAGCCGTTTTTCAAAAGATACACAGGGTATCGGTCTTGGCCTCCCGCTTGCGAAAGCAGTCATTGAAGCACACGGGGGAGCAATCGAGGTAGACAGTGAATTGGGCAGAGGGACAAGTTTCACGATGAATTTTCTGATTCCTACAAAATTGTAGGCTGATTGTAGGGTTACAGTAATATTTCAGTGCTATTCTTTCAGTCGTAGATAGGAAATGAAGTCTGCCTGTCTGCATCGCAAAAACATAAGAAAGAGGTGTTTGCACTATGAATTTATTAGAGGTCAACAAGATTTGTAAGACCTATGGCAGCGGGGAAACCGCTGTTAAGGCACTGAAAGATGTCAGCTTTTCCATCCCCAAAGGTGAATATGTGGCAATCGTGGGGGAATCCGGTTCCGGCAAGAGTACGCTGCTGAACATGATCGGCGCTCTGGACACGCCCACATCGGGCAAGGTGAGGATCGACGGCAAGGACATTTTTTCCATGAACGACAAGAAACTGACCGTATTCCGGCGCAGGAATATCGGCTTCATCTTTCAGGCGTTCAACCTTGTGCCGGAGCTGACCGTGGAACAGAATATCATTTTCCCTATGCTGCTGGACTACCAGAAGCCGGATAAGAAGTATCTGGAAGAACTACTGACGGTACTGAACCTGAAAGAGCGTCGTAACCACCTGCCAAGCCAGCTTTCCGGTGGCCAGCAGCAGCGTGTGGCAATCGGGCGGGCGCTTATCACCCGGCCAGCTCTAATCTTAGCTGACGAGCCGACCGGCAATCTGGACACGCAGAACAGCAGCGAAGTCATTGCCCTGCTGAAAGAGGCATCGAAAAAATACGAGCAGACCATCATTATGATTACCCACAATCGCAGTATCGCGCAGACGGCTGACCGGGTTTTGCAGGTATCGGACGGTGTACTGACCGACTTCGGGAGGTGCCGCGAATGAAAAGCTATCTTAGCCTTATTCCGATTTCTGCAAAAGTGCGGAAGAGACAGAATAGGATGACGATGCTGTGCATCATTATCTCAGTGCTGTTGGTTACGATGATTTTCAGCATGGCAGATATGGCGATTCGCATGGAAAAGACACGAGTGATCAAAGAACATGGGAACTGGCATATCATGTTGAAGGAGCCATCCGAGCAACAGATTGAGCAAATCGCACAGCGAACAGATGTGATGACGTCCTCCCGTTATAACGGACTGAACTTTGATTTATCCGAAGACTATACGATCAATGGAAAAAGCTGCGTCATCGTAGGTGGTGATAATGCGATTCTAACGGAGATCTATGACAATTTGACGGAGGGCCGATATCCTACAAAAGAGGATGAAATTTTACTTTCGAATCGTTCAAAGGAACTGCTTTCTCTGAAGATTGGAGATGCGATTACCGTACATACACCAGCTGGAGATTTTGGCTATACGATTTCCGGTTTTGGAGGAGATGTTACCATTACCACAGATGCCGATATTGTGGGGGCTTTTCTAAATTGGGACTCCTTCCAAAGTCTTGCAAAAGCAGAAGGAAGTAAGCTAACTCCCGTTTGTTTTGTACGCTTTTACGAGAATATCCATATTCGTAAGGTGATTGCAGAGTTGCGGAAAACCTATGGCTTTACCGACGAAACATTATCCGAAAACACGGCTTTGCTGGGATTGACGGGATTCAGCAGTGATTCTTATGTCATGGGAATGTACCTTGTAGCTGCAATCTTGTTTGTTCTGGTTTTGGCTGCGGGAGTCTTTATGATTGCGGGAAGCCTGAACAGCGGAACCGCAGAGAGAACACAATTTTTTGGAATGCTTCGTTGTATTGGAGCAAGCCGGGCACAAGTTATGCACATAGTCAAGTTGGAAGCACTCTATTGGTGCAAAACAGCGGTTCCGATTGGCGTGATAATTGGGATTGTGGGCACATGGATGCTTTGTGCACTGCTCCGGTTTGGTGCGGGCGCTGAATTTGTACAGATTCCGCTATTTGGGATTAGTAGTGTCGGTATCATCAGCGGAATTGTTGTTGGTGTTTTGACCGTGCTGTTATCTTCCATCTCTCCTGCAAGGCGGGCGGCAGGTGTTTCTCCGGTTGCGGCTGTTACCGGAAATCTTTCCGAAAATTGGAACACATCCCGGCCAATCAAGCAGAACTTTTTGAAAATTGAGATGGCCTTGGGGATTCATCATGCCGTATCCTCTCCCAAAAATCTACTTCTCATGACTGGCTCCTTTGCACTCAGCATCATTATGATTTTGAGCTTTTCCGTTCTTATACAATGGGTGAATATGGCACTCAATCCCTTAAAGCCATGGGCACCAGATGTCTTTTATAGTAGTCCTGATAATCTGTGCGACATTAAACAAAGTTTTGCCAAAGAGGTGGAAAGCCGGCCGTATGTAAAGCGGGTATTTGGGCGGATGTATCAAAGCCTTCCTGCAGAATATGAAGGGAAATTGGGGCAAATTGATTTGATTTCTTATGAAAATCAGCAGTTTCAGTGGGCAGCTGAAGATTTGATTGCAGGTGATATATCAGCTGTCTCTGAAGACAACGGTGTACTGACGGTTTTTGATAAAAGCAATTCTTTGAAGGTTGGAGATACGATTCAGCTGGAGCAGACAGAGCTTACCGTGGCTGGAGTCCTGAAAGATAGTCCCTTTGATACATCGGATCAGCCAACTGTGATTTGCTCAGAGAAAACGTTCAAGGAAATTACAGGCAAAGATGCCTATGCTGTTCTTGACGTACAGCTGTCCAAAAAAGCAACAGAGCAGAATGTAAATGAGCTTCACGTATTGGCAGATGGTCATTATCGCTTTTATGATCGACTGGCGCAAAACAAAGACACACAAAATACCTATTTTATGTTCTGCCTGTTTGTTTATGGATTCCTCGCCGTGATCACATTGATTACTATTATTCATACGGTAAACAGTATTTCTATGAGCGTGTCTGCAAGAACAAAGCAATACGGAGCCATGCGTGCAGTGGGAATGGATAGTTTACAAATCAAGAAGATGATTCTCATGGAAGCCGCCACGTACACAATGCTTGGATTCCTCGCAGGTTGTGGTCTGGGGTTACCGCTGCATCATTTTCTCTATTCGCAGATGATTACAAATTATTGGGGAACGGCATGGCAAATCCCTTTAACATCTATTGGAGAAATACTGGTGCTGCTTGTGTTCACTTCTCTTCTTGCACCTTTCGCTCCGGCAAAACGCATCTGTAACATGCCGATTACTGCAACCATCAATGAATTGTAATTCGGTTTATCAACTGTTCGATATTGTTAAACAAAGAATCTCTTAGATATCTTCTACAGCAATAGACTGCCATAGTAAAATTTACTCGGTATTCATATTTTTTGTTTCGCTGCTCCAGTACTACATAGCTGGCAATAATCTCACAGAAATTGTACAAAATCAGTTTCCCAAATATTTCCTGGCAAATGTATTCGGGATTTTTACTATGAAGGTTTGACATACCTATCGTATATTTAAGTTTTCGGAAAGATGTTTCTATGCCCCACCGCATTTTGTATAGAGTTTTCAGTTTTTCAGTCGAAAATTCTTTGCGATCCAGATTGGTAATCAGGCATTCATAGTTACCATTCGGCAAAAGAATCCTGACAATACGGAAGGATAGTTCGTAAAAAGGATGTTCTGAATCCAAAAAATCAAAAGGAGACGATTTGGCAAGATATTTATAACCCTTTTCTCTTAAATATTTTTGCTTTCTTGTCATTTTAAGAGTGATGTCTTCATCGAATTCCCCTTTTGATGGCAGGCAAAGGCTACCCGCGATACTTCCATTGCTGGTGACATCTTTTACTCTAATAAGGTAGAAAAGACCTTTTTCCTGAATATTTGCAAAAATATTGTAAGTTTCATATCCCCGATCTGCAATAATGATTGTTTTTCTGTTTCTCGGAAGATCTTTTACCATATGAATAAGAGCTGATGATTCATTCTCCTCATATGGTGATTGGATTAATGTATGTACATATCTGAAATCCAGCAGATTATATAAGGCATTAATGTGCAATTGATTAAACCCAAAAGTTCCACTCTCTTTCTTTCCAGGAAAATGTGTCTTTTTATCTTTTGGATCACGGAAAATATTTTGGTCTGCTCCATCACAGGCAAGAAGCTCATAACCCTGAAAAATTTTCTTAGACTTTATTTTTCTATTAAAAGAATGAAACAGATTTTCCATAGTGTCAGGCTTTAGTTTATTTCTCTTTTGAATGTAGCCGGATTTTGAAATAGGAAGCTCAGAATTGAATTTTTCTCGGTCTGCGTATTCACATAGTTCAACATCAAGGGCACTGCTACCTGATGAGATATAGAACTTTATGACATCGGAGAATTCCATTTTCCCTTTCCTTGAAAAATCGTGTCCGGGATTCTTTACGAACTCTTCCATTTGCTGTTCCATTTCTGAAATAGCTTTAAAAAGAGTGCTGCGAACGTAGTTTGCATAGTGATTCATGGTAAAACCTCCTAAAAATGTATATTCAAGAGGCTGCGCCGCAAATTTTGATGTATTTGTCAAGTGATTTTTATGTTTTGAAACATAGAAAAATAATGTTATGAATTGTGCATTATTACCATTACTTTAGGATACCTACTATTTTATTCCAATTTTAGCTAACTGGCATTACTGATCTACACGCCTTATATTATCTGCGGAAAAGAAATGTATCAGGATCTTACAGAGTTAAAAGAAAAAAACATCCCTCTGGAGCTCATTACCAATGATGTGGCAAGCGGAGCAAATCCATGGGGATGTACCGATTACCTGAACCAGAGAAAAAAGATCTGGAAAACAGGCGCAAAGGTTTATGAATTTATGGGAGGTCATTCCTGCCATACAAAGGCAGTTCTGATTGATGACCGGATGAGCATCGTAGGCTCTTATAATCTGGATATGAGAAGCACCTATCAGGATACGGAACTGATGCTTGCCATCGACTCCCCGAAACTGATTTCCATGATCCGGGAGGAAGCCGAACGGGATAAGACCTACAGCAAAACCATTGGAGAAAACGGAGAATATATCCAGGGTAAAAATTATCAGCCCAAAGAACTGAGCTTCGGAAAAAAAGTTTTCTATGCAGTCTTAAGAGTGCTCACCATACCACTGAGAAGATTCCTATAAATATCGATGGGGAGGAATATGATTTTTTGTCTGTAACTGATATGCAGGCTCCGAGTAATCTGTCACAGAAGCTGATTCGCGATTTGGAAAGTTCTATGTTTCTGCTTCTTTGCAAAATACACTTCCCCGTATGCTGAACTCGTCTGCGACTTAGACAGCAGCATCCGGGGAAGCAAAGCAAAGTCGCAGAAAACAAGAACATTTAACCAAATCTCTCAAGGCTTCTGAAACAGATTACTCGGAGCCTGCATTGTTTTTCCAGACAGCAAATTCATATTCCTGGAAATTTTCCGCTCCCGGGCAGGGGGCGCAGCACTACTATCCAGCCTGCGGCCGGCAGCCGGCCGAAGGCCGGAAATATCCAAAAGGATTTCTGTTTAGCTGATTACCTACCATCAGATGCAAAGAGAAAAAGGCATCATCTGTGGGTAGCAAAAAACAAAATCCTCCCTTCCCCACAAACAGAAATTTTTAGGACAATTCCAGCTTTCCTGTATACAGCTGGTAATAAGTTCCTTTCATTTTGATCAGATCCTCATGGTCGCCTCTTTCAATGATCTTTCCATGGTTCAGTACAATGATGGCATTGCTGTTGCGGATGGTGGAAAGTCTGTGGGCAATCACAAATACGGTACGGCCTTTCATCAGGTTGTCCATACCCTTCTGGACAATGCTTTCCGTACGGGTATCGATGCTGGAGGTTGCCTCATCGAGGATCAGCACCGGCGGATCTGCCACGGCTGCTCTTGCAATAGAAAGCAGCTGTCTCTGTCCCTGAGAAAGCTCCTCGCCGTCGCCGCTGAGCATGGTCTGATATCCATTTGGAAGCATCCGGATAAACTGATCGGCATGGGCAAGCTTCGCAGCCCGGTAAACCTCTTCATCTGTTGCATCCAGCTTTCCATAACGGATATTGTCCATGATCGTACCAGTAAACAGGTGGGTATCCTGAAGCACGATTCCTAAGGAACGGCGAAGATCGTCTTTTTTGATCTTGCTGATATTGATGCCGTCATAGCGGATCTTGCCTTCCTGAATATCATAGAAACGATTGATCAGGTTTGTGATGGTTGTTTTTCCCGCACCTGTGGACCCTACAAATGCCAGCTTCTGCCCCGGCTTTGCATAAAGGCTGATATTCTCCAAAATCACCTTATCTTCATTATATCCAAAGGTAACATTTTCAAATACCACGTCTCCGGTCAGTTCTGTATAAGATACAGAGCCATCTGCGGAATGAGGATGCTTCCATGCCCACATTCCGGTACGTTCTTTACATTCCACAATATTTCCGTCTGCATCTTTTCTGGCATTGACAAGAGTTACATAACCCTCGTCTTTTTCCGGTTCCTCGTCGATCAGGTTAAAGATACGTTCTGCACCGGCAAGTGCCATGACAATGGCATTAAACTGCTGTGCCACCTGCATAAAAGGCTGGGTAAAGCTTTTTGTAAACTGAAGATAGGAAGCCATGACACCAAGAGTAATGCCGCCGATTCCCAGAACGGAAAGCAGGCCTCCCAGTACTGCTGTCAGTACAAACTGCAGGTTTCCGATATTTCCGATAACCGGTCCCATCATATTTGCGTAAGTATGCGCCTTGGATGCACTTTCAAAAAGCGCTTCGTTCAGCTTGTCAAACTCCTCTTCGGATTTCCGCTCGTGGTTAAATACTTTTACCACTCTCTGACCATTCATCCGTTCTTCCACAAAACCTGTCACCTCTGCCAGAGACATCTGCTGGCTGACAAAGTATTTTCCACTGTTGCCGCCGATCTTATTTGTCACAAAGATCATTACGAAGATCACCGCAACCGCCAGAAGCGTCAGAAGAGGACTCAGTGCGATCATGGAAATAAAGGTAACGATGATCGTAAAAAATGCCATCAGCGCCTGAGGGATCGACTGACTGATCATCTGTCTCAGTGTATCCGTGTCATTGGTGTAAAGACTCATGATGGAACCGTTGGTCCTCTGGTCAAAATAACGGATCGGAAGTGTCTGCATGTGCTCAAACATATCGTCACGCACTCTTTTCAGCACACCCTGTCCGATAAATACCATCATTCTGGTATAAATAAAGGTTGAGATCACACCCAGAAGGAAGATACCGCCCAGTACTGCCAGAGCGCGGTAAAGCCCGGCAAAATCCGGAGTCTGTTGTCCGATCAGAGGGATGATAAAGTCATCCAGAAGGAATTTCAGGGACAAGGATACAGAAATTGTCGCCACGGAACTGATCAGAATACAGATAAACACCAGGATCAACTGTATTTTATAAGTTTCTGTCATATACTTCAAAAGACGCTTTGCGGTTTTCAGATTATCCTTAGAAAGCCTACGCATTTTCTTTTTATTCTGTTTTTCATTCATCATCCTCACCTCCCTTGACCTGGGATTCATAAACTTCTCTGTAAATCTCATTTGTCTGAAGAAGCTCCTGTGAAGTTCCTATACCTGCCACTTCACCGCCATCCAGTACAATGATCTGATCTGCGTCCTCAATGGATGCTACTCGCTGGGCAATGATGATCTTGGTGGTATCCGGGATTTCTTCACGAAAAGCCTTACGGATCAGCGCATCTGTCCTGGTATCCACTGCGCTTGTGGAATCATCCAGAATCAGGATCTTCGGTTTTTTCAAAAGTGCCCTGGCGATACAGAGGCGCTGCTTCTGACCGCCGGAAACATTGTTTCCGCCCTGAACGATCTGAGTGTTGTAGCCTGCCGGAAATTCATTGACAAAACCGTCTGCCTGCGCAAGCTTACAGACTCTCTGCACTTCCTCTTCACTGGCATGTTCGTTGCCCCAGCGGATATTCTCGTAGATTGTACCGGAGAACAGCACATTCTTCTGAAGTACCATGGAAACCTGATCACGGAGAACTTCCAGATTGTAATCCCGTACGTCGATACCGCCGACCTTTACGCTTCCTTCTGTTACATCATAAAGCCGGGGAATCATCTGCACCAGCGTAGACTTGGCACTTCCGGTACCTCCAATGATACCGGTCGTCTGTCCGGACCGGATATGAAGATTGATGTCTTTCAGGGAAAGATTTCCGCCTTTTCCGCCATAGCTGAAGTTTACATGGTCAAATACAATATCTCCATTCGGGACCTCTGTGACTGCATCTTCCTTGTCCCTCATTTCCGGTGTCTCGGTAAGTACTTCTGTAATACGGTCGGTAGAGGCCTCTGCGATCATGATCATAACAAACACAAAAGTTACCATGGAAAGAGACATCAGTATCTGAAGTGCATATACGATCACACTTGTCAGTTCTCCTGTTGCCATACTTCCAAATACAATGCTTTTTCCTCCAATGGCCACAAGGAGAAGCACCACTGTATACATGGTAAACTGCATCACCGGAGAGTTCCATGCAACAATCCTCTCCGCTTTTGTAAAAAGGTCATATACATATTTGGAAATACCGTGAAATTTATCGATTTCATGTTCTTCTCTTACAAAAGCCTTTACCACACGGGAGGCATTGACGTTCTCCTGAACGGAATTATTCAGGATATCATACTCGCCAAACACCTTAATAAAATGGGGATGGGCTTTTTTGGCAATAAAAATGAGCGTTCCGCCAAGGAACGGAATCACGATCAGAAAGAGCAGCGCGATCTTTACATTGATTACCAGCGTCATTACCCAGGAAAGGATGATCATGATCGGAGCTCTTGCCAGCATACGGATACTCATCATATATGCCATCTGTACGTTTGTGATATCTGTTGTCATTCGTGTAACAAGACCGGATGTGGAAAAATGATCGATATTCTTAAAGGAAAAATCCTGTACCTTATAAAAAATGTCATGTCTCAGATTTTTTGCATAACCGGCGCCTGCCACAGCGGCCATATTTCCGGCAAGCACACCGAACCACAGTGCAAGCATGGCCATGATGACAAGGATCAGACCTCTCTGCATAATGTAGCCCAGATCTCCCTGCGCAATGCCGATATCAATGATCTTCGCCATTTCCATAGGGATCAGAACTTCCATAAATACCTCAAGGATCACAAAGAACGGAGCCAGTACAGACTGTTTCTTGTATTCCCTGACGGATCTTAAAAGTGTCTTATTCATTCTTCTTTGTCTACCTCCTTATTCTCCCTGTTATTTTCTGCAAGATTACGACACATCTGGCAAAGGACTTTTTTGCATAACAAAAGGTCCTCATCTGAAATTCCTTTTGTCATGCGGGCTTCTGTCTCCTGAATATGCTCCAGAATAGCCGGACGGATAGCCTCCGCTTTTTTTGTGGGCAGTATTCTTTTCAGCCTTGCATCCTCTTTCACGCTTTCCCGGTAAATAAAACCGTTTTTTTCCATAAGCTTCAAAATACCTGAGGCTGTGGATTTCCGGATCTGGAACTCCTCCTCCAGATTTTTCTGATAAATATCCCTGTGAAGCGTTTCCAGAAGAATATACTTCAGTACATGCTTCTGCATGGGAGTAAGTTCATTTTCCTCCATTGCTCTCACCGGCTTCTGACTGCGTTTCAGCTGATGTGATAAAATACGTATCAGCCTTCCTGTGTGCATATCCCGGATTTTCTGGTCAATATCCTGCATTTTTTACCTCTTTCCTTTTAGTTAGCGTCCTAACTTTTCAAATTATACAAAGAAGAATTTTTAATGTCAATATGTTTTTACAGTTTTTCCCTGTGGTCAGATTTCAAGCTTCAGAAGCTCCTTTGCCGCCTCCAGCCGCTGATAAAACTGCGGATAAAAAGCTTCTTTTTCATCAAACGGCGTGTAGTAAAAACGACTGAGCACATACATATTCAGGTTTTTTATAAGTATTTCATCTTCCGTCTGATAAAAAACCTCCTGCACATCAATCAGAAAATCATGCCAGTCCAGGACAAATTTTTCATACTGCTTCAGATTCGGTGTGTCCAGCCATTTTTTCACCTTGATCTTGGAACGGCTTTTCTTTTTACATTCATGGATCTGAAGAATATATTTAAATCCACCTTCTGTATAATATCGTCCCAGAGGAAACAGCCTGCAGAATCCCGGTCGTATCGGATGGATAGAGCATCGGCCTTCCTCATTCAGGAATACACAGCGCTCCTGCGGCCCCTTCATAGCCAGATGCGGCAGAATATTTCCATCGGTCACTCCCAGCTCCAATACCGTACTCATAAGCTCTTCCGGTGCTTTTCCAAGTCCCTGACAGAGCCTGTGCACATCATAAGGATCCAGAATCACCGTATTCCCCATACCCTGACAGCAGTCGCAGCAGCCCTGACAATCCTGGCAGTCTGCCTTTACCATATCATTTGCTTCATATAAATTGCCGTCGGAGATTTCCTCCAGTGTTACCTCTCTTCTCATTTGTTCCTTTCCTCCATCCAGTCATAAGCGATCCTTTTGGAACCGTCCTC
The DNA here is from genome assembly GCA_900541985.1 of uncultured Blautia sp. Lineage (GTDB taxonomy): Bacteria > Bacillota > Clostridia > Lachnospirales > Lachnospiraceae > Blautia_A. Next base: position 16,116 of record UQLX01000029.1, on the reverse strand, counting down.
TGCATATATGATCCCACACTGGCAGAATCCGTTTTTTTCCAGAACCCTCTGCATGGGAATGTTATCCTTATGAGTGTCGATCCTCAGATAGCCGGTCTGATTTTTGCAGTATGTAAAGCAGGCTTCTGCCACACCCCGGACCGTTCCGTCAGAAGCCACCCGGTGGATCACTCCATAAGACTGCTCCCGGCGCCAGCTGCCGTTTTCTATCACCTGGTAAGTGGGATCCTCTCCTTCAAAAAACACAAAAACTCCCCGGATCTGCCGGTCTTCCGTACACACATAGCTGATCTGTTCTTCTATATCGCGGACAATCCTCTCTCCGGAGGGATATTTATCCGCCCACTGATCCGGATTTCCATTCTGAGCCATAAATTTTCTGGCATGATCGTAAATCCTCAAAATATCTGCAAGATCTTTTTTCTCTGCTTTTCTTATTTTCATTTGTTTTTTCTCCTTTTCTATCTCATTGTACAGGAGTATAATGTTGATTGTCAATCAGGTCCCATCCTAAGACATATACTATAAAAATGGAGGAAACATACCATGCGATCTCTCGCTGTCTATCTGAAAAACTATAAAAAAGAAAGCATCCTTGCTCCTTTTTTCAAGTTTCTCGAAGTGATATTTGACCTGCTGGTTCCTGTTGTGATCGCCCGGATCATTGATATCGGTATCGCCGGAAATGACCGCAGCTTTATCCTGCGGAATTTCTTTCTGCTGATCCTTATGGCTGCCGCAGGTCTTACCGTAAGCATTACAGCCCAGTATTTTGCCGCAAAAGCAAGTGTGGGATTTGCCGCACAGCTCCGTCAGGCTGTTTTTGACCATGTACAAAGCTTTTCCTACACAGAACTTGATCAGGTTGGTACTCCTACTCTGATCACCAGACTGACCAATGACATCAATCAGGTACAGAACGGCCTGAATATGGGTCTTCGTCTTCTCCTTCGAAGTCCTTTTATCGTTCTGGGCTCCATGGTAATGGCTTTTACCATCAACCTGCGCTGCGCCCTGATCTTTGTTGTGGCCATTCCGCTTCTCTTTCTTGTGGTATTTGTGATCATGTACCTGAGTATTCCCCTGTTCCGAAAGGTGCAGAATCGTCTGGATCGTGTCACTGCCCTTACAAGAGAGAATCTTACCGGTGTCCGTGTGATCCGGGCCTTCTGCCGTGAAAAGGAATCCGTAGAGGAATTTGATGCCTGCAATCAGGAGCTGACCCGCCTGAATGAATTTGTTGGAAAGCTCAGTGCACTTCTTAACCCTGTCACCTATGTGCTGATCAATATCGCCACCGTGGTTCTGATCGGAACTGCAGGAATCCAGGTCAATCTTGGAAGCATGCAGCAGGGACAGGCAGTTGCCCTTTATAACTACATGGCACAGATGATCGTTGAACTGATCAAGCTGGCGTCTCTGATCATCACCCTGAACAAGGCCGCCGCCTGCGCAGGCCGTGTAGCCGATGTACTGAAGGTAGCTCCTTCCATGCATTATGAGGAAAAAACAGAAGCATCCCCGGAAACTGACTGTGTGGTTTCCTTTGACCATGTCACCTTTTCCTATCCGGATACCGGAGCTCCCAGCCTTTCTGACATCAGTTTTTCAGTCAGACAGGGACAGTCTGTAGGAATCATTGGAAGTACCGGAAGCGGAAAATCCACTCTCGTAAACCTGATCGCCCGTTTTTATGATGCCACCAGCGGTTCTGTCCAGATTGACGGGCAGGATATACGGAAATTTTCCCGGTCTGATCTGCGCCGAAAAGTCGGGGTTGTGCCTCAGAAGGCGGCACTTTTCAGGGGAACGATCCGCGACAACCTGAAATGGGGAAACGAAGCTGCTTCTGACAGAGAACTCTGGCAGGCACTTTCTATGGCACAGGCAAAAGAGGTCGTAGAGCAAAAAGATGGTCAGCTGAACCATATGATAGATCAAAACGGCAAAAATCTTTCCGGAGGCCAGAGGCAGCGTCTTACCATTGCCCGTGCACTGGTTAAGCAGCCGGAGATCCTGATTTTGGATGATAGTGCCAGTGCCCTTGATTTTGCAACCGATGCCGCTCTCCGGAAAGCACTTTCCACTTTAAAAGGAAGAACCACCTCCTTTCTGGTATCCCAGAGAGCAGCCAGCATCCGCCAGTGTGACCTGATCCTTGTTCTGGATGACGGCTGTCTTGCAGGAAAAGGCACACATCAGGAGCTGGTAGACTCCTGCGAAACCTATCGTGAGATCTTTTTCTCCCAGTTTCCGGAGGAACGCATCTCATATGAGCGTTCACATTCCCGGACACCGGCTTCTGAAAAAAGCAAGGAGGTGACTCTATGAAAAACTCTGAAACAAACACAGGAAGCAGTATGACCGTCTTAAAAAAAGTACTTCGCTTTATCGGACGATATCGTTTTCTCCTGATCCTGAGCATCCTGCTGGCTTCTGCATCTGTACTGCTCCAGCTGTATGTTCCGGTTCTGTTTGGACACGCGATCGACGAGATCATCGGTACCGGACAGGTGAACTTTCCCCGTATGTGGGGCTATCTCCGTCAGATCCTGATCCTGGTCCTCATTTCCGGATGCGCCTCCTGGATCATGAACCTGATCAACAACCGGATGACCTTTTATACCGTCCGGGACATTCGCGCAAAGGCGATCCGGCATATCCAGCAGCTGCCGCTTTCCTGGCTCGATACCCAGAGTACCGGCGATATCATCAGTCGTGTGATCTCAGATGCCGACATTCTTTCAGACGGACTTCTTCTGGGCTTTACACAGCTGTTTTCCGGTATCGTCACCATCATCGGAACACTGGTATTTATGCTTTCCAAAAATATCCTGATCACGGTCATGGTCATCATACTGACACCGTTAAGCTTTTTTGTAGCAAAGTTCATTTCCACCCACACCTTCCAGATGTTCCGGAAGCAAAGTGACGCCAGAGGACGTCAGACTGCCCTCATTGAAGAAATGATAGGAAATCAGAAAATTGTCCAGGCATTCGGTTATGAAGACAAGGCTTCCCTGCGTTTCCGCCAGATCAATGAAGAACTGCAGAGCACCAGCCTGAAAGCTGTTTTTTACAGCAGTCTTACCAACCCCTGCACCCGATTCGTCAACAATATCATTTATGCGGCAGTGGCTCTTGTCGGCGCATTTCTAATCCCGGGCGGCGGGCTGACTGTTGGCGGTCTTTCCGTCATGCTGGCCTATGCCAATCAGTATATGAAACCCTTTAACGATATCAGTTCCGTTGTGACTGAGCTGCAGAATGCCCTTGCCTGCGCTTCCAGGATCTTCGCACTTTTGGAAGAGGAGCCGGAGAACCCGGATGGAACAGAGCTTCTCACAGATGTAAAAGGAAATGTGGTGCTTGATCAGGTGTCCTTCCGTTATGTACCTGACAGACCTCTGATCGAAAACTTCTGTCTGCAGGCCGCGCCAGGAAAAAGGATTGCCATTGTGGGTCCTACCGGATGTGGAAAAACAACCTTTATCAATCTTCTGATGCGGTTTTATGATGTGGATTCCGGTACAATCTCTGTAGATGGAAAGGAAATTTCCAGCCTCTCCCGCCATTTTTTAAGAAAAAGCTACGGAATGGTGCTTCAGGATACCTGGATCAAGGCAGGAACGGTCCGCGAAAACATTATCATAGGGAAACCGGATGCTTCGGATGATGAGGTGATCCAGGCAGCAAAGCTTTCTCACAGCTGGGAATTTATCCGGCGTCTTCCAGAAGGACTTGACACAAAGATCAGCGAAAGCAGTCTGAGCCAGGGACAAAAGCAGCTGCTCTGCATTACCCGCGTTATGCTCTGTCTGCCTCCTATGCTCATTCTTGATGAAGCAACCTCCAGTATCGATACCCGTACAGAAATGCTGATACAGGAAGCCTTTGACCGTCTGATGCAGGGACGCACCAGTTTCATTGTAGCGCATCGTCTGTCCACGATCCGGAATGCAGATGAGATTCTGGTCATGAAAGACGGAAGCATCATAGAACAGGGAACCCATGAACAGCTGATGAAAAAAGGCGGTTTTTACCATACCCTTTATAGCAGCCAGTTTATACAAACCTCTCCGTAAAGAAAAGGCGGGGGAAACCGTTTTATCGATTTCCCCCGCCTTTTCTGTTTCCAGAGCTTATTTTTTCCATTCCTTCAGATATTCTTCTGTCAGAGCCACTGCATCCCGAATGCACTGAGGACAGGAGCAGAGCACCACTCCTGTATCCACTCCTTTCAGCTCTCGACATAAATAAGAACCATTTTTTTCTTTAAATTTCAGCACATGATTTTTTACCGTCTTATAGGTTCTCCCTTTTGTGATAGGGCCTTTTTCCGGATTTCCCACACTTCCGGCAAGTCCCATGATCATCATCATACCGGAAAGGGCGCCGCACATCTCCATCATTCCCATACCGAAGCCAAAGCCTTCCGCAATACGGAACATTTCCTCTTCCTCTACTCCAAAATCTTTGCAGAAGCTGCATGCCACTGCCTGTGCACAGTTATATCCTTTCTCATGTAATTCCATCGCATGATTTTGTCTGGCGCTCATTTTTCTTCTCCTTGTTCTTTTTATTTTTGTCTGGACAGAATATCCTCCCAGGCCTCCTCATCTATTTCCTCGCTGCGAAAGAGTTTTTTTCTGTCCTCTTCCGTGATCTTCCGGATCACCTTGCAGGGATTCCCTGCCGCTACACTCCAGTCAGGGATATCCTTCGTCACTACGCTTCCGGCTCCTACCACAACATTGCTGCCAATATGTACACCCGGGCAGACTACTACATTTCCCCCCAGCCACACATTATCGCCAATCGTAACCTCTTTTCCATATTCATAAAGAGTATTCCGCGTATCCGGATGGATCGGATGCCCTGCAGTATATATAGCTACATTTGGAGCAAACTGACAGTTATCCCCGATCCTGACTCTGGCTACATCCAGGATTGTGCAGTTATAATTGGCAAAGAAATTTTTGCCTGTTTCAATATGTTTACCGTAATCACAGTAAAACGGCGGATTAATAAATGCATTTTCTGATTTTCCAAGAAGCCCCTTTACCACCTCCGCAATACCGTCAAAATCAGACCGGTCCATAAAATTCAGTTTCTGCAGTATCCTGCGGCATACCAGCTGCTCCTGAAACACCGCTTCGTCTGATATATACGCAAGCTGCATATCTCTTCTTTTTTTCATATCCATCTCTTATTTCCTCTCTTTCCACGCAAGCTCCACAGCCCAGTTCTGCATATCCGAAAACATATTTCCCTTGATCTGCTCATAAGTCATCCACAAAAGGCTGTGATCCTTTTCTGTAGGTTCCTGCACCTTTTTGAGCAGTTCTCCCGGATAATAATGCTGGATGGGATGAAAAAGACCTTTTTTATCATGAATGCTGTATGCTTCAGCCGATGCCAGCATTTCTCCGATCCGGCATGTATAACCACATTCCTCCAGGCACTCTCTTCGCACACATTCCAGATCATTCTCTGTTCCCTGGATCCCTCCGCCCAGAAGAAAAAGCCCTCTGTGTGTACGGACCACAGCCATCTTATCACCGGCAAAGGGGAGCAGATAAGCCCCCGGTCTCTCATAATAAGTTCCTTCCTGTTTTCTGCCAAATACCTTATGCATCTGACTCACATCCTTTCCTGCGTTTCTGTAAATACAAAAATGCTGCAATGCAGATCACTCCTGACAGCAGAGAACCTGCCGGAGCTGCAAGCCCCATGGGATACAGTGTATCCGGAAAGAATCTGGATGCCAGCCAGGCCCCCGGAATACGGACACACACAATAGAAAGTGAATTATGTAAAAATGAAATTCCTGCCATTCCAAGCGCACAGAAATAGCCGCTGAAACAGAAATGCACACCCGCCAGCATACAATCCCAGATATAGGAACGGAGATACTGTCCTCCAGGCACGGCAACCTCTGCATCCTCTGTAAAAAATCCCACTGCCTGAACAGAAATAAACTGTGTGATCACAGCCACCACAAATCCAAAGCCCACTGTGATGCAGACCGCATATTTTAATGTCCGGACTGCACGCTCTGATTTTCCTGCCCCGATATTCTGAGCTGACAGGGCGGAAACTGTAGACAGCATCGTAGAAGGCACAAGAAAAACAATTCCAATCAGTTTTTCCACAATTCCCACTGCAGCCGCGTCGTTCAGTCCCCTCCGGTTGGCGATCACTGTGATCACAATAAATGCGATCTGGATAAAACCATCCTGAAGTGCTACCGGAATTCCCACCTTCAGGATCTGACCCATCGTTCCTCTCCGTGGACGGAAATCATTTTTTCGGATCCGAATCCCTGTTTTTTTTCTGCGTATTACAGCCATTGACACAAACACACTGACCGTCTGAGACAGGACAGTTCCCAGTGCGGGGCCTGCCGGACCTAACTGCAGCCCGCCAATGAAAATATAATCCAAAAGGATATTTACTCCGCAGGCCACTGCGATAAAATACATCGGGCTTTTGGAGTCTCCCATGCCTCTGAAAATTGAACTGATGATATTATAGGCTGTGATAAAAGGGATTCCCATAAAACAGATAGTAAGATATTTTACGGTTCCGGCTGCTGCTTCCTCCGGAGTGGATATGATGCGGACAATGGGATCCACGGACAGCAAAAGCCCCAGTGTCAGAATCACAGCCACTGCCATAAACAGCACTACGGTATTTCCGATTGCCTCTGCGGCCTGCTCCTTTTTTTCCGCTCCAATGGCTCTTCCGATGATCACGGTAGATCCCATGGCAAGTCCCACGATCATCACGGTAAGCATGTGCATAACCTGACTTCCCACAGAAACTGCGGTAATACTGTCTACCCCGTTAAACTGTCCTACAATAAACAGATCTGTCATTCCATACAGAGTCTGTAAAAAATACGACAGCAGATAAGGCAGGGAAAAGAACACAATGTTCTTAAACACACTGCCTGACGTTAAATTTTTTTCCATAATAATCCTCTCCTGAACTCCTCGATTTCGTTTTTTAGTATAGCACAAAAAATATCGATCAGGTACTGGTAAATTGTCAAAAATCTTCCCGTCAAAAATATTGCACAAACATTTTTCCATGATAAAATATGTATATATTTCACAAAAGGAGAATTTTCATGATATATACACATCAATTTCTCTCTCCACTTGGAGAAATGCTCATGGCAGGGAATGAAAAAGGGCTTACCGGGCTCTGGTTCTGCGGACAGAAATATTTCGGTCTCGGTCTTGATCCGGATCATAAAGAAAAAGCCCTGCCTGTTTTTCAGCAGGCAGAGCAATGGCTCCGGATCTATTTTTCCGGAAAAGAACCGGATTTTTCTGTTCCCCTCCATTTCTCAGGAACAGAGTTTCAAAAAGAAGTATGGAAGCTTCTCTGTGATATTCCCTATGGACAGACTGTAACCTACGGAGAGCTGGCCCGTTCTCTGGCTTTACAAAAAGGAATACCCCACATGTCCGCTCAGGCTGTGGGCGGTGCTGTGGGGCACAATAAAATTTCTATTCTCGTTCCCTGTCACAGGGTTCTTGGTTCCGGCGGCAGCCTTACCGGCTATGCCGGAGGTCTGGATAAAAAAAGAGAGCTCCTGAAGCTGGAACACATTCTTATCTGAGGATTTTTCCTGCAATCCTTGCCAGAATCCTTCCTGCCGGAAGCGCTGACAGCTCTTCTTCATCCGGTTTGCTGATAAACAGATAAGCAAAAAGGTACACCATACCTCCAAGACCAATGGCAAGCATCAGTTCCACTGCCAGAAAGATCCGTCCCTCCGGAAGGATCAGATTCAGTCCGTAGTAAACACCGCCTGCTACCAGCGCCATGGGCACGGAGGCCAGAAGCGGATTCAGATATGCATTTTTCCATGGATTTACATGGTGCATATATTTCCGCATGGCTGTTTCATTAAGAAGGCACATGACAACTGCATAGACGATCATTGCGATTACAATCGTATAGATTCCCAGATCTGTAAAATACAGAAGAAGCAGCATGGCGATCACATCCGCCACCAGCGCTATTGCTGCATGGATCATCGGGATCTTCGGCTTTCCGATTCCCTGAAGGACTCCGTTGGAAATATTGGAGTTTCCGTTCAGGATGATCGTAATGGCTCCCAGGATCAGAAGCATTGAACCCTCTCCATTGGTTCCCGGAAAGAGAAGACGGATCACCGGACCTGCCAGTACGGCCAGACCAACAGCCGCCGGAATGGAAATGATCATACTGATCCAGGTTGCCCTGTCGATCTTCTGATTTGCCGTGCGGATATCCTTTCTCGCATAATGAGCAGATACCTCCGGTATCATAGAGGTCGGCGCTGTGCTTGCCAGTGTCAGGGGAATGTTGATGATCGTCATAAAATAGCCATACTCTGCATACAGATTTCCGATCAGATCAGGATCCATTCCTTTCATTCCCATAATCCCGGAATACATATAGCTGTTAATATATCCATTTACATTATAGATAAAAGCGCTGAGCACGATCGGCATAATGATAAGAACAATACTTTTCATTACGGAAGAGGTACTTTCATTTACAGATCTTCTGTCACTGTTCAGTCTTTTTCTGATATTTCTCCGATTCAGTCCATAGATCAGAAGCATAAAAAGAAGCGCTGCTGTCACGCCTGCGCCTGTACCCATCGTGGCACCTGCTGCTCCCCATTTCTGAACGACCGCTTCGCTTTCACCGCTGAAATGACTGATCATCACAGAAGACATCACAAGGGCAAACACAGCCACAAAGATCTGTTCGATGATCTGGGAAAGAGAGGTCGGCATCATATTGCGATATGCCTGAAAATATCCCCGGAATACCCCAAGGATACCGGAAAGAAAAATCGTAGGAGCCAGCATCTGAAGCGCAAGCCTTGCCCCCTCCATCGAATCCGGAACCAGTATCTTTGCACCAAATACACAGAAAAGAGATACGATGCCGCCTGCCACTACTGCATAAAGAAGTGCACAGTGGAATACCTTCTGGGCATCCCGGTATCTGCGGAAGGTGATCTTTTCTGCCATGATCTTCGATACTGCCTGCGGGATACTGAAGGAGGCGATCATCAAAAGGATAAAATATACGTTCTGAGCGAACTGGAACATGGCATAGCTGTTGTTTCCAAGCGTTGTGGAAAGAGGACTTTTATACAACATTCCAATGATCTTGGAAATCAGTGCAGCTACCATCAGGAAGGATGCATTCCTTACAAGTGTATTGTCATTATTTTTACTCATGGTTATTCCGTTCCTTTATTTTCGATCTGCCAGTCTACTGGTTCCAGACCGTTTTCTTTCAGAAATTCATTTGTCCTGCTGAAGTGTCTGCATCCGAAAAATCCTCTGTAAGCAGACAGCGGACTGGGATGTGGTGCTTCCAGGATCAGATGCTTCGGATTATTCAGCATGGATTTTTTCATCTGGGCCGGACGTCCCCACAAGAGAAAGACGATGGGACGATCCTGCTCATTGAGAATACGAATGGCCGCATCGGTAAACTGCTCCCAGCCGATTCCCCGATGGGAATTGGCCTGATGCGCCCGTACGGTCAGCACCGTGTTCAAAAGAAGCACACCCTGACGGGCCCATTTTTCCAGATAACCATTGTCCGGGATCTCGCATCCCAGATCATCATGAAGTTCCTGATAAATATTTACCAGAGACGGTGGAATATCCACATCCTTTTTTACAGAAAAGCATAATCCGTGTGCCTGTCCGTCATTATGATAGGGATCCTGTCCCAGAATCACAACCTTCACCTGACTCAAGGGTGTAAAATGAAAGGCATTGAACATATCCTCTGCAGGAGGAAAGATCTTTCTTGTCTGATATTCCTGCATAACCGTTTTGTATAATTTTGTATAATATGGCTGATGAAATTCATCCCTGAGAGCTTCCAGCCATTCTCCTGACAACGGAGCCATAAATTCACCTCTTTATCTTCGTACGGAGATTCCTTTTTCTGCCAGATAATCCTTCACCTGGCTGATCTCCAGTTCTTTGTAATGAAATAAGGATGCAGCCAGAGCTGCATCTGCGCCTCCTTCGGAAAGCGCCTCATAAAAATGCTCCAGAGTTCCGGCGCCTCCGGATGCGATCACCGGAATGGAAACGGCATCTGCCACCGCACGGGTCAGTTCCATATCATAGCCTGCCTTTGTACCGTCACAGTCCATACTGGTAAGAAGGATTTCTCCTGAGCCCAGAGCCTCGGCTTTTTTTGCCCACTCTATGGCATCCAGGCCTGTATCCAGGCGGCCCCCGTGCTTATAAATATTCCATCCGCCTTCCGGTCTTCTTCTGGCATCAATGGCAACCACCACACACTGGCTTCCGAATTTTTCTGCCGCCTCAGAGATCAGTTCCGGCCGGTCGATCGCTGCTGAATTAACAGAAATCTTGTCTGCCCCCTCCCGGAGAAGTCTTTTAAAATCGTCTACGGTACGAATTCCTCCGCCTACCGTAAAGGGAATGAACACGCTGGAGGCCACAGCACGGACCATATCCACCACGGTATCCCTCTCCTCGCAGGAAGCTGTGATGTCCAGAAAAACCAGTTCGTCTGCACCGGCCGCATCATAGGCTCTGGCAATCTCCACCGGATCTCCTGCATCCTTCAGATCTACAAAGTTTACCCCTTTTACCACCCGGCCTTTGTTCACATCAAGGCAGGGAATGATTCTTTTTGTAAACATCTATCTTTCCTCCCTGTCAAGCTTTGCAAAATTCTCCAGAATCTTCAGTCCGTACCGGCTGCTCTTTTCCGGATGGAACTGGCAGGCAAATACATTATCCTTCTCTACCGAAGCATGAATTTCCGTGCTGTAGTCCGTTACTGCTTTTACAATTTCCGGCTCTTCCGCATGGAGATAATAAGAATGGACAAAATACACATAAGTATCCTCCGGAATATCCCGAAAAAGTCTTCCGTTATTCTGAAGATGAAGGGAATTCCAGCCCATATGGGGAATTTTTAAAGAAGGTGCAGGCGGAATCCTTAAAATTCTGCCCTTCAGGATCCCAAGTCCCTCGACTCCCGGAGTTTCCTCGCTGCTTTCAAAAAGAAGCTGCAGACCCAGACAGATTCCAAGAAACGGTTTCCCGGAATTTACCATATCATGGATCACCGGGACAAGTCCGTATTTATGAAGATTTCCCATGGCGTCCCCGAAGCTTCCCACTCCCGGAAGAACCACCTTATCCGCATCCATCAGCACTTTTGGATCACGGGAAACCACTGTTTGTTCGCCCAAATGGGCAAAGGCTTTTTCCACACTGCGGATATTGCCTGCATCATAATCTATAATCCCAATCATATACTGTCCCCTTTTTCCTAAGATATGTCGATTATACTCCAAAAAAAGGCAGATGCAAAGGGATTTCTTTACATCTGCCGATTTTCGTCTTAATTCACACTCTTTGTGTCCAGGGTAAACCAGAATTCGACACCATTGTCATAATTGCAAACGCCATATTCCTGGTGATGACTTTCCATGATCGCTTTCACAATGGAAAGACCGATTCCGCTTCCACCATATTCTCTGGTTCTTGCCTTATCCACCTTATAGAATTTTTTCCAGAGGTTTGGAATGTCTGCCTCCGGTATAGGAGCTCCTGTATTGAAAACAGTGATCCTTACCTGGTTTCCTTCCGGAATCACACAGATCTCAATCTCTTTTTCTCCCTCCAGATGGTTCAGGGCATTACTGGTATAGTTGGTGACTACCTCTTCGATCTTGAATTCGTCTGCCCACACATACACCGGTTCCGGCGCCTGGAAAGAAACCTTTGCTTCTTTTTGCTGAATCATGATATCCATGGACTGGAGAACACCTCGGATCAGACTGACTATATCAAACCGTTCCATTGCCAGTTCATCCCTTCCCTCCTCCAGATGGTTCAGGGTCAGGAGATTTCTCACCAGCTTATTCATCTTGGCAGCCTCATCCATGATCACATCACAGTAAAACTCTCTGCTCTCCGGGTCATCTGATATATTTTCTTTCAGCCCCTCTGCGTATCCCTGTACAAGAGCGATCGGTGTTTTCAGTTCATGAGAAACATTATTCAAAAACTCCTGCCTCTGCTGATCGATCCGGATCTTACTTTCAATATCCTTCTGCAGCTGGTTATTCGCAGCCTTTAATTCCGAAATTGTTTTTTCCAGTTTTTCAGACATACGGTTGAAATTTTCTCCCAGTTCATCGATCTCGTTTCCTGCCTGGCTTCTGTATTTAGCCTCAAAATCCAGGCTGCTCATCCTTCTGGAAAGTACGGTCAGTTCACTGATCGGATTTGTGATGCGACGGGTGATCACCCAGAGAACAAACGCACTGACTGCAATAATAAAAATACCCACTACAAAATAAAAACTGTTGGATATGGAAACACTTTCCCGAATACTTTCCAGTGGAGTACGAATCAAAAAGAAATATCCTTCTTCCAGATTTCCCCAGCTTTCCAGATAATCCATACCTGCAAACCGGTCATTAACCTGCTGGATCACATAGCTTTCTGTTTCCTCAAGCAGCTTATATTTCGTGGTTTTTTTATCCAGATCATAGGCATATCCGATCAGCCTTGCCTGAAGCATTGCCTCGTTTCCTCCTATGGCAGCCACCTTTTGCCCATCTGCAGTGATAACCACCCACGACAGATTGTTCTGAGAACATGTCCGCCTCAATGTATCAGGAATCTCGGCCGACTCATTTCCTTCTTCATCTTCCGTCAGATGCAATGCCTGAAGATCTGACATGGCAGACTTTAATACTTCTGTTTTCCTTGTAATATAATATTTTTCCAGAAACAGGATATTAATAAGAGTGATTGAGCAGATTGAAAGCACAAGAAGCCCTATAAACAGGATTTCCAGTTGTCTTTTCAGCGGATGGAACTTTCTTTTTTTCTCTTTCTTTTTTAAAGAAGGCTGTTTCATGACGGCTCAACCTCAAATTTATATCCCATGCCCCATACTGTTTTAATATATTCTCCCTTGTCTCCCATTTTGCTTCTCAGCTTCTTTACATGGGTGTCGATCGTTCGGGCATCTCCAAAATAATCATAATTCCATACAGAATTCAGGATCTTTTCTCTGGAAAGTGCAATTCCTTCATTTTCCAGGAAATAAGTAAGCAGTTCAAACTCCTTAAAGCTCAATTCCATTGATTCCCCGTCTACAGAAGCCTGATGAGCCACTTTATCGATCACAATTCCTCCGGCAGACAGAATATTCTCTGCAGCGTCCTGTCCGGTTCTTCTTAAGATCGCCTCCACTCTGGCAACCAGGATCTTCGGACTGAAAGGCTTGGAAATATATTCATCCACTCCCAGATCAAATCCCAGAAGCTCATCTCTCTCATCGCCTCTTGCTGTCAGCATAATGATCGGAACTTTGGAATTCTTGCGGATTTCACGGCATACCTCCCAGCCATCCATCTTCGGCATCATCACGTCCAGGATGATCAGTGCAATATCTTTTTCTTTATAAAAAATATCCATGGCTTCTTCGCCATCCCCTGCTTCCAGTACCTGAAAGTTTTTCCTGGTCAGGAAATCCTTTACCAGCTTTCTCATACGGCTTTCATCATCTACTACAAGTATTTTCAGGGCATCCATATCCATACCTCCTGTTTTTCTATATAATCATGATAAGTGAATGTGCGCAGCACTCCTTATACTTCTTTCTAAATTCCTTTTTATCGTATCAAAAATTTATGTTAGATTTGTGAACGAAAAAGAATTTAAAAAAATATATTTTTTTGAATCCTTTTCTCCCCTCCAGACGTCTAATAGATAGAAACACAAAAACAAAGGCGCTTACAGCACCCCAGACATTGACCGGTCCATTTACCAAAGGGAGGAACCATATGACAGAGCATTTACTGCGAAAGGCAAAAAAGGGAGATGCCGATGCCTTCTGCAGTCTCATGGATATGCAGACACAGAGTATGTACAAAATCGCACGCTCTTATCTGAAAAATGACGAAGACGCTGCAGATGCTATACAGGATACTATTTTATCCTGCTATGAAAATCTTCCAAATCTGAAAAACAACAAACATTTCAAAACCTGGCTTACCAGGATCCTGATCAACAAGTGCAAGGATATCCTTCACCGTAAGAAGCTGACCCTGTATACCGATCAGCTTCCGGACACACCTTTTTATGAAGAAGATTTTGAAACCAGTGAATGGAACCAGCTCCTGGCTCCCCTGGATGAAAAATACCGGAGCGTCCTTCTTCTTTATTATATGGAAGGCTTCAACACCTCCGATATCAGCCAGATCCTGAATATGAAAGAAAGCACCGTAAAAACCCGTTTGCAGAGAGGCCGGCGCATACTTGCCCAGGCTTATCAGTACCATATCAAGGAGGAACACGCATGATGACATTTGATAACAATGAAAAAAAATTAAAAGAAGAGCTGAATAAAGACGTGGAGATCCCTGTGATCGTCCATGAAAAAATAAACCGTGCCTTCCGCATGATCGAAGATCACACCGTTGTCCAGAAAACACCTCAGAAGGATCCTTACCGATGGATGAAAACCGGCGCAAAAATCGCCGGGGGCATGGCTGCCGCAATGGCTGTAGGATTTGTCTTCTGTGCCGCCAATCCGGTTATGGCAAGAGAGCTTCCCCTGGTAGGCGGACTCTTTGAACAGCTCCAGGAAAACGTAAGCTTCTTTGGAAATTTTGCAGATAAAGCCACTGCCCTCGAAGAACCGTCACAGCATGCTGCAGACTCCTCCGACTCTCAGACAGCCGCACCGGAAGAAAACTCCGCGCCGTCTGAATCAGTTTACACCAAAACAGCAGACGGACTTACCATTACTTTTTCTGAAATTTATGCCAACGATCAGGCTGTTTATCTTTCCATGCAGGCAGTCAGTGAAGAGCCATTCCCTGAAACCATGATGGATCAGGAAGACCAGCCTGTGATCTCCATGATCACAGATGTCAGCTACAGCTTCCTGGAAGAAGATCAGGCAGAACTGAATCCCGGTACCCAGTATATGAATCCGGAAGGAAAATTTCTGGACGACCACACCTATGCCTGTATTCTCCGTTTAAACACCAAGCTTGAGGATACCACCGAATATCAGGAAAAATATGACGAAATGGTAGAGGCTGTTCTGGATGAAATGGGAGTTACCCACGAAGATCTGAATGACGAAACAGAAGAAGGCTATGCGCTTCTGGGAGAGTTTAATGATAAAGTCACTGCACAGGCAGGAGCACTCCAGTCTGCATATGTGAAGCCCGTTGAGGTTCCTGAAACTTTTGACCTTCACCTAACTGTCAGTGAATTTATCGGTACAAAAGCAGAGCCGGAATACTGGGATCACGGTTATTCTGAGGAGGAACTTCAGAATATGTCTGACGAAGAATTCCAGGAAGTTATGAGTCAGATGCCGGCAGAATACAGCCAGCATCCTAATAATCACGAAAATTACTGGTTTGAAGGGGACTGGAGCTTTGATATTCCTGTTACCGTTGATAATTCCCTGACAGAAACCATTGAGATCAGCGAAACAAACGAAGATGGCATCGGACTGGCTTCTGTTGTAAAAACCCCTTATGAGCTTACCATAAATCCACTTTATGAAGAGGGTTCCAATTCAGACTGCTTTATCGTCACTCTCGATGCCGATGGAAACATGATGCCCTACATTGATTCTGACAGCAACGTAAACAACTACGCCATCCAGGATCGAAACGTATCCTCCATTGACGTTTATCTGGTTGATTATATCCAGTATATGGATAATCTGAAGGTCCGTTACTATAACGAAGAGCTGAAAAACGAGGAGTGGAAGGCTCTTTTGGATGAAAATGCCAGATACCATAAGACCGTGGTACTTGAACAGTAAACCATTCTTGTTTGTGGGAAAGGACGGAACATTAATTTTTGCCTGTAAATGACATGCAGTTTTTCTGTTTCTGGGCAGGGCAATCGACCCGAGGCCGGAAGTTACTGAAAGGATTTCTAGTTGGCTGTTGCCCATATTCAGTTGCAAAGAGAAAAAGGCAGATCATGGTGCCTTGCGAGGCTTCCGTCGGTAAGCCTGTGTTAGCTGCTGCCACCGAGCACGCTG
>UQLX01000028.1 GCA_900541985.1 uncultured Blautia sp. | reverse complement strand
TGGGGCAATTTTGAGCTAACAGGCAGTACAATTTTCAAGTAGCACAACGAGTTAATTTAGATAGTATAAAAGAAGCAGTCAAAACGCATAAAACCGAACAAATTCAAATTTCTCTAGTACCTGGAAATAGAGGGAATCATGGAACAAGAATTGTTCTATTATAAAATCAATATATGCTTTTGGCAAGTTTCAGGTGCAATATTATAAAAAAGGAAAGAGGTTATCACCCATGCCCAGAACGAAAGGCAGCAAAAACCGTCCCAAAACCAATATCACCAAAGACTATGCATCCCAAATAACGGAAAAGAAAGAACAGGTGGCAACTTTAACCACCGAGATCACTTCCATCCAGAAAGCGATCGAGGAGCAGATGAACACATTGAAAGAGAAGAAAACTGCTCTGAAGAAGACCGAAAAAGAAGTGGCATCTCTGGAAGCGAAGAAGGCCAAGGCAGATGCTAAGGCCGCTGAAAAAGCTAAGAAGGAAGAAGCCGAGGCAGTGCTTAAGAAGCTGCTGGCAAGCGGCATGAGTGCGGACGAGATTCTGGAAAAGCTGAAATAAACAAGAACCCAAGAAAAAATATATGCCGTGTGGACAAACTGAACTCCAGGAGTTCACACGGTATTTTTTGAAGGTTACCGTATAGTTTATAACGAAAATAAAAGAAGAACAAACTTTAAAGAAATGGAGCGTGAGAAAATGAACTTATCCAAAATACATCATATTGCAATCATCGTATCTGACTACGAAGCTGCAAAGGATTTCTATGTGAACAAGCTGGGATTCTCTGTAATCAGAGAAAACTATCGCCTGAAGCGCAAGGACTGGAAGCTGGATCTGCGTGTCAATGAACACACGGAGCTGGAGATATTCGCAGAGGAAAATCCGCCGAAGCGTGTGAACCGCCCGGAGGCATGTGGGCTGCGTCATCTTGCGTTCTGCGTGGATAGTGTGGAGCAGACGGTGAATGAGCTGGCGGAGGTAGGGATTGAATGTGAGCCAATCCGCGTGGATGATTATACCGGAAAGAAGATGACTTTCTTCCATGACCCGGACGGATTGCCGCTGGAGCTGCACGAATAATTATGAGAGAGAAAAGAGCATATAAATCTCGGAAGCCCGGCGGCGGCCGGAAGAAGCTGAAGCCGGAGTACGATGCCGGGAAAAATCTGAAAGAGCAGCTGGAAAGTGCTGTGACGCTTTATGATTCTGAGATGTCCTTGCAGGCCATCGCCGATGCTCTGAACGTAAACCCTATCAAAGTCCGGAAGCTGCTCATCACGGCAGGTGTGTATGAATCAGAAGTGGCGGAGAAGGTACAGGATACCTTTGAGGAGTATCGAAAAACACAGAACTATAAAGAATCGATCCTATCCACCGCAAACACTCTTCAACTCTCCAAAGCCTCTGTCACCTCGTACCTGCCATATCAGAAAGGCGTGTACTTCCCAAGTACAGCAGAAAAAGAGAAGATCAGTGTCGGAGCAGAGCGGCAGCGGAGATATAGAGCAATGAAGCGGTGGAGGGTTGATCCGACAGAAGAAAACTTCTGGGGCATGGTTGTGTCCTATGCCGGGGTAGGATTTAAAACATACTCTGGATTGCCATTCTCTTACGAAATTAAAAAAGGCAGGAACGGTGAGTACACAAAAGAGCTGTGGATCGACCGCCGGGAGAAGAGTAAAAGTCTGGCATGGAGTTCAGTGCTGCTGGCGCTGAAGAATATTAAAGGAGAAGTGGTAGACCGCCCGAAAGCTCTGGGCGATATCCGGGGCGTGACTTACATTTATGGGATGTTCTATCGGTTCGGGCTGATCGATGTGCCGGACAAGGTAAAGGAGAAGATGGGGCATCCGAAAAACCGCAAAAAATAGGTTGCTATGTACAGAAGTCTACGGTAATATGTGCCGTAACTGAGGATGTGAATCTCAGTTGGGAAGGATGGTAGCATTATAGAAAAATTGAAGGAAATGCTGGAGGAGTATTTGAAGAAAACAGAGCCGGAGTATTACCCGCCAGTGGAGAATCTGCTGGATCTGATCTACGAGCATTACACGGAGAACAACCCAGTAGAGAAAAACACAGTTGCCGGGAAAGCAGCAAAGGCCAAGGAAAAGGAACTGGAAGAGTGGCTGCGAGGGTTAGATGGTATGGATAGGCTCGTAGATGACTATGTTGGCGATAAGATTCCACTTTGGGAGAAGATCATGGACCGACAGGGGACAGTGTGCTGTGCATGGGAGAAGACTGCTTTTGAGGAAGGTCTGAAAGTCGGGATAAGGCTTATGATGGAAGTATATAGTTTGTAACGGAAATAAATTGAACTCCTGGAGTTCAAAAAAGCCCTCGCTTGTCAGCGGCGAGGGCGTGTGTTCTTATTTTTCAGGCTTTTCAGCTTTTTTCTTCTTCGGTGCAATTTTGTGGCCAGAGTAGATTGCCATGCCCATGCAGACCAGAGAGCCACAAGCAAAATACTTGTGAGCCTGCATCAGTTTCTTGCAGCCCGTGTAGAAGCATCCTGCCATGCAGGCAAGTGCGCCGAGGGACCAATATTTATGTGCTTTCATTTTGTGTGTCCTCCTATATGTTTAGATTTCTCCGTGGTGGTGTGCCACGGAGTTTATTTATGCCTTGACGTACTTTTGCTGCTTACTACGCGGTTTATCTGGAATAGTCATTTTCAGCTGTCCAGAAGCTAAGAGCGGATTAAGATATTTTGTTCTGAGATTTTTCCGGTCCGATAGCTTAAGATACTCAAGCAATTCGTCACGGGAACGAGGAACAGAACAGAATGCTAGTATTTTATCTTCGACCGTAGCTTCATCATGAGGGGCATCATGAGGGGTATCATGGGGGGCATCATGAGGGGTGAGTTGTCCTGCCTGCTGATGCGCGGCAACCCACTTCTGATTTTTCAACGTAGCACACAGCATAAAGCTGGAAACGTGATATTCTGGATCAGGCAGTCCGGCGTCTTCCATTTCACGGTACATACGGTCAACGCCCTCGCCGAACTCTTTCACATATTCATAGACATGCAAAAACTCGATGATCTTGGGGTTGCGGGAGAAATGCATCTCACGCATATTATTGGGACGAACCAGGCCGGGCAGCTGACCGGGACTTTCTACAGTCATGTGGTCATCGAACATTTTAATCTGAATATCGGTGCCGGTAATGTTGTAGTCGCGGTGAGCAATGGCGTTAACAATTAGCTCCGTCCAACAGAACTCAGGGAGTTCAGGGATAGTGACGAAGAGACCATCTTTGCCGAGAAACGAGTGCTCGCGGATCTGGCTCTTTACGAATTCCGTGGACTTCCGTACCATATCGAGAATCCTGCCCTCGAAGATTACATCTTTAATGACATTCATTTCAGTGCCAACTTTTGCTTCTGTGCCATCATAGCGGATGAAGCGTACTCTTGCACGAGGGAAGAATCGCTGCGGATTTTTTCCAAAGAGCAGGATTGCGGCACTGATGATCTGTTCAGTACCATTGCGCGTGATGATAAAATCCTTATTGCCGCGCAGATAATCCAGCGGAGATCTTCCATAGCCGATTTTCTTTGTGTAGGTGGCTACAAAATCGAGGTCAATATCATCAATGGTGGCGTTTGGAACAGGGGTGTCCTCAAAGAAACGAGCACCCTTGGAATACAAAAGCTGAAGTCGCTGGTCAAAGTTGAGCTTCTTGGATTTGTCTCCAACACGCAGATATACCTCATCCGCTTGATTTGCATGAACCTGCGGACTTGGAAATACATGCATGATAAGTATATGGTTGGATTGTCCTTTAGCGTCTGTACAGTTTACGACCTCGGAATCAACACTGACAGAGGGAACACAATAGTCCAATGGAGCGCGGAGCAGTTCATTGATTCTCTTGTCCTGACCATCAATGCCGGTTATGGTACCGTCATCTTCGATGCCAATGGCAGCATCACCACCGTCTGCATTAGCAAAAGCGATAATGAGATTGGCCAGAGCTTTCGGGTCAATTCTTGCGCTTTTACGGTCAAAAAGCTGCGTTTCAGTATGGAAGCGCAGTTCTTCTATGTTATTCGTGTCAATCATGTTGTCACTTCCTTTTTCTATATATTTTCTCCTGATAGGAGAGTGCTATTCTCTTTATCTTCCGCCCGTATTCTGAGCAGTTCTTCTATTTCATGGTTATTTGCCTGCCGGACTGCTGGTTTCTCTTTATAGGTCTGTGCACCGCAGTCAGGGCAGCGGTCAGGTCGTTCCTCGGCAGAGAAGCAGTAGCGGCAAGCATCGCAAAAGTAATAGTTCAAGTCATATTCACCCCAATCTCTAATAAGCAGTCACCTCCATGTTTAATCGTAACATTTAGAACAATTATTCATGGAATCCTTCAGAAAGTCGCTCTGAAGCTCCGGCACAGCGGGAAGCCGATATCCTTTTGCAATAAGAATGTTCAGTTTAAAATCAACAAAGTTTTTTTCGATTCCAGCCATCTGTGCGATTTCCTCAAGGGTGGCGAATCCCGTATGCGTGTATTGAAAGTCCTGCAGAAGCTCGTGGTATTTCAAGGCACGGTATGTGCTGGAGCAGTGGGTTGGCAGAGAAGCCTCCATCTGAAGTCTGTCGGCGTTAAATTCATAGAAGCCGATTGGTTTCAGCACATCATCGTCTGACAATAGCAGTTCAGCAGCAAACGTATTCGCCCTGCGTTCTGCTTTTGCGTTGCTGAGACTATAAAAATATGTATCTTGGAAAGCCTGACCGGATGCCGCATGTTTCCGGTCAAAGATAGCGTGCCCAAGTTCGTGAGCCAGTGCGGATCTGCGTTGCTGCTTTGAGCAGTTTGGATTGATGCCGATGTATTCGCAATTTAGAAGCACCGTGTAAAACCCAAGGAGCTCTTCGCAGAACCGGATGTCTTTAATTTTAATGGCGCGCTGGGCAATGATAGCTTCCGGGTCATTGCTTTTGTATCGGCGGCTTACAGCGTCGGCGGCAGTAATAGCAAAGTTGTCCAACAGCGACTCCTTTCCTCTGCAATTCAATTACAGATATTTTTTAGGAGTAAACTTTTTTGCCTCTTCTTTTGCGTCAAGGAAGAGGGCTTCCATTTCCTTAATGAAATTAGCCTGATCTTCTTCGGACAGCTCGCCGCCTGCAAAAAGGGCAGAGGTCTGTTCTTTTATTTTCTTTGCCTGCGCTACACCGCGGGAGCCATACTTCTTACGGACATCAGCGTAGAATTGGTCATCGCTGAGTTCCTTCTGGAAGGTGGCATCATCCATAAAGTAGTCGGTCGTGACACCAAGAGCAGCGGCAATCTTCTGGATTGCGTCCACGCTTGGCTCGCGCTCGCCGGCTTCGATATAGCGGATGGCACGATCAGACATGGATGCTCGTCTGGAGAGTTCAGCCATGCTCATACCTTGTGCGGTTCGCAGAGCTTTGATCTTTTCGCCGTTGGTCGCATTCGGTGTAAGCGCGCTGGCCGCTTCAGCCCGGACATCCTGTGTGTCTAGTAAGTTCGTATCTTTTTTCATGTCATGCCTCCATGTGGGATATTTTGCTGTTTTTTGCCGGAAGGGAAAGTTACCGGCGAGAAGCAGCAGTTTTTTTTGTAAAGCCTACTTGACAAGGAACAACTGTTCCCATATACTAAGAACAACAGTTCGTGAACTTCTGTTCCTATAATACAATAAGAAGTTGTAGAAGTCAATAGGGAAATGAACTTCTGTTCCTTTTTATTATGGTATGGGATGTAACTGTGGCTGTAACATGGACTTAGCATAACGCAACTTCGAGTTAGGTAACGCAATAAAAGCAATAGAACAAAATCATTGCGTAATATTGACGAGTATGCAATACAGTGTTACTATATAAACAGAGGAGGTGTGACACCGATGGGAAGAAAGAAGATAACAAATCTCTTTCCTGATTACATTCGGACGGGAAAGGCTGACCTGGAAGTGCTGAGTCAGTTGGTCTTGAGTGCAAAGGGAAAACGGTCGATGAATGACTTTGCGAATGAGTGCGGGGTAAACACATCGACGATCTCCCGTATTATCAATATGAAGAACACAACTGCCTGTTCTGATGAGGTGCTGGTGGCGATATCAAAGGCTGCAGATCCGAACAGTGGGGTCACACTGGAGAAGCTGTTGGCAGCTAACGGAATGGTGAAACTTGTTCCTGCTGGTACAGAAGGAGCGGTTGTCTCTCCATCTCAGATTGTTTTTGGCTTGGCGGATATAGCAGAAGAGCAGAATATGGAGCCAGATCCCAATTCGTCAGATATGTTTCTGAGGAGTGCAGCGAAGACGCTTACCGGATATATGTTAGAGCAAAATTACAGGGAAACGCTGCAGAACGCATTCCTTATGAACGGCTATTTTGTAGAACTGGTTTCCTACGAAAATATGATCTGGCCAAGGACCAAACAGTATAGAGCTGATTTTGCAATTCGGACAAATGCTCTTTTGCAAGAAGGCATTGATACATGGCTGTTTGAATGCAAGTCTTATACAGCAGGAATCGGCAGAGGTACGATTAGCAAGATGAATCAGTTGTTTGCGATGGCATATATGGAGAGCCCTCGTGAGCATGGCATTAAGGTTTCGGTAGTAGTAAACCATGTAGCTATGATTGAGCAGGCGCGGGAGTATTATGCTGGGTGTAAGATTAGAGATTATTTCTCTTTTATTCTGATTGATCCAGTGAACCGATGTGTGAAAGATGAATTTTGTATTCCGCGAATTGATGGAACAGAAAAGTCAGTGTTTAAGGTACAAGATGGGAGATGAGGATATTGATTTCAAAATGTGGAATTTATACGTCGCAAGGAAAGCGGGTGCTCCTTGCAACCCGTGCAGTTGTAAATGGCCGCAAGGCTGTTGCCTATGTGAAGAACGGGCAATTGCAGGGGTATGAGTACCTGGATGATTTTAATGAACAATGTTATTCTGGTCCGTACATGACCTTTGAAGACAAAAAGGAACAGCTTAGGATGTGACTGCTTCCTGTAACCGCTTGACTTACCGCAGGACGTGTGAGCCAGCCTGATTGAATTTACACCTGCCTGCAGGTGCTGCCCGGATATGCTGGAAAGCGTAGTGTGCGTGGTAAGCCGAGGTAGACTTTAGATAACCTTAGTTTAGGTTGTCTTGGGTCTGCCTCGGCTTTTTTGTTATCTGAGTTTACAAAAGCGATGCCGAGAGCATCTTTACATCACGCAGACGTCTAAAAAATATGAAATACTGGGTTATTACTTAGTAGTGGAAATCCAGCTTAGTGGGAGTGGTACTGATTGCTTACATAACCTGAATAAGCGTGTGGCAGATTCAGAAAATGTTTCCCTGGAATGTGACGGCTCTGACTGGTCTGCAGCCGTTATGGTGGATTTTCTGGATGAAGACAACGCCGAGATGCTGGCTGACAGGGAGCTTCGCCGTTTGTACGCGGCTATGAGCAAGCTCACTGAGCGTCAGACCGAGGTGATCCAGCTTTACTTCTATAAAGGTATGACGCTGCAGGAGATTGCAGAGGAGCTGGGGATGTCAAAGCCTGCTGTCCATTATGCGATGAAAGGTGCTCTCAAAAAAATGAGAAAAAGTTTTTGAAGAACTACTTAACTTTTGCCCCAAAACGGTGGCCTTTATGAGAGAGCCACCTCTCAAGTACATCGACAGGAGGAAAACCTATGAATGTGCAGACGGAGGTGGAATCCAGAAAAAACCTCGAAAAAGTGAGCGGGAAATGACCACCCCGCTCTTTCTGCTGCGCTGTGTACAGCTCGGTATCAGCATCGCCGATCTCGACCTGCTGACCATCGGGTTGGTCAATGATATGTTCACGGAACGGCAGAACGACGACTATCCGTACAAAGAGCTAGCTTCGCAAAGTGATTTTGACAAATTTTGACAGAATAAAACTCGACGAGCGTGCATATATTAAACATGAAATAAGCACGCTCGTTTGATTTTACTTGACTATCGTGCTTATTTCGATTACAATATAAGCACGGAAGGATGGTGATTCTATGAATGAGATGACAAGATTAGTTCAAAATCATGATTACCTTACGCCGAGAATTGCGGAAAAATCTGGAATTTCAAAATTTAAGTTTTACAAATATGTTCGAGAAAACGGATTGGAGCCGGTCAGCCGTGGTGTTTATTCTACGGGAGCGGATTGGGTCGATGAGTTGTATGTGCTTCATAAGAGATGCCCGAATGCTGTTTTTTCACATGACGAGGCTTTTTATTATCATGGTCTGACAGACAGAGAACCATTTGTCCACACACTTACCATATACAGCGGTTACAATGCGCATCGGCTTACAGCGGATGGAAGTTGTAAAGTATATACGGTAAAACGGGAATTACTGGATGTCGGAAAGATCATTGTGAAAGACAATGACGGGAATATGATTCCGATGTATGACCTGGAACGAACGATTTGTGATCTGATGAGAAGTCGGAGCAGTATTGAAGCACAGGATTTCAATTCCGTTCTGAAGACATATGTTTCCAGAAGAGACAAGGACCTGAATCGACTTATGGAATATGCAAAGTTGTTTCGGGTTGATAATGTAATCCGAAGATATATGGGGGTATTATTGTAAAATGCAGCTGACACCTGAACAGGTTAAGGGAAGAATTAAGAATGTGGCAAAGGAAAACAAGGCAGATGCCAGAACGCTCATGCGAATTTATATGATGGAGCGTTTCCTTGAGAGAGTTGCCAATTCGCAGTATAAAGATAATTTTATCATCAAAGGCGGAATGCTGGTGACAGCAATGGTTGGCGTAGCATTGCGGTCCACGATGGATATCGATACGAGTATTAAAAATCAGAATCTGTCGGCAGAAGATGCCAGACGGATTGTGGATGAAATCAAGGACATCGACCTTGGCGATGGAGTGACCTTTGAGGTTAAGGAAGTTTCCAATATCATGGATGAAATGGAATATCCGGGTATTCGGTTTACCATGAATGCCGTGATGGGAAAACTCGTTACACCGATGAAGATTGATATTTCTACAGGAGATGTTATCACGCCAAGAGCAATCGAGTACAACTATAAATTGCTCTTGGATGACCGTTCCATCAGCCTTTGGTCGTATAATTTAGAAACCATTCTGGCAGAAAAACTTCAGACGGTCCTTGCAAGAGGTCTTTTGAATACCCGAATGAGAGACTTCTATGACATCAAGACACTGCTTTCTATTTACGAGCAGGACATCGATGCTGATGTGCTGAAAAAGGCATTTGAGGCAACCTGTAAGAAAAGAAGCACCGAAAATCTGAAAGAGGAAGCACCCAAAATTATGGCTGCCGTCAGTGATGACGCACAGTTACATACACTTTGGAAGTCCTACCAGAAGAAATATCCGTATGCTGCTGATATCAGTTATGAGGATATTATGGAGAGCACAATGCTCTTATGGAGTAAAATTCAATAATCGGTAGCAACCCCGTTGGAGAAATCTGACGGGGTATTTTTATACCCATTTTTAGCCTGTCTGCCCCGTGCAGATGGGCTTTTTTCATGCCTGCAAGGAGGTGGTTACGCAAATGGCATCCAGAATCCAGGGCATCACCGTTGAGATTGGCGGCGATACCACAAAGCTCTCCAAAGCACTGGAAAGTGTAAACAAGTCAATCAAGGGGACGCAGTCCGGACTGAAGGATGTCAACAAACTCCTGAAACTGGACCCCTCTAATACAGAACTGGTCGTCCAGAAGCAGAAGATGCTGGGGGATGCCATTCAAGCTACTAAGGAAAAGCTGGCAACGCTGAAGGCTGCCGCACAGCAGGCTAATGAGCAGCTTGCCAACGGTGAGATCACCCAGCAGCAGTACGATGCAGATGAATTAAGCCTGTATGCAGAGAGGTGTAGATTGTACCGGGAAAGAAAACAGGCTGTTGAAAAACTGCATTGCTGCATCGGTAAATCATATGAATTACTGGAAAATCATTTGTGGGAGACGTTAAAATTGTTTTCAGGCTATTCTTTTACGACTGTAAAGGGATTAAGATTTCATTATACGGTCAATGGAAATGAAATCCTGATTGACCGGAAAAAGAAATCAATAACCAGAAGCAGTGTAAATATTGCTCTGAAAGAAACGATGGAGATGAAGGGAAATGTAAACGGACCGAAGAAATTAAAGGTTTTTGGAGCAAGTTATCTGTACTCGATATTCTTGCGGTTTGGTTTGATTAAAATAGAAAGGGAATAGAATGGATATTTACCAGATATGGACAACATATAATAAGAAATGGTCGAAATATGAGATATTGGCATTTAGTGTATTGCTACTCTTGACAGTCATCGTAGTAGCAGGATGCGTATGTAGAAAAAAGATTAATCTAATTCAGGCAGTTGCTGTTGTGATGATGGTAATATTTCTTGGAATTGTATTTAGCTCTGCGGTATTTACCAGAACAAGCACTGTTCGCCAGTATGAATTGATACCGTTTTGGTCATGGAAGGCTATTTGGAAATATAAAGATTGGACGTTGCTAAAAGAAAATCTTTTGAATTGTATATTGCTGTTTCCGGCCGGAGCCTTATTACCGATAATTGCAAACCATAAAGTGAAATGGTATCGGGCATTATTGTTTGGAGTTCTGGTATCAGCAGTAATAGAAACCAGTCAGTTGGTATTTATGCGTGGATTATTTGAATGGGATGATATGATTCATCTGGGGCAACGGCATATGCTTAGCCAACGCATTTTTTGTTCTGGCCGGCATCGCATGGTGTGCAGGTCTGGAAGAATAAACTGGCCCGCTATATTACTAGGTAGAAAGCGACCTGGTGATATGGTGGGCTTACATATCGACTCAAACAAGCCTATTGACTTTGATTTCAAAAGTCGTTATAATTGGCTTAGAAGTAAAGAAACCAAGAAAACATAAATACAAAGAGGACGACTTGCATAAGATAGAAGGGGGTAGTAAATATGCCTACAGCTGTAATGGAGAGAGGAAACACGAAAATGAACAGAAAAGTTCTTAGTATTTCTTCAAAGCGGCAGATAACGATTCCGCAAAAGTTCTACCAGTCACTGGGGTTTGGTGATGAAGCCGAGTGTGTGGTACGTGGTGACGAGCTTGTGATCCGTCCAATTAAAACGGCTGCTGGTGGTGAGTTTGCAGAGCAGATTTTGTCAGATCTAATTAAGGAAGGCTTGTCTGGGGAAGAACTGCTTACTGAGTTTAAAAAGCGTCAGGCCCAGATCAGACCAGCTGCAGAAGCAATGCTCGCAAAAGCAGAAGACATTGCCGCCGGAAAAGCAGAATATGCAACTTACGAAGATGTCTTTGGAACGGAGGACTGATTTATGTTGCCAGTGCGATTTGATCCTCCGGCAGCAAAGTATCTTAAAAAGCTGAAGGATAAGAAACTTAAGAAGCTGTATCAGGATGCCGTTGATAAAATCCGGGAAGATTACACGATAGGGGAGACGAAAACAGGTGATCTGACAGGTTTCTACGGTTATGACATTTATTACAATAAGACCAATTATGAACTTGCATATACGATTGAACGTATAGATGGAGAGTTAGTGGTTGTTGTCATAGCAGGAACCAGAGAAAACTTTTATGATGAACTGAAGAGGTACATAAAAAAATAATAGCAGATTGATGAGAGCATCTATTGGAGAAATCCGATAGGTGCTTTTTTCAGTTTGCGCGCCATGGGCGCGCTCTAACGGGTGAAAGTCCCGAATACGCCTAGGCAACGAGGAAGTATTCAAAGAACCGTTACCAGCTGGCACATCTGCTGGAAAAGGGACATGCCAAGCGCGGCGGCGGACGTGTGGCGGGAAGACCGCATATCGCTCCGGCAGAGCAGGCAGGCATCGAGCAGCTCCAGTCCCTGATCGAAAAGGCACTGAAATAGGAGGAACCAATGACCCACGAAGAAGTAAAAGCTCTGGTGGAGGAGATGGGACTTCCTTATGCGTATGACCATTGACCCGGCAGAGTAATAGAAGAACAGAAACACGGCAGGGCTTCGGCTCTGCCTATTTTACATGAAATTTTGGAGGATTATTATGGCAGTTACAAAGAAAATCGAGATCGATGGCAAAGAAGTCACCTTTAAGGCAAGTGCCGCTGTGCCTCGCCTGTACCGCATTAAGTTCGGCCGTGACATTTACAAAGACCTGCGCCAGCTGGAAAAGAGCGTGGGAGAGAATGATGAGGACAATTCCAACCTCGACCTGTTCAGTCTGGAGATGTTTGAGGACCTGGCATGGCTGATGGCCCGTCATGCTGACCCCGCGAATGTGCCGGACAGCCCGGAGGAGTTCCTCGACCAGTTCAACACCTTCTCCATCTACCAGATCCTGCCCCAGCTGATCGAACTGTGGGGCCTGAACGTGCAGACCGAGGTGGAATCCAGAAAAAACCTCGAAAAAGTGAGCGGGAAATGACCACCCCGCTCTTTCTGCTGCGCTGTGTACAGCTCGGTATCAGCATAGCCGACCTCGACCTGCTGACCATCGGGTTGGTCAACGATATGTTCACGGAACGGCAGAATGACGACTATCCGTACAAAGAGCTGGCTTCGCAGGAGGACTTTGACCGGTTCTAAGGCAAAAAAACAGACGACCGTGCTTATATCGTGAATGAAATAAGCACAATCGTCTGGTGGTAAGGTATAAAAAATCCCACTCAGCCGTGTGACTGGGTGGGAAATCCTTATTTGTCGCTGTAGTGTCCGCGACAGGCTGCAATGAAGATGCGTCCATCTTCCATATGGTAAACAAGTCGGTTCTTTTCGTCAATCCGACGGCTGAACTCGCCTTGCAAATCACCTTTTAATGGTTCTGGATTTCCGATACCTTCCATGCAGCCATTTCTTTCGATGTCTTTAATAAGCTGATTGATGCGTTTTAATGTCTTTTTATCCTGAGGCTGCCAGTAGATGTAGTCATCCCATGCTTCATCAGACCAGATTTTTTCACTTATCGTCTACCTCAATCAGTTCGTGAGCAGTGCCTTTTCCTGCACGGAGTTCCTGCACGGATTTCTTAACATGAGAGAGATTAGGCTCAGTAAAGAAAGGATCAGGAGTCTGTGCAATCTCAAAAGGAATGCGGTTTTCACGTAAAACTGCTTTCACAAAAAGATTGATAGCGGTAGAAGTGTTGAGTCCGACATTAGAGCAAAAAGCATCAAAATCAACTTTGTCTCTTGCATCGACCCTTGCAGTAAGTGTTGCCTGTGCCATAATGAACAGCTCCTTTCTGTATTCTATCTGTTTATATTATAACTCTATTGTATTCGGATAGCAAGCAATTATAACACAATTAACGAAAAATTTATACTTCCAATTTGATTGCAGACGGGATTCTTAACCGGTACGTCTTTTTTCATGCCCAAAAGGAGGTGGTTACGCACATGGCATCCAGAATCCAGGGCATGGAGTTCCATTACGACCAGTACCGCCAGCACATGGAATACCATCAGTGGGGAACAATCAGAGGAAAGAAAAAGCAGGGAATGATTTCCGAAGATGAATATATGCAGTGAAAATATTGCAGAAATCATGCGTAATATTATATGGAAAAGTATTTGGAATAATCTTGACAATATGTTGAATACGACATATTATAATTATAAAGAGGAAGGAGCATACTAATGTACGAGATCATTTTATATGATACAGAAGATGGAAGATGCCCTGTGCAGGAACTATTAGATTCCCTGGAGCCTAAGTTGCTGGCAAAAACATTGCGGACAATTGACTTACTGGAAATGAACGGTCCATTGCTTCGTGAGCCATATTCAAAACCATTGTAGAATGGAACATTTGAGCTTCGTATCAAGCAGGGATCAGATATTACAAGAGTACTGTACTTCTTTATTGTAGGAAAGAAGGCGGTACTGACTAATGGATTTATAAAAAAATCGCAGAAGACACCAAAGGCAGAAAAAGAACTGGCAAAGAAGTATAAAGCAGATTATGAACGGAGGTATGGCAATGAGTAGCTATAAAGATTATAAAAAAAAAGCATTGCAGAATCCGGAGGTAAAGGCAGAATATGATGCACTGCAACCGGAATATGATATTATCCAGGCGATGATTGATGCAAGAGTGCAGCAGAATATGACACAGAAAGATTTATCAGCTAAAACCGGAATTACACAGGCAGATATAAGCCGGATCGAGAATGGAACAAGAAATCCCAGCCTGAGTATGGTGAAAAAACTTGCACAGGGATTAGGGATGCAATTAAAGCTGGAATTTGTTCCGATGCCAACAAAAAATAAAATGTAAATAGTATGAGAAAATAGAAACCGCAGGAATTTTTCACCTGCGGTTTTTCTCTGCCCTACCATATACAGAAATACCGCCATAGAAATATTGCTATACTATGACGGTATTACAAATCTTTTTCATTTTTGAAAGCGAACACATCATTGGGTGTACTGAGTATGCTTAGCCAACGCATTTTTTGTTCTGGCCGGCATCGCATGGTGTGCAGGTCTGGAAGAATAAACTGGCCCGCTATATTACTAGGTAGAAAGCGACCTGGTGATATGGTGGGCTTACATATCGACTCAAACAAGCCTATTGACTTTGATTTCAAAAGTCGTTATAATTGGCTTAGAAGTAAAGAAACCAAGAAAACATAAATACAAAGAGGACGACTTGCATAAGATAGAAGGGGGTAGTAAATATGCCTACAGCTGTAATGGAGAGAGGAAACACGAAAATGAACAGAAAAGTTCTTAGTATTTCTTCAAAGCGGCAGATAACGATTCCGCAAAAGTTCTACCAGTCACTGGGGTTTGGTGATGAAGCCGAGTGTGTGGTACGTGGTGACGAGCTTGTGATCCGTCCAATTAAAACGGCTGCTGGTGGTGAGTTTGCAGAGCAGATTTTGTCAGATCTAATTAAGGAAGGCTTGTCTGGGGAAGAACTGCTTACTGAGTTTAAAAAGCGTCAGGCCCAGATCAGACCAGCTGCAGAAGCAATGCTCGCAAAAGCAGAAGACATTGCCGCCGGAAAAGCAGAATATGCAACTTACGAAGATGTCTTTGGAACGGAGGACTGATTTATGTTGCCAGTGCGATTTGATCCTCCGGCAGCAAAGTATCTTAAAAAGCTGAAGGATAAGAAACTTAAGAAGCTGTATCAGGATGCCGTTGATAAAATCCGGGAAGATTACACGATAGGGGAGACGAAAACAGGTGATCTGACAGGTTTCTACGGTTATGACATTTATTACAATAAGACCAATTATGAACTTGCATATACGATTGAACGTATAGATGGAGAGTTAGTGGTTGTTGTCATAGCAGGAACCAGAGAAAACTTTTATGATGAACTGAAGAGGTACATAAAAAAATAATAGCAGATTGATGAGAGCATCTATTGGAGAAATCCGATAGGTGCTTTTTTCATGCCACCATGCCGGCTTATGGCGAGAGGGAACACGGCGGCAGATACATTCCGGATGAATACGAATGGTCGAGAAACCACTGCAAGGCGGTGACCATCCGCAGATGGAAAAGGGATCTGAAAAAGAAAGCCAGAGCGCATAACCGCAGGGTGATGCATTGAAAAGAGCAAAAGTATGGTTACTAAAACAGTAGATGGTTTTCTGATCTCTTGCAGGGAGCCCTATGGAAGATTTCTGGGAAGCAACGGCTTCTCCTTCAGGAGAGAGGATGATCGTTTCCACCTCTGCTTTTGCAGCTTCAAAATCATCATTGCGCAGGGTTACTTCGATCGGTGTGCGCCATACATCATTTTCGGTACATTCCGGATGGATGTATCGTCTGTGCTTTGCAGCATTGTCCGGAACTTCTGATTCTGGATGTAAAATGAGGTATAGATGGTAGGCGTGTATGGAGTGTATACAGTTTGCTTTTAGAGGAAAATAGGTACATGATACACAGATAATGGAAAAGAATGTGTATTCAGTTGAATATCTGCCAATGCTCTGACAGAAAAAGTGTCTGAAAGTACCTGAAAAGTGCAGAATGTGAGACAAACTTCCAGGAGCCAAAGACGGGAATATGATATAAAAATAAGCATATAATAGATAGTGACAAATGTTCGCAAAAAGCACTTGCCTTTTATAAAGGTTCGTGTTAAAATATTTGTCAGTGATCAGGTTGCAGAAACTTGCGATGCCTGCGACCGGACGGAGGACCTGAGGGCCCTCCGTTTTTCTATATACGCAGATTTTTATAATATGAATTTGATGAAAAGCTTCGAGCATTGATTTTCCAGTATCTCTGTCATTTTGAACAAAAAATGAGATCGTTGATTTCCTATCATTTTTGTGATACTTATTCAGAGAGGCAAGAGGATTATCTGGATGCAGCACATTATGATAATTCAGGAGCAACCAAAAAGAAAATTGCTGGTTTAATAGCCATACTGGACAGAGAAGCAAAGAAAAACACGGATCACGAATATGTGGTTTATCAAAGAAAAACCTATGGGAATGTTCCGATGTGGGTCATTATGAAAACCCTGACGTTTGGACAGATGTCAAAGATGTATTCATTTCTGACAACCAGCATGAAAACGAAAATCAGTATACATTTTGAGCATGTAAGTGAAAAAGAACTGATCCAGTATATGAAAGTGCTTACTTTGTACAGAAATGTCTGTGCCCATAATGAAAGACTGTTTTCCTATAAGAGCAGATATGATATTCCAGATACTGTATTACATAAAAAAATGAAACTTCCACAGAATGGAAATAAATATGAATGTGGAAAAAACGATCTGTTTTCGGTTGTGATTGCTTTTCGGATGTTGCTTTCCAAAGATGATTTTGCTGAGTTTAAAAAATCTTTAAATCAGATCATGAACCAGTACATGAAAAAGACAAGCAATCTAAGTCAGGGTATATTTCTCAAAGCAATGGGTTTTCCTGAAAATTGGAAAAGTATAAGCAGATACAAATTATAAAACCAAATAAAGAATCATTAATATGGCAGGAAGTGTTCCGTAAAAAGAATGCTTCCTGCCTTTTTTGTTATGTTGGAAAGGATGGTAACGATTATGAAACGATTTTATACAGCAGAATCCGTAATGGAAGGACATCCGGATAAGCTCTGCGACCTGATCGCAGACAGCATTCTGGATGAAGATCAGCAGTATATGGCAGAACCAATCTGGTATTTGGAAGTAAATGACAATAATTCTCAAAAATACGTCATGCTGGTTAATGCTGAAACAGGTAAAGAGATATATTTAATGTAGGATTAATATTAAAGAGAGAAATTCAGTAGGAATTGTGAATATTGCAATTTTTCCTGTGAAGAAATAGAAAATGTTGCTTTGCTAAAATAGAAATATGAAAGACACAAAATACAAGATATTAACATATTTTGACAATCAATCATATCTAAAACTATTCAATGAGGTAAACTCAGATTATGCAGAAAATCTACAAATTTTACTGCATAATTTGAGTTTATTTTCTTATGATGTGCTTATAATAGGAGTGATCCTTTATAAAGAGAACATAAGTAATATTATATGCGATTACAGGCTGGCCCAGAGATTAGAGGCAGTCCGGGACAAGAATAAAAATCAGGCACAGATGGAGGCATTGAAGTCCCTCCGGCATAACTTTGATTTAGATTCCGTACATAACCTGAGCGGTTTTGACCGCAGGCTGGTGTGCGTACCGAAATTCTGCCCCAGGGAATGTCCGGGGAAAGCAGGATGCCGTTATCAGAAGCATCTGGATATTTCCAGGAAAGAGGATATTTTTTTACAGATTTGCAATCACAATTATCTTCTGGCAGATGCCATGCACCGGGCAAATGGGTACCGTCCGCTTCTGGCAGATTACAGGGCTCTGGTCGTGGATGAGGCCCATAAACTCCCGGAAGCCGCCAGCCAGATGTATGGAAGAAGCATTGGAAGGGAAGATGTGCAGGAGATTGCTTACTTTTTAGTCAGAGAGCATTCGGTTCTCACATGTATCGGCATATTTATGGCATGAAGCTTGCCGAGATGCATGTGGATGACTGGACAAACGCAAGACTACTGGGGCATAGAAGCCTGAGAAATGTAAAGTATTACAGAAAGATGAGCAACAAAATACTGGCAGATGATACACGAAAAACAAGAAACCGATTATCTAAGATGGTACTGGAATGTCTGGAAGGATGGGAGGAAGAATATGAACAAATACGATTCGATGATAGCCTGCAATAAAAAAGCCAGTGAAGAAAAAGTAAACAGGGCAGTGACAGAAATCCGGCAGATGCTGACAGAACGGGAAAAAGTGACGGTCCCAAAACTGACAAAGAGGACAGGATTGTCCAGAGGATTCTTTTATAAGAATGAAACGGTCAGAAAAGAAATGGATCGTGCTCTGGAGCAGCAGGCAGGAATGATAGACCCCAAAAGATACATAGGTGATATTGTACTGAAGAATCGGATCAATGTATTAGAAGAACAGATCCGGGAGCTGAAACGTGAAAAAGAGCAAATGGAAAAAGAAAATGTAAGATTGAGAAAGGCCTTAAACAAGAAAGACCTGAACGTATTAAAAACTTTATAATCTGAATTAGAAAATAATCTGCAACGACCGGGAAGAATTTCCCGGTTGTTGTGGTTGGAATATAAAAGTGTAGATAACAAAAGGTGTGCATAAATTGTATTTATGATATACTCCCGAGTTTGACACTTGTGAAAGTAAAAAATGGCTACAAACCCAGTAAATATGGGCACTGTAGCCGTTTTCCTTTTTGCAGCGATATGTACTATATTATTTCAGTTTTGATTTTATTTGCTTTCATGGACAGGTAAATCTTGATAAGCTGGAGGGTGTTCGTGGCAGGAAAGATTCGGTCGATTCCGTCAGTTTCTTGTTCAGTGGTAACATCAACGATTTGATTCGGACGTTCTCCACCTGTCAGGTAACCGATCTGATGGTCACTGAGCCGGATCTGGAAGAAATCTTTCTGCATTATTACGAAAAGGATGGTGGTACCGTATGACATTTGTGAAGCATGAACTGAAGCAACTCCCTTTGGGTATTGTGATGGTGCAGATATCGTAAGTAATGGAAATTTGGATGGCACAATGGTTGCCATCGGTATTGTAATGGGCATCGCAGGCATTGCTGTTGCCTATCTGCATTACACCAGGAAAGATATTTGCTAAGGAGTGCATTCCGACATATGTAAATATTGTACAAAAAAGCAAGGTGTTATATAGAAGATTTGATGATATTTTCAAAACATGACATTTGTCATATTTTGCGTTTTGTGCAAATGGTAATATTGGTGTAAAGTTACAGGAAAACATGATTGAACCGTACCGACTTTGTGGTAGAAACGAATCACAAATCTGTAATCAAAATATGAACGGAGGAAAAAGAAATGAAAAAACGTATTTTGGCGCTTGTTCTTGGTCTGGTCATGATGACATCCGGTTTGTATGGCTGTGCTGGCGAAAGCAAAGACACCAAGGAACAATCCAAAGGAGAAGAATCTGGTGATGGAACTGAGGAAACAACACTCACTGTCTGGTGCTGGGATGAGAACTTCAACATTCCCGCAATGGAGACAGCAGGTAAATACTATCAGGCGGCTGGCCATGAAAATGTAAAGTTTGATGTTGTGAATGTTAGTGAGGATGATGTACGCACGAAATGTATAGCTGCTTTTTCCGGCGGCGTTACCGAGGATCTGCCGGATATCATTTTGGTTGGTGACTTTTTGGCAAAGAATTTCCTGACCAGTTACAAGGGTATGTTTGCTGATCTGACCGATGCTATTGACTTCAACGATTTTGCAAACTATAAAGTACAGTGTCTGACCGTTGAGGATCGCGTCTATGGAGTTCCTTTCGACAGTGGTACTGCCGGTATATTCTACAGAACGGATTATCTGGAGCAGGCAGGTTATTCTGCTGAGGATATGGTTGATATTACCTGGCCGGAAATGATCGAGATTGCGAAGGCGGTTCGTGAAAAGACCGGTAAATATGCATTTGACTTCCTTCCTTCTGAATGTGCCTTTGCCTGGTTCGACAGTGCGATGCAGTCCACCGGCGAATGGTTCTATGATGAAGAAGGAAACGCTGATTTCGTGAACAATAAAGCTGTTCGTGAGATGTTTGATGTAGTTAAGGAACTGTGGAACAGTGACTGCGTTTACCGCACAGCATCCAGAGATTCCGCTGCTGTTTCAGCAATTCAGGAAGGCGAAGTTGCATTTTGCCTGACTGCAGTTTGGGGAAGCAACACGATCACCGCTGGGACAGATGCCTCCGGTTTGTGGGATTATGTACCCGTTCCGAAGCTGACTACCACTGATTCTGCAAGTGAGTATACCAATATGGGCGGTTCCAGCTGGGTTGTACTGGAAAATTCAGCAAATAAGGATGTGGCCGTTGACTTTATGAAGACCATCTTTGCCGGCAATCTGGACTTCTATGATCAGATTCTGGCTGAGCAGGGCGCTGTTGCTACTTATCTTCCGGCCAGCGAGAGCGAAGTCTATAACCAGCCGGTAGAATTCTTCAACAATAAACCGCTGTATGCTGATTTCGCATCTTGGGGAGCAAATGTACCTGCGGTTGACTACGGTACCAATACCTGGACTGCTAATGCAGCTATTCAGGCTTATCTGCAGAATTATATAGATTCTGAGATGACGCTGGATGAGGCGCTGGAGAAGGTTCAGGAGAACTATGACCAGCAGGTGGGTAAATAATTTTTGGTATTTGCCAGTGTTCCTTATGTTTTTCCAGCCACTTTAGTGGCTGGAAAAACAATATATGTGTTATACGGAGGTAAAAAAATGAAAAAAAGAACGTTAGCGAACGGCTCATGGGTCGCTTTCTCCCTCCCGGCAATTTTCTTTGTACTTGCATTTATGTTATATCCTGTTATTTATTCCCTGGTGTTGTCTTTTTATTCTCATCAAGGACTGATGTCGACATTTGTGGGTATTGGGAATTTTAAAAGATTGCTTTCCGATGGAATATTTTGGAGCTCACTGTTCAATACGTTGTTGTTTTTAGCAATCCAGGTGCCCATTATGCTGCTTCTGGGCCTTTTCTTTGCATATTTACTTCAGACAGATGGTTTGAAGGGCCGTGGCTTTTTCCGAATGGCACTGTTCCTTCCCTGTGTTACGTCACCGGTAGCATACTCGATTGTTTTCCGGACTATGTTCCAGTTTGACGGCCTGATCAACGGGATTCTGCAGTCGCTTCACCTCATAGACAACCCAATCTCATGGCTGACAGAAAAAAACTTTGCACGTGTGGTAATCATCATTGCCCTGTGTTGGCGCTGGATCGGTTACAACACGATGTATTACATTGCGGGGCTTCAGAACGTCTCCAAAGATACGCTTGAAGCGGCGCGAATCGATGGCGCCAATGCCTTTCAGGAGTTTTTCCACATTGTAGTTCCTCAGTTGAAGCAGGTCATTGTGTTTACATCCATTACGTCCACGATCGGTACACTGCAGCTGTTTGACGAGGTGGTGAACCTGACCAGCGGAGGACCTGCCAATGCAACGTTGACTGTGGCACTGTATACCTATCAGCAGTCGTTCCTGAATGCGAATAACTTCGGTTATTCTGCGACGATCAGCTGGGTGGTTGTGTTTATGATCGCCGGGTTGTCATTGGTGCAGCTGCGGCTTACGAGGGAGGAGAGTTGATATGGCAAGAACAAAGAAATACCTCAAGCGCTTTCTGATCTATCTGATACTGAGCATCGCGGCATTTGTTTCTATTTTTCCGTGTTATTGGATGTTTGCAGGTGCGACGAATACCTCTAAGGATATTTCAGGTGGAAGAGTCCTGCCGGGTACCTATCTGATGGAGAATCTGCAGAAACTGTTCGAGGATTATCCTGTATGGGCCGGCTTGATGAATTCCATAAAAATCGCTCTTTTGAGTGTTGTATTGAGCTTGATCGTGACTTCATTGGCTGCATATGGATTCGAAAAATTCCGCACCAGGAATTCCGAAAAAACGTATATCATTTTCCTGATCGGCATGATGATACCGCAGACTTCTCTTGTGATCCCTCTTTACAAGATGATGGCGAACATGGGGCTGGTCAACACCCATACATCCATTATACTGCCTGCTGTTGGCTCTATTTTTCTAATGTTTTTCTTTAGGCAGAACTTCAAATCTTTTCCAAATGAAATGATCGAGTCTGCCAGAATCGATGGTGCCGGTGAGCTGCGGATCTTTTTTCGGATCGTGTTCCCCAGCATGAGGGCAACGTTTGCGGCAGCGGCGATCTATGCGTTTATGAACTCGTGGAACGCTTATATGTGGCCGATGATCTCTCTGTCCTCTGAATCAAAGAAAACACTGATCCTGATGGTGTCAAAAATTGCTTCATCTTCCTATGTGGCGGATTACGGTGTACAAATGGTTGGTCTGGCAATCGCGACGCTTCCCATGATGATTGTCTTTTTGTTCCTACAGAACAGTTTTGTGGATGGTCTTACCGGGTCTGTCAAGGGTTGATTGGAATTGCCGTCTGATAATTTTGTATTTGCGAAAGGAGAAAATATGAGAAACACTTTTAATTTGAACAATCACTGGCTGTTCAAAGACAGCTTTTCCGCTTGCGATGTACAGAACTTCTGTGCCGATGCGTATGAGCAGGTTGATTTGCCGCATGTAGTTAAGGAATTGCCCTATAACTGTTTTGGGCAGACTGACTGTGCAATGGTGAGTACATATGCCAGAAAACTGGAACTTACGGAAGATCAGATGCAGAAACGTTCCATTTTGGAGTTCCACGGCGTCATGGCTCAGTATCAGCTGTATGTGAATGGGCAATTTGTTATGCATCACAAAGGTGGTTATTCTCGATCCAGAGTAGATGTTACCTCGTATCTGCATGTGGGGGAAAATCTCATCCTTTTGATGGTGGATTCTCGAGAGGATAAGGATATTCCGCCCTTTGGAAAACCGATTGATTTCCTGACTTATGGTGGTATTTATCGGGATGTCAACCTGATTCTTGCCGATCCTGTCTGGATGCAGGATGTTCTGTTCCGTTACACGCTGCAGGAGGATAAGGTTATACTGCGGCCGGAGATACACTTCGACAATGCCGGTGAGGTATTCGATGGTGAGATTGTTGTAGTGCTCAAGAATGGAGAAGGGGAATGTGTCAAGGAATACACACGTTCTATCACTGTCGCGGAGGGACTGCAGGTTTTAAGCCCGGAACAGGAGATGATGGATGCCCCTGTTCTTTGGGATATTGAAAATCCTTATTTATATACGGTGGAGATTCGTCTGCAGAAAGATGATTCTCTGGTTGATGGGATGACATTCCAGACAGGTTTTCGGACCGTTGCCTGCATGCCGGAGGGATTCTATCTCAATGGAAGACAGGTTAAGCTGGTCGGCTTGAATCGTCACCAGGATTATCCCTATGTGGGATATGCCATGCCAAAACGTGTTCAGAAGCGTGATGCGCAGATCCTGTTTGATGAGCTCCATGTGAACACGGTTCGTACTTCTCACTATATTCAGGCGGAAGAGTTTATTGCCGAATGTGACAAGCTGGGGCTTTTGGTTGTCTCTGAGATTCCAGGCTGGGGTGTGATCGGCGGTGAGGAATGGAAGCGCGTTTCCCACCAGGATGTGCGGGACATGATTATGGCACAGTACAATCATCCGTCCATCTTTATCTGGAGTATTCGAATCAACGAGTCAGATGATGACGATGAGTTTTATACCGAATCCAACGCCATTGCGAAAAAACTGGATCCGGATCGTCCAACCACCGGTGTGCGCTGCATTACAGGCAGCCATCTGCTGGAAGATGTATACACTTTTAATGACTTTATCCATTTTAATCATCTGCTTTTGCATGATAAAGAGGTTATTCTCCAGGCGCAGCAGTCTGTCACAGGTCTTACACACAAAGTACCGTATATGGTAAGTGAGTTCTGCGGACATATATATCCCACACGTCCGACAGACGGAGTGAAGCGGCAGACGCAGCAGGCTCTGATTCATGCGGCGGTGCAGGGAAAGAGTCTGGATCGCAAGGATGCTATGGGGGCTATTGGCTGGTGTGCTTTCGACTATCATACCCACGGCGACAATGGCTCCGGTGATAAGATATGCTATCATGGTGTGATGAGTGCTTTCCGTACACCTAAGTATGCAGCACAGTTTTATCGCTCTCAGGTGGATCCGGAGACCGAGATCGTACTGGAACCGGCTACTTTGCTGGCCAGAGGCGAATGTGATGACGGCACGGTCATTCCGTTTGCTGTATTTACGAATTGCGATTACATTGAGGTTGAACTTTATGGCAAGAATATCGGCAAGTTTTTCCCGAGCCTCAATTATGGCGGCTTAAAGCATCCGCCTATCATTATGGATCAGAACCCGGGAACCTGGCGCGATCCGTGGCTGGCAGGCACCGTGATCGGCTTTATTGACGGCAAGGAAGTTGCACGCCGCACCTACTCTCACGACCCGTATCTTAAGGATCTGGAAGTGAAGGTGGATGATCTGTCACTGCATACGACGGTGCCGGATGCAACAAGAATTGTTTGTCGGTTCTGCGATCAGTTGGGTAATTCTCTGCCACTGTATCAGGGCGTTCTGCAGATTGAAACCACGGGTGACATATCGGTGATTGGACCGACGACAGTTGCAACACTTGGCGGTTCCATCGCTTTCTGGGTGAAAACAAAGCCGACGGAAAAGTCGGGAGAGGCAACGGTTACCATTACTGCAGTTAATACCGACATTCCTTCCAAAACGGTTCGGTTGGAGCTGTCTCCGGATCTGACCATCCAGACACTGGATTAAATAATCAGGGAAGTCGCCAGAACGAAGAGTTGCAGGCCCGCATGGGCCTGCATGACTGGGCACCCGGAGGGAATACGAAAGGAAACGTTGTTTTGATGGCTTCCGTGTTAGTGAGAATATACAGGAGGTATAACAAATGAGCAAGACTTTAGATAAAGATTCGGTCACTTGGGGACAAAAGCAGTATCATATCGCACTCAGTCCCGGGGAAATCGGAGAATATGTGCTGCTGCCCGGCGATCCCGCCCGCAGTGATATTGTGGCAAAATATCTGGATCAGGCGGAACTGATGGCAAACAACCGGGAACACAGAACTTTTACCGGTTATTACAAGGGTATCAAAGTCAGTGTGACATCCACCGGAATGGGTTGTCCTTCCGCATCTATTGCAGCGGAGGAATTGATCCGCATCGGCGCCAAAAACCTGATTCGCATTGGAAGCAGTGCTGCGCTGGATCCCAGAGTGAAAATCGGAGACCTGATGATCACTATCGGCGCCATGAAAAACGAAGGAACATCCAGATTTTATGTACCTGACGCGTTTCCCGCTGTTCCGGATATGGAACTGACCTGGATGCTGATTCAGACAGCCCGTGAAATGGCTGCCGGAAGCGACCGGGATGTCTATGTGGGTATTACGTCTTCTGATGATGCTTTTTACGGAGAAAGTCCGGAATTTATAGAGAACCTGAGATCCTATAAGGTTATGAATCTGGACATGGAGTCCTCCGCTTTATATACAGTAGCACATATGCGGGGGGTACGGGCTGCAACCATCAATGGAACCTCCGGCAATCTGACCAATGCGGAGGTCATCTATACCAGGAAAAACGAACGGCTGCATGAAGCATGGGAGAAGGAGATTCAGGTCGTGCTGGAGACAATCTACCGCCTGGAGCAGCAAAAGCAGAAATAGAGGAATTCCATGGATATATTGA
Organism: uncultured Blautia sp.; assembly: GCA_900541985.1. GTDB lineage: Bacteria > Bacillota > Clostridia > Lachnospirales > Lachnospiraceae > Blautia_A. The sequence continues at coordinate 4,676 of UQLX01000028.1, read as the reverse complement.
AGGATAAGATCAGACCGATGTATGGTAAGTATCTGGTCGCGGCATCCGGCAGCGCCATGATCTCGTGTGTATTCGGTATGATAGACGCCATGATGGTGGGACAATATCATGGACCAACCGGAAATGCCGCAATGGCAGTATGCAGTCCGCTCTGGAGTATCTTTTATAGTCTGGGTTTGCTGGCTGGGATCGGCGGCTCCGTCCTGTTTGGAAATCATCGCGGCAGGGGGGAAGACAGGACGGCGCAGGAGTACTTTACGCTGTCAGTCCTGTTCGGAATCGTTCTGACCATCCTTGCAATGGCAGGTATCGGTTTGTTTCATGAGCGGCTTTTGCGGTTCTTTGGAGCAGATGACGAACTGATCGTGCTGGCAAAGCAATATTTTATCCCGCTCTTTTTTGCCATGCCATGCTGTGTCTTCAGCTATATCCTGTCATCCTACATCCGAAATGACGGCAATCCGGCACTGCCCACGAAGGCTGTGCTCTTCGGTGGCATTTTAAATGTTTTTGGCGATTACGTCTTTGTATTTATGCTGGATCTGGGTATTCTCGGAGCAGGGATAGCTACGGCGATCGGCTTGTATGTGTCGTCGTTTTTGATGCTGCTGCATTTTTTTGGGAAGAAGAATACCCTTCGACTTGTCTGGCCAACGCAGATTTCACGAAAGATCGTTTTTATTTCGGTCACTGGTTTCTCCACAGCCATCAATGACCTGGCCATGGGTATCATCGGCATTCTCTTTAACCGCCAGATTATGAAGTATTTTGGATCAAATGCGCTGGCGGTCTATGGAATTATCACTCAGGTGACAATTTTTGCCCAGTGTATGGCTTACGGAATCGGACAGGCAGCTCAGCCCATTTTGTCACAAAATCTGGGTGCCGGCAAATATGGCCGCATTCGGGAGTGTCTTAGATATGGTCTTTTCACCTGCGGCTGTTACGGAGCGGTGCTGACGGCTGGAGTTGTGCTTATGCCAAATTCGTTCGTACATTTCTTTATGCGTCCGACAGAAGCTGTGTTGGAGATCGCACCGGCCATTCTTCGCTCTTACGGTCTGTCCTACATCCTGCTTCCGTTTAACCTGTTTGCCACATATTACTTACAGTCCATGATGAAGCCCAATCCGTCCATGATTGTTTCTCTGGCACGGGGGGCTATAGTCAGCGGTGTGATGATTATCGTGTTGCCGGTTATGGCGGGTGCCGATGCGCTGTGGTATTCTATGTTGATTACAGAGCTTCTGGTTGCCGCCTATGCCGCTGTTCATATGATAAAATGTACGAAAAAACTTGCTAAATAAACAGGGAACATGACTGGCCGTATCGCCGTGTCATGTTCCCTGATATTATGTAAAAAAAGAGCGGCAGTATTCATTTACGGAGACGAATGAAAGTCAGATAATTCTTCCTCAATCTGCTGGTATTGTTCGGCTGAGATAATGATCTTTCCCTTTTGGGAAGAACAAAGACCGGTGGTGTACAGCTTATTCATGTACCGGTACATGCTTCGCAGATTCATATTCAAATCGGCTGCAAGCTCCTCCTTTTTATAGGGGATCGTAACCGGGAATTGCTGACCGCTGCAGCATTGATATAGTTTAACAAGAATTTTGCGATACGGCGTATCCAACATGAGCGAATCGGCATTTTGCACGTGCTCTGTGAAAAAGACACACAGATACTGCATGGACATCATCATCAATTCCGGATTGGAGCGGATCGTTTGGAGGTATTCGGCCAATGGAATCTTGGCAAAGGTGCAATTGGTTGCACACCGCATGGAAACGCTGTGACGAGGCTGATTGGTGACCGCTTCGATCAATCCAAAGATTTGAATAGCGGAGCGCGTGGTGTCGGTATACAGATGGCCGAGATGACTGTATTTTTCCACGCAGCAGGTGCCGTCCAGCAGGATATGGATACTTCTAATCGGTTCATCGATATGAAACAGATAGGTATCAGCCGTCAGCCGACACAGCAGATACGGTGGGATATCTTCTAAAACCAGCGGTTTTTGGCAGGCGTGGGGAAACTGATAAGCCTGTGCGATGGAACCGCGAAAATCTCTAATATAATTGTATATTGTATGTAAAAGAAGTGCTGTATCCTGTAGCATTTAAATATCCTCTCAAGAAAATGACACATGTCATTTTCTGCTTTCCCAGCATGTGATAACCTCATCTTACAGAACCCGGGAACAAATGTCAAGGAGGAACGACAATGATCAATATTACAGATATGAAAAAAGATGTGAAAGCAATAATTGATAACTGTGCGCTTACGCACGAACAGGCGATGATGAATCTGTCATCTGTTCCGTTGAATTATGTAGAGTTTTTTGATACAACCAGTAAGTTTCGTGAGTTGTTGGAAGCTGGTGTTTTATGTACCATGAACGAAGGAAACGGCACCTATGCACCGCGGTATGTCCTGCCGGATTATGAAAAACTGATGAGGGAGGGCTGTCAGTTTCTGCGTCTTGATCCGCCGAAGGATTTGTGGGAGGCAGTGGAGGCTTTGATGATTTTCTACCGTCATGTTCCGTCTGTTACCCATTTTCCGGTCTATCTGGGATCGGTGGATAAGATGCTGGAGCCGTTCATTGAAGACGAGGAAGAGGCAAAAAAGATCATCCGGCATTTCCTGATCTTCCTGGATCGTACTATTTCGGACTCCTACTGCCATATGAATATTGGTCCGGAAGCAACACGGGCGGGTCGTATGATCGTTGAGATTGAAAAGGAGCTTCAGAAGGCTATGCCTTCCATTACGCTGCTGTATGATCCTGACATTACACCGGATGATTTTGCAGATGCCTGTGTAGAATGTGCGCTGGCCTGCGCTAAACCGAGCTTTGCAAACCACAAAGAATACAGCAAGCTGTATTCCACACCTTACGGAATTGCAAGCTGTTATAATGCACTGCCTGTGGGTGGAGGTGCCTTTACCCTTTCTCGTGTAGTCTTGAGTAAGATGGCAGAGCGGGCAAAAGACAGTGAGCATCTGCTCAACGATCTGCTGCCGGATGCAGTGGAGGAGCTTTGTGGTTATATAGAGAAAAAAATCACGTTCCTTGTGGAGGAAACCCACTTCTTTAAATCCAGTTTCCTTGTGAAAGAGGGCTTTGTAAAGCTGGAGAGATTTACCGGTATGTTCGGAATTGTCGGTATGAACGAGTGCGTGAATATTCTGATGCGCAAAGAAGGCAAATCCGGAACCTATGGACACAGCAGTGAAGCGGATGCCCTGGCAAAGCAGATTTTGGATAAACTGACCGTACTTGTGGAAGGTTATAAGAGCCGGTTTTGTGACTGCACGGATCATCATTTTTCTCTCCATGCTCAGGTCGGCATTGCAGAAGACTTTTTGATCAGCCCCGGTGTCCGGCTTGCCATTGGCGATGAACTGCCGCTTCATGAGCATCTGCTCCACTGCAGCCAGTTCCATCCGTACTTCAAGTCAGGCGTTGGAGATATTTTCCCCTTTGATGAGACGGCCAAACGTAACCCTGACGCTATCGTAGATCTGATCAAAGGTGGTTTTAAGCAGGGAATGCGTTACTTCTCAACGTATGGATCTGATGCGGATGTGATCCGAATCACAGGATATCTGGTCAAGAAGTCCGACATTGAAAAGCTGGACGCCGGTATAGCGGTTCAGCAGGCGAATGCTACCTGGGGACTCGGTGAAGTCAAAAACAGTCGTATTCTGGAAAGAAAGGTTCGTAGTCTATGAAAGCTCTTGTAAACCGTATTATTCACAGCAGTGTTGTAGATGGCCCCGGGAATCGTGCAGTGATATTTCTGCAGGGATGCAACTACACATGCAGTTATTGCCACAATCCGGAAACCATTCACACATGTGTGCATTGTGGAACCTGTGTCACGGAGTGTCCGACCGGCGCATTGAGAATGGAAGACGGACACGTGACTTGGCGGGAGGAACTTTGCTGCCAGTGCGACTGGTGCATCGCGGTTTGCCCGCACATGGCTTCTGCCAAGGTCCGGGAGTATCGTGCGGCCGAGGTGATGGATCTTATCAAAAATGATATCCCGTTTATTCGCGGTATTACCGTATCCGGCGGAGAATGCTCGCTGCAGAGAGATTTTGTTGTGGAATTATTCGCTCTGGCGAAACAGCACGGCCTGACCACACTGATGGACAGCAATGGCAGCTATGATTATACACAAGATCAGGATCTGATGGCGGTATGTGACGGTGTGATGCTGGATGTCAAGGCGTGGAACGAACAAGAGCATCGGAAACTGACCGGAAAAGGCAGTGGGCCGGTGATTGAAAATGCCATCAAGCTTGCCGAGGCGGGAAAACTGGAAGAGATCCGAACGGTTGTGGTGCCGGATTATCTGAATAACGAGGAGACGGTGGATCAGATTACGCGGGTGCTTTCGCCCTATCTTGAAAAGATGCAGATTCGTTACAGAATCAGTGCCTATCGCCCCTTTGGCGTCAGGGAGCCTTATCGCAGTGAATTTAGGGTGCCGACCCATGAGGAACTGGAAAAGCTGGCAGAGATTGCCCGAAACAACGGATTTTCCAATCTGGTGCTGATATAATATGTAGGTAATTGCGAAACGAGTTCGCAATTCTGATTGAAAGATTCTTTATAAATAGGCAGACTGATTCCTTGTAATTATCCAGTCTGCAGATCA
>UQLX01000027.1 GCA_900541985.1 uncultured Blautia sp. | reverse complement strand
CCGGGCGGATTCGGGACTTTAACCCGTTAGAAACGTGCGCCGCCAGGCGCACATTGCAAAAGCCATCGGTTTTATAGCCGATGGCTTTTTTTAATCTTTCAAATGATCAAGCAGTTTTTCCAATGCCTGATAATCTGCAATTAAATTTGATTCTCTTCTAAGTCCTGCGCTATGCCTCATGCCTGCTGTATACCAGGCCACATGCTTACGCATTTCCCGGATTCCGGTAAACTCACCCTTTATCTCGATCTGCATACGTGCATGTCGGAGAATCATTTCCCTGATCTCCTCTGCGGAAGGACGGGGAAGCTTTTCTCCTGTAAGAAAATAATGGTTCAGTTCACGGAAGATCCAGGGATTCCCCCGGACTGCACGGCCGATCATAACCGCATCACATCCTGTTTCTTTTAAAAGAGCTTCTGCCTTTTCCGGTGAGTCCACATCTCCGTTTCCGATCACCGGTATCCGGACAGCCTCTTTGATTTTCCGGATCGTATCCCAGTCTGCATGTCCTGAATAATACTGCTGCCTGGTCCGTCCGTGAACAGCAATGGCAGCCGCGCCGGAATCCTCCATGATCTTTGCGATTTCCACCGGATCTACCGGATATCCTTCAAATCCAATACGCATTTTTGCTGTAACCGGCTTCCGGATCGCACCGGATACCGCTTTTATGATCTTTCCGATCAGCTTCGGATTCTTCAAAAGAGCCGATCCCTCTCCATTGTTGACCACCTTGGGAACCGGGCATCCCATATTGATATCCAGGATCTCAAAAGGTCTCTCTTCTATACTTTTTGCCACCTCTGCCATCAGCTCCGGTTCGCTTCCAAAAAGCTGCAGGGAAACCGGATGCTCTGAAGGATCCATCTCCATCAGGGCTTCTGTATTTTTGTTATGAAAGGAAATCGCTTTTGCACTGACCATTTCCGTACAGATCAGACCGGCGCCCTGTTCTTTACAGAGTTTACGAAAAGGAAGATCTGTCACTCCTGCCATTGGAGCCAGCACAAAGGGATTTTCCATCTGAATTTCACCGATTTTCCACCGAAACTCCATGAATCAGCCCTCGTTATCCACAGGATCCACGGACTTATCTGTGGATTTCTCATCTGCATCTTCCGGAATTTCTCCCAGAAAAAACACTCGATAATACATTTCCAGAGATTCCAGAAGCTCCTTTTTTTCTTCCTGAAGCTGTTTGATCTTCAGAACACTTCCAATTTCATCATACATGGCATCTGCATCCAGTGCTTCTGTTTTGAACTGAAGATTTCCATCTTCATCAAACTCTAGAGTCAGAATTCCTCCTATATCCTCTGTATAAAGAACGCACATGATCTGAAGTTCCTGCTTTACTGCTTCCGGCAGAGAGCTGAAATCCTGATTAAAATAATATTTCTGCTCATAGGCGCTTGCACCGCAGAGCACGATTTTATCCTGATACATAAGTACACGGTTCCTCCCTATTAAGTCAAGTCCTTTTTCCTTGAAAATCAAGGTTTTTTCGATATACTATCAATAAATATCTCAGAAGAAAGAGCCATTGATATGGGCATTTTCTCTGTATCTGGTACGAAAATAGCTGGTTTTGGGTACACGAAGTAAAACGTCTTGGTTTTCTGTTTTACATGGCCTTGTGTATACCCATCCATCTACGGCAGTGAACCTCCCGTGTCTACCAGGATCTCCCGCATTTCTGCAGGGTCCTAACTTCCTTCGTCCCGCCTGTCCATAACCAGGGTGTCAGCTTAGCTCCTTGTCAGGGTCTTGCCCTATGGAAAATATTCCTGCCGACTACTGGCTCATTCTTTGTCTTAAGTTTTACTGACCTATTCTGTATGCTCCACAAACCAGCACCTTGCGGTGGACGTTTTTCCGGCCTGTTCCTCATACCTTTCAGCTTTCCTGCTACAGCTGAATTCAACTCTCAGATTTGTTTTCTAAATGCTCAATTCAACTGTAGCAGGAACATTACCTGTTTTGTCTCTGGTTGTTATGCTGCCTGCATCTGCGGTCTTCTGATATCTCCTATCAGTTTCTCCGCATCATAATCTACACCTTTTGTGAGGATCGCGTAGAATACCCTTATAACCTTGCAGGCTATCGATACCACTGACTGCATCTTTTTCAGCGGATTTTTCTTTCAGCCCCGATAATACTCATGTATTTCCCGGAACTCCGCATTCTTTCCAACCAGCGATATCGCTGCCTCATACAGCACATATCTCAGGCGCTTTCGCCCGTGGTAGCTGATCCGACTTTCTCCGTTATGTTTACCGGAATCATTCGCCACGATCGCATATCCTGCCAGTTTCTGCAGTTGTTTGGGATTATCAAAACGTCCAATGTCCCCAACTTATGCAATAAAACCACTGACTGTAACCAATCCGATCCCTTTGATTGCCATCAGCTTATCAATATATGGGATCTCCTTTAGTTTTTCTTCTATACTCCGGAGCAGTTCTTCCAGCCTTGCTGCATATACATCCATGTCATTCAGCAGATTTTTTAATTCGATTCTCGCTGCTTCCGGCGCTTCCTTACTTCCAATGCTATGCTCTGCAACGGATACCAGGGTCTTTGCCCTCTTCATTCCAGCGCCTCTCAGCTTCGCATTTCTCCAGATCTGGTTCACACCTTCTGCCCCAAGCTTTACGATATCCTCCGGCAGCGGAGCTGCCTTCAACACCATTCTTCCGCTGACCGCTTTCAAATCCACGCAGACATCTTTATATTCCGGGAAGTAGATGGAAAACCATCTTGCAATCCGATTCTTGATCCTTGTGAGTTCTTCCTGCGTCTGGAAACGCAGGTTCGAAAGGCTCCTGATCTCTGCATAAATGCCGGTGGGTATATATGGATAGGAAAAACGTCCCTCATTGACCAGTGCCGCAATTGTTTTGGGATCTTTGCGGTCATTCTTGTTGGGGTTGTTGTCGTCCAGTTCCTTCGATTTCTTGACATGATGGGGATTCACATGTACCGGCTTCATTCCGCTGTCCTGCAGGAATTTCCCTAAGGCAAACCAGTAATGACCGGTCGGCTCCATTCCGGGAATCACAGCAGTTTTGCCATGTTTTTCTGCGATATCTTCCATCCACGCTTTCAAAGTCAGGAATCCGGATTCCGTGTTGCTGAACTCCAGCGGCTTTTTGCCATACTCATAATTTCTCCAGTCAAAAGCCCTGGCGTAATGAGTTTCGCTTCCGACATCAATACCAACAATCAAAGTTTTTTCAGTAATGGATGCAATTTTTGCGTTCTGTGTGTTCTAATTCATTTCGGATACCTCTCTGTTCAATAAGATTTTTACTAACCGGCAAAGTCAGTAATCTTATTTTACTCTGAGGTATTTTTTTCTCAGCCTTCTTTCTCGGAATTCCCTATACTTGAATTATACAGGAAGCTCCTTTATCTATAAACGCAAAATATCCCTTCTGCAAATCCATGTCCGGATTTACACATAGGAATACAGCCCCCGGACAGAAACCTCTCCTGCCCGTACTGTTTTTATATTTCCTTCCCTGTCCTTTACCAACAGCTCTCCCTGCGCATTGATTCCCAGGGCAGTTCCCTCCCAGGGCGCCTGTTTGTCCAGAATCCGCACCGGCTGATCTCTGTTGGCAAGAAGCCGGTTGTATTCACAAAGGATTCCGGAAAGATCACAGGTCTGTACAAATTTATCGTAATTTTCTTCAAACGCTGTCATAACAAGACTGAGCAGACTGCAGCGGTCATAATGTTTTCCCGTTTCCAGATAAAGAGACGTCGCTTTGTCCTGAAGCTCCTCGGAAATCCTTTCCTGGTCCACATTAATTCCGACCCCAACGATCACGTCCCGGATCTTCATGCCGTCCAAACGCATTTCTGTCAGAATTCCGCAGATTTTTTTTCGGGAAACCACCACATCATTTGGCCATTTGATAGAAACCGTCACGCCCAGTTTCTGAATAGCCTGAGCCACACTGAGCCCCATCACCAGCGTCAGCATCGATGCATACGAAGGGGCAAAGTCCGGTCTCAGAAGAAGGGACATCATCACAGAACTTCCGGATCCCGCCTGCCAGCTTCTTCCAAGCCGCCCTTTCCCTGCCGACTGAAATTCTGCCACAGCCAGAGTGCCGTGAGGCGCTCCATCCTGTGACAGTCTTTTGGCCCATTCATTTGTAGAATCTGTTTCTGTTGCAAAATGGACGGTTTTGCCCGCCCATTTTGTCCTGATCTCTTTTAAAATTGTTTCCTGATCATACATTATCTGTTCTCCGGCTCTCCCAGAGTAGCAACCATCACAGCCTTAATGGTGTGCATACGGTTTTCTGCTTCATCAAACACATGAGACTGTGCAGACTCAAAAACTTCATTTGTCACTTCCATATCTGTCAGATTAAATCTTTCTCCCATTTCCTTGCCGATCTTTGTTTTCAGATCATGGAATGCCGGCAGGCAGTGAAGGAAGATTGCTTTTTCTCCTGCATTTTCCATAATGGCTTTTGTCACCTTATACGGAGTCAGTTCACTGATACGCTCTTCCCAGACCTCATCCGGTTCTCCCATGGATACCCATACGTCTGTGTAGATCACATCGGCATCTCTGGTTCCTTCTGCTGCGTCTTCCGTCAGAGTGATGCTTCCGCCGGACTGTGCCGCATAGCCTTTGCAAAGCTCCACAAGTTCCTCATTGGGGAAATATTTCTTCGTAGTACATGCCACAAAATGCATTCCCAGCTTCGCACAGGCGATCATCAGGGAATTACCCATATTGTAGCGGGCATCGCCCATATATACCAGACGGATGCCTTCCAGATGTCCGAAATGTTCACGAATAGTCAGCATATCTGCCAGCATCTGTGTCGGATGATACTCATTGGTAAGACCGTTCCATACAGGAACTCCGGCATGCTTTGCCAGTTCTTCAACGATCTCCTGCCCAAATCCTCTGTACTCGATTCCGTCATACATTCTTCCAAGTACTCTTGCTGTATCTGCAATACTTTCTTTCTTGCCGATCTGGGATCCTGTAGGATCCAGATAGGTGCTTCCCATTCCGAGATCATGAGCTGCAACTTCAAATGCACAGCGGGTTCTGGTGCTTGTTTTTTCAAAGATCAGCGCAATGTTCTTTCCCTTATAATACTCGTGAAGTTCCCCTGCTTTTTTCTTCGCTTTCAGATCTGCAGCAAGGTCAATGAGATAAGTGATCTCATCTGGTGTAAAGTCCTTCAGTGTTAAAAAATTTCTTCCTTTTAAATTCATAATAATCCTCTCCTCTTATCTAAAACAGCTGTCATCAGCCGTTCTTTTTACTTCTGGTCCGGCGTTATTTTTTCTAACAATTCTTTTTTATCATCTGTCACAAATTCCTTCAGAGACGTTGCAAGCCCTGCAATTCCCTGTAATTCAGAAGGAATGATGATCTTGGTAGCTCTTCCGTCAGCCGCCTTGGTAAATGCTTCCAGACTCTTCAGTGTCAGGACTGCCTGATCTGCACCTGCCTCCCGGATCATACGGATACCTTCCGCATTTGCATTCTGAACCTTCAGCACTGCCTCTGCCTGGCCTTCTGCTTCCTTGATCATTCGCTCTTTCTGCGCCTCAGCCCGAAGGATTGCCGCCTGTTTTTCAGCCTCTGCATCCAGAATAGCCGACTGTTTCTTACCTTCTGCAACAAGGATCGTAGATCTCTTCTCACCTTCTGCGATCAGGATCGCCTCCCGGCGCTCACGCTCTGCTTTCATCTGTTTTTCCATGGCATCCTGGATCGCTGCCGGAGGAATGATATTCTTAAGCTCTACACGGTTTACCTTGATTCCCCACGGGTCTGTGGCAACATCAAGAGAAGCTCGCATTCTTGTGTTGATCACCTCTCGGGAAGTAAGAGTCTCATCAAGTTCCATGTCACCGATGATATTTCTGAGGGTTGTTGCAGAAAGATTCTCAATGGCCATAATAGGATTTTCCACTCCGTAAGCAAAAAGCTTCGGATCGGTGATCTGGAAAAATACAACCGTATCGATCTGCATAGTAACATTATCCTTGGTGATAACCGGCTGCGGCGGGAAATCCACCACCTGCTCCTTCAGGTTTACTTTACGGGCAACACGCTCAATAAACGGCACCTTAAAATGGATTCCTGTATTCCAGGTTGTTTTATAAGCGCCCAGCCGTTCCAGAACAATTGCATATGCCTGAGGCACAATTTTGATACAGGAAGCTGCAATCAGCAGCGCAAGAATTCCTATGATAATAATAAAAATCAAAAATCCCATGTTTAACCCTCCTTAACTTCTTCTACAATTAGTTTCACACCCTGTACTTCTTTGATCACTGCAACTGCTTTCTCCGGAATCTGAACATCGTCCGACTTTGTTCTTGCCATCCACTCTACATCTCCGACTCTGACCTGTCCGGTCTGTGCCAGATTATCTACTTTCTGAATGACAATTGCTTTTTGTCCGATCAGACGTTCCACATTGGTCTTTTCCACACCTCGGTTCATATACCGGACAGCAACCGGTCTGGTAAAGATCAGAAGCACCAAAGACACAGTTATAAACAGAATCCACTGTACCACCTGTCCGGCTCCTGCCCATGCGGCAAGGGTCGCCACAAGCGCGCCTCCCGCAAACCAGATGGTAGTCAGCCCTACCGTAAGCGCTTCAATAACCAGAAAAACCGCCACAAGTCCCAGCCATATAAAAGGCCCCATAACAAAGTCCATAAAGTTTCTCCTTTCCGCAAAAGCCTTTCAGGTACCATGATCAGACGGATATCATCCTCTTCTCTGTCTTGCAGCCTCATACATCAGTATCCCGGCTGCCATGGCTGCATTCAGAGATTCCACCTGTCCGCACATGGGGATCTGGATGAGACGATCTGCGGCTTCTGCCGCCTGATCGGTCAGACCTTTTCCTTCATTTCCAATCAGAAATGCCGTTCCCTTCTGATAGGCTTCTTCATGGTAGGCATTTTCTCCCCGGAGATGTGCGGCAAAAAAGCGGATCTCTCTGCCCTGAAGTTTTTCTTTTAATGATACCACATCTTCTACATATACAAAAGGCATTCTGTAAATAGATCCCATAGTCGCACGGATCACCTTGGGATTGGTAATATCCACGCAGGTCTTTGTAAGAAAGATCCCATCCACGCCGGCGCCCTCTGCTGTCCGGAAGATCGTTCCCGCATTTCCCGGATCCTGGATATCTTCCAGAACAACAAGAAGCGGCTGTTCCTTTTTCAGAATATCTTCCGGCTGATAAGCCGGTCTGCGCAGGACTGTCATTACTCCCTGAGGCGTTTGTGTATCACTCATCTGACGAAAAACAGAATCGGCAACTGCCTCCCAGGATGTACGGGAAGCCTTCTCCATTACTTCATCATCCTTTTCCATGGATTCCGATACATAAACCTTATCAATCCAGGAAAGAGGCGCCTCCAGAAACATCTTCCTTCCTTCCGCGATAAAAAGGCCCTGGTCTTTTCGTGCTTTTGCCTTCTGATTCAGTTTTATGATATTTTTTACCTGACTGTTCTGCAAACTGGTGATCATTGATAAAACTCCTTTATACACAAGAGAGGCCGCCTGATGGTGACCTCCGTTGTATCTGACTTACTGTTTTTTATAATTATGAGAAAGAGAATTGCATACTTCCCACATATACGGAGAAACATCTTTCTTCATTGCAAGAGCCTCATTGATATCAAAATCAATAAACTCTCCATGACGATATCCTACTACACGACAGGTTTTGCCCTGTACCAGAAGATCCACGGCAAGTGCTCCCATCATGGAAGCATAAACACGGTCTTTACATGTAGGACTTCCGCCGCGCTGCATGTGGCCAAGAATAGTGGCACGTGTTTCAATTCCTGTAGCCGCTTCAATACGCTTTGCCATGGCCTCTGAATGGCCGATACCCTCTGCATTTACAATGATATGATGCTTCTTTCCCGCCTTACGGCTGGCAATGATATTGTTGATCAGCTTCTGCTCATCATAATCATACTTCTCCGGAATCAGAACATCTTCTGCACCGTTGGCAATACCGCACCACATGGCAAGATATCCTGCATTACGTCCCATAACCTCAATAATACTGCATCTCTCATGGGAAGTTGAAGTATCCCGGACTTTATCGATTGCTTCCATAGCTGTATTCACGGCTGTATCAAAGCCAATGGTATACTCAGTACAGGCAATGTCCAGGTCAATGGTTCCCGGAACGCCGATGGTATTGATTCCCAGGTTTGCAAGCTTCTGAGCACCTGCAAAGGAACCGTCTCCACCGATTACAACAAGGCCGTCGATCCCATGCTTTCTGCAGATCTTTGCACCGCGCTCCTGTCCTTCCGGAGTACGGAACTCTGCACAGCGTGCAGTATACAGGATGGTACCTCCGCGCTCAATGGTATCTGATACATCTTTGGCAGACATATCTATGATTTCCTCGTTTAAAAGCCCGTTATAACCTTTATAAATACCTTTTACATTCAATCCGCTGCTCAAGCCTCTTCTGACTACAGCACGAATCGCAGCATTCATTCCCGGCGCATCACCGCCGCTGGTCAATACACCAATGGTTTTGATCTTTTTTTCTGCCATGATTTTATTCCTCCATCTTTCAGATTTCCTGCTGCCAGAACAGAAAATCTTATCTGTTTTACACATATTCGGTTATAGTTTATAGCATTTTTACAAATTTTTCAATACTCTTTCCACAACTTTAACATTGGATGATCCATATTTTTGCGCCATCTCCTGCTCCCAGGCTTCACTGATCTGCACCTGATATCCGGCCGGAAGACGCTTCATGGCATTTACATCCTTCAGATAAATAACCACACTGCTGCTGCCCGGAGATTTGCGCAGATCCTCCAGAAGTCCGGCTTCCTGTTTTCCGTAATCTTCCCGATCCTTAAACTGGATCCACACTTCCTTCGGTATTTCCTCAAAAGACCGTACCTTTTCCAGAATAATCTTTGCGCCTCTGTCATCGCCTGCATCTACCCGTCCCTGAACAAAAATCTTTGCTTCTTCGTTCAGATAACGCTGCCATTTCTCATAGTCTCTTGGAAACACGACCACTTCTGCAGTTCCCACCAGATCCTCCAGAGTAAAAAAGGCCATGACCTTGTTATTCTTTGTATATTTGATCGTTTTATCCACGATCATTCCGCCAACGATCACTTTCTGTCCGTCTGTGATCCTTGCAATTCCGCTTTCTTCTTCCGGCTGAAGGTCTGTGGTTCTGGCGGAAATCGTTTTTTCCATAATATCTCTGTATCGTTCCAGAGGATGTCCGCTCAGGTAAATACCAAGAACCTCTTTTTCATAAGAAAGAAGTTCTTCCTTATCATACTCTTCCACATTTGGCATACGGATCTCAAAATCCTTTTTTACATCCTCTTCCGCAAGATCGAACAGGCTCATCTGACCTGCGATCGTATTCTTTTTGTCCTGGGCAATGCTGTCCACAATCTGACCGTAGACTGTCATTTTCTGGCGTCGGTTGCCTTCCAGGCAATCCAGAGCGCCCGACTTGATAAAGTTTTCGATGGCGCGTTTATTTACAACTCCGGTCAGTCTCTGGACAAAGTCCTTCAAAGACGTATACTCGCCTCTTTCCTCCCGTTCCTTTACAAGAGCTTCGATCACCGGACGTCCGACACTTTTAATTGCAGAAAGACCATAGCGGATGGTTCCGTTATCCACGGAAAATCCATATCTTCCTCTGTTTACATCCGGCGGAAGGATCCGGATCCCCATCTGACGGCACACCTGGATATATTCCGAAACCTTATTTGGCATTTCGATCACAGATGTCATAAGCGCCGCCATGAATTCCACCGGATAATAATATTTCAGATAAGCAGTCTGATAGGAGACTACCGCATAAGCTGCAGCATGAGACTTATTAAACGCATATTTGGCAAAATCGATCATATCGTCATAGATTTTATTCGCCACCTTTTCCGGAATCCCGTTGGAAATGCAGCCGGGAACTCCCTCTTCCGTGTTTCCGTATACAAAATTCTGCCTCTCTTTTTCCATAACAGAGGCTTTCTTTTTAGACATGGCACGACGCACCAGATCACTTCGCCCAAGAGTATAGCCTGCCAGATTACGTACAATCTGCATAACCTGCTCCTGATATACAATGCATCCATAGGTAGGCTTCAGTATCGGTTCCAGCTGAGGACAGTCGTACTTAATGGTGTCCGGGCGGTTTTTGCCCCGAATATACTGAGGAATAAAATCCATGGGGCCCGGACGGTACAGAGAAATTCCTGCGATCACATCCTCAAGACTCTGAGGTTTCAATTCTTTCATGAAATTTTTCATTCCCGCACTTTCCAGCTGAAACACTCCATCAGATCTGCCGGTTCCCAGAGAATCCAATACCTTCTTATCGTTATAATCGATTTTCTGGATATCCAGCAGGACACCTGTACTGCGCTGAATTTGCTGCACTGCGTTCTGAATTACTGTGAGGGTACGAAGTCCCAAAAAGTCCATTTTCAGAAGTCCCAGTTCCTCCAGAGTTGTCATAGTAAACTGGGTGGTAATAGAGCCGTCCTGAGCTCTGGATAACGGCACATATTCATCTACATCCTTCTGGCTGATCACCACCCCTGCCGCATGCATGGACGTATGACGGGGAAGCCCCTCCAGGCGCTTGGCAGTATCTATAAGGCTGTGGATATCCTCCTGCTCCTCATATGCCTTACGCAGTTCCGGATTCATCTGAAGCGCTTTATCTATGGTGATATTCAGTTCCTGAGGGATCATTTTTGCAATAATGTCCACCTGAGCATAAGGCATGTCCAGAACACGGCCTACATCGCGGATTACACCTCTTGCCGCAAGCGTACCAAAGGTAACGATCTGAACCACCCGGTCCTTGCCATATTTACGGACAACATAATCAATAACTTCCTGTCGTCTTTCAAAACAGAAATCCACATCAATATCCGGCATGGAAACTCGTTCCGGATTCAGGAAACGTTCAAAAAGAAGATCGTATCGAATCGGATCAAGCTGAGTGATCCCCAGTGTATACGCCACAAGGCTTCCTGCTGCAGATCCACGTCCCGGACCTACCATAATGTCATGATCCCGGGCATATTTGATAAAATCCCATACAATCAGAAAATAGTCCACATATCCCATGTTTTTTATGGTGGACAGCTCGTAATCCAGTCTTTCCCGAAGTTCCTCTGTAACAGGCTCATAACGCTCTTCCAGACCCTCAAAGCAGAGTTTATTCAAATATTCCCATGAGGTATAACCCTCTGGCACATCATATTTTGGAAGCTTAGTCACACCAAACTCAATCTCTACATGGCATCTTTCTGAAATCTTATGTGTATTTTCCAAAGCCTCTGTGGCATAGGGAAAGAGCATTTCCATCTCCTGAGGAGATTTCACATAATACTGGCCGCCCTCATACCGCATACGATCCTCATCTGCAAGCTTCTTTCCTGTTTGAAGGCAAAGAAGTACATCATGAGGCTGCGCATCCTCCGCAAGTGTATAATGGACGTCATTGGTCACCACCAGATCGATGCCTGTTTCCTTATGCATTTTAAGAAGCTGCTGGTTCACTGTCTGCTGTTCAGGAATTCCATGGTCCTGCATTTCCAGAAAGAAATTTCCTTTTCCAAAAATATCCTGATAACGGAGAGCCGCTGCCTTTGCATCCTCATACATTCCTCTGGTAAGATACTTGGCCACCTCTCCTGCAAGGCAGGCACTTAAAGCAATGATCCCTTCGTGATATTTTTCCAGAATCTCCAGATCCACTCTCGGTTTATAATAAAATCCCTCTACAAATCCTTTGGAAACAATCTTCATCAGATTGCTGTAACCCTGATTATTTTCTGCAAGAAGTACCAGATGATAATAACGGTCATCACCTGTTCCCGTTTCCTTTTCAAATCTGGAACCCGGAGCCACATAAGCCTCACAGCCCAGTATCGGATTAATTCCTGCGGCTTTACATGCTCTGTAAAAATCGATCACACCATACATAACACCATGGTCCGTAATAGCCGCACTGTCCATTCCAAGTTCCTTCACTCTGGACACATACTCCTGGATCTTATTGGAACCGTCCAGAAGACTGTATTCTGTATGGACATGAAGATGTGTAAAATTCATAGTACGCTCCTTATTTTTTTACCTGATAAATCCTCCGGTCTCTTATTTCTACCTTTCCTTCTTTCAGAAGATGGCCTACTGCACGTTTAAAGGCATTCTTGCTGAGACCGAATTCCCTTTTAATAACTTCCGGAGAAGCCTTATCGTCAAATGGCAGTACGCCTGCAAATTCTTCAATGATCTGAAGAACGTTTTCCGCGTCCTCATTGATCTGGATATATGCTTTCTGACGGTCGGAAACATTCAGCTTTCCATCCTCCTTCACCTCAGATACCCGAAGATCAAGAACCGTTCCCGGACGATATTTTCCTGCTGCCTCTCTTGCAGGAATCAATGCAGAAAATTTATCGTCTACAGCCACAAATACACCAAAATTATCACTGATCTGGTAAACCCTTCCTCTTACCTGGTCTCCCACCTGATAGGGAGACTTTTTCAGAAGATATGGATATACTTTCATGGTTGCACAAAGGCGGCTGCTTTTATCCACATAGAGAGCTACCAGACACTCCTGTCCCTCCCGGACACGCACGGTCTGCTCATGATAAGGAAGGAGAAGATCCTTCTCCAGACCCCAGTCAAGAAATGCTCCTATTTTTGTCACCTGACGAACCTTCAGAAGAGCTGTCTGTCCCACTGTGATCACTGGCTCTCTTGTGGTAGAAATAAGACGATCCTGAGAATCTTTATAAATAAAAACCTCCAGACGGTCTCCTTCCTTTGTTCCCTGAGGCACCTGCTTTGCAGGCAGAAGAACACGATTTTTCGCATCTGCCTCCTTGTTTTCTGCCAGATATATTCCAAATTCCACAGTCTTCATTACAGTCAGTGTCTGTTTCTTACCTAATTCAATCATCCTGATCCTCCACTCTATCGAATCCAACTTTTTGATATGACACATTGTAACACAAAAAACTATTGAATAATAGTAAAAAACTGCCCTTAAGGCAGTCTTTCCACATAAATATTTTTTCTAATTATCCTGGGGCTGAAACTCCACGAGAGACATCATATCTACCCCTAAAATCTTTGCGAATATATACAATTCATAGTCTGCTACAAACCTTGCGCCACTTTCAATCCTGCTGATGCTGTCTCTTTCCAGTATCACACCTTCCACCTGCAGTCTTGCCGCCAGCTCGCTCTGAGACATCCGTCTTTTTATCCGCAGCTCTCTTATTCTTTCTCCGCTGACATTTTTTCTCCCCTGATAATCATAAATCTTCATACCAAAACTCCCCGATATATGCTAATAATCAGTAATTTTCCTGACATTAACATATGCAGAGGAAAAATATGTGTTAATACTCAGCATAGGGGGAATTTTTTGTTGCCAATTCTTATCTTTTACATGTATAATATACCTAGAAAAACCTTTTTCCAGATTTCCGGACAACGATTTTACGATTTACAAACAAGGAGGATTTTATTATGGCAGAAACTCTCAATATTCTCAAAAAACAGGAAGAACTTCTTCAGTTTACTCATTTCGATCATAACACAGCCTATAAGCTTGGTACCTTTATGGTGGATTATGCTCAAAAAAATAGTATTACCATTGCAGTATCTATACGTATGAATAATGGCTGTATCTTATTCCAGCATTGTCCTGACGGGACTAATCTCTTAAACCAGAAATGGATGGAACGAAAATTCAACACTGTAAAACTTATGGAGAGAAGCTCTCTTCTTTCTGCCCTGACCTTCGAAAAAGATGGGGATACTCTGGACACTCATGCCCTTTCCACCTCTGACTATGCTTTATGCGGCGGCGGTTTTCCTATCCGTATCAAAGGAAACAGTACGGCAATCGGAGCTATCATTTCTTCTAATCTGTATCACGTTGCCGATCATGAATTTATTATCAATTGTCTTAAAGACTTTTTGAATTGTCCGGAAGCACCAAACTTTCCGTATACACTTCCAGAATAAACTCACTCATCTCACTGAAAACAGCATCCCCTGTTTTCTCACGAGTTAAAGATCAGAGCATATAAAAACTCCTGTCCGCATAATAACTGACAGGAGTTTTATTTTAGATTTTATTTTGTATTCTGTCCATAATAAGCATTTGCCCCATGTTTTCTGTAATAATGCTTATCCTGAAGCTCCTGCGGAGCTGGTTTTACCTGCGGATTGATCTGTTCGCAACGGGTCGCCATTTTTGCAACCTCTTCCAGAACAACCGCATTATGTACTGCCTCATGAGCATCTTTTCCCCAGGTAAATGGTCCATGATTCTTGCAGAGAACTGCGGGGACAGCCTCATAATCTTTGTCCTTAAAATAATCTGCAATGAGAACACCTGTATTTTTCTCATATGCTTCTTCGATTTCTTCCTTTGTAAGATTACGCACACAAGGAACTTCTCCATAGATATAATCGGCATGTGTTGTTCCATAACAAGGAATTCCTCTGCCTGCCTGTGCCCAGCTTGTTGCCCATGAAGAATGTGTATGAACAATACCTCCTATATTTGGGAACGCATTATAAAGGACAACATGGGTAGCCGTATCAGAAGAAGGATTATATTTTCCCTCCACTTTATTTCCCTGCAGATCTACTACCACCATATCTTCCGGAGTCAGTTTATCATAATCCACGCCACTTGGTTTGATGACAAACAAACCTTTTTCTCTGTCAATCCCGCTTACATTTCCCCAGGTAAAAGTTACAAGACCATATTTAGGAAGATCCATGTTTGCTTTGTAAACTTCCTCTTTTAATTTCTCCAGCATAGTTCTCTCTCCTCTTATTATAAACTTTTCTCAAAAAACACCCTAGCGTCGGTATACAAAGAAGCAACTCGGCGCTATCTATAGCATATACTTATCTGCTCCATAAGCCAAGGTATTTTTCAAAAAGCACTTCTGCTCATTATGCTTCCTGCGCATCCAGAAGAGGACGCATCATTCCTACTGCGAGATCCAGATCCTTTTTCCATTCAGGGTCTCCCGTATACCAGAATTCTGTTACATATCTGCGTACACCTGCTTTCCAGGTTTCATGGATCACAGACGGAAAATCCACATGTCCTGTTCCAAAGCGCACCTCCCGGAACACTCCCGGTACTGTTTCCTTTAAATGTACCGCATCCAGATGTCCTGTGCCCGTTCTGATGTCTTCCAGTACATCCGTGCCATATTCTTTTGCAGCATTTGTAATATTTCCCATGTCCGGATAAACCCCAAGATAAGGAGAGTCAATTTTGTTTACATATCTCATGGCCTTTTCCACAGTGTTCATAAACTCTGTTTCCATTGTCTCAAAACCCAAAACAATTCCAGCCCTGGCTGCCATTCTTTCACATTTTTTCAGATTTTCCTCAAACCTCTGTACTGTTTCCGATGTAGATTCTTCATAATAAACATCATATCCTGCAAGCTGTATAATTCGAATTCCAAGATCATCTGCAAGCTGAATCGCTTTTTCCATAATTTCCATTCCCCTTGCACATATCTTTGGATCATTGCTTCCAATGGGATACTTTCTATGACCGCTGAGACACATGGTGCGAATAGGGACTCCAATCTGATACATCAGGTCTACCAGTTCCCGACGTTCCTCTTTACTCCAGTCAAGGCGTGCAAGCTTCTCATCTGTCTCATCAATACTGATTTCTACAAAATCATAACCTGTAGCCTTTGCTGTTTCCAGTTTTTCTTTCCAGTTTAATTCCTTTGGCATGGCCTTTTCATACAGCCCCAATGTATATGCTTTCATAAGCTGCTCCTTAACCAATCAGTGGAATCTCATATCCCCAGGATCTGCGGATACTGTCCATAATCTCCATAACCTTGATAGTCTCACTGTGCGGAGCTTCCGGGCATTCAATTTCTCCATTTTTCAGTGCACGCATACATGCCAAAACTTCGTACTCATAACCAGTGATCTGTTCCGGAACATCATAAGAAGCAATTTCTTCGTACTGATCATTAAACACTTTTATTTTTTCCGGATTGTTGATATTTGTAATCTCGATATATCCTTTTGTTCCAAAAATTGATGCTGTACGATTTTGCGCTGCATGGACATTGCTCTGCAGTGTAGCCATCTTATTATCATCAAAAGTCAGATTAATCATATCAATCATATCTACTCCATTTTTAAATACCGCAGATGTATTAATATCAGTAATATTATCTCCAAAAATCATACGTGCAAAATGAATCAGATAAACTCCTACATCAAGAAGAGCTCCACCGGCAAAATTCACATCCCAGATTCTCGGAACTGCACTTAACTCATATCCAAGATTTGCATCAATAGAGGTAACCTCACCAATCACACCACTTTTAAGAACATCATCAATAATCTTTCTGGACGGCATATACCTGGTCCAGATTGCTTCCTGAAGGAGAAGCTTTTTCTCCTCCGCCAATGCAAGAATCTCTTTTGCCTGATCCGCATTGACTGTAAAAGATTTTTCACAGAGAACATTTTTTCCCCCTTCCAGCATAATCTTTGTAAACTTATAGTGAAGAGAATGCGGCACAGCGATATACACCAGATCAACTTCATCGTCTGCCAAAATATCTTCATATGAACTGCATACTTTTGTGTAGCCGTACTCTTTTGCCAGAGCTTCTGCCTTTTCAATAGTTGTGTCACAGATAATATAAGGTTCTACCTCTTCCAGACCGCGAATAGTAGCGGACATTTTATGAGCGATTGCTCCAGCTCCTAAGATTGCCATTTTAAACATAATTATTTCCTCTCTTTCTCTCTTGATTTAATTTTTGAAATGCTCCCATGCACTGCTTAATCCATCGATTACAGCACGATAAGTTGCATATTTTTCTTCATAAATTTCTTTATATTCCGGACGCGGATTGATGGTCTTTGTAATTGTCACCGTTCTGCTGATCGCTTCCTGGTAATCCTTATAAATACCTGCCGCAATACCTGCCGCCATAGCTGCTCCCTGTGCACCAAGCTCTTTATCTGCGATCACATCGATAGGAATCTGCAGCGCATCCGCAAAGATCTGTATCCATACGTCGGAATTTGCTGCACCTCCGGAAAGCCGGATGCTCTTTGGTACTTCTCTGTTTCTTAAAAGTTTCTTTACATGTGTGACATGTGAAAAGACAATTCCCTCATATACGGCACGGAGCATATGTTTTTTGCTGTGGTAAGCAGTCAGACCCACAAAAGTTCCTTTAGCCAATGCATCTTCATTTGAACCGTTCAAAAACGGCAGAAAGATAATATTGCTGTCCTGAGGTTCAATAGAAGCAACCCACTCATTTGTGATGTCATATACAGAACCGCCATTTGCTTTGGCTTCTTCTTTTTCGTAATTCATCAGATTACGGATAAACCATTCCATGTTTCCGGCAGATGTAGGACTGCTCTCCTCAATAAGAAAATATCCTGGCGTGCAGAACATAGAGTTTAGTGCAACCGTACCATTGGTAACCGGTGCTTTTCCGATAAATTCATTGATGCTCCAGGTTCCGGCGATCATACACATCTGTTCTTCATCAGAAAGACCGGATGCAATACCACAGGCATTTACATCGAACATTCCTGCTGCAACAGGTGTTCCTTCCGGAAGCAGAGTTTTTTCACTGGCCTCTTTTGTCACATACCCACAAATTTCCGCAGAGTACTTCAAAGGCGGAAGCTTTTCATAACAGTCCTCCAGACCATAAAGCGCCATCAGTTCTCTGTCATGCTGTTTTGTGACCATATTTACAAGATTGCCTCCAGAGCAGTCTGTATACTCGCTGTATGCCTCTCCTGTAAGCATGTAGCGAATATAATCTTTTACTGCAAAAATATATTTTGTGCGCTCCAGAACCTCCGGCTGGTTATCACGGAACCAGGCAAGGAGACTTACTGGCTGTACAGCAAGAATTTCCTGGAAAGTTTTTTCGTAAACTTTTTTATTGGTTCCATCCTGATACCATTTTTCCACCTGCGCCCAGGCTCTTGTATCTGTAGACATGATTCCGTGATAGGACGGTCTTCCATCATAACCGATCATATAAAGACCTTTTCCTGCACCAGAAAAAGAAACTCCGGCAATATCTGACGGATCGATTCCACTTTTTTCCACTGCCTTGCGAACTGCCTGTGCATTAACCTCCCACAGTTCGTCCAGATCTTTTTCTGTATATCCTGATTTTGGAGTCAACGTCTCTGTCGGAACACTGGCAACAGAGATCTGATTTCCCTCTTCATCAAAAACAGCTGCTTTTGAAAAGGTTCCGCCGTTATCTATTCCTACTAAATATTTCATGTTTTTCCTCCCGATGATAAAGACAGCCCGGAATACATGATTTTCCTGGTATCCCGGGCTGTTTTTTCAAAATGACATTACCTGTACAGGAACCTCATTTCACGCTGCTCTTAATTTTCCGGCACTTCCTGCGGTACACCCGGGCAATTTGGTCCAAAATGTTTCAGTACAACAAGAGGCTCAACCTGACTTGTATTTGTAATAGTCACACCTTTTACAGATGCCTGCTCAGATACAAAGAATTCATCTGTGCTCTGCTGTCCAAAATGAAGCAGTGTCGGAGCTTCTGCATCATAAACACCAAATTTTCCATGACCCTGAACAAAAATACATCCATATGCAGTACCGTCACTGATAGTTACTGTCTGACCTGGATTTACAGTCAGTTCTTTTGCGGCAATATATGGATTTGCATATGTGATCCATTTCTGTACATACTGCTCAGTCTCAGTTTCTACGATCGGTTTGCGGAAATAGTGTTTTCTGTAATGAGGATCCACATTTTTATCCCAGTCAAGAAGCTTAAATACATCCTCAACATCCTTCTGACCTTCAGGAAGTTCCTCATCCAACATTTCCGGCGGATAAACTTCTCCAGAAACAATATTCTCATAAACAGAGTTTACATCTGAATTCCACTGAGGCTCATAAGTCAGAACAGAAGCCGGTGCATGGATCACGCCTGCCGGTGTGTACCAGCCGGTTCCAAGTTCGATCCTGTATGCTCTGGAAAGGTCTGTAATTCTCGTATCATCATCCTTAAAGTTACGGATTCTGTCTTTGATTTCCTCTGGATCCACATCCGGGTCAAATCCAAAATATGTATAATTTGCTTCACCAAAATAGTTATTCAGCTGTTTCGGGAAATAATAGCACTCCGGTTTTCCAAGCTTTCCTACACGCGCAGCATCTTCAAATGTAAGGTGCAGATGATGGAACAGAGGGTTCTCATTATCAAAGAACTTAGAATACATTGGCCATCCATTGTATTTCTCCATTAATTCCTTACCTACAAGTTCTTCTCCTAAAACTTTTACTGCATCTCTTAAAGAAAACTTTTCATCACTGTTATAATCTACGCAAACATAAGCCATACCTTCATCCGCTTTTGCTGTTTCACCATTCTGTGCCGCAATGGTAGATGCAAACCATCTCTCAGTAATGGATCCTCTTGCCATACCAAATGCGAAATAATCATCTGGATGAAGTTTCAGTCTGCGTCCTGCTTTTCCAAATCTTCTAGGTACAAAAGCCGGGAATAAACGGAAAATCCCTTCTCCTTTTTCAAATGTAGAACGGATCACACCTTCATCTTCAGTTGCATCCTTAACTACAAGGTTTCCTGTTTTCTTTGCTTCTGCAAGCTTTGCATCCAGTTCTTCGCCTGCCTTGATGATCAATTCTTTCTCTGTCATTTTTATGCCTCCTTAAATTTCTGTCATCGTTTTACTGCCTCAAATTCCTCTCTGCCTTTCAGAATATGGAATGTAAGGTTATATTCTCTCGTTTCTCCAGGTTTCAGATATTTCATAGACCCGTTATCCACTGCATCTTTAATTCCGTCAATGGTTGAATTAGAAGGTTCCAGACCCATTACATAATCCCCTGCTCCCATCATTTTCCACTGTACAAAATGATCCAGTGTACTCAGATCGATCTCAATGGCAATTCCCAGTTCAAGATCCGGGTTGTAGATTGCTGCTATGGAATGATTCTTTTCATCCGGCTTCAGTTTGTGGTAATAACACATTTCCTCATAGTTCGGATCAGCCATCTGCGTCTTCATCCAGCTGTCAATGCCTTCCTGTGCATGTGCATTACGCGCCTTTGTTTCCAGCGCAGGAATATAAACTTCACTTTCAGGACTCAAAATCGGATAACCAATATTGCAGTGATACAGAATCATCTGGCGTACTTTTTTATATCCTTCATTTGTCACCTTATCTCTGAGCGTAAATTTTCTTTCTTTATAAAAGCACCTTATTTCACGCTCCAGACACATCTTGTCGCCAAAAATCACCGCATCGCGGATTTTTCCACGAATTACCGCACATGGTGTATCTCCACCTTCTTCAATTACAGCACTTACTTCTTCTGCCGGAGTATGAGAAAGATTGCCGTGGAGTCCATATTCAGCTCCTTCATACTCACAAGGAGCTCCTGCCACCTTTAATCCGCATGTTGTAAGAAAACCTGCTGTAAAACTTTTGAGAAATCCCAGTTCCTTATCATCAAAATATTCCGGAGCTACCACACCACAAGGGGAAATAAACCCTACATTCTCTCCACAGAAATCCAGATACGGGATATCCATTCCCCTGCTTACATTTACGTCAAAATGCATTCCTGAACGGTTCTGTACATCCAGCATTTCTACGCCTGCAGCCTTTCCCTCCTGCATTTTGAGCCGTTTCACACGAATAAGCTGGTCACGGTTTCCGATATACTTTTTTTCTTCCTGATAATTCATAGACCTTCAGCAGACTCCTTTCTGAAGAATGATGTTTCCATAGCGGGATTCATCACCTGTCTGAACGATCACAAACGCTTCTTCTGCTGTTTTATAAAATGGCAGTCTGTCAATAAATGTAAAATCATGGAATGCGTCGTCTTTATCATATTTTTTCAAAAGTTCACGATAGGTTTCCCAAATTTCCGGAACCGGCTCTGTAGGAAGGTTTCTCATAAGACGTACCGGATCATCAATAAAATTATCCAGCGGGAACAGCTGCAGCACTGCTTCAAGAAGCTCCGGAATCATGATTCCATCCATACGAATCATCTTTTTTGCATGTGCAGTTCCCGGGAAATTAGCGTCTGCAATAATCAATACATCTGAATGCCCCATTTCCATCATGGTTTTTACAAGTTCCGGTGGAAGGATTTTAGGTATATTTCTAAGCATTTTGCATCTCCTTTCTCTATTATCCGGTGAGATTTTCCGGATTTTAAGCGCACAAAGCACCGCCGCAAAGTCCTTTCTATTATTTCTTTGCCAGCGGTGCCTTGCTCCTGTTATTCCAGTCTCAATTTTCAGTCAATTATTCTGCAGCTTCCTCTTCTGCTGTTTCCTCTGCTGTTTCCTCTGCTGCTTCTTCAGTTTTCTCTTCTGCTGCATCATCACCGGAGATAGCTTCTACGCCGCCCTCAAGGTAAGCATCAACATTATCTTTTGTGATCGGACGGAATGGAATTCTTGTATCCTTTTCAAATTCCTCACCTTTTGCTGCTGCCAGTGCAACATCAACACCTGTAGCTCCCTGTCCTGCAGAGTCCTGAAGAACACTTACACCATATACACCGTCTTTAACAGCCTGTACTGCATCTTCAATTCCATCTACACCACCGATAATGATGTCGTCTCTTCCTGCTGCCTGTGCTGCTGAAAGAGCTCCCATACCCATATCATCGTTCTCGCAGATGATCGCTTTCAGATCTTCGCCATAAGTTGTGATCCAGTCTTCTGCAAGTGCCATTGCTTCATCACGTTTCCAGTTCGCAGTCTGAGTTGCAACAACATCAAAATAATCAAGCATTCCTACAGCCTCAAATCCTGCCATACGTCCAACCTGTCCGGACTGTCCCATTGGTCCTTCGATGATAGCAACCTTGTCGCCTTCTTTCAGACCAGATTCTTCAACAAACCATTTACCCAGCAGCTCACCGGATTCCTGATCTGTACAGCCTACAAATGCTGTATAGTTTGTATCAGCAATGTCACCATTATCAATGATGATCGGAACGCCTGCATCATTTGCCATACTTACAACAGGAGCACTTCCTTCTACACTCTGAGGAATAACTACAAGCGCATCCACACCAGCTGCAATAAGAGTTTCACAGTCACTGATCTGTTTGTTTACGTCTCCGCCTGCATCATACATAAGAAGCTCTACGCCCAGTTCTTTTGCTCTTGCCTCTGCTGCATCAGCAATATTTGCAACAAAAACATCACTGTTGTCTTTGGAAGAGAATCCAATCTTAATGTCTGCATTGTCTTTTCCCTCTGCTGCAACATTCACTGCTCCCATGGATGCCACCATAGATACTGCTAATAAACCACCGATAATCTGTTTCTTCATTTTTTGTTCCTCCTTAAAATTTAATTTCTTATTTTTAATATCTCCGTGATATTAAAGTTCTTTATTTTTTGTTTAATTCTTCTTTCCTTTTGTTCTCATATCAAGGAATACTGCAATAATGATCAGAAGTCCTTTTACGATCTGCTGCCAAAAAGAGTTGATATTCATAAGGTTCATGGAGTTCTGCAGAAGTCCCAGGATTACGAAACCGCAGATTGTACCAGTCAAAGAACCAATACCTCCATTCATACTTGTTCCGCCGATAGCTGTCGCGGCAATTGCATCCATCTCATAGGACTCACCTGCTGTAGGCTGTCCGGAACTGATACGAGCTGCAAGGATCAGACCTACCATCCATGCACAAATAGATGACAAAACATAAACCATAAGCTGCACTCTCTGAGTTCTTACACCGGAGAGTTTTGCTGCACTTTTGTTTCCTCCGATAGCAAATACATAGCGTCCAAATGTAGTCATGGACAGCACTACCAGGCCAAGAACACAGAAGATAACAAGCAGGATAATGGGAACTG
Organism: uncultured Blautia sp.; assembly: GCA_900541985.1. Taxonomy (GTDB): domain Bacteria; phylum Bacillota; class Clostridia; order Lachnospirales; family Lachnospiraceae; genus Blautia_A. The sequence continues at coordinate 10,993 of UQLX01000027.1, read as the reverse complement.
GTATTCCGAGAAAATATCCCTGACCTATAACTTTAAAACTTGGATCAGAAATAATATATGGTTTTCCGTTAGAATATACCTGTGCAAATCCACGTCCAATAGTCATAGTGGACAATGTTGCGATAAACGGCTGAAACCCTACATAAGCGATCAGCCATCCATTGATAGCACCACACACCATAGAAATAGCGAGAGCTGCAAGGCTTGCAACAAACCAATTTGTTCCTCCCTTTAAAAGAGATCCCACAATAACTCCTGTAATCGCAACTACTGAACCAACAGAAAGGTCGATTCCGCCAGTCAGGATAACAAAGGTCATACCAACCGCAAGAATACCATTAATAGAAATCTGTCTTAAAATATTGATGATGTTCTGGCTTGTCAGGAACACATCAGATGTAAAGCTCATAAAAACAATGATGATGAGAGCAACTATCACAAGACCAAACTGTCTCAGGATCTTGCCCATATCTTTTTTCTGTGTCATCTTATTCTCCTCCAAATGCTAAATTCATGATCGTCTGCTGAGACTGCGCTTCTGCTCCCTCAAGCTCACCTTTGACCTGACCGCCTGACATGACTATGATCCTGTCACTCATTCCGATCAGCTCCGGCATTTCTGAGGAGATCATAATGATTGCAATTCCCTGTTTTGCCAGTCCCACCATAATGTTATAGATCGCAGCTTTTGCACCTACATCAATACCTCTGGTAGGCTCATCCATGATCAGTACCTTTGGCTCTGACAACAGACACTTTGCAAGAACTACTTTTTGCTGATTTCCTCCAGAAAGACTGGATACCAGATCATCGATCCCGTTCATTTTGGTAGCCATCTTTTCTGTATATGCACCAGCCATCTTTCTCTCTTTTAGCTTCTGAATAAAGGAGCCTTTAGAAAGCTTGTCAAAATTCTGGAGAGATACATTCTCTTTGATGCTTCGGCAAAGGACAAGACCTAACTCTTTTCTGTCCTCAGATGCCATTACAATATGATGTTTGACCGCATCATTGGGATGTTTAATAGTAATCTTCTGTCCTTCCAGATATATTTCTCCGGAATCCAGCGGATCATATCCTACCAGTGCTTTCATAACCTCACTTCGTCCTGCACCTACCAGACCAGCCATACCAAGGATCTCTCCTGCATGAACCTTGAGATTTACATTTTCAAAAACACCTTTTCTGGTAAAGTTCTGCAGTTCCAGTACAACATCACCTTTTTGGGCTGTATTATGAGGATATCCTCCTTCCAGTTCACGACCTACCATCATGTTGATCAGCTGTTCCCTGGATGCCTCAGCAACTTTTACACAACCAATAAACTGTCCGTCACGAAGAACAGAGACACGATCTGCCAGCTGGAAAACTTCTTCCATTCGATGAGAAATATAGATGATTCCTACATTCTTTTTGCGAAGGCTGTCGATAATGCGGAACAGGGTTTCCGTTTCTTTCTCCGAAAGAGAGGAAGTCGGCTCATCCATAATAATTACTTTGGAATTGTAGGAAACAGCTTTAATAATTTCCATCATCTGAATCTGTGCAATATTCAGATCCTTCATTTTCATAGTTGGACTGATAAACTGATCCAGATCATATTCCTTCAGAAGTTCCTGGGTTTTTCCATTCAGTTCCTTCTTATCTACAAACGGTAACCCTTTAAACTTTTTCTGTTCTCTGCCAAGAAAAACATTCTCAGCAACAGTCATTTCCGGGATTGGACTCAATTCCTGATGGATCATGGAAATTCCTGCATCAAGAGCATCTCTGGCGGATTTAAATTCAACTTCTTTTCCATCCAGTACTACTTTTCCTGCATCTTTTGTGTAAATTCCCATAATGATCTTCATAAGGGTAGATTTTCCTGCTCCGTTCTCTCCCATAAGAGCATGAAGCTCACCTGGTTCAATACAAAGCTCTGCCCCGTTCAGGACGGTTACTCCGGAGAAAGATTTTGCAATTCCTGTGGCTTCCAGTACATATTTACCTGCCAAGTTTTTCTCCTCCTTTAAATTCTTTTATTTGATCACCAGATCAGGATTCTCTGAAAAATGTTTCAGGATCACGATCGGGTCAGTAAGAGATGGGTTAGTGATTACCACACCCTCTTTTGCTGCTTTTTCAGTAACAAAATATTCATCATGTGTCAGCTGACCATAATGGATCAGTGCCGGTGATTCAATCTGCCATTTTCCAAAGCTTCCATGTCCTTCCAGGCAAATCAGACCATATGGTGCATTATCTTTAATAGTCACACTGCGTCCCGGAAGGATTGTAAGACGTTTCGCTGAAACAGTTTCACATTTATAACAGATCCATTCCTCAATATAACCGTCTGCCATCATATCTTCCAACGGTCTTACCGGAATTGGCTTCATAAAGCGATTTTTATGGAAATCAGGATCTACATTTCGCTCCCAGTCAATCACATCTAAAAGATATTCATAATTTCCAAGTTCTTCTTCCGGAGTATTTTTCCAGAGAAGATCTTCCCCTACGATCTGTCCGTTCATTAAAACCGACTGATACATTGCATAGACATCGGAAGCAAACTGAGGTTCATATGTACAGAGACTTCCTGGTGCATGCATCACTCCTGGCGGGACATCCCATCCAGTGTCAAGATCCAGCTTATATGCCATTGCCAGAGAAAGAATCTGATTATCACCTTGGGTGAATTTTTTCAGTGCTTCTAATACCTCTTCCTTTGTGGTTTCCGGATTAAACCCAAAAAATGTAAATGGAAATTCTCCGCCATGATTATTCATCTGAGATGGGAAGAAATACATTTCCGGTTTTCCAGATGCTCCTACCCGGGCTGCATGTTCTGTCCTATGATGAATATGATGCGGAAGAGGACCTGCGTTATCAAAAAATTTAGAAAACATTGCCCAACGATGATATTTATTCCAAAGTGCTTCTCCAATCACCTCTGATCCAAGAAGTTCAACCACATCTCTCAAAAGAACTTTTTCTTTTCCTTCTTCATCTACAACTACATAACTCAGCCCTTCGTCTTCCGGAGTTCCCGGGCCATTCTCAGCCCATGTAGTTGAGGAAAACCATCTTTCATCGATTCCGCCTCTCTGTCCGAGAATAAAATAATCATCGGGATGAAGCTTAATACGTTTACCCGGTCTGCAAAAAGAACGGGGAACCCATGTAGGTGCCAGCCTCAAAATCCCACTGCCCTGTTCCATTGCCTGTTCCGAGAGCCTTTTTTTCTGTTCCATCTGTTTCCCTCTCTTTCTTTGTTTCTGGTAAAACGTTTTTCTAAGTCTTAAAAAAATAAATCCATATTTTTGTGTATTTGTACTATATGGATTTAAAATTTTAAATATTTGTTGTTCAAGGTGATTACACTATAATCCAGAAAAACGTTTTTGTCAATTATATTTTCTCAAAAAATCGTTTTTTGTGCATATTTAAACGTTTTTCTTTCATATTTTTGTGCAATGTGTACATTGTCATATATTGATTTCTCACATCACTTCTGGAAAAACATTTGTAACTATAGTTATTTACAAAATTTGTATATTCATTTGGATTTTTCAAGTAAAAAAAGAGAGGCAAATTACGCCTCTCTTTTACCAGTCTACCAAATTCCAGTCTTCTGATGCACTGCTTACTGTAGACTGACGTACTACAAGCTTCGCATCCATTTTTATGCCTATTGGTTTTATATTTTCTTCATCAGGATTTTCAATTCTATGAAACAGGATTCTGGCTGATTCTATTCCTGCATGGCGCTTTCTTACATGGATAGACGATAAAGCAGGTTCTACTACACTGGCAATAAACACATCATCATATCCGATAACCTTCACATCTTCCGGAACACGTTTCCCGTTTTCCTTTAAAAACTTCAGCACACCAATAGCCATCTGATCGTTCCCACAAAAAACACCATCTAAATCCGATACCTGCATCATAAGCTGTTTCATAACCGTATACCCGCTCTGATGGCTGTAATCTCCATGAATTACCATCTTGCTTTCGTCAAAAAACAGCTGATTCTCCTCCAGACAGGCTTTATATCCTATAACTCGCTCCCTGACAATCTCCATTTCCATAGGACCTGAAATATGACAGATTTTTTTGCAGCCGCAGTTTATAAGATGACTTACTGCTGTCTTTGCATTTGTATAACCATCAAAATAAACAGAGTCAATTCCCACATCGGTAAAATCTCTTTCTATACTTACCAAGGGGATTTTCTTGTATTTATTTGCCAGTTTTTTAATCTGACCGATATATTTCTCTTTATTTTCAATGGATACTGTTGATGCGAAAATAATACCATCTACTCTATTTGCGATCAAACGGCTGAACAGTTCTTTTTCCCTTTTGATCGCATGACGGTCTCCGTATGTACTCTGCGCATCGCATACTACAATCTGGTATCCCTTTTCTACTGCCACTGAATTGATTCCTCTCACAACATAAGGATAAAAAACCCCACACATATCCTCGGTGATCACACCAATTGTCCCTGTTTTATTATTTTTCATACTTCGAGCAATAGGGTTTGCTTCATAAGACAGTTCTTTCACTGCCTGTTCTACCTTCTTTACCAGTTCCGGACTAACATATTTCGATTTGTTTAATACATTGGAAACTGTGGAAATCGAAACTCCTGCCCTTTTTGCCACATCTTTAATACCGCTCATGGTTTCACCTTTTTCTATATCTGCTGTATCCCAGCAGCTCCCTCTTTTGCCTATTTTAATAATATTTCCAATTCACATGGAAATATTTATTTTTTAAATTATACGAAATTCTTTAGCGTGGTACAATAACAACTCTTTAGAAAAATGATAAACACTTCAAAAATTTTCCAATTTTCTATTCAAGAAAGCCTTACCCCATACTCTCTTTCCATTGCCTCACGCATTACAGAAACAGGTGCCTTCTTACCTGTCCACAGTTCATATGCAATTACTCCCTGATTGATCAGCATCTGAAGTCCATTAAAAGTCTTAAGTCCTCTGTCTCTTGCCTCCAGAAGAAATCCTGTCCATGCTTTATTTGGTATCACATCACAAACAATCATTCCTTCTTTCAGATCATCATATACAATTGCCGGCTTCTTGTCATCCACAAATCCTATCGGTGTCGCATTTACGAGAATATCTGTGTCTTCCGGAATATGAACGTCGCCCTTCCAGGGGACAAAAACTCCCTCTGTGCTGGTTTTCTCATTAATAATATCCACCAGTGCCTGTCCATGTTTCTCATTTCCATTAATGATCACAATTGTCTGAATACCTGCTCCTGCCAATTCCACTGCTATGGCTCTAGCCGCACCCCCTGCACCCAGTATCATTGCTTTTTTTCCTTCTATTGAAATTTTTTCATCCTGTAAACTTTTTAAAAACCCCTTACCATCTGTATTCTCACCGACAAGTTTTCCATTTTTCCAATAAACAGTATTCACTGCTCCCATAGTACGGGCGCTCTCTGATATTTCATCCAGATATTTCAGGACCTCTCCTTTATGAGGCATAGTAATATTAATACCTGTAAAATTCATTGCTCGCATTCCCTGTATTGCAGCTTCAAGCTGTCCTTTTTTTACCTGAATAGTCAAATACTCCATAGGAATTCCTGCTGCATCAAAAGCAGCCTGCTCCATAACCACTGTAGGATTATCGTCTACTGGATCTCCAAATACACCCGTCCACTGTTTCTGATAAGATTTCCCCATTTTGTAATACCTCCTGTTTTTATTCTTCTTATAGCTTTTACTTTATAAACTCCACCACCGCATAAGGTTCCCCGTGTATATCATTAAGACTGACCACAACCTTATCCGCATCCGCAGATACCTCCGGACAAATCACATCCGAAAGTCTTGCCTGCTGTTTATATTCTGCCCGCATCTGACGGAGAGGAAAGTCTGCTGGAAGATAGTCCATTGCCATCTGGATATACTGACAGTTGTTCACATGATGATTGGTATCCAGATGATGCTTCTGGATCGTAAACGATTCTTCCGGCAAAAATCCGGCCGGCATCACAATCTTCCTGGAAGCATATTCCATATCCAATTTTTCTTCCAGTTCATAACCTTCTGTATCCTCCGGTTTGAGCTTACAGGGAAAACCGTTTTTTCCATCAATAAAAGTCCAGAAAGTATTGGCGTAGGCCAGCCTTTCCCCTTCTTTTGTATCCATTGTGAAATTACGCTGTCCCATAAATCCCCGAAAACTATAAGGCCATGTAGATGTAACGACTTCTTCTCCCAGAGCCGGATATCGATTAACCACAACCTGCCAGGCAGAAAGAACCCAGAACTTGTTTTTCTCTTTCAAAATCTTCATTCCATTCCCTATTTCCTCCGAATGAAATGTACTGCAGTCCTGAAAGTAATTCAGGATTCCCGGCAAAGTAAGCAGTCCGTTTTCTCCTGTTTCGCTGTAGCGGACTCTTCCACTGAAACTATATGACATTTTTATTCCCCTTTTCTCCGTATATCTGCCTTTATTATAACTTTTCATTTTTTATGCCGCAACAAAAAAATCCCCTGGCAGGTATCTAAATAAATACCTGTCAGAGGAAGTGTGAGGGCAGTTTTATATATTTCTGCTGCTTTTCTGTCTGTATTTTTATTTATCTCCAGCCATTAAAAGTTCTTTGCCTGAAATTCCCGGTTCTGTCATATTTACCGGATCAAGAATATGCTCCATCTGTTCTTCCGTAAGGATTCCTTCCTGAAGGATAAGATTTCGCACAGATTCACCTGTTTTAATGGCTTTTTTCGCAATATCTGCTGCCTTCTGATATCCCACATGCGGACAGATGGCTGTAATGATGCCTACGCTGTTTTCCACAAGGTAACGACAGCGGGTCTCATTTGCTGTGATTCCTGTCACACAGTTATCAACAAAGGTCTGCACCGCATAAGACAGTGTATCAATGGACTGGAACATGCAGTAAAATACAATCGGTTCAAAGGCATTCAGCTCCAGCTGACCCGCTTCTGCTGCCATGGTGATCGTCACATCATTTCCAATGATGTTAAAAGCTACCTGATTTACAACCTCTGGAATAACCGGGTTTACCTTTCCCGGCATAATGGAAGAACCATTCTGTTTTGCCGGAAGATTAATCTCTCCAAATCCGGCTCTCGGACCGGAAGACATAAGCCGAAGATCATTGGCGATCTTGGAAAGTGTCACTGCACAGGCTTTCACCGCACCGGAAACAGATACAAAGGAATCCAGATTCTGTGTGGCATCGATCAGGTCATATGCCTGTACAAATTCCATATCAGAAACTTCTACAAGATTCGGTACGATCCGGCGAAGATATCCCTCATCCGCATTGATTCCTGTTCCGACAGCAGTTCCTCCCATATTCAGAGTACACATCTCTTCCATTGCCCGGTCCATTCTGTGGATATCACGCATAATGGCAACCGAATATGCATTAAATTCCTGACCCAGACGAATCGGAACGGCATCCTGCATCTGTGTACGTCCCATTTTTATCACATGGTCAAATTCCTTTGCCTTTTCACAAAGAGCTTTGTGTAAGCGAAGGAGTTCTTTTTTCAGATTTTTGAGAAGACGAAGAGACGTCATCTTTCCGGCTGTGGGAATCACGTCATTGGTAGACTGTCCGCAGTTTACGTCATCGTTCGGATTGATGATGGAATAATCTCCTTTTTCTCCTCCCAGAATCTCAATGGCACGGTTGGCAATTACCTCATTTGCGTTCATATTCAAAGAAGTTCCCGCGCCTCCCTGAATGGGATCTACAATAAAATCTCCGTGAAGCTTGCCCTCCAGGATCTCATCACATGCCTGAACAATGGCCTTTGCTTTCTTTTTGTCAAGAATTCCTACTTCACAGTTGGTGATGGCTGCCGCCTTTTTAATATAGGCAAGGCTGTTGATAATCTCCGGATGCATGTTCAGCCCTGTAATATGAAAATTCTCTGCCGCACGAAGGGACTGCACTCCATAATAAACGTTTTGTGGAACATCCTTTGTTCCGATTGAATCCTTCTCTACACGAAAATCCTGTTTCTTCTGTACTTCTCCCATTTTCCTTCTCCCTTTTCTGTATCCTTTTTAATAATTTCTGTCCCAATATACAGTGTTATTCTGTCGGAATTTCTCCGCCTGTCTTCATTGTCTTCATTATAATAATATGGTAAAATATAATCAAATACATATATTTTTATATTTAATATAATTTTAAAATTATATATAGAGGAGGAAGTTCCATGTTTCAGGGAATGAAATATGTTTATGAAGTATACAGAGAAAAAAGCTTTTCCAGAGCAGCTGCCAACCTTTTTATTTCCCAGCCCTCTCTCAGTGCCAATATCAGAAGGGTGGAAAACCGGATTGGATATCCCATTTTTGACAGGAGCACCAAACCGTTGAGTCTGACAGAATGTGGAAAACAATATATTCAGTGTGTGGAACGCATCATGAATATTGAAAAGGACTTTTCCGATTTTATCAATGACTGGGGTGATCTGAAAACAGGAAGCCTGATTCTTGGAGGAAGCAATCTTTTTTCCTCCTGGTTTCTTCCGCCAATGATTGCAGAATTTGCCGCGCGTTATCCACATATTCAGATCCGACTGGTCGAAGAATCCACCGTCAAGCTGACAAAGCTGCTCCAAAGAGGCATGATTGATCTGGTACTGGACAATACCTATCTGGATCCGGATATCTTTGACAGTCGGCTTTACCAGGAAGAACATCTGATTCTTGCAGTACCCCGTGCCTTCTCTGTAAATAAAAACCTGGAAAAATTCCAGCTTTCCGTACCGGACATCCAGACCGGAAAATTTCTGGCGGCAGATTTTCCTTCGGTTCCTTTTTCCAGGTTCCGGAAGGAACCTTTTATTATGCTGAAGCAGGAAAATGATACCGGAAAAAGAGCAAGAGATATCTGCCATGAAAATCATTTTGAACCTGTGGTAGTATTTGAAATGGATCAGCAGATGACCTCCTATAACGTTACCTGCTCTGGAATGGGAATTTCCTTTATCGGAGATATCATGCTCTCAAAGGTAAGTCCCGACCCAAATGTTGTCTACTATAAACTGCCTTTGAAAGATAATTGCCGCAGTATCTGTTTTTACTGGAAAAAAGGCCGATACTTAAGCCGCGCTATGGAAGAATTTTTGAAAATAAGCAAATGAAAAAGCATCCTTCAATAAATTGAAGGATGCTTTTCAGCAGGGCTACAAGGATTCGAACCTTGAAATGACGGAGTCAGAGTCCGTTGCCTTACCATTTGGCGATAGCCCTTTATCTTTTCGCTTTTCGCTTGCGACAAGTGGTATTATATAATAGTCTTCCGGAAAATGCAAGCCCTTTTTTTAATTTTTTTTATTTTTTTGATTTTTTTCTATTTTACATAAATGACAGTCGGAAAATGCAGAAAAACTCCCATTTCCCGACTGCTAATATCCATCTCCGATCTATGCAGGATAAACGGAAAGGTTAAATGAACGATTCTCAAAAATGTTTAAATAAATAGACACTTTTTCTGTCCGTAAAGAATAGGAATAGCTTCCCCGTCTTCCAACCGCCCCCTCCATATTCTGCCCGGAAGCCTCTTCAAATCCATCTTTCAGATAAGGAAGGATTTCTTCCAGATTTGCCACATTAAAATAGTTTTTTCTGACAGAGGAAATCTTATTTACCCCGTCCTTCTCATAACCACTGATTTCAAATCCGTTCGGATAGCCGGCTCCATAAGCCTCCACCCACTGCTCCGGTGTCATATTTTCCGGAAACGGCATTTCCAGAAATGACTGAAAATCACTTATTTCTGTCTGAATATCATAACTGGCAAACTGACTCTTATCTGCGTCTGCGTCTTCCTCTTCTCTTGCAAACTCCACACCGCATCCGCTTAATTCTTCTCCCCATATCTCCGGATTGCGTTCTTCCCCATAAGTCCACAGATAATAAAAAATCCCTGTCTCATCCTTCCATACAGAAAGTCTTTCTTTACAATGCTCCCCGGAAGCGGAGCCTCCTTCACAGATTCTGATCCATCCATTATCTGTAAGTCTTTTGGAAACACAGTCATAGACCTGGTTCATGTCATACCCTGCACAGGGCAGGGAACATACCAGCTGCTGTTTTGAATACTCCGAAAAAGGCAGTGTATGCGTCCAGTCGGTTTCTTTTTCCCTGCACTTTATCTGATAATAGTATTCATTTGGCTCTTCCATTGCTTCAACCGTACATCCCTGCTGCTCCAGCCAGGCATGGACTTCCGCCTGCGAGGCAGTACCCGGGATATTCTTAAAAAGAGACAGGTCGATCTGATCTGCCAGCGCTGCAGGATCTGTGGTAGACATCTTTACAATCTGCGCTTCCACCGCCGCTTTATTATCTGCCCTCTGGCTTTCCTCCTGAGCTTCTCTTTTATTGTCTATATACCATACTGTGCCGGCAAATGCAACAAATATCAGGATTACCAGAATTTTCCATGATGATTTTTTCTTTTTGGGCGCTTCACAGGTTTTGGATGGCACTGTATATGATGAACCGGTATCTGTATAGGTGAAACTGCTTTTGGGTTCTTCCAGCTTCTTTTCTGCAGATTTCATATACGGATCTGACGCTTTTGTATGTGGTGGAGCTGTATATACCGGATCTGTATATGATGAAGCTGTCCTTGAAGAAAATTCTTTTGAAGAAAATTCTTTTGAAGAAGATGCCTTTGAAAAAGCCGCCTCCGCTTCCTCACGTCTTCCGTCTCCGCAAATCTGGCATATTTCATCCTGCCAGTCATTGAGACCGTCACAGTATGGACAACGCCATTCATCTGTTGCTCTTCTGCTCATTTTTTCATATCCTTCCTACCCTACTTATTTTTTTATTTGGTGGTTTGGTGGTTCTTTGGTTATATTATAATAATCTAAAACTTCACTTGTCAATCTGAAAACATACGTGTGAACTTCCTGAAAAATTAACTCTCGTATGTTCATGAAGAAGGTAGAAAGTGC
>UQLX01000026.1 GCA_900541985.1 uncultured Blautia sp. | reverse complement strand
GGTTTGGGCTTCAGCCCGAAATAACCCACCGGCTTTTAGCCGGTGGTCGTTAAGTTTTCATCACTTAAAAGTGGATTATAAGGATGGAAATAAGTGGGCGCTGATGGAGCCGGATTATGAAAAATTAAAGGAACTGTTTGAAACCTGGCAGATGGGAATGCAGGAAGGAAATGGATGGAATGCTGTGTTCTGGTGCAATCATGATCAGCCACATATTGTTTCAAGATTTGGAGATGAAGATCGGTACTGGAAAGAATCAGCTAAGATGCTTGCCGGTATGATCCACCTGATGAGAGGGACACCTTATATTTATCAGGGAGAGGAAATCGGTATGCTCAATGCACACTACTCTTCTGTACATCAATATCGGGATGTGGAAAGCCTGAATTACTATGAGATACTACGAGGAGAGGGAAAGACAGAAGCTGAGGCACTGGAAATACTTGCAGGCAGATCCAGAGATAATGGGAGAACACCGATGCAGTGGGATACTACGGAAAACAGTGGATTTTCCCGGAAAGAACCATGGATTCCAATGTCAGAAAAATATCGTCCGGAGATTACTGTGGAGGCACAGCTTATGGATGAAGATTCTGTCTTGAATTTCTACAAAAAACTGATCCATCTGAGAAAACAGCTGCCTGTAATCTCAAATGGAAAGATTGAATTTATAAAAACAGGCCAGACAAAAATTATGGCATATAAAAGGTGGTACGGTGATGATATACTGGTGGTTTTCTGTAACATGGACAGCTCAAAACAGTCTATAATGCTGGATGAAGACTGGCAGGGATATCAGAAGGTTCTGGGAAATTACGGAGATGCACCGGAGAGACTTACAGGGGAAAAATATGAATTGAGACCTTATGAGATTTTTGTAGCAGAAAAAGCCTGAAAACAGATACAGAGCCCTCTCGGGAAAGCAATCCTGAGAGGGCTCTGTATTTAGGAATTTATCAATAGAAAAGTAAGAAGAATTGGGTCAGCATTTTGTAAAATACATGGAAATACCCTGTCCACCACCGATGCACATACTGATCATGGCATCTTTTTTCTCTGTTCGCATTAACTCATAAAGTACCTTTACAGTGAGAACACAGCCAGTTGCACCGATTGGATGACCAATGGAAATTCCTCCGCCGTAAATATTTACTTTATCTTTATCAAGTCCAAGATCTCGTCTGACTGCATATGCCTGACTTGCGAAAGCTTCATTGATTTCAAACATATCAATATCCTGAAGATTTAATCCCAGTTTTTTTGCCAGTTTTTCACTGGAGAACTTAGGAGAATACCCCATAAGCTCAGCATCAAATCCTGCTACTGCAAAATCTACGATTTTAAGCTTTGGAGTAACTCCAAGTTCCTGGGCTTTTTCGGCAGACATAATCACAACAGCAGCAGCACCGTCATTCAGGCTGGAGGAGTTTCCGGCAGTAACTGTTCCGCCTTTTACAAAACAGGGGCGAAGTTTGGCAAGTTTTTCGAGAGTCTGTCCTTCTCTTGGACCTTCATCTGTGTCGAAAACAGTTACATTGCCTTTGCGATCCTTCAGTTCAACAGGGAGAATTTCATCTTTGAACTTTCCGTCTTTGATCGCTGCTACTGCGCGCTGGTGACTTTCCAGAGCAAACTGATCTTGTTCTTCTCTGGAAACATTATATTTTGTTGCTACATTTTCTGCTGTGACACCGTTGTGATTTCCATCCAATGGCCAGGTCAGAATATCGATGACTCCATCCTCGAATGTTTTGTGTCCCATACGGGCTCCCCAACGTGCATCTTTTACATAATATGGAAGCTGAGAAATATTTTCCGCGCCTCCTGCAACAACCACATCTGCCTGTCCGGTCTGAATTTCCATAACTGCATCAGCAATGGACTGAAGAGAAGATCCGCACTGTCTGTTTACGGAATATGCAGTTGTTTCTTTTGGAAGACCGGCTTTCAAGCTGATCGCTCTTGCGACAAAACCGTTTTCAGCAATCTGGCCAACCTGACCGATGATGACTTCATCTACATCTGATGGCTTGATTCCAGCACGGTTGACAGCTTCTTTTACTACCATTGCACCCATATCAATTGCGGAAACAGATTTCAGGCTTCCGCCATAGCTTCCTACAGGAAGTCTTACTCCACTTACGATTACAACATCTTTCATTTTTATTCCTCCTATTGAAAATGTAATATTAAACGATCATTCCTCCACCTACATTGATGACCTCAGAGGTAATGTAAGCTGCTTCATCAGAAGCAAGAAACGCCACCATATTTCCTACATCAGACGGTTTTCCTGCATAACCCATGGGGATTCTCTGCATCATACTGTCCCATGCGGCGCCGTCATTAACGGTTTTTAATTTCAGAGTCATATCTGTCTCAATAAATCCTGGGCAGATAACATTACAGGTGATTCCTTTTCTTGCGCTTTCTCTTGCAGCAGTTTTAGTAAGTCCTACTACGCCGGCTTTGGCAGCAGCGTAATTGGCCTGTCCGATATTGCCGAGCCAGCTTCCGGAGGAAATATTAATTACGCGGCCGCTGCCCTTTGTGCGCATGTATTTCAGAGCTTCCTGAGTTCCGTAGAAAACGCCGGTCAGATCCACATCAATGACAAGCTGCCAGTTTTCCACAGGCATTTTGTGGAGCATTCCATCGCGGTTAATACCTGCATTATTTACCATGATATCAAGGGTTCCATAGGTATCAATGGCATATTTTACAAGAGCCTGTACTTCTTCCTGTTTGGAAACATTAACAGCAAATGCAGAAGCAGTACCGCCAAGGGCTTCGATTTCTGCAACAGTATCGTCAGCAGCGGCCATATCTGCAATGATGACCTTTGCTCCTTCCTCTGCCAGTTTCATGGCAATGCCTTTTCCAAGACCGCGTCCTGAACCTGTTACAATTGCTACTTTGTCTTTTAATCTCATAATGTTCCTCCTTAAAATAGTTTTATATAAATTTTTAATGTGCGCGAATCAGGTCTTTTAATCCATATGGAATGGATTTGCTGAAAATTGCCGGGTTCATTTCTTTCAGATTTTCACTTATGACAGGTTTAAATTCCATAAGATTGAGAATTTGTGTCTGAAGGTCGATTCCCGGAGCAATTTCAGTAAGCACAAGTCCCTCGGGGCGAAGTTCAAATACAGCTCTTTCTGTTACATAGTGCATTTTCTGATGTTTATTGCGTGCGATTTTTCCGTTATAGGAGATCTGCTGCACTTTTTTGACAAATTTGATCAGACTTCCTTCCTGATCAATATGCAGTTTTCCACCTTCAAAAGAGCATTTCAACCCTTTTCCCGTAAAGGACGAGCAGAACACAACATGTTTGGCATTGGTTGTGATATCAATGAAACCTCCGGCGCCAGTAGGATTTGGGCCTAATTTGGTAGCATTGACATTTCCCTCCGGATCAATCTCTCCGGCACCCATATAGGTGACATCTACACCGGCACCGTTATAATAATCAAACTGATCGTCGTGTCTGAGAAGTGCGAAATTATTTTTTGCTATACCAAAATCCACACCTCCAAGAGGAATTCCCCCATAAATACCGGATTCTACAGTTACAGTGACATCATCACTGACCCCTTCTTCTGAAATGATAGGGCCTACCACGTCGTTGGGAATTCCGGTTCCAACGTTAAGAACGTCGTCTACATGAAGCTCCATCAGTGCGCGTCGACCGATAACTTTGCGCAGATTCATTTCCAGAATATCTGAATTTGAAACCGGAACCTTGATATCGCCACAATATGCAGGGTCAAAAGCAAAGCTGTGAGTCTGCCGGTGATCTTCTTCCGGATTGGGACACATAACAACTGCATCAATAAAGACTCCTGGAACAGTAACGCGTTTGCAGTGGAGAGATCCGGCTTTGACTTTATATTTTGCCTGGGCAATGACCTTTCCACCGAATTTTTTGCATGCCATTACTGCGGAAAAAACTTCCAGCTGCATGGCTTCTTCATCTGTTGTGAGATTTCCCATTTCGTCTACATAAGTTCCGCGAATGATACAGTAGTCGAGAGGAATTGGTTTATAACGCATATATTCTTCTCCGTCAATAGAGACGATATCCACAATATCAGGAGCTTTTTTGGTGATATCATTCATTTTTCCGCCGTCTATACGGGGATCGATGAAGGTTCCAAGACCTACTTTGGTAATTTTTCCGGGTTCACCTCCGGCCATACTTCTATATAGCTGCGCAAATTGCCCCTGAGGAATGTTATATGCCAGTATTTTGTTTTCGGCGATCAGTTTCATCATACGGGGCTGAAGACCCCAGTGACCGCCTATAATCCGATGGAGCATCCCTTCATGAGCAAAGTGCTGGATTCCTCTGTCACGGTCACTTTGCCCACAAGAGTGAACCAGAGTAAGGTGATTGGGGCTTCCGGTTTCCAGGAAGCGTTTTTCGATTGCTTTCAGAACAGTTTCTGAAGCAGAAACAAGAGTCATGCCGATCGTTGCAACAGTACTGCAGCTTTTGATCATGGCTGCGGCTTCCTCGCCGGTCATAAATTTAGGTTTTTTCATAGTATCCTCCTGTATAAAAATTATTTTTCCGAAAGCAGGCTTCGGAGCTTTCTTTTATCGATTTTGTTATTAGGAGTGAGAGGCAGTTCCTCTGAAATTAATATTTTTGCAGGAATTTTATATTTTGCGATTCGTTTATGCAGAAGATCCTGGATGGAACATTCATCTAAAGCGCAGCCGGGATTTAGTATGACCATAGCTGCGGCAACTTCCCCATATACGGGATCAGGAATACCTACGACAGCAGCTTCCCGAATTCCCTTTATTTTATAAAGTTCATTTTCCACATCAAAACTGCAGATTTTTTCTCCGCCTCTGTTAATCATATCTTTTTTTCTGTCCACAACATAAAGGTAGCCTTCTTCATTGAAATAGCCCAGATCCCCGGTGGCCAGCCAGCCGTCCTGAAGGGCATCAGAATTCAGATTGTAATAGGCGCTTAAAACTACATTACCTGAAATCCAGATTTCTCCGATCTCCATAGCTTTGACAGGAACTCCGGAATCATCTCTGATCTTAAAACAGGTGCCTGGTATAGGAAGACCAGAGGATCCAATGTAAGGACTTGTACTGGCATCTCCTGGAAAAACAGTGGCAGGAGAAGTTGTTTCGGTCAGTCCATATACGGTGTAGAAAGTACTGTGTGGCAACCATGCATGTATGGCCTTTATTTTTTCTG
Organism: uncultured Blautia sp.; assembly: GCA_900541985.1. GTDB lineage: Bacteria > Bacillota > Clostridia > Lachnospirales > Lachnospiraceae > Blautia_A. The sequence continues at coordinate 29,406 of UQLX01000026.1, read as the reverse complement.
CCGGCATATTACTGCTTCCACATGCAAATTTTTTTAAGGAAGGCAGTTCTGGAAATGCCTCTTTTTCTTTAAGCAACATGGAAAAGACAGTAGGTGAAGCATGAAGAAAAGTGATGTTATTTTCTTTTACACATTGCAAAACTCTCCTGGCGTTAAATATCTTATGCAGGTATAAGGTGCCTCCACTGTAAACAAAAAGTCCGAGAAGGGCGACCATTCCGGTTACATGATAAATCGGTATAGGTATTACAGAAATATCTTCACTTGTAATGGATAAAAGCTTCTGATAAGCGGCTACTGCATTCATAATATTATAGTTTTTTATTATGACACCTTTACTTTGAGAGGTTGTCCCGGAAGTAAACATGATGATAGCATCGTGTTCAAAGCTGTTTTTTACTGGAGAGACAGTTGTATTGTAAGTTCTGTAATTATCCAGACCATAGCCTTTTTCTATATCCATGCAACAGATTCTTTTGATTCCCTGAACTTCAAATTTATCAAACCAGTGATAAAAATTCTGATCGCAGATGATACACTGGACATCTGCTTTTTCAATAAGAGAAGACACCTCATTTTTTTTATATTTACTGGGCAGAGGAATCGTAACTGCTCCCAGCTTTAAAAGCGAGAAAAAGGAAACACAGAATTCCAGACAGTTATACATCATCAGGGCAACGTGACTGCCTTTTTTAATATGTAATTCATGATGAAGATAATCTGCAAATACATTTACCTTTTGCAGCAGATCTGAATAAGTACATATACGGTCATAATTATCTATAACAGCCGGTTTGTTCGGAAAACTCCCTGCAGTTACCTCCAAAGCTTCGTAAAGATTGCCAGGAAGACCCGGACAGGAAAAAATGGTTTTGCCAGAAGATATATTTATTTCTTCCATTTCGTATGGGATTATATTTTTCCATAATTCAATTCCTGAATACATAAATACCTCCTAGAAGAAAACGGTTTCGTTACAATTCTTATAATATTGCAAAGAAATGAACAAGTCAATCTGTAGAAATGCACGAAAATTATTGTAAAAATTAGTATAAATTGACAAAATGGATACATTAATGCAAATGATGCTTGATTTTTATAGATGGAACGAATATAATCGGGTTAGCAGCAGGAGAAAACGATTTCTCAATTTGGAAGAAAAAATAAATTACTATGAGAAAACGTTGTCTGGTGAAAAGAAAAAGCAAAAGGGAGGGTGAAGCAAAACAAATGAAGCTTGATCTAAGCGGAAAGCGAGCAATTGTAACTGGTGGGGGAAGAGGCCTGTGCAGATGCATTGCCGAAGCGTTACATGATTCCGGAGCAGAGGTCGTACTGGTTGGCAGTTCTGAAGCAACAAAAAAAACTGCAGAAGAAATGCAGGCTGCAGGTCCGGCAGTTCATGCAGTTACCGGTAATCTGGGAAAAAAGAATGAGATAGCTGGAATATTTACACAATGTATGGAATTACTCGGGGGAAGGGTGGATATTCTGGTAAATGGAGCCGGGACACAGTTTCGCTGTGACGCAGCTGATTTTCCGGCAGATGAATGGGAAAGAATACTGGCACTAAATCTCAGCGCAGTATTTTATCTGTCACAGATGGCAGGGAAAGAGATGATACGAAACGGGTATGGAAAGATCATCAATATTGCTTCTATGACATCTTTTTTTGGAAGCAGCCGTATTCCGGCATATACTGCTTCCAAGGCAGGAGTTGCACAGCTGACAAAAGCATTGTCGAATGAATGGGTGTCTCACGGGATAAATGTAAATGCCATTGCACCGGGGTACATGGAGACAAGATTGACAGGAGACATCAAAGAAAAAAATCCTGAACAGTATAAAGAAATCACATCCAGAATCCCGATGGGAAGATGGGGAACGGGAGAAGATCTGAAAGGCCTGGCGGTATTTCTTGCCTCAGATGCTTCTGCATATATTTCAGGCGCTGTGATTCCGGTGGATGGAGGTTATTTAGGAAAATAAAAAATATTAAGGAGGGAAATGCATAATGAATACTGAGATTTTGATACAGGCGATTATCAACGGCATTATGGTCGGTGGAATCTATGCAATGATTGGTATGAGCCTTAATATGATTTTCGGTGTTATGAAAATCGTAAACTTTTGTCAGGGTGAACTTTTGATGGTAAGTATGTATATCACTTATCTGTTTTATTCTGAACTGGGAATGGAGCCTTTTGTGGCGATTCCGCTGGTAGCAGTGATTATGTTTGGTGTTGGAGCGTTGATCCAGTCCACAATGATCACACGTTCTATTAAGGAAGACGGAGATCAGAACGTTCTTTTTCTGACCTGCTGTCTGGGAATTTTTCTTTCCAATACAGCTCTTCTTCTGTTTAAGTCGGATTATCGTACAGCAGAAAGCGTTTTCTCAAATAAGGTTGTTTCACTTGGAAGCATGAATATCAGCGTGCCGAAGCTTCTGGGATTTGTAGCACTCTGTGTAACTACTGTACTGATTTTCCTTATGTTGTATTATACAAAAATCGGTAAGCAGATCCGTGCTACCTCACAGAATGCGATCGGAGCACAGGTTACAGGAATCAGAACCAAAGTGGTTTATGCATGCACCTATGGTCTGGGCGCTGCAATCGCAGGTATCGCAGGTGCCTGCCTGATGTCCTATTATTATGTATATCCTGCAGTGGGCAATATTTATGGTACCCGTTCCTTTATTGTTGTTACCATGGGTGGACTTGGCAGTGTTGTCGGTGCATTCTTTGGTGGAATTGGTCTGGGAATTATGGAAACTGTCGGATCCGTTATAGTAGGTGCTGCATTTAAAGATACATTAGTATTTATTGTATTTATTTTGATTTTGGTAATAAAAGAAAACCTTAATATCAGAAGGAGAAAGGGGTAAGTAAAATGAGAAAAAAGTTTGGGATTCGGCAGATATTGCTGCTGGTTTTAATTCTTATATGCCTGATAGTACCGACTTTTGTTAAAACACCATATATGCTGGGTATTTTTGTCACCACATTTTATATTGGATGCGGAACTCTGGCATGGAGTGTACTCGGAAGCCTTACCGGAGAAATTTCTCTTGGACATGCAGGCTTTATGGGACTGGGCGCATATATCGGAGCGCTTCTTATGAATAATAAGCATATTACCCCATGGGTAGGGATGCTGGTTGCTTTTGTTGTGGTCGGATTACTTGCTGCCTGTCTTCTGGCACCGTGTTTTGTTCTTTCAGGACCGTATTTTACACTGGTAACGATCGCTTTTGCAGAGGCATTCAGAAACCTGTTCACGAACTGGGACTATGCAGGAAAAGGACAGGGAATTCTGGTTCCGTTAAAAGAGCAGGGAATGTACAGCATGAGATGGATTTCCAAGGTGCCGTACTATTATATAGCACTGATTATGCTGATCGTATTTTATGTGATTCTCAGAAAAATTGACAGATCCAAATTGGGATATGCATTAAAAACAATTCGAGAAGACGAAGAAACTGCAAATGCAGTAGGAATCAATCCATTTAAGTATAAATTTATCGCAACCTTTATCAGTGCAGGACTGATCGCAGTTGTCGGTGTATTTTATGCAAATTATATTGGTTACATTAATCCGGATATCATGAAACAGTCACAGGCTCTGAATTATGTAATGCCGGCGATCATCGGAGGTATTGGCAGCATAACAGGTCCTCTTCTGGGTGCTATTATCCTTACACCGCTGTCAGAGTTCCTCAGTGCGACACTTTCCCACATTGCGGGAGGATTGAATCTGGTTGTCTATGCAGTGATTGTAATTGCAGTTATCCTGTTTCGTCCTACAGGCATTATGGGATGGTTTGACCATAGTAAGTTTAAGAAAAAAATGAATGACAGATTTGACGAGATAGATGCAAAACTGTTTGGAAAGAGGGGGTGATCATATGGCTGAGCTTTTAGAGATCAAAAATCTTACAAAAAACTTTCGCGGACTGAAGGCAGTCAGTGATGTGAGTTTTACAGTGGAAAAGGGAAGCATTACCGGTATGATTGGAAGTAATGGTGCCGGAAAAACTACTGTTTTTAATATGATCAGCGGTGTTCTGACACCGACAAGCGGATCTATTATCTATCAGGGAAAAGATATTACCGGGACAAAGGCATGTAAATATACGGGAATGGGAATTGCCAGAACCTTCCAGATCATGAAACCCCTGAGAAATATGACGGTTCTGGATAACGTGGTATCAGGCGCTATTTTTGGAAGAAAACAGTTGAATGCTGTACAGGCAAGAGAGTATGCAGCAGAAATTCTGGAGTTTACCGGATTATACGATAAGAAAGATCTGTATCCAAAGGATATGGGTACACCTTATAAAAAACGCCTGGAGGTAGCAAGGGCACTCGCAACGGATCCGGAGCTTCTGCTCCTGGATGAGGTTATGGCAGGCTTGAATCCTACAGAGACAGATGAGGCGGTAGAATTGTTCCAGAAGATCAACGATAAGGGAACTACGATACTTCTTATCGAACATATCATGCGTGCGGTGGCAAGTTTGTGTCAGAAGGTTGTTGTTATGCACCATGGAGAAAAGATTACAGAAGGAACACCGGAACAGGTTATGAACGATCCATATGTAATAGAAATTTATCTTGGAAAGGAGGAAGACTGAAATGGCTGACAATTATTTCCAGGTGGACAAGATCAATGTAAAGTATGGGGATATTCAGGTATTATGGGATGTAAGCTTTGAAGCGGCCAAAGGTGAGATCATTGCACTGGTAGGAAGTAATGGAGCTGGAAAAAGTACATCTGTAAAGGCGGCCAGCGGACTGGTAAAAACCTGTGGCGGCAGGATCGTATTTGACGGACAGGAAATAACCGGAGGAAATTGCAGGAGCTTTATAGATCATGGAATTATTCTCTGTCCGGAAGGAAGACAGCTTTTTCCTCAGATGACGGTACTGGAAAATCTTGAAATGGGAGCCTGCAGTAAAGAAGCAGAAGCAAAGAAAAAAGATACTATAGAAAAAATCTATACATGGTTTCCTAAATTAAAGGAAAGAGCAAAACAAATGGCAGGAACACTTTCCGGAGGCGAGCAGCAGATGGTTGCTTTTTCCAGAGGAATGATGGGTCTTCCAAAACTGCTTCTTATGGATGAACCGTCTTTAGGTCTTGCTCCTACGATTGTAGACGATATTTTCAGGATTGCAAAGAGAGTATCACAGGAGTCCGGACTTACAATTGTCCTGGTAGAGCAGGACGTAAGAAAAGCACTGAAACTTGCGAACAGGGGATATGTATTGGAGAATGGTGTGATTAATATTCAGGGAACCGCTCAGGAACTGTTGAATAATGAAGAAGTAAAAAAAGCTTATCTGGGTATCTGATAACTTTATTATGTATTTTCACCGGAGAAACCGGGAAAAATAAAAGAATGGAGGGTTTTTTTATGAAGAAAAAGGTAGTAGCACTGACAATGGCAGCGACAATGATGGCATCTTCACTGGGGCTTGGTGGAGTGACGGCATATGCGGCAGAGGATCCGATTGTGATCGGCGCAGTATATCCGATGACAGGAGATCTTGCCGACTCCGGAAAAACCATGCAGCAGGGTATTGATATGGCTGTAGAGGAGATCAATGAAGAAGGCGGCATTGACGGACAGGAAGTAAAGGTGATTTATGGAGATTCCAAAGGTGATTCTGCCACAGGTATGACAGAGGCGGAAAGACTGATTACACAGGAGAACGTAGATGTCCTGATCGGCTGCTATCAGTCAGGAGTAACTGTAACTGTTGCACAGATCGCAGAGCAGTATGGAGTTCCTCTTATTACGGCAAACGCAACATCTGACGCACTTACTTCCAATGGTTATAAGTACTTTTTCAGACTGGCTCCTACAAATATGATGTTTGTTCGTGATATGATCGATTTTATTAAAGAAACTTCGGAGAAGGACAGTAATGTTTCCGGAAAATCCGTGGCTGTTTTCACTGATAACTCCGAGGTTGGACAGCAGACCTGCGAATGGGCAAAATACTGGGCAGAAGAAAATGGTATCGAGTATCTGGGAGAAATTCTTTATACATCAGGAGCGGCGGATCTTTCTTCAGAGGTTCTCCAGTTGAAGTCCATGGAAGCAGATGTGGTAATCGCAGACAGTTATGTATCTGATGCAATCCTGTTTACAAAAACATTGAATGAGCAGGGATATAAACCGGATATGGTGATCTGTAAAGGAAACGGATTTACAGAGGCTGCATATCTGGAAGGTGTTGGTTCTCTTGCCAACGGTATTGTAGTAGCAACAGAATTTGTTGTAGGATCCAAGGGACAGGAAATAACAGATAAGTATGCGGAAAAATATGGCGAGGATATGAACGGACATTCTGCTGAAGCATATACAACAGCATGGGTTCTTATTGATGCATTTAAGAATATCAAAGCAGCAGGAGAAGAGATTGAAAGAGATAGCATCAGGGATGAACTGGAAGCTATTAAGATTGACAAAACCTTCTCTAATGGAAAGGAAATTATTCTTCCTTATGATACCATTGCATTTGAAGAGGATGAATTTAACGGAAGTCCGTATCTGAATCAGAACCTGTCAGCAACACTGACTGTTACCCAGATTCAGGGAGAAAAATATGTTCCGATCTGGCCGGACGATATTGCAGCAGAAAAACTGGTTTATCCGGCAGAATATAAGTGATTGTATTTCAGTAATAAAAAATGAACATGAAGGCGGAACCGTGCAGCAGGAGCCTGTGACGGTTCCGCCTTGTTTTTTGAGAAAATCAGTACATTTTATGTGGTAAAACATGTTGATTTTAGAAAATGAATAAGGTAAAATTTAGTAAAATGCAAAAAGGATGAGTATATGAAAAACGGAAAGTATGGCATTTCAGATGTAGCAGAAATGCTGGGAGTTTCAAAATCAACTGTTTCCCGTGTGATTAACGGTAACGCAGGTGTAGGACCGGAACTGCGCAAAAAAGTTATGGATTTTGTTGAGGAGATTGGTTATCAGCCAAATACCATTGCTCAGAGCTTAAGTAAGGGACATATGAATATTGTTGCATTGATATTGGGAGATATACGAAATCCATTTTATGCAGAGCTTACCTTCAGAATCCAGCAGATACTGAATGATAATGGATATATGGTAATGACTCTTAACAGTGAATATAACATAGAACGGGAACTGGAATTTCTGAAGGTTACAGAACAGTTTAATTTTGCGGGACTGATTTTGATAACAGCTCAGGAAGAAAAAATTGAAGAAAAACTGAATACGATGCATATTCCCAAGGTTCTGGTAAACCGTATCCTGCCTTCGTATACGGGAGATTCTGTGCTGATTGACAATTTCCAGGCAGGTTATCAGGCTGTGATGCATCTGATTGAATTAGGACACAAACATATTGGATTTATTAAAGGCCCCGGGGTTTCTTCGGCATCCAGCCAGCGCTTTGCAGGATACAAACAGGCGATATTTAATTATGGACTGCCTTTTGATGAACGCTTTGTAATGGAAAGTGACCTGAAAATGGACACCGGAAGGATGCTTGCCGGAGAATTTTTGAAGATGGATAAACGTCCGACTGCCATGGTAGTGGTGAATGATATGACAGCAATCGGTCTGATGGATGGATGCAGATCTGCAGGTGTAAGGATCCCGGAAGATCTTTCAATTGTCAGCTTTGATAATGTTCCTATGGCGGCAATGTATGGAATAGAATTGACAACCATAGACCAGCATGTAGACGAGATGGGGGAAAAAGCTGCCCTGCTGATGCTGAAGCAGTTGAAAAACAAAAAAACAAAGCCGGAACGTATTATCATGGAGCCGACGCTTATTATAAGAAAAACGACCTGTGAATGTGCAGAGAATGAATGACGCAGAAGTTCGATACCGGTCAGGTTCCGGAATCGGAGACAGGAGGTACCAGGAAATGAAAAAACGGATCCTGATCATAAATACAGGAGGAACTTTATCTTCCGTAAGCAGTGAAAACGGGCTTATGCCAGGGATGAAAAGTCGTGATATGCTGGAAGAGCTTCGGATGGTATCCAGAAATCTGGAGCTGGAGACAGAGGATTTCTGTTCGGTGGACAGCGCCAATATTTTCCCTGAGGACTGGGCCAGCCTTGCAGATCTGATCGCAAAAAGAAGCAGAGAGTACCATGGGATCACGGTGATCCACGGTACAGATACAATGGCATATACGGCTTCCATGCTGGCTTTTATGCTTCAGAATATTTCGATTCCTGTAGTGGTAACAGGCAGCCAGCTGTCGATTGCAGATCCTGTAGCAGATGCCATGGAAAACTGCCGGTGCGGGATCCACATGGCTGCAAGCGGATACCCGGGCGTTTTTGTAGCGTTTAACCGCAAGGTGATGCTTGGCTGTCGAGCTTCCAAGGTAAGGACGATGAGTTTTGATGCTTTTGAAAGCATTAATTATCCTTATATCGGAGAGATCAGCTCTCTTGGACTTCATATCAAAAAAGAAAATCTCGTAGTAAAAAGAGGGATTTTCAGACCTCAGACTGCTTATTCCAATCATGTGTTCCTTCTGAAGCTGTACCCTGGAATGGATCCTTCTATACTGGAATATCTTCAGGAAAAGGGATGCAGGGGCATTTATATAGAAGGTTTTGGACTTGGCGGGATGCCTTTTTTGAAAAATGATTTTATAAGTGCCATTAAAAACGTGACAGAAAAGGGAATGGTGGTTCTGGCAGGAAGCCAGTGCAGATATGAGGGAAGCAACCTTTCTGTTTATGAAACCGGTCGACGGGCGCTGGAGAGCGGTGTTCTTCAGGCCTATGATATGACAGCGGAGGCGGCCATGACAAAGCTGATGTGGGTTCTTGGACAGACAGAGGACATCGGGGAAATAAGGGAATATTTTTCTGTGGATATCGCAGGAGAAGTAAAGATTTCTGGTGAATAAAGAGTGATAATGATAAGAAAAGGCGGATGTGACATTCACATCCGCCTTATATTCTTTATAGGGATTATTCCTGCGGGCCAGCTGCAACAAGTGCTTTACCAGCTTCGTTTCCTTCGTATTTGGAGAAGTTCTTGATGAATCTCTGCGCAAGATCTTTTGCTTTTTCTTCCCACTCAGCAGCGTCTGCGTAAGTGTCACGAGGATCAAGAATGTTTGTATCAACGCCCGGAAGCTCTGTCGGAACCTCAAAGTTGAAGTACGGGATTGTCTTGGTCGGTGCGTTGTTGATGTCGCCGTTAAGGATTGCATCGATGATACCACGGGTATCTTTGATGGAGATACGTTTTCCGGAGCCGTTCCATCCTGTGTTTACAAGATAAGCTTTTGCACCGTTTGCTTCCATTCTCTTAACAAGCTCTTCTGCATATTTGGTTGGATGCAGTTCCAGGAATGCCTGACCGAAGCATGCGGAGAAGGTTGGTGTAGGCTCTGTGATTCCACGCTCTGTACCAGCAAGTTTAGCTGTGAATCCGGACAGGAAGTAGTACTGTGTCTGCTCCGGTGTCAGGATAGATACTGGAGGAAGAACACCGAATGCATCTGCAGAAAGGAAGATTACGTTCTTAGCTGCAGGTGCTGCGGATACCGGACGAACGATTTTTTCGATATGGTCGATCGGATAGGAAACACGAGTGTTTTCTGTAACGCTCTTATCATCGAAGTCGATCTTTCCGTCTTTGTCAAGGGTAACGTTCTCAAGAAGAGCGTTGCGTCTGATCGCATTGTAGATATCCGGCTCAGATTCTTTGTCAAGGTTGATAACCTTAGCATAGCAGCCGCCTTCGAAGTTGAAGATACCGTTGTCGTCCCAGCCGTGCTCGTCATCACCGATCAGGAGACGTTTCGGGTCTGTGGAAAGAGTTGTTTTGCCTGTTCCGGAAAGTCCGAAGAAGATAGCTGTATTTTCGCCGTTCATATCTGTGTTTGCAGAGCAGTGCATGGAAGCGATGCCCTTTAGCGGCAGATAGTAGTTCATCATGGAGAACATACCTTTTTTCATTTCTCCGCCGTACCATGTGTTCAGGATAACCTGCTCACGTGTAGTGATATTGAACATAGCAGCTGTCTCAGAGTTGAGACCAAGCTCTTTATAGTTTTCAACTTTTGCTTTGGACGCGTTGTAAACAACGAAATCAGGCTCAAAGTTCTCAAGTTCTTCCTCTGTCGGGATGATGAACATGTTCTTTACAAAGTGTGCCTGCCAAGCTACTTCAACGATGAAACGGATAGCCATGCGGGTGTCGTGGTTTGCACCGCAGAAAGCATCAACTACGAAAAGTCTCTTGTTGGAGAGTTCTTTCAGAGCGATTTCTTTACAGGTATCCCATGCTTCCTGGGAAGCCGGATGGTTGTCGTTTTTGTACTCGTCGGAAGTCCACCATACAGTGTCTTTGGAGTTCTCATCCATAACGATGAATTTGTCTTTAGGAGAACGACCTGTGTAGATACCGGTCATAACGTTGACAGCACCAAGCTCACTTACCTGGCCTTTTTCAAAGCCTTCAAGCTCCGGTTTGGTTTCTTCTTCATATAACACTTCATAAGAAGGGTTATATACGATCTCAGTGGTTCCGGTAATGCCATACTTGGTTAAATCAATTTTTGCCATCTTACATTTACCTCTTTTCTTAAAATTGTAATAGGATAACAACCTGCCTGACAGGATTTATGCTATCTGATTTGAAAAAAGTGGAACTATAGCTTTCCTTTATATATTATACATAAAAACAGGACAAAATCAACCAGAAAATAGTGAATAAACAATTTTTTAACAAAGTGGACACAGCTTTCTTTATACCATTTTTTTCAGAAATGAAAAATCTTCAGGAAGGGGTGCTTTTACTGAAATAGCCCTGTTATCAAAGGGATGAAAAAAGCTGATTTTCCATGCATGGAGAGCTGCTCTGTGAAAGTACAGGGGACTGTCGGTAAAGTCTGTTCCGTAAAGGGTATCTCCGACCAGTGGATGTCCGATGGATTTCATATGGACACGGATCTGATGTGTCCGTCCGGTTTCCAGAGAAAGAGAGACCAGAGACCATTTAGATGTGCTGTACAGTACCTGAAAGTGAGTGACAGCAGGACGACTGTCCGGCGCCGGCTGTTCTTTACAGGGAAAGCATTGCATTTTCCGGGAATCGCCGGGATCCGGACCTATGGGAAAAGAAACCGTATACTGTCTGTTTTCAGGAAGAGAACCGGACAGGATCGCCAGATATTTTTTGCGGTATTCTCCGGTATAATGCTGTGCCTGAAGCCTTGCAGCGCAGGTTTTGTTTTTGGCAAAGACAACAATGCCGGAGGTTTCACGATCCAGACGTCCTATGGAACGGACGGTGACTGTTTCGCCTTTCTGACGCAGATACCAGTAGACCTGATTGGAAAGAGTGTCCTTAAAGTGTTTGCCGGAAGGATGAGTTACAAGACCGGAAGGCTTGTCAACAGCGAGAATATCCTGATCTTCATACAAAATCTGAAGAGGAGGAAGGAGTTCGGAAGGAAACTCCAGATGAGAAGATCCCCGGGAGGACTCTTCCAGGCATATGGTGAGGGCATCCCCGGCAGAAACCGTTTTTGTAACCCGACATTGTATGCCGTTACAGAGGATACCTCCGGAACGGAATTTGGCGCCGGAAATCTGTTTTCTGGTAAGACCGGCCTGAAACAGCAGGATCTTTTCCACAGTTGCCGGAAGATACTGATTTTCTACAGTTAATTTCAGGATATGTTCCATAATATACCCTCCAGGATTTTTTTGGTGACGAAAAAATATCTGAAAACAAAAAATCCGAAACCACTGATTCAGTGATTCCGGATCCTTTCAGAAACAGGGGATGAGAGAATCGAACTCCCACCAAAGGTTTTGGAGACCCCTATCATACCATTTGACCAATCCCCTTTATTTGTATCAAACAAACGATATTATACATGAATAAATATCATTTGTCAAGCGGAGATGGAGGGATTTGAACCCTCGCGCCGGTTGCCCGGCCTACCGCATTTCGAGTGCGGACCCTTCAGCCACTTGGGTACATCTCCAGAGCCATGTATATGACCATTTATCATTATATCGACTGAAAGAGGGAAAGTCAAATTATTTTTGGGATATGTTTCTTGACGAAGACGTAAAGCTATACTATGATAAGAAGAAAACTACAGTGCGAAAAGATTTCAGCAGACAGGAGGAGCTATGAATATAAAAAGAGAAGCGATTTTAAGGGCTGCAGAGGATCTGACGGAGAATTATAACAGAGAAGAGCTGTTTATGCCAAAAAACGGAAGGAGTCTTCCAAACAGGGCTGTGATTATTAATCTTGTCAGGGATCTCCGCTCAGTGATCTTTCCGGGATATTTTGGAGAAGATACGGCGGCAAGACTTTTTCCCGGACAGTTTACGGCATATTTACTGAATGATTACTATGACAGACTGAAACGTCAGGTGGAGATCGCGTTCCTTTATGCGGATCAGAATCTGCAGAAGCAGGAGGCAGAGCAGAAGGCAGAAAACATCTGTGGGAATTTTTTTAGGAAACTTCCGGAGGTACAGCAGCGTCTTCTGAAAGATGTTCAGGCAGGCTTTGACGGTGACCCGGCAGCCAAAAGCAAAGAGGAAATTATTTCCTCTTATCCGGGACTGTTTGCCATTTATGTATATCGGCTTGCCCATATTCTTTATCTGGATAAGGTGCCATACATACCGCGTATTATGACAGAGTATGCTCATGGCAGAACCGGGATCGATATTAACCCGGGAGCGGAGATCGGTGAGTACTTCTTTATTGACCACGGTACTGGAGTGGTGATCGGTGAAACCACAGAAATTGGAAATAATGTAAAGCTTTATCAGGGTGTAACTCTGGGCGCGCTTTCTACAAGACAGGGGCAGCAGCTTGCGGATGTAAAGAGACATCCTACGATCAAAGACAATGTGACTATTTATTCCAATTCCACAGTTCTGGGTGGAGAAACAGTAATTGGAGAAAACACCATTATCGGAGGCAATACATTTATTACAGAGTCCATTCCGGCAGATACCAAGGTCAGTGCAAAAAGCCCGGAACTTGTGATCAAGAAGCCGAAAAACATGGTGTCTAAGGCGAATGTGTGGGAATGGGAAAACTGAAAAATAAAAAAATAAAAAATTTTTTTTAAAAAAGATGTTGACAAATACCTGAAAGTAATATATACTCAGTATCGTTGTAGCAAACAACACAGCGATACATGCGGGTGTAGTTCAATGGTAGAACACCAGCCTTCCAAGCTGGATACGTGGGTTCGATTCCCATCACCCGCTCTTATGCGATAGTGGCGTAGTTGGTAACGCGCGACCTTGCCAAGGTCGAGACCGCGGGTTCGAGCCCCGTCTATCGCTCTTAAGAGTCAGGAAGAATCCTGACTCTTTTTTTGTGCAATTCTCCGCAGGATACAGGAAGCGGATTTTAATGTTCTTTTAGCTGGTATGCAACAAGAGCGATATTCCAGAATCCAAGTTTGTTCAATTCTCTCTCAAAATCCCGTATTTTTTTTGTGCAGGTATCCGGAAGGTCTGCAATTACTGCTTCAGAAAAAGCAGCAGAGGACGCTGTCTTTTTTGATGTGTTCATGATACCTCCTGTTTTTGGTGATCTACCAGACCGTAAAAGGAAAGCAGATACAGACCGCTCAATCCCACCAGTCCATAGATGATCCTTGACATCCAGCTCATGCTCCCGAAGAGCAGGGAAACAAGATTCAGATTAAAAAAGCCGATCAGGCCCCAGTTTACCGCGCCGATAACGGCGATCGTCAATGAAAAATACTGCAAAAATTTATTATCCATAAGTCACCATCCTTTCAGATATTCAGTATCCCAAAAAGTAAAAAAAATATTCGCAGCATTTTGTATCTGCTGCGAATATCATAAAAATTTATTTGATTTTAAGTATCTGGGAGGTAACGGTTCCGCCTCCGAAGCTGAATGCCTCTCCTGCTTGAAGCGTAACGTCAGATTCATCGATCAGTGAAAATGCCTGGCATACGGTAACTGCCTGTCCCGGCTGAACCTCAGCCATAAACTGATCAACGGCATCATCATTTGCCTCGGGGATGGCTGCAGTCAGAACCTGACCATTCTGAAATGCCTGGAGATTTACATCTACCATTGCACTGGAAGCAGAGGTACCATTATTACTGTAGTCATAATATACCAGAAGACAGGGCGCACCGGAAAAATCGTTTGCTATCCGGTGCTGCTTATAATGGATGGTAAATTTATCGTTTGTCATATCGATAGTCCCATCAGCAGCTGCAGTGGGAGCCTCCGGAGTCTGTGCATCAGAATTCTCCATTTCTTTCAGAGACTGATTGATTTCATCCTGTACATTGGTGAAATTAGCAGACATCAGACGCACTGTTTCCGCATCAAGAGAAACAATTTTCCACTGGCCGCCGGCTTTGATCAGTGGATAAGTGATATCTGTTTCAGCAAATTTATCTGTAACAGTTCCGGCTTTTTCTTCAAGAAGAGAGGCAAGCTTCTGCTGAGTCTGCTCTTCTGTAAGCTGCTGACCGGAGAAGGCCGTAGAAACAATCTGCTTCAGAAACTCTGTAATGGTTTCTTTATAAATATCAGAGCCGTCGATATATTTGATTCTGGCTGTAATATTTGCTGTTCCGTTTGTGATGCTGAAATCGGTTTTTTTAATGTCAAAGGTCATTTTTTTATTGACGTTTTGGAAAAACGCCTTATATGCATTGTTGGTGATATCAGCATTATCCAGTGCAGACATGTCATTGCTCTGGAGCTGTGCTTTCATCCCGTCAAAATTCATATTCTGGACATCACCCAGAAACGTTTTCAGTGTGTTGACAGGCTTCTGGCGTTCCCAGAAATAATACCCGGCGCCCCCGGCAACGGCCAGGATCAGAACTACTAGAAAAATGATCAGTCCTTTTTTTTTCTTTTTTCTTTTTTTTACAGGCAGGACTTCTTCTGTAAGATTCTCCTGATTTTCTGTACTCATGATTCCTCCTATTATCTGTTTACTTTATAATCCCCATATGATACCTTATTATTATAACAGAGCCATGCCTTATTTGACAAGACTCATAAGCCGACAGCAGAGGATTCAAATTTAAATTACAGACAGAGCCGGGGAAGAGAATAAAATAATAAAAATAACTGACAATCGGATTATAGTTCAGGAGGAAATGGATATGGTAAAAAGATACAGACGTTTTTTCAGATCGGAGGCAGACGGACTGAGGATTTCCGCCCTCAGCATCTGTCCGGAGGAACTTCCCTATAAAGGAATTATTCAGATTGTTCATGGTATGAGTGAGCATAAGGAGAGATATGAGCTATTCATGGAGTATATGGCATCGCTGGGATATATGACGGTGATCCATGACCACAGAGGACACGGGCAGAGCGTACGCTCAGGTGATGACCTGGGCTATATGTATGGGGGCGGTGCCGATGCCATGCTGTCAGATATCGGCACAGTAAACCGGAGTGTCAGAGAAATGTTTCCGGATCTTCCGCTGATTCTTTTTGGACACAGTATGGGATCTCTGGCAGTAAGAGCGTTTGCGGCAGAACATGATGACTGTATGGATATGCTGATCGTCTGCGGTTCTCCAAGTGATCAGAAGGTGAGGACTCTTGGAACCATGATTGCAAATGTGGAAGGCAGGCTTTTGGGAATGAGGCACAGAAGCCGGATACTGGAGTTTCTGGCCTTTGGAACTTTTGCGTTGAAGTTCCCGGGAGAAAAAAACAAAAATGCCTGGATCTGTTCGGATCAGGAAGTATATCAGGCATACTCGGATTCAGAATTATGTGGATTTACTTTTACAGACGATGCTTATCTGGCGCTGTTTGACCTGATGAAAAGAGCATATGATGTAAAAAAATGGAAATGCACGAAGCCGGAGATACCGGTGCTGTTTATCAGTGGTGCTGAGGATCCCTGTATTGGCAGTGTCCGACAGTTTGCATCTGCCGTGAAAGCCATGAGGCGGGCAGGATACCGTGATGTAAAGGGAAGACTTTATCAGGGGATGCGTCATGAGATACTGAATGAAAAAGAGAAAGAAAAGGTATATCATGACGTTGCTGTCTATATGGAAAAGAAGGGATTCTGACGCATAGAAGTACGGTTTTCGTTCATACTATCGGTAAATACAAGTATGGAGGGCTTATCGTGAAAAAAATATATAAGGTTCTTCTTCTGATCGGAATTCTGACAATCTGCGCTGCAGGCTGCGGCCAGAAGAAGGTGAAAGATGACAGAGGAGAGCTGGTAAGGGCCGGGGAAATTCCCCGGTCTGTTTTTGTGCAGAAGAAAAGCAGTAAGTCCCTCAAGGCCTGAGGGATTCTCCTTGACCGCCACGTATGGGCTTGGTATAATTAGACTATTGTATGAAGATTTATGAAAATATAAACAACGAAGGAGAAAAGAAATGAGAGCAAGCGGTGTTTTAATGGGGATTTCCAGCCTTCCTTCTTCTTATGGAATCGGCTGCTTTTCCAGGGAGGCTTATGAATTTGTGGATAAGCTGGCGGAAGCAGGGCAGCAGTACTGGCAGATTCTTCCTCTGGGACCTACCGGATATGGAGACTCTCCTTATCAGTCCTGCTCTACTTTTGCAGGAAACCCGTATTTTATTAATCTGGAAGATCTGATTCAGGAAGGGCTTCTTACAAAAGAGGAATGTGATGCCTGCGATTGGGGAGAGGATTCTTCTTATGTAGATTATGAAAAAATGTATCATAACAGATTCCCGCTTCTGAGAAAGGCATATGAGAGAGCAGATCTGGAGAATGACAGTGAGTATCAGGGATTTGTGAGAGAATATCAGATCTGGCTGAAGGATTATGCTCTTTATATGGCAATCAAAAACAGCCGAAAAGGGGAAAGCTGGCTGGACTGGCCGGAAGAGCTTCGGGACAGAAATTCAGGCTATGTAAGAAAGGCTGAAAATGAACTGTCTGAGGAAGTGGAGTTTTATTGTTTTCAGCAGTATCTTTTTGAAAAACAGTGGAAAAAGCTGAAAAAATATGCAAATAAAAAAGGGATACGTATTATCGGAGACGTTCCGATCTATGTGGCGCTGGACAGTGCAGATGTATGGGCGAATCCGGAAATGTTCCAGATAGGAGAGGACTATGCTCCGGAGGCAGTGGCAGGCTGTCCGCCGGATGCTTTTTCCGCCACAGGACAGCTGTGGGGAAATCCTCTTTATGACTGGAAAAAGCATAAAGCAACCGGATACGCATGGTGGATCCAGAGAATGACATACTGCATGGAGCGCTATGATGTGGCAAGGATCGATCATTTCAGAGGCTTTGATGAGTATTATTCCATTCCTTACGGAGATGAAACTGCAAAGAATGGCCACTGGGAAGACGGTCCGGGACTGGAACTGTTTGATGTGCTGAAGAAAAATGTGTCAGGACTTCATGTGATTGCGGAGGATCTGGGATTCCTTACCGACAGTGTGATAAAACTGGTGAAGGATACCGGTTTTCCGGGGATGAAAGTTCTGCAGTTCGCCTTTGACGGAAGCGAGGACAGCAGCTATCTTCCGCATAAGTATGAGAAAAATTGTGTGGTATACACAGGCACACATGACAATGAGACAACGAAGGGATGGCTGGAAGGACTTCAGGGACATGATAAAGATTTTGTCCGTGCGTATATCAACTGCTATGACAAGCCGGTCAATGACTGCGTATGGGGGCTGATCCGTACAGCGCTTTCCAGTGTGGCAGATCTGGCTGTGATTCCTGTTCAGGATTATCTCTGTCTGGGAAATGAAGCACGAATGAATGCACCGTCCACACTGGGACTGAACTGGAGATGGAGAATCGGCAGAGAAATGCTTTCAGATATAACGGTTTATACGATGAGGGAGCTGAATCGTATTTACGGACGTTTGCCAAAACCGGAAGAACCGGAAACGAAAGAGCTGGAAAATGACGTACAGACAGAAGCGTCTCTCTAAAATCAGTAAGAAAGGAACATGTGTCTAATGGAAGATAATAAAAAAGAAGAACTGGAACAGGCAGAGACAACAGAAGTAAAGCTGCCGGAGGAAGAGCAGAAAGAAGAAAGTGAAACAGAAGACAGCAGGAATCAGGGACTTCCCGGAACAAGTGTCGGTCTCATGCTTCTGGCGGGATTTTACCTTGTGTATACAGGCTATAAGCTCTGTTCCAATGTTCTGGCAGGTGAAGAAGGTGCAAGCTGGGGATTTATGGTGGCTGGAATCGCCTTTCTGGTGATCGGCGCAGGAATGCTTTTTGTCAGCGGAAAAAATCTCCTCAGAAAAAATCAGGCGAAAAAGGCGGAAGAAGTGGAAGAGAAATCAGAGGCGCAGCCGGAAGCAGAGAAAGCTCCCAGACAGATGAGCATTGCAGAACGTGCCAGACTTGCAGAAAGTGTAGCAGAAAAAGAAGCGCAGGAAGCTTCCGAAAAAGAAAATACAGATACAGAGGATTCTGATCTGGAATAAAATTTCAGGGGGGACAGCCAGAAGCTCAATGTCATTTAGTTAAGACATTGAGTCGGCAGCCTCTTGCAGAGCAAGGTATATAAAAATATATACCCTGCTCTTTTTTTATAAAAAATCCTTGACAAATATAGAAAAATTTGCGGCGAAGCCACTTAAATGTATTACATTTTGGAGGTAACGCTTATGATATTTGCGGAACATGTAAAAAACAAATTGTCATCTTTAATCCATGAAATGGCGACCGCCCCATGGTTGTTTTCAAAAAATCCAGAAGTTGATTTTTCACGGAACAGAAAACTTGATTTTGTATCTACAATTCAATTTCTTCTTTCTATGGAAAGTGGAAGCTTAAAAAAAGAATTGCTGGATTATTTCCAGTTCTCTGTCGATACCCCGTCTGCTTCAGCGTTCTGTCAGCAGAGAAACAAACTACTTCTGGAGGCATTCCAGTTTTTGCTTTATGAATTTAATTCTTGTTTCTCATTCGAAAAAAAGTATAAGGATTATCAACTATTAGCTTGTGATGGCTCAGATTTGAACATTGCCCGTAATCCAAACGATGCAGGCACTTATTTTCAGTCTCAACCAACTGATCGGGGATTTAATCAGATTCATCTGAATGCTCTTTTCGACCTGTGCGAGAAGAGATATATTGATCTTGTGATACAACCTGCAAGGCTAGAAAACGAATCATTGGCAATGACACAAATGATTGACCGTTATAAAGGAGAGAAAAAAACAATTTTTATCGCAGACAGAGGATATGAAACATATAATATTTTTGCGCATGTCCAAGAAAAAGGAATGTATTATCTGATTCGTGTAAAGGATGGCGGTGGGGGAAGCATGACAGGAAGTTTTGACCTTCCTGATGAAAATGAGTTTGACCACGACATGCAACTTATATTAACCCGAAAACAGACAAAAGATGTGAAAGCTAAAACCAAAAAATTTAAATTTATTGCAAAATCCAGTCCATTTGACTATCTGGATTTATATGACAAAAAATTTTATACGTTGAATTTTAGAGTAGTAAGGTTTGCCATTTCAGAAGATTCGTATGAAAGTATAATTACCAATCTTCCAAAGGAAGATTTTCCAGCAGAAGAAATAACGAAGGTTCATGCAATGCGATGGGGCATCGAAACATCGTTCAGGGAATTGAAATATGCTATCGGATTATGTTGCTTTCACTCAAAAAAGGTGGAGTATATCATGCAAGAAATATACGCACGTTTAGTCCTTTACAATTATTGTGAGCTCATTACAATGCATGTAATAATCCAACAAAAAGGTACAAAACATGTTTATCAAATGAATTACACAATAGCAATTCATATATGTCGTTATTTCCTGCGAAATGACATTTCCCCACCTGACGTTGAGACGCTGATACAGAAGAAACTTTTACCTGTAAGACCCGGGCGTTCCGACCCTCGCAAAGTCAAGCCTAAGTCAGCAGTAAGTTTTCTGTATCGAGTTGCATAACATCGATAAAAGTATATCGTTAATTTAGGCAGATAGCAATCTGTCTTTTTGTGCTACATAAATATAAGAGCAAGTTTTTATAAAAGAAAAATCAGGCAAAGATAGTGAATTTTCTACCTCCGCCTGATAGGAATACATCTGCTTAATGTCTTAACTAAATGACATTGGCCAGAAGCTGTCTCCTTTTTTTACTTAATTAAAATTTTCTATTGACAATGGTATTTTCTGGGGTTATAATCATACCAACTTAATTGGTAGGTTAATAAAAGGAAAGGAGTAAAGACTATGAAAAATATTTTTGCGATCAACAATATTATGGAGATGGAAATGGACATGTGCAGCTGTTGTATGTGTATGACTTTTTGCGTGCCTTTTCCGATATGTTCTCCATTTCAGGAGTAACCTTTGTATCGCATAAATGACAGTGGGATAACAATCGCTTACAGCCGGGAGACTTCAATGTCGGAGTCTTGCGGTTTTTATTTTTTCAGGAGGAGATTATTATGAACGATTACAGATTTGAAACATTACAGCTTCATGTAGGACAGGAAAATCCTGATCCGGCCACAGATGCCCGTGCAGTACCGATCTATGCCACCACTTCTTATGTTTTTAAAAATTCTGCTCATGCGGCGGCGCGGTTTGGTCTTTCCGATGCAGGAAATATTTACGGACGTCTGACAAATTCTACGCAGGATGTTCTGGAACAGCGGATCGCGGCTCTGGAAGGTGGTATAGCTGCCCTTGCCCTTGCTTCCGGTGCAGCGGCAATTTCCTATACTCTTGAGGCTCTGGGGCAGAACGGAGGCCATTTTGTCGCACAGAAAACCATTTATGGTGGCAGCTACAACCTGCTTGCCCATACGCTTCCGAACTTCGGAATTACTGCAACCTTTGTAAATATCCATGATCTTGCAGAAGTAGAGGCGGCAATCAGGGATAATACAAGAGCCATTTATATTGAAACCCTCGGAAATCCCAACAGTGATATCCCGGATATAGACGCTCTGGCTGCCCTTGCTCATAAACACGGTCTGCCGCTGGTTGTAGACAATACCTTTGGCACACCTTATCTGATCCGTCCCATAGAGCATGGTGCAGACATTGTAGTACATTCTGCCACCAAATTCCTTGGAGGTCATGGTACGACCCTGGGAGGCGTTATTGTAGATTCCGGTAAATTTGACTGGGAAGCAAGTGGAAAATATCCTGCAGTTGCAGCACCGAATCCAAGCTACCACGGAGTCGCGTTTGTGAAAGCAGCAGGTCCGGCCGCTTTTGTGACTTATATCCGTGCCATCCTGCTCCGTGATACAGGGGCGACGATCTCTCCTTTTGCGGCTTTCCTGCTTTTGCAGGGAATTGAAACTCTGTCCCTGCGTCTGGAACGTCATGCGGAAAACACAAGAAAAGTAGTGGAATTTCTTTCTGGGCATCCGCAGGTGGAAAAAGTCAATCATCCGTCTCTGCCGGATCATCCGGATCATGCGCTGTATCAGAAGTACTTTCCAAAGGGCGGAGCCTCAATTTTTACCTTTGAGATTAAAGGAGGACAGGCAGAAGCCCATAAGTTTATTGACAGCCTGAAGATCTTTTCTCTGCTTGCCAATGTAGCTGATGTGAAAAGTCTTGTGATACATCCTGCGACGACCACACACAGCCAGCTGGAAGAGAAGGAACTGGAGGATCAGGGAATCCGGCAGAATACGATCCGCCTGTCCATTGGTACGGAACACATTGATGATATCCTTGCGGATCTGCAAAATGGCTTTGATGCGGTAAGATCATGATCTCTATAAATATAAGGGAAGGAGGAGCCGGATCAGAATGGGACTTGACTTTGGATTTATGATGGAATATCTGCCCTGGTATGTGGATGCAGCAAGGCTTACTGTAAAAATTGCATTTTGGGGGATACTGATCGCGCTGGCGACAGGAGTGGTGTCTTCCATGATATTGTACTATAAAATCCCTGTCCTCTGTCAGGCAGTGTCTGTATACATAGAAATCAGTCGAAATACCCCTTTGCTGGTGCAGCTTTTCTTTCTTTACTTTGGACTGCCAAAGCTTGGGATTATCTGGAGCGCAGAGATCTGTGCCATTGCAGGCCTTGGCTTTCTTGGCGGCAGCTATATGGCAGAGTCTCTGAGGAGTGGACTTGGATCAGTAGAGAAAACCCAGATCGAAGCTGCTGCAGGTCTCGGTATGAATCCATGGCTGATAATGAGAGAGGTTATTTTTCCACAGGCGCTTGCTGTATCGATTCCAGGTGTGTGCGCCAATGTGATCTTTCTTATAAAAGAAACCTCTGTGGTCAGTGGAATCGCACTGGCAGATCTGATGTATGTCACAAAGGATCTGATTGGTCTTTATTATGAAACGGATGAGGCGCTTGTTATGCTGGTGCTATTTTATCTGATTCTTTTACTTCCTGTTTCCATAGCAGCAGGAATTATGGAAAGGAGACTGAAATATGCAGGATTCGGGGATTAGTGTACTTTTTCTGGGCGACAATTTCCTGCGGCTGCTGGAAGGGCTGTGGGTGACACTGCGCATCAGTCTGATCGCCGTACTGCTCTCTGTTCCGCTGGGGGGACTTTTCGGAATGTTTATGACATTGAAAAATCCGATATCACGAGCGGTCAGCCGGATCTATCTGGAAATAATCCGCATTATGCCGCAGCTTGTGCTTTTGTTTATTGCTTATTTTGGTGTAACAAGAGCCTTTGGCTGGAATCCGTCCGCACAGAGCAGTGCTGTTGTTGTTTTCACTTTGTGGGGAACTGCGGAAATGGGCGATCTAGTAAGAGGTGCGCTTGGCAGTATACCAAAACATCAGTATGACAGTGCAGCAGCTCTTGGGATGGATAAGCGGCAGACTTTTGGATATGTGATTGTTCCTCAGACTGTACAGAGACTGCTTCCTCTTACGATCAACCTTACTACCAGGATGATTAAAACTACAGGTCTTGTTGTTCTGATCGGTATGACGGAGGTTCTGAAAGTGGGGAAACAGATCATTGATGCCAATCGTTTTACATTCCCGACAGCTGCGCTGTGGATATACGGAGTGATATTTTTATTATATTTTCTTGCATGCTGGCCGATTTCCATGCTGGCAAAAAGTCTTGAAAAACGCTGGAGGTGAACAGAACAGATGAAAAAAAGAACACAGCTGCAGGTTGTGGGATTAAAGAAAAAATTTGGTGATGAGGTCATTCTTGACGGGATTGATGTCAGTATAGAAAAGGGAGAAGTCGTTGTGGTGCTTGGTCCTTCCGGCTGTGGGAAAAGCACATTTCTGCGGTGCATGAACGGACTGGAAATGCCTACAGGAGGGAAAATTTTACTGGACGGTGAAGAAGTAATGTCCAATGGCAAAAAGATTGCCCGGATCAGACAGAGAATTGGCATGGTCTTTCAGAGCTATGAGCTTTTTCCTCATAAAAATATTATGGACAACATCATGCTGGCTCCTGTCAAAGTGCAGAAACGCCCGAAAAAGGAAGTAGAACTGCAGACAGAGCAGATGCTGAGAAGAGTCGGGCTCTGGGAAAAGCGCAAGGCCTATCCCAGAGAACTGTCAGGAGGACAGAAACAACGTGTCGCGATAATCCGTGCACTTTGCATGAATCCGGAGATCATGCTGTTTGATGAAGTTACCGCAGCTCTTGATCCGGAAATGGTAAGAGAAGTCCTGGATGTGATGCTGGAATTGGCTGGGCAGGGGATGACAATGGTGATCGTAACACATGAAATGCAGTTTGCGGAAGCAATTGCGGACAGAATCTTATTTTTAGACAGTGGGCATATCGTTGAAGAAGCGAAACCGGATGTGTTTTTTACAAAGCCTGAAACACAGAGGGCGAAAGAGTTTCTGCGGACCTTTGCTTATGAAAAGCGCAGAACAGATAAAAAAGGAATGAATAGTACAACTAATATATGGAAGGATGGAATCAGAAATGAAATACAGGAAGCATATTAAAAGACTGTTTACGATAATTTTGGGAGCTGTACTTCTGACGGCCGGATTTACAGGCTGCAGCCGCTCAGGAAAGGAGACCTCCGCAGCTTCTTTCTGTACACTTGATGAAATAAAGAAAAGCGGGAAGATCGTTATTGGTGTATTCAGTGATAAGGCTCCTTTTGGATATGTAGATGAAAATGGTGAATATCAGGGCTATGATATTTATTTTGCAGAACGCATTGCGAAGGATCTCGGGGTGAAGGCTGAATATATTTCTACCGATCCTGCAAGCCGTGTGGAATATGCCGCAACAGGCAAGGCAGATCTTATTCTTGCAAATTTTACAGTAACAGAAGAGCGAGCCGAACAGGTAGATTTTGCACTGCCTTATATGAAAGTGAAGCTGGGGGTTGTATCTCCGGACAATGCCCTTGTGACAGACGTCGAACAGCTTAACGGGAAAACTCTCATTGTCGTTAAGGGAACCACTGCAGAAACCTATTTTGAAAAGAATTATCCGGATGTAACACTGCAGAAATATGATGAATATGCAGATGCATATAATGCGCTTCTGGACGGACGCGGAGATGCATTTTCTACGGATAATACGGAAGTTCTGGCATGGGCGATCCAGAACCCCGGATTTACCGTCGGTATTGAGGCTCTCGGCAATGCGGATGAGATCTCACCTGCTGTGCAGAAAGGAAATACCTCACTTCTTGACTGGCTCAATGATGAGATCCGGGCACTTGGTGAAGAACGCTTTTTCCATGCAGATTATGAAGCAACACTGGCTCCTGTTTACGGGGAAGCAGCAGATCCGGACAATCTGGTTGTGGAAGGCGGCAAAATAGAGTGAAGCAGCCCGGATCTATCTGCGATGTTTTTTCCTGCGCTTTTTTCGTCGTACAGGTCTGGAATCAGGAGAATGCAGACTTGACCAGCAAAAAAGCTGAACCATAAGGATACCGATCAGCGCTCCTGCACTGTCAAAGCCCACATCTTTGAGCCCGGGACTTCTTCCGGATACAAAAGACTGGTGATACTCATCCAGTCCGGCAAAGCCGACACAGAGAATACCTGCAAGGAAAAAGAGCCAGAAGCCTCTTATTTTGTATACATAAAGCGGAAAGGAAACAGCGATGGCCAGAAGAAAATATTCTGTCATATGGGCGGCTTTCCGCACATAGTAGTGAATCTGTTCCGCTTCATACGCTAGCTGGTCATAGCTTTTTCCTGTATGGAAAAGTTCATTTTTCGTTTCTACGATTTCATAGCTGATTTTGTAGCTGAGTTCCCCGGACACCTCCCCGGTCTGGGCTGAAAATGAAAAAATAAGGTACATCATCAGCAGGGCTGGAAGA
Source organism: uncultured Blautia sp. (assembly GCA_900541985.1). GTDB lineage: Bacteria > Bacillota > Clostridia > Lachnospirales > Lachnospiraceae > Blautia_A. Next base: position 4,096 of record UQLX01000026.1, on the reverse strand, counting down.
AACGAAAGTGGTTTTAATAATGTGATTATAAATTTCATGGGTTCTAATATAGCACGGGAATTTGGATTTGTAAAGCACTGCGCCGTATGATATAATGAACCACAGCACGATGTGAACCAACGAAAAAAACAGGAAAAAGGAGGCGCAGATATGAGCGTTGCAGATACAGTGTTTATTAACATGTGCAGAGATGTGATCGAAAACGGCACCAGCACAGAAGGAGAGAAGGTACGTCCGGTATGGGAGGACGGTACTCCTGCTTATACGATCAAGAGATTCGGCGTTGTAAACCGCTATGATCTCAGGAAAGAATTTCCTGCTCTGACTCTTCGCAAAACAGCCCTGAAAAGCGCGATGGATGAGATCCTCTGGATCTGGCAGAAAAAATCAAACAATATCCATGACCTGAACAGCCATATCTGGGACAGCTGGGCAGATGAGACCGGATCTATCGGCAAGGCATACGGTTACCAGATGCAGGTGAAGCATCTGTATAAAGAAGGTATGATGGATCAGGTGGACCGTGTCCTTTATGACCTGAAAAACAATCCTTACAGCCGCAGGATCATGACGAATATTTATGTGCATCAGGATCTGCACGAGATGCATCTGTATCCCTGCGCTTATTCTATGACCTTTAATGTGACCAAGGAACCGGGGAAAGAGAAGCTGACCCTGAATGCGATCCTGAATCAGCGATCTCAGGATATTCTGGCTGCCAATAACTGGAATGTCTGCCAGTATTCCATTCTTCTGATGATGTTTGCCCAGGTATGTGATATGGAGGCAGGAGAACTGGTACATGTGATCTCCGACTGCCATATTTACGACCGCCATATCCCGGTTGTAAAGGAACTGATCCAGAGAACTCCGTATCCGGCACCTACGGTAAAGCTGAATCCGGAGATCAAAAATTTCTATGATTTTACAGTGGATGACCTGATCATTGAGAACTACCAGACATGGCCTCAGATCAAAAACATTCCGATCGCTATCTGAAACAGGAGGAAGAAACAGAGATTATGAATATTATTGTAGCAGTGGATAAAAACTGGGCTATCGGCAAGGATAACAAGCTTCTGGTAAGTATTCCGGCAGACATGAAAATGTTCCGTCAGGAAACCACAGGCAAGATCGTAGTCATGGGAAGAAAGACCTTGGAAAGCTTTCCAGGCGGACTTCCGCTGAAAAACAGAACCAATATTGTTCTGACCGGAAACAGAGACTTTAAGGTAAAGGATGCCATTGTGGTACATACCATAGAGGAACTTCTGGAAGAAATCGCAAAATACCCGTCTGACCAGGTGTATTGCATTGGAGGGGACAGTGTATACAAACAGCTTCTTCCTTACTGCGATACAGCTCATATCACAAAAATCGATTTTGCCTATGAAGCAGACTGTTATTTCCCGAATCTGGATGAGATGCCGGAGTGGAAAGTGACGGCCAGAAGCGAGGAGCAGACTTATTTTGACCTGGAATATGAATTCGTAAAATACGAGAGAAAGAAATAAGAAAAAGGGCGGCTGCAGGTTCATAAAAACCTGTAACTGCCCTTTTTTGAGGAGAGATATCCGAAGAAAGCTGCCAGGGGCAGATCCCTTCGGGATATCGTTTATTCGATTACCTGAAGCCATCCCTCCGGAGCCTCGATGCGGCCCATCTGGATGCCGGTCAGTGTTTCATAAAGCTTCTTGGTAACAGGTCCCATTTCTGTCATTCCTGTCGGGAAGCAGATCTCCTTGCCGTGATCTACGATCTTTCCTACCGGAGAGATTACGGCAGCAGTGCCGCAAAGGCCGCACTCTGCAAAATCTTTTACTTCTTCAAACGGGATCTCACGTTCTTCTGCCTCAAGTCCAAGATAGTGCTGCGCCACATAGATCAGAGAGCGGCGGGTAATAGATGGAAGGATGCTGTCAGATTTCGGTGTGACAACCTTGCCGTCTTTTGTGACAAAGAGGAAGTTGGCTCCGCCGGTTTCTTCTACTTTCGTTCTGGTTGCGGCATCCAGATACATGTTTTCGTCATATCCCTGGTTGTGTGCGTCTACAATGGCATGCATACTCATGGCGTAGTTCAGTCCTGCCTTGATATGGCCGGTTCCGTTGGGCGCTGCGCGGTCAAAATCAGTCACACGGATGGTCAGAGGCTTTACGCCGCCCTTGAAGTAAGGTCCTACCGGTGTGGTAAATACACGGAACTGGTATTCATCTGCAGGCTTCACCCCAATGACCGGATTGGTGCCGAATTCAAAAGGACGGATATAAAGGGTTGCTCCTGAGCCAAATGGCGGAACGTAAGCGGCATTTGCCTTTACGGTATCCACGACAGCCTGAATAAAACGGTCTTTTGGAAATACCGGCATTTCCAGTCTTTTTGCAGAGTTTTCCATACGTTCTGCGTTCAGATCCGGACGGAAAGTAACAATACGTCCGTCTTCTGTTGTATAGGCTTTCATACCTTCAAATACAGTCTGGGCATATTGAAGGACACCGGCGCACTCATTGATTACAACGTTTGCATCCTCGGTAAGTTTTCCTTCGTCCCAGGAACCATTCTTAAAATCTGAGACATAACGGTAATCTGTCTGTACATAGCCAAAACCCAGGTTACCCCAGTCGATGTTCTTTTTTTCCATAATATCATCCTCCTGTTATTTGGCGGTATCAGTAAAAGGTACTTTGCCGCTTTAATGTACGATATAAACAGTGTAGCACTTTTGGAATCGGACTTCAACTGAAAACTTGTATTTTATCAGGCACTTCGCTATAATATTTTTATAGTGCAGAATAAAGGAAATGAAAGTTTATATTGGCCTGATGGAGAATACTTATGGATAAGAAGAAAACAACAAAAAACCAGAATTTTGATTTTGCGCAGATGGAGGACAAGATCAGGGAAGCGCAGGATGTGATCGAAAAAGCAGTAAATTCAAGGGATTTCAGGAGAATGAGCCGTTCCATTGGAAGGGTGATCGACCAGGGAGTCTGCCAGTACCAGAGGCAGAACTTTAATCCGAAAAAAGGATGGGACAGTATGAATGACAGGGAGCCGGAGCGTACTGCTTACTCCGATTCCGTGAAGCCTGTTTTTACTGAAAAAAAAGAAAAATATCCGGATCTATACATCTCTCTTAGCGGAATGGAAACCAGGAATTATTTCCTGATGGTGATGGGCGGCATTATGTCAGGCTTTATGGGAATTGCTTTTCTGGCAGTTCTTCTGATCCAGACGCTGGTCGGTTCCTTTTATATAACAACCATCCTCCTTATGATGCTTGGAATGGCAGCAGGAATTGTAATACTGCATAAGGGAATCCGCGGACATGGAAGAGTACGGCGGTTCCGAAAGTACCGCAGGGCTCTTGGGGACAGAACCTACTGCCAGCTGGAGAAGCTTTCCAGGGCTGTGGGCAAGAGTGTTCGCTTTGTAAAAAACGATATCCAGGAAATGATCGATACAGGATGGTTTCTGGAGGGCAGCCTTGACCAGGAAGAAACCTGTCTGATCACCAGCAGCGAAACCTATCGTCAGTATGAGGAAAGCCTCCGCATTCAGGAAGAAAGGCAGAGACAGGAAGCAGAGAAAAGACAAAAAATGGCAGATGTTCCACCGGAGGTACAGGAAGTTCTTGACCAGGGAGAAGCGTATATCCGAAAAATCCATAAAAGCAATGATGCCATTCCCGGAGAAGAGATTTCAGCCAAGATCGCCAGCATGGAAGAAATTGTAAAGAGAATCTTTCAGAGAGTTCAGGAGCATCCGGAGATCATTCCGGATCTGAAGCGGATGATGAATTATTATCTTCCTATGACAGTAAAGCTTCTGGACGCCTATGAGGATATGGACAGCCAGCCTGTACAGGGGGAGACGATCCGGGCATCGAAAAAAGAAATCGAGGATACCCTGGATACGCTCAATACAGCGTTTGCAAAGCTTCTGGATTCTGTTTTTCAGGATACAGCCTGGGACGTTTCCAGTGATATATCTGTTCTTCATACCATACTTGCACAGGAAGGTCTGAAAGACAGTGACCTTAATCCGTGGAGTTTAATTATTATTTCATGCTGCAATCACTTTGTTTATGCGGTCT